>DASPZU010000028.1:0-108695 GCA_035636095.1 Thermoanaerobaculia bacterium
TGTCGTCCAGCATCCAGAAACTGCGGCCGTGTGTGGCCAGGATCAGCGCATCGTCGTGAACCAGCATGTCGTGGATGGGCACGATGGGAAGTTTTTGTTGCAGCGACTGCCAGTGTGCGCCGTCGTCGAAGGAGACATAGACGCCGCGGTCGGTCCCCGCGAACAGCAGACCCTTTTTCTTGTTGTCGGAACGGACCACCCGCGTAAACTCGCTACCAGGAATACCATCTACTATTTTCGTCCATGTTTTTCCGTAATCATTTGTCTTGTAGAGATACGGACGGAAATCGTCGGACTTGAACATGGTGGCCGCGACGTACGCCGCCCCCTTGTCGAACGGACTGGCCTCGATGGCGTTGACCATGATCCATTCCGGCATGATCGTTTTGGGCGGCGTGACGTTGTCCCAATGCTGGCCACCGTCGCGCGTGACGTGGACCAGCCCGTCGTCGGAACCGACCCAGATCACGCCTGGCTCGAGCGGCGATTCGGCGCCCGCGAAGATGGTGCAGTAGTACTCGACGCTGGTGTTGTCCTTGGTGATCGGACCGCCGGTGGCCTGCATCTTCGATTTGTCGTTGCGGGTCAGGTCGGGGCTGATCTCGCGCCAGCTCGCGCCGGCGTTGGTCGATTCGAGAAGATGCTGCGATGCGGCGTAGAGCTTGTGCGGATCGCCAGGCGAGAAAAAGATCGGGAAGTTCCACTGGAAGCGCTGCTTGAGCTCCGCGTCGCCGGCGCCCATCGGATTGTCGGGCCACGGATTGATGTCGCGCACCTCGCCAGTGCGATGATTGAGCCGCACCAGCAGTCCGCCATAGGAGCCGCCGAAAACAACATCGGGATTGGTCGGGTCGGCGACGATGTAGCCGCTTTCGCCTCCGGCGGTGGCTTCCCAGTCGCGTATTCCGATCGAGCCGCCGCTGGTGCGGTGGCGGATCCGCACCGCTGAGTTGTCCTGCTGCGGGCCAAGGATGCGGTAGGGGAAATCGTTGTCGACGGAGAGCCGATAGAATTGCGCAGTGGGCTGATTGAGAAGCGTGGTCCATGACGCGCCGCCATCGGTCGTGACGGTCGCGCCGCCGTCGTTGGCCTCGATCATCCGCAGCGGATCGTTAGGCGCGATCCAGAGATCGTGATTGTCGCCGTGCGGGGTTGCGATCCTGCTCCACGTTTTCCCGCCGTCCTTCGATCTGTGAAACGCGACGTTCGGAATGTAGACCGTGTCTTGGTCTTTCGGATCGGCGTAGACGCGCGTGTAGTACCACGCCCGCTGCCGGATGTCGGAGTGATCGCTGGTGCGCGTCCACGTTTCGCCGCCGTCGCGCGATCGATAGAGGCCGCCCTCCTTCGCCTCGACGATGGCGTAGACGTTCTGCGGATTCGAGGCCGAGACGCTGACGCCGATGATGCCTAACGTTCCTTTCGGCATCCCTTTGTTGCGCGAGAGCTCCTTCCACGAGTCGCCGCCGTCGGTGGATTTCCAGAGCGCGGAGCCTTCGCCGCCGCTCTCGAAGAAATACGGTCCGCGACGAAATCGCCAGGTCGATGCGTAGAGGATGCGCGGATTCGACGGGTCCATCGCCAGGTCCACCGCTCCGGCGTCGCGGCTGACGAAGAGGATGCGATCCCACGTCTTGCCACCATCGCGGCTGCGATAGACGCCCCGCATGTCGTTGGGTCCGAATGCATGGCCCATCGCGGCGACCCAGACCAGATCGGGATTGTTCGGATGCACCCGGATGCGTCCGATGTGCTGCGAGTCATCGAGGCCGATGTGCGTCCACGTTTTCCCGGCGTCGGTCGACTTCCACATTCCGGCGCCTGGCGACACGTTTCCGCGCACGGTTTCCTCGCCCGTGCCGGCGTAAACGACCGCCGGGTCCGACGGTGCGACCGCGATCGCCCCCACCGTGCCCCCGAAGAATCCGTCCGAGACCGGCTTCCACGTCTGCCCGCCATCGGTCGTCTTCCACACCCCCCCACCCGTCGAGCCGAAGTAGTAGACATCGGGTTGACTGGCGACGCCTTCGACGGCATCCGCCCGCCCACCGCGATACGGACCGACTTCGCGATATTGCAGATTTTTCAGGATCGAGACATCAGGAGTTGCGGCCGATGCCGCTGCTGCGAAAAAGAAAACAAACGCGCGCTTGATCATGGCGCGCGGGTTTTTATCACATGTGGGACGAGCTTAAGCCCGTCCCACATCAGGTTGTCTCATTCAGGGGCATGTCGCGAAAGCCCCTGTGTCCTGAATTGGCTGAAATGCTGTATTGACAGGATTCGTATAAGTGCGGACTGTGCCGGTCTTCGTATCGCGCACGGTGATCACGACATTCACGTTAGTGAGGCCGCCGGCGAAGACCCATTTCTTCTGATTGAAGCCACACGCGTCCAGGACCTTGATGACCACTTCGACGTTGTTCGAACTGAAGAACCAGAAGTAGCCTGTATCCGATGTCAACGATACTGCGTGGCCTTGTCCACTCGAGCCGTCATTTGCACGCCACGTTGCAGAAATCGTGAAGCGGCCGCCGGCGACGCACAGCGTTGTGTCGGTTGTGCATCCACCCGTTCCAGCTTGACTGACCGCGAATGGTTTGCCGGCGATCGTAAGCGTCCCGGTACGGCTTGATGAATCAGTATTCCGCGCGATCGAATACGTCACTGTCGCGTTGCCACTTGCCGACGTGCCCGACATGATGGTGATCCACGGCGCACCGCTCGACGTCGACCACGATCCGGTGCATCCCGAAGCTGTAACGCTAACAGTTCCCGTAGCCGGCTCGGCGCTGAACGATGCCGATTGTGGTGAAAACGCGTAGCTGCATGGCGGTGGGTTCAGATACTGCCTGATGCTCGGGTATGTGGAGAAGAATGCGCCGTCGACCGTAGCGTTCCTCGCATCGCATCCTTCGTCCGGGTCGGCGCCGAAATCGGGACAAGCGCCCAGCAGTTGTCCCACGATCTGTCCATTGGCGAGCATGACCGGCGAGCCGGAGCTTCCGCCATAGGTACCACCGACGTCCGAATTCCCGACTGTCGAGTAGATAAACTCTGGCCTCGGCGTTCCCAGACATGTACTGGCCGACGGGTTCACCGTTCTTGTGGAGAACATCTGGGGATAAATCGTCTGATTCGGCGCTGGGTGGGAAACGCGAAACAACTTTGTTCCCGGTGGGATCGGGTTCGCATTCCATCCGAGCAACCACCGACCGGCGGGGATGCTGTTCAACCGCAAGAACGAAAAGTCGCTTACGTTCGAGTGCACGATCAATGTCGCCCCGTTCGATCGCGGCAAGCTGCCGATCGAGGGACGATTACCCGAGCCACAACCGGCCGACACGTAATCCCAGTGGGCCTCGAGCGAGCTCGCCGCTGCCTGATCGTGAATGCAATGATTCGCCGTCAACAGCCACGGCGTATAAGTCGGTCCGGCATCATTGAGTAATCCTCCGCTGCAGATGTAGCTGTTTCGGTCCTCTGTTTTTGTGTAGAGAAGCTGAGCAATGGCTCTTTTCGCACCGTCAACACCCGGAAACGCCGCAGCAGAAACGCATTGCACATCGACCAGACAAAATGGATTCTGATTCGTTGAGATTCGTCTCGAATTCAAGTCGACAAGCTCGATGACTTCGCCGACGTCGAACGCTGCCTCTCCGCTTCCGAAAGGCACCTCCGCTTCGAGGTGGATCGTCGCGCCTTCCGTGCTGGGCGTCCAAATCGAGTTGGACGGGTCGATGAGTGCCTGATCAAACGCGACCGCTGGATCGTCATCGCCATAAACCCACAGGACGGCGTTGGGTGGAAGCTTCACATTTTCAAGGTGCAATCGAAGGCGAAACGCTTTCTCGACTTTGACCGAGCCGCTCCATACCGCACGGCTCGCAGAAAGAGTGAGCCTTCCGCCAGCCGCATCACTCAGACTTCCCTCTGATACGCGAACCGACAACACATCACCGAGCCGGCGCGAGAAGCCGTTGCGCATCGGTATGTGTGCGCCGGCGTTCCATCGCTCCAATGCGTCAAGTTCCTCCGGTACGACATTCGCGGCCGGCGCAAGCGAACGAATCGGGGCGGCATTGGTTGCGAGACGAGGTGGCGCTGCGAATGACTTCATGCCCACTGCCTCGGGGTTGGTTCCGGCAGGTACGGATTGTCCCTGCAACGGCAACGAGCACCAGACTGCCGCGACGACAAGAATGCAGATCGTGTTCTTCATGAGTCCCTCCGTTTCTGGTTACTGGTGAGAGGGACACAATCGGAATTTTTTCTTCATCAATACTTCCAGCCATGTAGAATGCTGTCTTCTGTAGCTCAGCGAAAATCTCGTGGACATAGCGGCAGTGAAGAAGGCTGAAGAGTTCTTCCTGGCGAATCTCGGTCACATCGACCGAATTGCAGGTTTCATCTGCCGTCGTAATCACCTCTCCTCTGCCGATGCCGAAGACTTCGTCGCTCACGTGCGCGTAAAGCTGATCGAGAACGACTACGCAGTACTTCGGAAATTCGAGGGACGCAGTTCCCTTCCCTCCTATCTGACGACCGTGATCCACCGCTTCTTTCTGCAGCAGCGCGTCGAGATGTGGGGAAAGTGGCGGCCGTCGGCCGAGGCCAGGCGGTTGGGCGATAAAGCGATCACGCTAGAAAGGTTGCTGACGCGCGACGGCTTCTCGTTTCGCGAGGCGGTTGCGCTGCTGATGACCGGCGCGCGGCCCGAATACACGATCGCCGAACTCGAGGCAATCTATGCTCGCCTGCCTTCGCGTGCGCCAAGGCCCGTTCTCGTTTCAGATGCGGCCGCCGAAGCGGTTGCGGACAACAGAGGCGGCGATGTGGACATCGAAGATCGAATGCAGACATTGCGATCGACAGCCAGGGCCCTCGATGACGCGATTGGAAAGCTGGATCCGGAAGAGCAGATCTGCCTTCGCATGCGGTTCTGGTCAAACCGGCGGATCGGCGACATCGCTGAGGCGTTAGGGATCGATTCCAGGAAAATGTACAAGCGTTTCGATCGGATGCTGTCGTCGCTCCGCGAAGCGCTCGTACGGGCAGGCGTCGACCGTCAAGACATCGAGGCGATGATCGAATGCGGCGATGCCGACGTTCAATTGGATCTTGTGCGGGAAAAATCGAATTCACGTCACTCTCAATTAGAGGCGAACGTCGGGAGTGAGAAGCCGCCGGTGACGGCAAGGTAAACGATGGCGCACACAGACTTCCCAACCGACGAAATCCTCGCGGCCTTCATTGACGGCCGCGCGGATCCGCAGACCCGAAAGCGGGTCATGGAACACATCGTTGGTTGTGACGACTGTTATGCGACGTTCGAAGCGGCGACGGAGATGAAAAACTCCGCCGGCCGCATTGTGCGATTTCCGAAGAAGCGAGTTGCCCTGATCGGATTCGCAGCCGCGGTCGCTGCGGCGCTGATGGTGGTGCTCGCCCCAGCTATCCGCGAGCGACTCCGTCCGCACAGCGGGCTGGCTGCCCTAGCCGCCGCTGCACCTGCGCATCGAACCATCGAAGGCCGCCTAACAGGCTTCCCGTACCGGCCGATTGCGCCAGTCATGCGTGGAGCGAAGGAGGCGAATCCGACCACCAATCCCGAAAATGCCGAACTACTCAGTATTGCAGGAAGAATTCAGGAGGAGGCGAACAGGAATCCGACGCCGGAGAATTTGCACGTTTTGGGCGTTTGGCACCTGTTGCTTGGGAATCTCGAGATAGCAGTCACGAATCTGGAAGACGCGCTGAGGAAGGAAATGTCGGAGCAGAAGATTTCGGCGGCAATCAATAGGTCGAACGATCTGGCGCTGCTGAACGATCTGTCCGTTGCGCTCGCACAGCGCGGCGATCCGACTCGTAATGATTTTCTGCTTGCGGAGGAAGCTGCTGAACGTGCTTGGCAGCTTTCGCAGAACCCTGAGACGGCGTGGAATCGCGCGATTGCACTCAAACGCGAAGGGCTGAGCAAGCGGGCAATAGATGCCTGGAAAGACTACTTGCGGCTCGACTCGACATCCAAATGGGCCGATGAAGCCCGAGTGTTTCTCAAGGTGCACGCCAGCCAATCTTTATTACGCGATAAGCGAATTCCAGTAGATTCGAATTGTCGACAACGGTGGCAATCGGCTGTCGATCAGCTTATAACCACTTGGGCTCCTGCTTTCGTTCAACGCGATTCCGCTGAGCCTTACATCAAAGCAAGACTCAAAGGCGTCGGCGACGACTTGCAGAGGAGCTGCTCAGATTCCTTGGTCGCTGAAGCTCTGCGAAACCATAACATTCGAAAATCCGCTGACGCCCTCAACTCCCTCAACAAGGCGATCTCGGCGGAACAGCGCGGAGGACTTGTCGCCGCGATAGATCTCTTCGACCGAGCTGAGAGGCGAGCCACCGGATCCCCTGTTCTCATAATTGTCCAGACGCGGCGATCGACGGCCGCGTTTCAGACACAGCGTTTTGATGACTCGATCCGCTGGTCAACTAAAGCACTGTCCACGCCGGACGCCCCTCGATTCAAGATCGCCGCGGCAAATGCAAACTGGATGCGCGGCCTCAGCTTGTTCGCCTCTGGTGATCTCGTCAGCGCCTGCAGATCCTACAATCAAGCGCTGACCACGTTCGCCGCGATCGGCGACAACGTCTCGGAAGCTCGCGTAAGCAGTCTTCTGGCGAGCGCAGAGGAAACCCTCGGCGCAGCAAATGAGGCATGGTCACTTCGCGCACGCAGCATCAATGCTCTTTCGCGCTCCTCGAGAAATGACTATACGTTGTTCATTTTTGCCTCGGCGGCAGCGAATGAAGGGCTCTTCAGAACGGCCGGCCAAGTGTTGGCGGAATACCTCGCCGATCCTCACACAGAGCCGGCGAATCATTTGGCCGATGCGTATTGTTTGCGGGCGTTGGTCGGATCGAAGATCGGTGCCTCCTCTTTCGCGGCAGATCTCACACGAGCGCGACAAATTACAGCCACGATCCCCAGTAAAGCCGAGCGCGAACGACTCCGCGGTTACATTGCGCTCATCCGGGCCATGTCATCACGCGAAATTCGCGACATCGATAGCGCGCTCAAATACTACACGGCTGGCCAAAGTCCGTTCGTGATTTCACGTCTCCTTTTCTGGCGAGGGATCGCCGAACGCGACAAGGGAGCACTCGAAGAGGCCGAAAACGATTTCATCCGAAGCATCCTGGTGATTCAGAGGCAGGGTGTCAGCTTCCGAACGATCGAAGATCGCGCTCCTCTGTTTGGAACAACGAGTGATCTTTTTGATGCCGTTATCGATGCGCAAATCGATCGTCATGAGTTCGAGCGTGCGTTCGAGTTTCGCGAACGCAGCTACGGGCTCCTGGTTTCAGATCCACGGTTACCTATTTCTCTCCAAGCGGCCGCGAACACAACGCCGGACGGCACAATTAGAGTTGAATATGCCGTACTACCTACCCGCCTGATCACATGGGTCGTAAGTCCGAAATCCGCCCGAACATACATCACGCCTGTTAGCAGCATGGCTTTGGAAGACATTGTGCGAATTGCGCGCAAGACACGCGATTATGGCGCTCGCTCTTCTCATCTCCGTCGATTGTCCGCGATGTTGCTTGCACACGTGCCATTGAACGCCCAAACCCGCTCAATCACCTTTATTCCGGACAAATCGCTCACATCAGTTCCCTTCGCGTCTCTGCTTGTTGGCGACACGTTTTTGGTCGAGCATTGCAGCATTACGTTGAGCACAAGAATGTCGGGTCTGGATCCTCAATTCGACACGGCCAAGCGGTTCGATTCTGTTCTTGCACTCGGCAATCCGCGAGTGCCGCCTAGCGCCGCTTCAGAACTTTCACCACTGCCTGCCGCAGAACAAGAAGCCACAGAGATCGCGTCAGGATTTCGGACGCAGACCGTGCTGACAGGCACTGCGGCAACTATCGAAAAGTTCCGTTGCCTATCATCATCGGCTGATGTCGTTCATTTTGCGGGTCATGCCATCAATGACTTCAAGAACCCTCTTAATTCGTCTCTCGTATTCGCGAGCGATACTGAGGATTCGCTGGCGCTGCTCCGAGCGCGCGATCTTGCAGAGTTGAGTTTCACACGAACTGCGCTCGTCACATTGTCCGCATGCTCTACCGGTCACGGCGGCGGCGGCACGATGTCAAATATCGCGCAGGCGCTGCTTCTCGCCGGCGTTCCGAATGTTATCGCCTCACAGGACGATATAGCTGACGGCACGGCGACACGTTTCTTTCGCGCATTTTATTCAAACCTGCATCGAGGCCGAGAAGTGCCGAAAGCCCTACGGAATGCCCAGCTTGCATTTCTGAGATCGAATGAGCCGACACTCGCCAAGCCGTCGGCGTGGGACACATTCGTCGTTTTTACGGTATCGGGATAAGGAGATTTCATATGCACGAAATCGCAACCATTATGTTCACGGGTTTGTGCCTTTTTAGTGGCCCCGGAGCCAACAAACCATATACGGTGTACCTCATCTCGCATACAAAGGAGACCGTGGGAACCTACGCCGGGATTGAGACTCACCGGCCGTTCATAAAGGTTCCCATCAAGGATATCGATCACGATAAAACCAAACGCAAGCCGGACGCCGTAACGCAACCCGACGGTCTGTTCGCAATCTACTCAATCCAGTCTAACGATGCGATTTCCTTTTCCGGTGAGGACAATCCACTCGAAGAATCAACTGCCGTAGACACATATGAAAAGCTGTTCGCGTCGCTGCCAAGCTTTTCCGTGATTTGCTCAGAGTCGCCAGACGAGTGTGGCCGTTTCAATTTTGGGGGCACCGCACGCGTGACTATCGACCATGGTGCGCTATTTGTGGGAACGGAGGGCATTAAAAGTCTTAAGTGGAAATTCTGCGTCGAGAATTCGACGCTCTGCAGCAAGTTCGAGATTTCCAACGACATACTTCCACAGAGAGTGGGACTGCATCTGAAGGGCTCTCGCGATGCAATCGAGATCTGCACAAACGGCTGTAGTTCACAAGATCCAGCCAATAGTAGTCGGTCGATTTGGATCAAGATGGGCGGCCAGGCGCTAATTGGTAGTGGTAAGCCAGACGAGGTCAAGCAAGAATGCCCTCACGCGATACCCTATAAGTCAGATCCCGATTTCAAGCTCTATTACAAGCTACGCGAATCGCCAAAAGGTTACGTGCCCATAGACGCCTCGAAGCAAGAAACGAAACGCGCAAAAGGCTCGAAACGGAACATGCGCGACATGTCGGCTTTCGACAATCGCAATTGGCCCGAAGGTTCGGATTGCCCACCTCTGCGTAATTAGGCGGGCGTTGCAAGCCGTATGTCCCGATGACTTCACCGGTGATTGTGTCCCTCGTGATCTGTCAAGTGCCGTCAGCCGTGAGCGCCGCGGTTCAACATCCCGAAGCATCGAACCGACCTTCGTCGGGGTACTTCGGGAAACTGTTGTGTCCCCCTCGCTTGGGAAAGCGCCGGCGAGGTCGCCGGCGCTCCACCACATTATCCCTGTCTGCGCCGGCGATGATCGCGCTGTCCGCGATCGCCGCGATCTCCGCGGTCGCCGCGGTCCTCGCGCGGAGGTCGATTCGCGCGCGCCTCGCGCGCTGCTGCCAGCTCTTCCTCCGTGGGCGGAGGGAGAAGCGGCTTTCGCGACAGGCGGATCTTGCCGGTGTCCGGCTCGATCGCGACCACTTGCACTTCCACTTCGTCGCCGAGTTGGAACAGATCCGTGACCTGACCGACGCGCGTGTGCGCCATCTCCGAGATGTGCAGCAATCCGTCCTGACCGGGAAGGATCTCGACGAACGCGCCGTACGGCTCGATGCGTTTGACCGTTCCCTTGTAGTTTTTGCCGACTTCCGGCGATGCGGTCAGACCCTTGATGATGTCGATCGCGCGCTGCGCCGATGCGCCATCGATCGACGCCACCGTGACCTTTCCGTCATCCTCGACATCGATCTTGGTGCCGGTCTCCTCGACGATCCACCGAATGGTTTTGCCACCCGATCCGATGACGTCGCGAATGCGGTCCTTCGGTATGAAGATGGTGTAGAGACGCGGCGCGAACTCCGACAGCTCGGCGCGCGGTTTCGCGATCGCGGCATCCATCTTGCCGAGGATGAAGAGACGGCCTTCCCTCGCCTGCTGGAGCGCCTGCGCCATGATCTCGCGCGAAAGGCCGGTGACCTTGATGTCCATCTGCAGCGCCGTGAGCCCTTTGCGCGTGCCGGCGACTTTGAAATCCATGTCGCCTTCGTGGTCCTCGAGGCCGGCGATGTCGGAGAGGATGGCCGTCCTGGAAGCCTCCTTCACCAGGCCCATCGCCACGCCCGCAACGGCAGCGCGCATGGGGACGCCCGCTTCCATCAGGGCCAGCGACCCGCCGCAGACCGAGGCCATCGACGAGGAGCCGTTCGACTCGAGGATGTCGCTGACGCAGCGGATGGTGTAACCGAATTCGCTCTCCGGCGGCAGCATCGGCTGCAGCGCCCGGCGGGCCAGATTGCCGTGACCGATTTCGCGGCGCGCCGGTCCGCGCAGAAACTTCACTTCGCCCACCGAGAAGGGGGGAAAGTTGTAGTGCAGCATGAAGCGCTGGAAAGTCTCGCCCTCGAAGTCTTCGATCTTCTGTGCTTCCTGAGGAGTTCCGAGGGTGATCGTGACCAGTGCCTGGGTCTCGCCGCGAGTGAAGATCGCCGAGCCGTGGGTCCGCGGGAGCACGCTGAGCTGGATGTCGATGGGACGGATTTCGTTGAAGGCGCGACCGTCGAGACGCTTCTGGTCATTGATGATGACGTCGCGGAAAATCTGGGTCTCCATCGCTTCGTAGGCCGCTTCGACCGCCGCGAGTTTTTCAATGTCCTCCGGCGGAACCGAGGCCATCATCTGCGACTTCACGTTTTTCACTGCGTCCCGACGCGCTTGTTTGCCCTGAGTCAGCAGCGCCATGCGCAGCGTCGCGCCGTAGTTCTTCATCAGGTCCTGCAACAACTCGGCGGCATAGCGAGGCGTGATGGCGACTTCGACCTTCGGCTTGCCTGCCTCGGCGCGCAACTCGTTCTGCAACGCACAGATCTGTTTGATCGCGTTGTGCGCGGCGTCGAGCGCGTCGAGCACGACGCTCTCATCGACTTCGCGCGCTCCCGCCTCGACCATCACGATGGCGTCGGAGGTTCCGGCGACCACCAGGTCGAGCTCGGAGAGGTCGCGCTGCGCGTTGGTGGGATTGATGAGGATCTGACCGTCGAGATATCCGACCCGAACCGCGCCGATCGGATTCAGAAACGGGATCTCCGATACCACCAGCGATGCCGAGGCCGCGTTGATGGCAAGAGTGTCGGGATCATTCTCGCCGTCGGCCGACAGAACGAGCGCGATGATCTGCGTTTCCTGTTTGTAGCCCTCGGCGAACGACGGCCGCAGCGGCCGGTCGATGAGGCGTGAGGTGAGAATTTCTTTTTCGGTGGGACGCCCTTCCCGCTTGAAAAAGCCGCCCGGGATGCGTCCGCCGGCGTAGGTGTACTCCTTGTAATCAACGGTCAGCGGCATGAAATCGCCGAGGACCGTGCCTTCCTTGAAACATGCGGTAGCGAGGACGACGGTATCGCCGTAGCGAATGACGCACGCGCCATTGGCCTGGCGCGCGACCGCACCGGTCTCGAGCGAGAGCGTGCGCCCGCCGATCTGCATTTCCTTCTTTGTCATGAACCATCCTTCAGGTGCGCGAGCCACTCATCACTTCGCGCCAATTGTTGTGTCCGCGGTGGCCGGATGATGGGATCCGGCCGGAGGGGAAAACCAGTGCTGAGTCCTGAGTGCTGAGTTGATGCCAGCCCTTCTCAGGACTCAGCACTCAGCACTCAGCACTTCACTTACGGATTCCGAGTTTATCGATGATCGAGCGGTATCGGTCCTGGTCGGTCTTCTTGAGGTAGTCGAGAAGGCGACGCCGGCGTCCGACGAGCTTCAGGAGCCCGCGGCGGCTGTGATGATCCTTCGCGTGCGATTTGAAATGCTCGGTCAGATACGTGATGCGGTTCGACAGGAGAGCAATCTGCACTTCCGGCGAGCCGGTATCATCGTTGTGCGTGCGATACTGCGAAATCAGGTCCGTTTTCTGCTGCTTGGTGGATGGCAAAACACTGTCTCCTTAGCCAGTTACCCGTAAATCGATAAACCAACTCTCTTAAGACGGCCAACCATAACAGTGGGAGGGGGCAAAATCAATCCCGATGCCGATTTCGAAGAGCAACGACCTGCATCGTCGCGCCATCATCGTCGACGGCCATTGCGACACGCCCTACCGGATGCTCCGCCGCAACGTGCATCTCGATGAGCACGACACCGAGGCGCAGGTGGATCTGCGGTCGCTGCGGGAGAGCGGCATCACGGCGTCGTTCTTCGCGGCCTACGTCCCGCCCTACTATGCCGACCGGGGGGCGGCGCAGTTCGCCTATCGCCTCATCGATCTGATCCGTTCCGAGACATCGCGCTATGCGAACCAGCTGAATTTCTGCACCGATTCGGAGGGCATCCGGCGCGCGAAGGAGAACGGCAAGACGGCCATCATGATCGGAGTCGAAGGCGGCCACGCCATCGAGGATTCCCTCGATACCCTCCACGATTTCTACCGCCTCGGCGCCCGCTATATGACTCTGACGCACGTGAACACGAACAACTGGTGCGATTCGTCCGGGGACGGCGGTCGTCACGGCGGCATCACGGACTTCGGCCGTCAGGTCGTACGCACGATGAACGACATCGGCATGATCGTCGACATCTCTCACGTCTCCGACGCCGCGTTCTACGCTGTGCTCGAAACCACCCGCACGCCCATCGTCGCGACGCATTCGTCCTGCCGCGCGTTGTGCCGTCATCCCCGCAACATGACCGACGACATGCTCCGCGCTCTCGCGCGCAACGGCGGCGTGTGCATGATCAATTTTTTCTCGGCCTTCGTGAACGACGCCGTGGCGGAAGCGGTCCTGCGGGCGCAGAAACGCGACCGCAAGCCGAGTAGCGAGGGGGGAACCGAGGAGCTGCCCGACGACACGACCGATTGGGATGAATATCTGAAATGGTTCAATCAGCTCGGCTGCCCGACCGCCAGGCTGGAAGACGTCGTCAATCACTTCATGCACGCGGTCGAGGTGGCGGGGGTCGATCATGTCGGTGTCGGCAGCGACTTCGACGGTGTTCCGGCGCTGCCGGAGGATCTCGAAACCGCGGCTGCGCTACCGCGGGTCACCGAACGCCTGCTCGAACGCGGCCTGTCGGAGCGCGATGTCGAGAAGATCCTGGGCGGCAATTTCATGCGCGTCTTCGAGCAGATCGAAAAAGCCCGTGTAAAATCGCCCGCCGATCATGCCGAGCGAAGTTGAACAGCTGCGCGACCTCGCCCGCGCCTTCTGGGCCGGGCAGCCGATTCCGTGTCCCAAGCATCCGGGAGTCAACATGGTCGGCGAATTCGTGCAGACGACGTTCGCAGACCACATTTTTCTTACCTGCCCGCGCGGAAAAGAAACCATCACCATTCCGCAGCGGCCGAAGCAGATGCAGTTTTATCCGCAGGCTGTCGAAGGCTTCGTCGAAAACATCAATCGGGGCGATGCCATCCAGTGTTATCGCTGCCAGTCGCCGCTCGAGGTCAACACCGTCGAGAACGCGACCACCGGAGTCGCGCGCTACGTGTTCACGTGCGTGCGCTGCCTGTCGTGGGGGGAGTGGGCGGGGCGGCCGGAAACGGCCAAGATTGGCAAAGACGCGACGTAGCGCTATCGCGCTGGCGGCGTGCGGCGCCTTCCTTATTAAGAGGTAGGGATTTCCTGATTTCCGTCACTCCTTAGAGCAAGGAGATCTCCCCTCTTGTCTAACGTGTCCCTTTCGCAGATCGCAGCCGATCTCTCGCGACTGCATAACCTACTCTCGCTCGCCGATGGCGACCCTTACGAATACGTCGATCTTCCGTTCGAGGCCGCCGTCAAGCGGCGGCTGAACAGGGATCCGGCACAAGTGCTCCGGCTCCGGCGGATGGCAACCGAAGTCGCGATGCTGTGCAGCGACTAGAAATCAGCGATCGCATTGACGATCGCGTCGATCGCGCGCGTCGCGACAGGCGAGTCGGCGATGTGATGGTTAATCACAATTGAAAAGTAGCGATACCCGCCGTGCGTGCCGGCGAGGATTCCGCTGAGCGCGTTCACGCCCGCAATGGTTCCGGTTTTTCCGCGCAGTCGCGACGCGAGCGGAAGGAGACGGCGCCGCAGCGTTCCTTCTTCCCCCGGCGTCGCAAGAATGCTCCAAAATACGCCGCGGTGCGCAGGCGCGTTCATCCATCGTAAGAGGGACACGATGGCACTCGGCGTGGCGAGGTCATCGGGCGACAGTCCCGATCCGTCGACGAAACGGAACTCCGTGCCGTCGATGCCGACCTCCCGCGTCAGAAACTCGCGCTCGAGATCCTCCGCGCCTCCGTACGTTCCGGCCGTCGATTTGAACAGCATCTCCGCGTACAGGTTCTGGCTGTTCTTGAGCATGACCGTCAATAGGAGCGATAGCGGCGGCGACTCGATGACGGCAAGACGCTCGTGCAACCCTGAAGGCCGACCCGCAATGACGTCTCCGCGCACATCGATCCCGGCCTGACGCAGCGTGTCCGCAAATGCCTGCGCAGCGTAAAGAGCAGGATCATGAATTGATGGCAGAGCCGTGAAACGCGGAGGCGCCTTCCCTTGTACGTGCACGGAGTTGAGCGCGTCGACGGTCACCGTCGGCTCGCCCTCGCCGCACGTGATGTTGGCGATAACGCGAACAAAGGCAGGATCAGTCGTGGCGATCGGTTGCTCACAGTGCTCGATGACGACGCCCACGACATTCTCGTTGTAGGCGAGCGCGTCAACCGGCGCGGCGTAATCGTTGCCGAGGTTGCCGACCTTCCAACTGCCTGGGATGGTGACGCGATCGAATGCCGAAGCGTCGGCGATGACGTTGTCGACGGCGCGAATGTCTCGCGCACGAAGCGCGTCGACAAATGTGGCGAACACGGCGTCGCGGTCGAACGCCCACCGCCCGCCCAGCGACGAATCGCCTGTCCCGCGGATCACGAGATCGTTCCCGTCGAGCCAAAGCTCGGTTGCGAAACGATGATCGAGACCGTGACAGGTGATGGCGGTGGCGGCAGCGAAGAGCTTGCGGTTCGACGCCGGCATCAACAGGGTGTGCGCGTTCCGCTGGAAGAGTACGCGGCCGCTGTCGTCCTGAACGTCGATCCCCCAGATTGCGTTGCGCAACTGAGGGACTGCCGCCGCTTGCTCGATGCGCGTCGGCAGCGTCGTCGCGCAAGCAGCAGTCAGCAGCAGGCTAAGCGAAAGAAAACTCTTCGAACGAAGGCGCATGATCGAGGTTGTACTTCGCGGCGGCGATGATTCGGTCGTCACCGAGGCGCCTCGCGACCGAAAACGACTTCAGATACGCGCCGTAATCGCGCGCCAGGCGATAGAGGGGTATACCCCTCACCCCGTCCCTCTCCCCGCTTGCGGGGAGAGGGTGAAGGGTGAGGGGTATACCTGCCTCCCGCATCGCATCGTAATGGAACACCGCGTGCGCGCTTTCCATCTCGCCGCGATTTGCAATCATGTCGGCGATGACATCGCCGCGTGGCGGCTGGGCGTTGCCGCGATAGGCAGTCATCTCCCATACGCCGATGCGGAGGCTCGCGAACGCGCCCTGCTCCCCGAAAATCGCGGCCAGCTTGGACGCCGCCACGGCCACGATCAGCTTGTGGCCGAGGTCTTCGTAATCGTCGGAGGCGACCAGGAAGTAATCGCGGAGAAAATCGGGATCGCGATAACGCTTGGCGAGCCAGCGCTCGGCGCGAAGCCGATCGCCGGCCGCGACGCTCGCTCGCAATTCCCCGATATCGCCGCGCTGCCCGGCAGCGATCGCGGGAGGATCGGTGATTGGCGGCTCGCTCCACGGTTGCCGGCTCATGGCCGCATAGATCGCGCATTCGGTGACGACATCATCGAAGCGGTCGCCGAGTTGATCGCGAATGTCCCACGCCGAGCGGCAGCAGATCACGGCATGCTTTGCGTGTTGTGACGGCGCATAGGCCAACACCGCAAATCGCGCCACCGCTGCGAACAACTCGTCGGAAGTGTGACCGCGGCGAAAGTCGTGGATCGCGGCGCGAATGCCCTTCTCATCGCGTTCGAGAAGAGGATCGTAGAGGCTTATTTCTTCCCCTTCTTTTTCACGGGTACTTTTTTCACGGGGGCCTTCGCCCTGGTCGTCGACGCGCTGGCCATGCCGTCCGATTCGGAGCGGCTGTCATCGACCAGGACTGTCTGCGTCATGGCGTCGGTGCCGCTGGTGTCGGGGGTCGGTTTCGCTTCCGCCGGCGCGATCGTCTGCGTGGTAGGCTCGGCGCCCGGACCGGCCTTGTGCCGACCGCATGCGATCGCGATAAATATCAGAGCCAGAATGGTTTTCTTCACGGCTACCCGATTGCTGAAGCGATGCAATTTCCCTGACAGGATTCGATACAATGCCGATCTGCCATGGCGGACCGCAAGCGCGTCGGCATTTTCGGCTGGGGCGTCGTGGCCCCGAAATCCCCTAACATCGAAGCCTTCGAACGCAATCTCGAGCGGGCAGACAGTTGGTTGACACCCTTTCGAGGTTACGGACAATCAAACTTTCTCGTTGGTGACCCAGAGTTCGATTTCGAAACATATCACGAGTGGTTCGACCAACGATTTCCGCCCGCCAAATACGCGCAGCTCGCCGACAAAATGGGACCGATGGTCAAATTCGCCATCGGGGCATTCATTCAATCTCTCAGTCAAAATCCCGGCATCGAAACGACTCTGCAGAAGCTGGGGACCAAATGCCACGTGTACGTCGGCACCGGACTGGGAGACATTACGATCACGCAACAGGAAGCGCTGCGACACGAGCGCGCACTGCGCCGCTGGAATGAATTCTGGGCGGCGCCGGAACGCTGCGCCGCGCTTCAAGCGCATCTCGACGGCGATATCGATCCGGCCGCGCCGCGCGATCCCGACAACTTTCCGACCGGCTCCGAAGAGTGGATCGAAGCCAAGTACGACTGGGAAGAATTCTGGGCAGCCAAGAGCGACGCGCTCCAGCACTACCTGATCGAAGCGGCAGCCATTCAGGGCGAGGCCGTGCCGGCATCGTCGGGCTCCGCGAAATTGACGACCATCCGGCAGAAGCTCAACAAGATCCGCGCGCTGAACAAGAAGTGGGGATGTCCCGACGAGCCCTGGGCCAGCGTTTCGCCGAACCTGCTGTGGAACATCCCGAACATTCCCGCGGCGCAGATCTCCATGATCGGAAAGATCGTCGGGCCGGCATTCGCACCGGCGGCGGCGTGCGCGTCCTTCGGCGTGGCCGCCAAGATGGCCATCGATGCCATCAACCTCGGCGACGCTACCGCCGCCATTATCGGAATGACCGACCCTCCACCCCACCCCATGGTCATCTCCGCATTTTACAACGCCAACGTGCTCTCGGCCGACGCCGATGTTTCGCGGCCGATGACGGCGCTCAAGGGCACGCATGTTGCCGGAGGCGCGTGCGTGTGGATCGTGGCGGATGCCGACGCCATGATGGCGCACGGATTTCGTCCGCTGGGATTGGAAATCGTCGGCGTCGGAACGTCGTCCGACGCGCATCACATCATCACGCCCTCGAAAGGCGGACCGCAGCTCGCCATCAAGGCCGCCATGAAGGGAGTCCAATCCGGCGACGTGACGACCTGGGACATGCACGCAACGGCGACGCCCGGCGATGCAACCGAGATCGCACATTCGCTCGAGCTGCTTCACCCCGATGTCATCTTCACGGCGCGCAAGGGAACGTTCGGACACGGCATGTCGGTCGGGGGCGGGTGGGAGCTCACCGCGCAACACCTCGGCTTGGCGAAGGGGCGCCTTTATCCGATGGCGCTCACCGAAGGCGAGCTTCACGCCGATGTGAAGGTGCATTCCCCGAAATTCGTGCAGGCCGACGGATGCGAAGTGACTCGCGGCTACAGCGGGAAGTTGAGCATGGGCGTCGGCGGGATCAACTCCTGCGTCATCAGCCGGCCGTGGGATCCACAGTATGTAGAGTCTCGACTGGCCCAACATCACCCTGCGATACAATCCGCCCGCCCGATTCGCTAAGAAAAAATAGGAGGAGCCCATGAAGCTCAAGGTCTACTTCGGAGTGTGCGCCATTCTTCTGTCGTCGCTGACGGTGCTGGCACAGGGTCAGAAAAAAGAGATGTCGGCTGAAGAAAAGGCGCAGATGGACGCCATGATGAAGGCCGGCACGCCGGGGGAGGCACACAAGAAGCTCGCGCCGATGATCGGCACGTGGAACGTCGTCGTGAAAATGTTCCCGCAGCCGGGTGCGCCGGCTCAGGAATCGAAAGGCACCGCCGTGAACAAATGGGTGCTCGGCGGCCGCTGGGTGCAGGAGAACTTCACCGGCAAATTCATGGACATGCCGTTCACCGGCATCGGTTACACCGGCTACGACAACATCAAGAAGCAGTACACCGGCACGTGGATGGACAGCATGTCGACGGCCACGATGTCGTCCGCCGGAACGGCTGACGACAGCGGCAAGACTTACGAATTCACATCCACGATGGACGATCCGATGAGCGGGAAGCCGATGGCGATCAAGGAAAAAGTGACCGTCACCGACAAGAACCACCACACCATGGAAATGTGGGCCCCCGCGCCGGACGGCTCGGTGTACAAGATGATGGAGATCGTCTACACGCGGAAGAAGTGACCCCGCGGAGCGCGGCTCAGGATGACGCGCGCGCAGCCACGCGCGTCAGCGCGATCACCGCGAATGTCGCGCCTAACGGATCGGACATGATCGAGAAACGCCCCACTTCCGGAATGTCGCGCGGCTCGAAGGCCTGCTTTACGCCCAGAGACTTCGCTTTCTTCAGGCTGGCGTCGCAATCCGTCACGGCGAAATAGGGCATCCAGAACGGCGGCATCTCCTCGGCCATGTCATGCATTCCGCCGGTCGCGACGTCGCCGACGTGGGCCTCGGTGTAGCCGGGCGTGATCTTCAGCTTCCAATCGAACAGAGCCGAGTAGAACTTGCGCGCTGCTTCGATGTCGTTGGTCGACAGCTCGTTCCAGCACATGGTTCCTGGTTCGTTGATGATGTCCGCTCCTTTGTGCTTCTTGGGCTGCCAGATGGCGAACTTCGCGCCCTGCGCATCCTGAATGTTGGCCATGCGGCCGACGTCCATCACATCGAATGGTTCAGACAGTAATTTCGCGCCGAGCGATTTCGCTTTCTTCGCGGTTGCATCCGCGCTCGCGACGCAGACGTAGGAGAGCCACGCCGGCTTCGCTTTTTTGTTTTCGTAAAGCGCGCAGACGTTTTTTCCGTTCTTCTGCAGCATGACGTACGGAGGCTGATCCGGCCCCATCGGCATTTCGTTCGCGGTCTGGCCGAAGAGAGATGTGTAGAACTTCGTGGCAGCCTTGCCGTCGCTGGTGGCGAGCTCAGTCCAGCAGAAATCTCCGGGCGGATAGCTTTTCTTTTCTGTCATGGTGCACCTCGGTCGGCTTGTATATACGCGGCCAGCGCCTCGCGCCAGTCACGAAGCGGTGGCATTCCGCGGAGCGGAGTGTAACGGGGCCGGGGAACGCGGTGCGCCTCGCGCGTGGACACCGATTGCACGAGCTCGCCACTCGCGCTCACGAGACGCGCCGCCTCGAGAGCAAATGTGGCGTTCGAACATACGCCGGCATTGACGACGTGATGCAGGCCGTATTCACGCTGCTCGACCATCTCCACAAGACGTAGAACGAGATCGTCGACGTAGGTCGTGCTCGCCCACACATCGGACACTGCCCGCACACTCCGTCCCTGGCGAAGCTGCTGATGAACCGTGCTGATGAACGATTCCTTTCCGGGTCCGAAGATCCAGGAGCTCCGCACGATGCATGCATTGCGACATGCCGCTGCGACCGCGCGCTCCCCTTCCAGTTTAGTGCGGCCATATTCATTGATCGGATTCGCCGCGTCATCGATGGCATAGAGCTTTTGTTCGCGACCGTCGAAGACGTAATTGCTGCTGAAGTGCACCATCGCGGGCGCAACCTCGGCCAAATTTCTCGGACCAGCGACATTCACCGCGTGTGCAAGTTTCGGATCGTCTTCACAGGCGTCGACGCCGACGACAGCGCAGTTGATGACGAGATCGGGCCGCAATTCGGCGATTCTGCGCCGCACCGCGTCACGATCGGTGATGTCGAGATCGGAGTGCGTAAGTGCAATTACTTCCCGCCCCTCGCCCGGCCCTTCGGGCCACCCTCTCCCCGCTTCGCGGGGCGAGGGCACTCGCGCCAGAGCGAAGCGGCGGGTGAGGGCGCGTCCCACCAGTCCGGCCGCGCCGGTGACCACGACTCTCAATGCAATTTCAGGCCGGTCGCTTTCTCGAGATCGGCGGGATCGTCGAGGAGGATCCATTGGATCACCGACAGCGGGATCGAGCCGTTGGCGATCAAGTCATCATGAAATTGGCCCAGGCGGAAATTCGCGCCTTTGGCGTCGCGATCGCGGCCTAACAAACGCATGATCTGCCACTTTCCGGTCATGTAGCTGATCTTCTGCGTGGGATCGACGGCCGAGCCGGCAGCCTCACCGGTGGCGGCTTCGCGATCGAGACCGCCGCCCTCCATGAAGTAGTTCACCGCCTGATCGAACGTCCACTTTCCGGTGTGAAGGTTGACATCGACACCGATGCGCGCGGCGCGATATCGCGAGAGTCGCAGCACCTGTCCGCCGGTCGCGGAATCGGGCGGATAAAGACCTTCGCGAAGCAGCATCTCCTCCCCGTAGAGCGCCCAACCTTCGACGAACACCGTGTCGCCGTGATGGCGGCGAATCTCGTTCTGCAAATGATTGCCGATCGAGATCTGCAGGAAATGTCCGGGAATGCCCTCGTGTCCGAGGATCGGGCGGGGATCTTCGATGGCGGCGCGGATGTAGAAGTTGCGGCTCTCCGGGTCGTAGGTCGGGATGAAAAAGAATCCGCTGTTGTCGGGATCGTAAACGCCGGGAGGATTCATGAATCCGCCCGGACTGGTCGGCTTGAACGCTTCCGGAAGCTGACGAATGAGAAACGGCCCGATGTAACTCGGAATCGTCACCAGCCGCTTCTCTTTGAGGAACTGGATCATCTCCTCTTCGCGGCTTTGATAGGCCTTCAGAAAATCCTGCTGGTTGGCGGGGATGTTTTTCGCGCGATGAGGATTCGGATCGGCGAGGGACGGATCGGGCAGCATCGCTTCCAAGGCGCGATAGCGCGCGAGCTCGACTTCGCCGAGATGGGCGATGTCGTGAGCGCTGAAGGGAAGCAGGAGAATGCGGTGCAGCATGTACTCGTAGTTTTCGAGTCCCAGCGGCTTCCATGCGGTCATGGTGGGCAAACGCTTTTCGAGCCAGTCGGCGTAGCCATGAATGGCACGCAGTGCATCAATTTTCGCGGAGATCAACGCATCGCGCTCGGTGGGAGTCAGGTCGCCTGCCAGCGTCATCAGGCTCTCGTTGAGCAGCGGATCGATGCTGCGAGCCGACTGAATCGCGAATTCCGCGTACAGCCGCACCGGGTGCGTCAGATTTTTCTTTCCTTGCTCGATCAACGCCGGCATTTTTTTCAGGCGCGACGTCGCGGAGATGGCGCGATTGCGCGGCGTGTCGTATTCCTTCTTCAACAGCGAGAAAATCGCATTGCTGGCCTCGTTGACGTAGATGCCCGGATTGGATTCTTCCGGCTTGCGGACACGATCGGGAAAATTCACGCCCTCCAGCTGCGCCCGGAAAAGGATCGCGTCGATTTTGTCGTCCTTGCTCCACCTCGAAATATCGGCGGCCCGCACGCGCTCGAGCAAATCGCGCACGTGTGCCCGGCGTCGAGCGATCGCCGATGCCGACAAATCGGCCAGCCGATCGTCATAGGCATGGAAGCCCTGATCGCTCGCGAACACTGGAAATTCGCGTTTCTGCCATTCGTAGTAGTCATGCGCGGCGGAACGCAAGGCGTCAGGCGTCATCGGGCTTGAAAGTGCGCTTAGCGGCATGAGGATTGTGATCGCGATCACGCTGAGCTTCACGATTTGTCTCCCTTCAAGACCACGGCAGTCTACAATTGATCAAACCCAATTTCGTCGGAGGGACGCCATGAAACCCGAGAGTGGTGTCGCTGCTGCGCTATTCGCGCTGGCTTGTGCGTGCACGACTACTGTTCCACAACATCACTCCGTACGCCGCCCTACACGAGACGGCGCCGACGAATTTCAGCGCATGATCTGGTCGGACGAAAACGGCCGAATTTTGCCGGGAGCGTATGCGCGCGCTCTCGACCAGGCCGCGGCAATCCGAAAGCAGCCGCGTCCCGATCGCGCCGGTGTCTCGCGTAATTCCTGGACCTGGCTCGGGCCCGGAAACGTCGGAGGGCGGATCACCAGCATCCTTGTTCATCCCACAGATCCGAACCTGATCTGGGTCAACAACCCTGGTGGCGGAATCTGGAAGAGCGCCAACGCCGGCACGACATTCCAGCCGGTCAACGACTTCCTCGCGAACCTGGCCGTCAGCACGATGGCGATGAGCCCCGCCGATCCAAAGGTGATGTACGCCGGGACGGGCGGCGGGGCGGGTGCCAGCACGCTTCGCGGGGCGGGGATCTTCAAGAGCTCCGATGGCGGCGAGACGTGGACGCAGTTGCCGGCCACCACCGCCGCGGATTGGTCGGGCGGCGTCGAAAAGATCTCGATCTCGCCGGACGGAAACAGCGTTCTGGCGGCGACCAAAGCGGTCTATTCCGACGTCGCGAGCGCCATCTGGCGCAGCACCGACGGCGGAAACACCTGGACCGAAGCGCTGAAACAAACCGGAGGCATGGAAGGATGGGTGGTGGAGTTTCACCCGACCGACAACAGCCGCGCCATCGCCAGCACAAAAACAGGACAGGCTGTCTACTCAACTGACGGCGGCGCGAATTGGAATGCCGCTACCGGGATTCCTCCGGAGGGCCTCATCGCTGTCGCATACGCCAGAAGTAATCCGACGATTGTGTATGCGGGCCTCGACAGCAACGGCGGCGATATTTACAAGAGCACCGACGGCGGACAAACGTACACCCGCGTGAACACCGGCACGGGTTACCTCGGTGAACAGGGTTGGTACAGCAATGTCGTGTGGGTCGATCCGACCAACGCCAATCACGTTCTGATCTCGGGACTCGACATTTATCGCAGCACCGACGGCGGCGCCAGCTTCACACAGATCAGCCAGTGGCAGAAGTCGCCTCGCTCCGCACACGCCGATCACGGCGCCATCGCTGCAGCCAGCGGATACGGGACTTCGAATCAGACCATCCTGTTTGGCAACGACGGTGGCCTTTACCGCGCCCAGGACATCACGACTGTCGAAGCTGAAGCGGGCTGGGAAGTGCTCAACAACAACCTCGGCGTCACGCAGATCTACGGGGCGGCCGGCAATCCGATCAATGGCGTCATCATGGCGGGAACACAGGACAACGGAAGCGTGCGCTATGACGGCGACGCGCAGAAGTGGTCTCGATGGGAGGGAGGCGACGGCGGGTTCGTGGCGGCCGACCCGAATGACCCCAACTTCTTCTACGGCGAGTACGTCTACCTGACCATCTATCGCAGCGATGACGGGGGATTCGCCCGTCCCGAAGATGTCTACGGCTTTTACAACTTCTGGAACGGCGCGTCGTGGGAAAAAAAGGCGCGCAGCAGTCCGATCACCGAGGCCAAGAGCGGAACTGCAAACTTCATCGCGCCCTTCATCATGGACCCCAATGAGCCGAATCGGCTGCTCGCGGGCGCCCGTTCGCTATGGGTCACCAACGATGCCAAGAAATCGAACAAGGAAGGCGGACCATCCTGGGCGATCATCAAACCGGGGACCGGTAACGCTCGCGTCAACAACATCAGCGCCATCGCAGTGGCAAAGGGAAATTCGAACGTCATCTGGGTCGGCCACAACAACGGCGACATCTTCACCACATCCAACGGACTCGCCAGCTCTCCGAGCTGGACGAAAGTCGATGACGGCTCGCCTGCCCTGCCCAATCGTTTTGTGACGCGCATCGTCGTCGATCCGAGCGATTCCCGCACAGCCTACGCAACGTTCGGGGGCTTCTCGGCAAACAATCTCTGGCGAACAACTGACGCCGGCGCAACGTGGACGAGTATCACCGGACCTTTGCCCCAGGCTCCGATCGAGACTCTTGCCATCCACCCGAAGAATTCGAAGTGGCTCTACGCCGGAACCGAAGTCGGCCTGTTCACCAGCGAAGATGGCGGCGCGACCTGGGCGGTCCCGCAGGACGGCCCCGCCAACGTCTCGGTCAAAGAGCTGTTCTTCCTAAACAACACACTCTACGCTGCGACGTTCGGACGCGGAATGTACAAAGTCGACATCCCGAATACGCCCGCGAAGACCGCCCAAACGTGCTACACGCTGACGATCCAAGCCGACGACGGTTCACGCGGCGGCATTCTTCCCGACGTCGCGCCGAACTGTGACGGTGGACGGGCATACACAGCGGGGACGATCGTCCGCCTGAAAGCGCGAGCGAGAGCGCCTCACAGCTTCGCGGGATGGTCGGGCGACATCGGTTCCAATGGTGTCGTTACCATGACAGGCAACAGAATCGCTACAGGACACTTCACGCCGAGCGCAGCCTGCTATCCGCTGACGATCAGTATCACGCCGCTTGCGGCCGGAAAAGTGACAACGATTCCTCCGCCGAACTGCGGCAGCGGCTACGTGGCCGGCACCGAGGTCATCTTCGTGGCCACGCCGACCGCTCCCTACGCTTTCGGGGGCTGGGGGGGAGCTTACTTCGGCCCCGATCCGGTCGGCGCAGTGGAGATGGATGAACCGCTCGCCATCACCGCCATCTTTGCTTTGCCGGCAACGAACGACGAAATCGCGAATGCCATCGAGATCCGAGGATCGACGTCGTTTCTGCTGGATACTTCGGCCTCCGGCAACTCACCGGACGATCCGGTGGTCTGCGAAGCCGGCAAGAGTGGAAAAACAGTTTGGTTCCGGATGACGCCCACCGAGGATGCTCCGCTGCGCATCGATACGAATGGCAGCAACTACCACACCGTCATCCAGATCTACACCGGGCAACCGGGCGCGCTGAACGCGATTGCGTGCAGCGCCGAGGCACTTCCCGGAACGCCGATCTCGGAGCTGAGCGACAGCTTCGACTTGGCGACCGACGAGCTGGCCGGCATTCAGATCAAAGCCAGGAAAGGGACCACCTACTACATCGAAATCGGCGACGCGACGGAGCCCGATCCCGAAGGAGCAGAATTCGACTTCACGGATGACTTCAAGGACTTTCCCGATGGCGGTCTCTTGCAGGTCAACGTTGTGTTCGGAAACACGCGAGGTCGCGTGGTGCGGCACTGATACCATTCCGCCCGGCGTGCTCAACGAACAGATCGGTCAATACCGCATCACCGGCAGGCTCGGTCAGGGCGGGATGGGCGAGATCTTCGCGGCGCGCGACGAGAAGCTGAATCGCACCGTGGCCGTGAAGTTCATTGCGAACGCGCAGATGGACAGCGACGCCTCCCGGCGGCTGTTCCTGCGCGAGGCTCGCGCGGCCGCGGCGCTCGATCATCCCTTCATCTGCACCGTTCACGACGTCCTCGAGCATCAGGGACGGCCCGTGATCGTCATGGAGCGCGTCGAAGGTGAGACGCTGCAGGCGTGCATCAGCCGCGGAGCGCTGCCGACCGAGCAGATCGTGCGCTACGCCAGGGAAATCGCTGAAGCGCTTGGCGCGGCGCACGCGCGCGGCATCGTCCATCGCGACATCAAGAGCGCCAACATCATGCTCACGCCGAGCGGTCACGTGAAGGTCATGGATTTTGGTCTGGCGTTGATCGCCGCCACGCCGGAAGAGCAGACCGCGCACTTTTCCGAAGAGCTGAGCACCAAAGCCGCGGGCACGCTCCCCTATATGGCGCCCGAAATTCTGCGCGGAGAAAATGCCACTTCGGCCTCTGACCTCTACGCCCTCGGCGTCGTGATGTACGAGATGGCCACCGGCCGCCGGCCATTCGCCGGCCGAACCGATGCCGTGTTGATCTCCGAGATTCTCGATCGGCAGCCGGCGCCGCCGCGCCAGATTAACGCTACTCTGCCGGGGTCGCTGGACGAGCTGATCGTGCGTCTGCTGTCGAAAGAAGCCTCGCGCCGGCCGTCGATTGCCGACCTTATCGAGCGGCTCCAGAACAAGCCAAAAGAGAAGCGATCGCTCGCTGTTTTGCCGTTCCAGTCGCTCACCACCGACAGCGAAAACACCCACCTCGGCCTCGCTCTCGCGGATGCCACCACGAGCGAACTGGCGCTGGTGCACTCACTCCTGGTGCGGCCGACGGCCGCGATCCTGAAGTATCAGACCGCGGCCGATCCCATCACCGCGGCGCACGAGCTCGGAGTAGATGCGGTGGTGACCGGGACAGTGCAGCGCGCCGGCTCGCGCGTGCGAGTCACAGTGCAACTGATCAGCGCTGCAGAAGACAGACCATTATGGTCAACTAAAATCGATACTACTTTTGATGATATATTTGCGATGCAGGACGAGGTCTCGCGCAAGATCGTCGATGCGCTACAACTGGAGCTGACGCCGGCTGACGAACAGCGCTTCGCAAAACGCCTCCAGGCCAGCGGCGACGTCCTCGACCTCATGATCAAGGGCCGGCTGGCGCTGCTGCGCGAGACAGTTCCCGAACTGAATGAGTCGATCGAGTTTTTTGAACGCGCGTCGCAGCTCGAGCCACAGAATCCTCTTCCGCTGCTCGGCCTCGCCGACGCCTACACCCGGCTGGCGTTTACGTGGGACCCGGACGGCGGCTGGTACGAACGCGCCAAGGACATGTCGGAGCGGGCCCTGGCGCTCGATCCGGAGATTCCGGAAGGCCATTACATCCGCGCCCGGCTGGCGTGGACGCCACGAGGCGGATTCCAGCACGAATACGCCATTCGCGAGATCGTGGCCGCGCTGGCCGAGCGGCCGAATTTCAATGAAGCCTTCACCTGGCTCGCGGCGATTCTCTTTCACGTCGGCCTGATCGAAGAGTCTCAGGCCTATTACATGCACGCCCTGGTCATCAATCCCGCCGACGTCCTGGCGCGGACGCATCAACTGATGGGGCAATTGCTGATCGGCCCTTATGCCAACAGCGACAGGGCGGCCTTGGGAACGCTCGGCTCGCCGCAAACATCGTGGGAAATGTACATGGTCGCGTTCGCACAACTCCGTCTCGGCGATCTGGCTGCAGCAGAGAAGACGATCGATGCCGGAGCTCGGAAGTTCCCTGCTCAAGTGCTCTTTCACTCCGCCCGGGCAGTGCTCGCCGCGATGCAGAAGGACGAAGCGGCGGCCAATGTCGCGCTCGAACGGACGTTGCAGAACCGCCGGGCCTACGGTCATTTTCACCACGTCGAATTCGACATGGCCTGCGCGCTCGCGATCATGGGCCGTCGTGACGAAGCGATGGATCACCTCGCGTCCGCGGTGCGCTCCGGCTTTCCCTGCCTGGGCGCTGTCGAGAATGAGCCGCTGCTGGAATCCCTGCACGCCGAAGCGCGCTATCGCGATCTGATCCTGGAGCTGCGCCAGGGCCGCGAATACTTTTCGAAATTGTTCGATGATCTGCGAAGCTCGATCTCGAACTACTGATCACTCCATGGCAATCCGCGGCAACCAGCCCTTGCCTCTGACCGCCAGCGCGAATCCGGTCGCAGCGATGGCGACGATCAACAGCAGACCGACCATGGAGCGTCCGAAATACCACGCATCCGCGTCGAGGGTCAGCGGCATCGACCATCCGATCAACACCACGAAAGCCGTGGCCGACACCGCCAGAATTCCGAATCGAAAGATGATCACCATCACCACCAGCGTTGCCACGGCGGCATAGGCCATTCGCATCGCGATCGGACCGACCGGCTCGTAGAGAAACGATGGCGCCATCAGAGCTGCGCTGATGGCGATCGTGGCGGCACGATTTCGAACGACGGCGCTCACCACCAGGAGGAATGTCACCACGCCGAGGGATCGCAGCGTTGCTTCAATCAGATTCGAGATTACAAATGACGTCACATAAGCCGTCGACCCGAACGGCGAGCCTAACGGCAGTCCGCGGAGGTGCAACGCGGCGTTTCCCGCCAGCGCGGTGACTTGCCATGACAGCAGCACCAGGACGCCGGCCGCTGTCCCGACCAGCAGGTCCCGGCCGATGATCGGATCGTTGAAGCGGCCTTGTAAAAGCCGCGTCCATCCGATCAGCATTTGCGGCCATCGCCGGCGCGTCAGCGGCTCGACCGCGATGTAAACGATCCAGCTCATGAATGCCCAGAAGGTCGCATCGGCAGTCACCCTGGATGCCATCTGCCATTCCGGAACGAAGGCCGCGACGTGATGCGCTCGCAGCAAGGTCGATAAGAACGTGGCCGCGAAGATGAAAACCGCGAATCGCATTGCCGCCCGCCGATCCCCGCGCCCGCGATTGAGGTTTCGACGCGCGATGAGAAGTGCACTCGCCGGCAAGAGGATCAGAAAGAAGATCACCATCACATTCGCGATCTGCTTCCCGGTCGAATATGTCGCCGGCGGGACGGGCAGCGACAACAACGTCGAAAACCACACCGGTCGCCCGCGGAACGCTGCAGCCTCAACGCGTTTCCCGTCCGGAGCGACCCAGGCGTGCTTCTGATCGCTGTCGACCCGCGCGCGCCATTCCGATGGGACCGGCCGTAGCGTCGCAGCGTCGATTCCCGCAAGATCAAGAAACTTCGACCACGTTGCTCCTGATCTGTCGGAGGCGGTTAAACGCACCGGCGGAACGACGCTGAACTCGATGAGCCGGCCCGATCCGTCGAGCAGAACGTCTGCCATGCCTTGTTTCGTGAAAGGAGGATCGTTCGCCAACACGCGACGATCGGCGCGCTGCGCCAGCAGCGGCTCGGGACTCTCGCGATAAAGAAAATACATTCCGCGTGCGGGGCTGTCGTCGTAAATCGTCGACCAGTCTGCGCGCGTGGTGACGCCGGCCGCCGCAACTGCCTGACGCGCGCGATCGAGCAAAACCTCGGGAGATCTCAGGTCGTAGCGGCGATACCACATCGTCGTTGCCGCGCCGGCCATGAATGCCAGGACACCTGCGATCGCAAAGATCAGCAGACCCCAGGCGGTGATGGGCGAAAGCTCGGTCGCCGTTTCTGCGGCCGCCACCATGGCCGGGGACGGTGTTTCTCCCGCTTCGACAGCGGCAGCCAGCGGATCGTGGCCGGGCAACTGACGCATCACGTCCTCGACAGAATCAGGCCGGCCGGCGGGGTCGGGATCGAGACACAGAAGGATCGCGCGCTCGACGCTGGGCGCGATGGCTGGTGCGATGGACGAAGGCCGCGGCGCGGCCATCGCCTTCTGTTGCTTGATCAGCTCGGCGACGCTCTTGGTGCTGAACGCACGCCTCCCCGTGAAGATCTCGTAGAGCAGGAGACCGAGAGCGTAGATATCGCTTTTTTGGGTGGCGGATTGTCCCGCCAGCTGCTCCGGCGACATGTAGGCGGTGGTGCCGGCGGCAACAGATTCTCCCGCGCTCTCCTCGGCCACCGCGACACCGAAGTCGGTGATGCGCGCGCGCCCGCGACCATCGAGCATGACGTTGGCCGGTTTGAGATCGCGATGGATCACGCCGCTGGCATGCGCGGCCGCGAGTCCCGCGCAAATCTCGCGCGCGACGGCGGTAGCTTTTTGCGTCGGAAGCTGACCGATGCGGCGTAGCAGCGACGCCAGGTCCTCGCCGTCGATGAACTCCATGGTGATGAAGAGCTGTCCATCGACATCGCTGATGTCATAGAGACGGCAGACGTTCGGATGGGAGACCTGACGGCCGAGTCGTACTTCACCCATCAGCCGCCTCTCGGCATCCGGACTTCCCCGGCGCAACAGAAATTTCAGCGCCACGGTTTGGCCGAGCTTCAAATCATCCGCTCGATAAACCTCGCCCATCCCGCCGCCACCGACCAGCGAGACGATGCGATAGCGCGCGCCTAACACCGTGCCGGGACTGAGCTGAACCAGACGCGCGCGTTCGCCCGGCACGACCGTGGGCGTGTCCTCGGGCGGGCGGAAGGCGGTCGACTCTTCAGCCATCGATCGACATCTCCGGCAACCAGCGTTTCCCGCCCATCGAAGTCACGAATCCGTAGATTGCAATTGCGGCCAGAAGAAGTAGCGTCAGCATCGAGCGCCCGAAGTACCAGGCGCTCGGATCCAACGTGATCGGCACGCGCCGGGTGAAGAGGTAGGCAAAGACGCCGGCGCCGTACGCAAGAAGTCCGAAGCGAAATATCAGAACAAGAACCGTGACGCCTACCAAAAGGCCGAACAGCACGCGAATCCAAAGCGGGCCAGGAACATCGCCGAGGACCACCATGCCGCCGAGCAGTGCCATGATGACGATCGACGCGCGCACGCTGTGCGTGATCACGTGAAATCCAACGATCAGCGTCGCGGCGAAGATCGGACCGACGATGGCCAGCGTGAGCGAGGCGGCGGCGAACCACCCGACATAACGCAATCCTGACAGCGCCAAACTCGCCGATTGAATGGGAGGCGTTCCCGGATAAAACGCGACCAGTTGTCGCAAAAGTACGAGCGCCAGGCCGGCAGTACTGCCGATCAGGACATCGCGCCCGATCATCGGATCGCGCACGCGTCCGGCGAGAAGCCGGCTCACCGCGATGAGCATCTGCGGCCAGCGGCGGCGAATGAGCGGTTCGATCGCAATGTAGCCGATCCACGTCATGGCCGTCATCAACAGCACCAGGCCGGCGATGCTCAAGATCGCGATCATCTCCTCAAACGCGTCGGACACGTGATGCGCCAGGAGCAGCGCGCCGATTGCGACGATCGCAAAAACCGACAGGGCAAGTCGCCTGGCACCGCGACGGTCACCCTGCCCGCGCCGCAAATTGCGCAATGCAAGAACAATTGCCGCGGCCCAGAACGCGGTGTTGATCACCACGACACCGCCCGTCGAAATCCGGCTTCCGGCCTCCTCCTGTTTTTTCACCATTCGGAAGGGTGGACGCCAGGGCGGAATGACGTGCAGCCAAACAGGCCGTCCGTGATATGCCGCTGCCTCGATGCGCATGTCGCCGATCGTCCACGCTGCTTTCTGATCAGAGTCAACCGGAGCGGCCCATTCCGGAGCCACCGGTGAGGGAATGCCGGCGAGGCCGGTGAATCTGAGTAGCGGTGCCCAGTCGACTTTCGTCGGGCCGCGCGGCGGAGACTCCTTCTGCGGCGGAAAAATCGTGAGTTGCACCAGGTGTCCGTTCGAGTCGAGGGCGACATCGGCCATGTCCGAATAGGCCAGCGGCGGATCGAGCGGAAGCACGCGATGCTCGTAGTTCTGCGCCAGCATCGGCCGAGGACTTTGGCGATGCAGAAAAAGAATCGGCGACATCCCCGACGGCGGTGCGCCGTGATGCGCGATCCAGCCCAACGCCTCCTGATCGGTTACGAATAGCGCTGACGAATCAGCGCGCGGCAGCGCCCGGCCGGTCGCCGTCAGAATCTCGTCGATGCGCTCGTACAAGACCTCCGGCGACTTGATCGGAACGCGGCGATACAACATCGTGCGAGCCGTCAGCGCGGCATACGCGATCAACACCACGATCTGAATTGCGAAAATGATCCACGCCACCGCCGGTGACAGCTCGCCGCGATCGGCGGCCGCGGCGACCATGGCCGGCGACGGTGTTTCTCCCGCTGCGATGGCAGCCGCGAGCGGGTCACCGCCCGGGAGCTCGCGCAGGATGTCGTCGACCGATGCCGGACGCGCCAGCGGGTCGACGTCCAGACAGCGAACGATGATGCGCTCGACCGCTGCCGGCACATCGCGCGTGATGCTGGTCGGACGCGTGAAGTCGCCCCGCTGCTGGCGTGCGATCAGCTCCTGCAGAGAAGTCGACTCGAACGTCCGACGGCCGGTGAAGATCTCGTACAGCAACAGACCGAGGGCGTAGATGTCGCTGCGCGGCGAAGCGCTTTCGCCCGCCAGTTGTTCGGGCGCCATGTAGGCCGGCGTGCCGGCGGAATCGGCGGCGCTGCCTCCCGCAAGCGCCAGGCCGAAATCGGTGACGCGCGCCCGGCCGCGACCGTCGATCATCACGTTGGCAGGCTTCAGATCGCGATGAATGACGCCCTTGTCGTGCGCCGCAGCAAGGCCGGCGCAGATGTCGCGCGTCAGCATCAACGCCTTCTCCGACGGCAATCGCCCGATGCGGCGCAGCAGCGAGGCGAGATCCTCTCCATCCACGAACTCCATCGTGATGAAGAGTTGCCCATCGACCTCGGCGATGTCGTACAGGCGGCAGACATTCGGATGCGAAACCTGTCTGCCGATGCGCACTTCTTCGTAAAGGCGCGCGGAGTCGCCGTGATGCACGAGAAACTTCAGCGCCACGCTCTGACCGAGCTTCAGATCGTCGGCGCGGTAGACCTCCCCCATCCCGCCCCTGCCGATCAGCGAGACGATGCGATAACGATCGCCAAGGATTGTTCCGGGCGTGAGCTGGCGCGCCGCAGGCGGCGCGTCCGTGGATGGGCGGAAGGCAGTCGGATCATCGGCCGACGGTTGCTGCACGGTCATGATGCGTGCAGCAATGATAGGTCAGTGATCGATCCCGCGCCGCAGCGTCATGTCCGCGCGATCTTCGGTCGCAACCGGCTGGCTGTTGATATAGGCGTAGAGGACTTCGGCGGTCTTGCCGGTGATAACAAGAGACTCGCAGGCACCCTCCGCACTGACGAGCAGCTCCTGACCCGCAGATCGCTCCACGGTCAGGGGGAGGTCGGCCGACTTTTTCAAAAAAGATTCGAGATCGGCGACGCTGGTCGTTTCCACGCGCGCCAGACGCAGCAGCTCGTACTCACTGCGCAGAAACGTGCGTGCGATGTCGGAAGCATCCGCCGTTTCGTCGGGCGTCCACCGGATCTGATCTGCGAGAACGGAGTTGCGATAGATCATGAAAAGTAGAACACGGAGGATTGCGCAATGCATGCCACCGGTTGGTGACCGCGATCACTTGGTGACGGCGATCACTACTTGTTCGTTTTCGTGATGGCGCGAGGGTGCACGCGGACCAGCGCATTCTCGCGATCGATGCCGTGGCGCTTGTCGAGAACGGCCTGACGAATCAGCTTCATCATGGTATCGAAATGATCCTCGGCACGATCGAGCGCGTCGCGCGCGTCTTCGAGTGCCTGCTGCACGCCCAGGATCACTTCCACGCCCGCCAGGTTGACGCCGAGATCGCGCGTGAGCGCCAGGATCATCTCGAGCTTGCGGATTTCATCCTGCCCGTACAAACGGGTGTTGCCGGCGGTGCGCGCGGGCTTGATCAATCCTTCGCGCTCGTACAGCCGAAGAGTCTGCGGATGGATGTTGTACCGCTCGGCGATCACCGAGATCATCACGTAACCGTCTGCTCTGCGGCGTGGCATGGCATGCGAAGAGCGCCGCCGAGGTCGGCGGCGCTCCACGAGTTTTACTTGTTCTCGTCGACGACTTCGGCTTCGATGACGTCGTCTTTGGACTGCTGCTGTTGCTGCTGCTGAGCGCCGCCACCCGGCTGTTGCTGCGCGCCCGGTCCGGCGTTCTGATACATCACCTCGGCGAGCTTATGGGATGCCTTGGTGAGGTTGTCCATGGCGCGCTTCATGGTGTCTGCACCACCCGTCTCCATCGCCTTGCGCGCCTCGCTGATCGCTGACTCGAGATTGCTGACGTCCGAGCCCGAGATCTTGTCGCGGTTGTCGTTGAGCATCTTCTCGACGTTGTAGACCAGCGAGTCGAGCTGGTTCTTCACCTCGATCTCTTCGCGACGCTGCTTGTCTTCGGTCGCATGCGACTCGGCGTCCTTCACGAACTTCTCGACTTCGGACTTCGACAGACCGGACGAGCTGGTGATCGTGATCTTCTGCTCCTTGCCGGTGCCGAGGTCTTTGGCGGAGACGTTGAGAATGCCGTTGGCGTCGATGTCGAACGTCACTTCGATCTGCGGCAAGCCTCGGGGCGCGGGCGGAATGCCCATCAGATGGAACACGCCCAGGAGCTTGTTGTCGCGAGCCATTTCGCGCTCGCCCTGCAGAACCTTGATCTCGACCGACGTCTGATTTTCAGCCGCGGTTGAGAAGATCTCCGACTTGCGCGTCGGAATTGTGGTGTTGCGCTCGATGAGCTTGGTCGCCACGCCGCCCAGGGTCTCGATGCCCAGCGACAGCGGAGTGACGTCGAGCAGTAGGAGGTCTTTGACGTCGCCGCCCAGAACGCCGCCCTGCACTGCCGCGCCGATGGCGACGACTTCGTCGGGATTGACGCCCTTGTGCGGCTCTTTGCCAAAGTAATCCTGCACCAGCTTCTGCACCATCGGGATTCGCGTGGAACCGCCCACCAGCACGACTTCATCGATGTCCTTGGGCGACACGCCTGCATCGGCGATCGCCTGCTTCACCGGTCCCATCGTCTTCTGGATGATGTCGCCGACGAGCTGCTCGAACTTCGCGCGCTGCAGCGTCATGGTCAGATGCTTCGGACCGGTCTGATCTGCGGTGATGAACGGCAGATTGATGTCGGTCGAGGCAGTCGAGGAGAGCTCGATCTTGGCTTTTTCAGCGGCTTCCTTCAGCCGCTGCAACGCCATCTTGTCTCGCGACAGATCGATGCCCTGATCCTTCTTGAATTCGTCGATGATCCAGTCGATGAGACGCTGGTCGATGTTGTCGCCGCCCAGGTGGGTGTCACCGTTGGTCGACTTGACTTCCACAACGCCTTCGCCGACTTCCAGGATCGAGATATCGAACGTGCCGCCACCGAAATCGTAGACCGCGATGGTTTCGTCCTTTTTCTTGTCGAGCCCATACGCGAGTGCGGCCGCGGTAGGCTCATTCACGAGACGCTCGACTTTCAGGCCCGCGATTTCGCCGGCGTCTTTCGTGGCCTGACGCTGCGAATCATTGAAGTAGGCAGGAACCGTGATGACCGCGCGCTCGACTTTTTCGCCGAGGTAGTCTTCTGCGGCCTGTTTCAACTTCTGGAGGATCATCGCGGAGATCTCGGGCGGCGAGTACAGCTTGCCCTGAACCTCAACGCGCGCGTCTCCGTTAGGCGCCCGCGTGACTTTGTACGGCACCATCTTCATCTCTTCGTTCACTTCGTCGAATTTCCGACCCATGAAGCGCTTGATCGAGAAGACGGTGTTCTCGGGATTCGTCACGGCCTGCCGCTTGGCCACCTGTCCCACCAGGCGCTCACCGCTCTTGGTGAATCCCACGACCGAAGGGGTCAGACGGCTGCCCTCAGCGTTGACGATGACTTTGGGTTCCTGACCCTCCATGATCGCCACAACCGAGTTGGTCGTCCCGAGGTCGATGCCAATAATCTTGGCCATAATTTGTTCTCCTTAAGAGACTTAACGCGAATTTGAGTGCGTTTCAGTCAGATTCAGAAAGTCCGAAACCTGAGTGTACTATTGTTAAATTCCCTGGGTAGTGGGTCAATCTCGGGGTTGAGCCGTAACACGCAGATTTTGCGTGCATATCCCACGCCCCGCCAGACGAGACAGCAACGGCTCGAATCTCAGTCTAGGCGAGGCATCACTGAGACCGTCCGAAGGTCCATAGAGGAGTGTAGTCTCCGCGACGTGACCGTCTGCATCGCGGCAAAATCCAATTCGTTGGGAGCCATTGTTGCTGTCAGCGACATGATGTTTTCCAATGACGAGAGATCCATTGAGGGCGCCAGTGCCAAATTTGCTTCGCTTGTGCCAGGGCAATGGTTTTGTTGGTTTGCTGGAGATCCGACAGTTTTCGCTGAGCTACGTAGGAGAACATGCCAGAAGTTTGAGGAAGCACAAACAGCCAACCTGCCGGATCTGCTAACGGCTATCGAGGAAGCTTACACGGACACTCTAAAACATCGCGTTGAACGTCAAGTTCTGTCTGTCTGTGGGTTGAAGTATGACGAATTCTTCTCGACTGGAATCGAACGTCTTGGCGAAATGATCTTTCAGCAACTCTTTCAAGAGATCAGATTCGTCGATCTCGGCACGGAATTGCTAATCGCCGGCTTCGACGACGATAAGACGCCTCATCTTTTCAATTTCGACAAATTCGGAATTTGTACACTTCATGATGTCGAGGCGTTTCACGCCATTGGTAGTGGAGCGAACGCCGCGCTCGGCTGGCTACACGCAAACGACAAATTTAGATATGAAGATGATGTCGTCCACATAGCCCATCGGCTAGTAGAGGCGAAGTTTTGCGCGGAGACGAGTAGAGCCGTTGGCAGCCGTACTGTCATCGCGGTGATGTTCAGCGATGGAATCGTAACGGGCGCGCCGCTATTCGCGGAGTCGGTTCGCAAGACTTGGGACGCTGGAAGAAATCAGGAGCCGCGCCGCGAAGTGCTGGAGGCAATCGATTCTGCTCTCCAAGAGTATCTGAGGATACAAAACACACCTAAGCAGCTTCTCTCGCCGCCTGATCCACAGCAAAAAGAAGATCCCGCATCGTGAAGGCGTGATCCACGATTCCTGCTGCCATCGCAGGAGTCTTGCCGCGGCCAAGTGTCGAATGCTTGCGCACGAAGTTGTAGTAGAAAGCCCAAATCGCAAATGCATTCCGGTGGTAGCTGATTCGCTTGGAGAACGCGTTCGTGAGTCTCGTGTACCGGCGCATCCCCATTCGCATGCTGAGGTACGCGCGTTCCATGTGCGAAGTTGTCACGGTGGCGAGATCGGGAAATCCGGCCACTGCTTTCTTCTTCCATTCGACCACGCGACCTGGGGAGTAACGCTTGTCTGGGGCGCGATCGGCCGGTGCATCTTCCTCATAGAGCTTTATCTCCGTTGCGTAATCCACTTCGCCAGCGAACGCCGCGACCACGTTCATGCCATATTGCGTATTGCCGTCGCTCGTGATCTGAACGCGCTGCTCGAATTTGGTCGCGAGTTTGCGGAGAAACGGTGCAGACGTCCGCAGATCGCGCGTCCCGATGGCGTACGCAGGAATCAACTTGCAATCGGGACAGATCGCCGTCCACGTCCACACACTGCCGTAGCCGTCTTTGCCGTGCAGTTTATCCGGCAGGTTCCTGTCTTTGGCATGGATGAAGGCCCAGCATTCGTCCAGCTCGATCCGCTCGCATGTAAGGCTAGTAATCCATCGATCCATGAATGCTTCACACGCCGGGCCTACCGTGCGGATCAGCGAGAGGATCGAACCCTTTGCCGTTCCCGTGATTCTGGACGTAGCGCGAACGCTCATGCCTTCGATAAGGCAATTCAGAACCCGCGTTTTTTGCTCGATTGTCAGCGTCCACATGCTTGTTACAATTTATGCTTGCGCGGGCAGAAAGTCAAGCATTTTGCGCGATTTCTTTGCATGGTGCAACATAGCGCGCATGGTGGATGAACTCGTCTTTAGGGAAGAGGTAATGCGCAGGCTATCTCGCGTACCTGCAACGCAAGCCGCTATCGCTTACCGCGCTCTAGGGCTTCCAGACGCTTCTGAAGGCCAAACAGATCCTCTCGTACCTGCCGAAAATCAGCCTCAATTGCGTCCGCAAGGTTCGCTAGAGCAGCACCAAGATCGTAGTTGATCGGATCCTGTTGAGGCGAAGCGTGCCGCTGCATATCTGCGATGCATTGCCGTGCCCTGTCATAACTCATGGAGCGAGATTCTACTTCGGGCCGCCCCATCGCTTCTTTGCGGCTTTACGTGCGATCTCGGAGCGCCTTTTCGCATGCAGCTTTGCGGCACGCGCCTTGCCACCTTTGCTTGCTCCTAGCGCGCCAAGCGCGACGGCTGCGGGATTCTTGGCCTTCGGTAGCTTCTCGCCAGTCAGCCGCTCGATCACGCTCCGCGCATGTCCGAACGCGGCGTCCATCTCAACTTCCGCGTCGTCATTCTCGGACGGCGAGTCTGGTTTCTTGACCATGCGCTACGAATATAAACCCGAAGCACAGGAATGGAAGCCCTCGGATGTTACGAAGTAACGCGCAGATTGACCCAGTACCAATTCCCTGCAAGCGTCAAGCCCGGAGATATGATCCGCGGACTCTGCGACGCGTACTCGCAATTGCGCTGTTGCTGGCCTCATGTAGGACGGGCTTCAGCCCGTCCCGCGACAACCTCAAACAAATCGTCGACGACTACTGGCGTCACGAGCTCGACGAAAACGTCGCGCTGCAGATCAAGTTCGGCATTCCGACGCGCCATCTGCCGGATGTCTCGTACGCGCATGCGCAGTCGGAAGCAGAGTTCGCGCGCTCCATCGTGCAGCGCCTCGATCGCATCGACACTTCCGGACTGAGCCCGGAGGACCGGCTGACGTTCGAGATCCTTCGCTGGGAGAATCAGCTCGCGGTCGACGGTCTTCCCTACTTCTGGTACCGCTTTCAGGTCACGCCTTACTCGTTCCGAAACCTCGGCATTCAGCAGGTCTTCACGATGCAGCGGCTGTCAGATGCCGATCGAAAGCGGTTGCTCAACGAGCTTCCGCGAGTTGTCGATCAGATGATCGAAGTTCTTCGACAGCAGCGCGAACGCGGCATCGTGCTTCCGCGAGCGGAGGTGCCACTGGCGAAGCAGACCATCGTCCGCGCCATTCCGGATGATCCTTCGTTGAAGCGGCTGGCGGAGTCGCTCTCGGAAGCGAATGCGCCCGAATCGATCGGCTTGTCGCAATATCCCGGGGGCGACGCCGCCTATCGCTACTTCGTGCGCGCGCGCACGACCATCGGCATGACGCCCCAGCAAATTCACGATCTCGGGTTGCGCGAGGTGGAGCGGATCAATCGCGAAATGCAGCAAGTGCGCGACACGCTCGGCTTCAAGGGAACCAAGGCAGAGTTTCATCAGTTTCTAAAGGGCGATCCACGCTTTTTCGCGAAGACCCCGGAGGAAGTCGGAGATCGGCTGACGGGATATCTGCACAAGATCGAGCCGCATGTCCCGCAGTTTTTCTCGCGGGTGCCTAAAGCGAGATACGACGTTCAGAGACTCGATCCCGCTCTCGAAGGCGGCATCACGTTCGGGTACTACCAGCCGCCCACTGCAACCGATCCCGTCGGTCATTACTACTACAACGGCTCGCACTTGAACGAGCGCAATCTCCTGTTTGCGCCGGCGCTGATCGCGCACGAGTTGGTTCCAGGCCATCACTTCCAGATTGCACGGCAGGAAGAGAACGAGGACCTGCCGCGCTTTCGCCGCGAGAATTTCGATACCGCCTACATCGAAGGCTGGGGCGAATACGCGGCAGCCCTCGGCAACGACATGGGCATCTACGACGATCCCTACGATCGCTACGGACGTCTGATGATGGACATGATGCTCTCCGTCCGACTGGTCGTCGATACCGGCATGAATGCATTCGGCTGGTCGCGCGAGCGCGCCGCCGCCTTCATGCGCGAGAACACGCTGTTGTCCGAAACCGAAATCGCGACCGAGACGCTGCGCTACGCCGTCGACATGCCGGCGCAAGCGCTGGCTTACAAAATCGGCAGCCTGAAAATGATGGAGCTGCGACGAAAGGCCGAGCAGCAGCTCGGACCACGATTCGACATCCGACAGTTCCACGAGTGGATCATCGGGAGTGGATCGAAGCCGCTGCCAATTCTCGAAGAGCACATCCGCGCGGAGATGCGGCGCTGAGGCCGGGCCGAGGCCCGGCCTTCAAGAAAATCAGTGATTCGCGTGCGTGCTCGTGGCCGTGTTGACGTTCGAAACCACGATATGACCGCTTGTGTTCGTCGAGATCATGATCGGCGCGACCGCAACGTCGCGCGATGCCATGATCGCCGCCCGCGATGCCGTGGCTTTCGAGACGGCTGCCCTGGTCGTGGCTAATCTCGACGGAAGAGCCGACCGGGTTGTCCCGGTCACAACTGCTCTCGAAATCGCCGGTCTGAAGACGGAGCTGCCGGAGATCGTCGGCGACGTCGCAGTCGTTGACGTCAGAATTGTGCCGCTGGCCGGTGTGGCACCAACGCCAATCGCGCCCGTCACACTCATCGGCGAGGTGGTCGTCGTCGAGCCGCTGGCAGTTTGTGAAGTCGAAGTCACGACTCCATTCGACACCTGCGGCGCGAAAAGGGCGTTGCCGGAAATCGAAGGTGTAGTGGCGTTACTCGTCGGAACGATCGCGCCGGCAGCGGGCGTCGCGCCCACTCCAATCGCGCCGGTTACGACAAGAGGCGAGCCTGCGGCAGTGGTCACGCCTGACCCGCTAATGACTGCGGTTGAAGCGACGCCACCTCCCACCCCGCCGGTGATTCCCGCAACGCCCGGAGAGTAGATCGACGGATTGATCGTCTGCTGCTGGCCCGCGGGCGTCATGACCTGGCCGGTCACGTAATCCGGGACGCTGAGTTGAACGCCGCCCGGATTGGCCGGACCCAGCACGCGTCCGCGGAAGCCCTGATCAGCCGCGGCGATCGCGAGAGCGTCGGTGTTAGGCCGAGCAATGCCGGTGTAGGAACTGGCCATCGGCGGAATACCCGCAGTGCCGTACGACGAGCCTGGCGTGACGCTCTGATTCGTGGCGCCGTAGCCCGGAGTCGTCTTGGTTGGTTCGCCGCTTCCCCGATAGTGATTGGTGGTGCATCCAAACGCCGCGAACGTCAATGCCAGAGTCGTCGCAGCGACAAATTGTTTCGTTGTAATCTTGCGCATAAGGCCTCCTTCGGTCGATCGCAAGCCTGCGATTATTTTGAGCAATACGTATGCCCGATTAGGCTCCTCTAAGATATTGCCTGTAAATGGCTTACACTTTCTAGAAGAGCTTGCTTCTGAGCGCAGCCTGAGCAGCAAACCAACCGCAGAGGCCGTGAACACCCCCGCCGGGCGGCGTTGAGCTCGACCCGAGGAACAGGCGGGGATTGGGAGTCGCATAGGGATTGACCTTCGGGAAAGGTCGCGCCACGGTCTGAAGCAGCGTATACGCGCCGCCGCCGACGTCGCCGCCGACCAGGTTGGCGTTGTAGCTCTCCAATTGCGCGGCGTTGAAAGTATGACGCGCGAGAATGCGATCGCGGAAGCCGGGCGCGAAACGCTCGATCTGCTTTTCGATGCGCTCGGTCATGTCGTCGCTCGATCCGTTCGGGACATGGCAGTATGCCCAGCCGGTGTGCTTCCCGGCAGGCGCACGGGTTGGATCGAACAGCGACTGCTGCGCTAACAAAACGAAAGGCCGCTCGCTGTTGCGTCCCCGCCAGATTTCTGCTTCGTGTCGCGCGATTTCTTCCAATGTTCCACCAAGATGAACTGTCGCCGCGCCGGCGCATTCTGCGGCCCGCCATGGAATCGGTCCATCGAGGGCGAAGTCGACTTTGAACACGCCGGGCCCATATTGAAATCGCCGGAGCCGGCGACCATATCGCTCCGGGAGTGCGTCGCCGGCGATGGCAGCCAACTGCTTCGGCGTGACGTCGAAGATCACCACCCGCGACTCGGGGAGGTCGCGCATCGACCGCACCGGGGTCGACACGCGAATTTCTCCTCCCAGCGATCGCAGCCGTGTGACAAGCGATTCGACGATTCGCTGGGAACCGCCTTTCGGAAATGGCCATCCCGTCGCGTGACCGCTCAACGCGAAGGTGACAGCGAATGCACCGGTGCCTGCCGTTTCGAGCGGACGAACCGCATGCGCCGCGCATCCGGCCAGCAGCGCGCGCGCCGGATCCTCTCCAAACCGCCTCGCGACGCCGAAGGCGGAGCGAAGCGCCTCGATTCCAAATCGCGCCAGCAGAATCGGATGACGCGTGAAGATCCGCATCGGTCGCAGAATCTCCGAAAACAGCGTGTCGCCGACGAAAGGAGCGAACAGGTCGTGCCAGGCACGCGCATCGCGCCCGAGTCCTGCGCTCGTCGCGTCGAGCGACCGCTCGAGAATCGCCGCACGGCCGTCGTCAAGCGGGTGGGCGATCGCATATCGCGGCTCGACCCATTCGACATCGAGCTTCAACGACCTGAAAAATGGCGAAATGACCGCCATGGGATGGATTGCGGAGCAGACGTCATGACGAAAACCGGGAAGCGTCAGCTCAGCTGTTCGCGCTCCGCCGCCGATCGTGTCATGGGCTTCCAGGACGACCACCGAGCGACCGGCCTGCGCCAGGACGATCGCTGCCGAGAGCCCGTTCGGTCCTGCACCGACCACGACCGCATCGAGCCCGGCCATTCCGGCGCGATCGTTTCACATCGTTGATGCGATGTGCCACACTTCGCAACGTGCGGGGTTAGCTCAGCGGTAGAGCATCTGCCTTACAAGCAGGGGGTCACTGGTTCGAATCCGGTACCCCGCACCACTTCGCAGGCTTGATCTTCACTCAACTTTCCGACACCTTCGCGATTGTTCGTCTGCCGCCTTCGGACGACGTGCCCAAATGGGCCGGCGGCGGGGTCGTTTCCATCACCCGAACGTCCGACGAGTTGTCGATCGTCTGTCGCGAAGCGGCGGTGCCCGCAGGAAGCCACGCCGATCGGGGATGGCAATGTCTGAAGCTCGAAGGTCCGATTCCGCTGACGACGGTCGGCATCGCGGCGGAGTTCACCTCGCTCCTCGCGAAGGCGGGCGTGAGCGTTTTTCTGATCTCGACGTTCGATACCGATTATCTTCTCGTCAAAGGCGACGCTCTCGAGAAGGCCGCTGATGCTTTGCGGAGCGGCGGGCATTCCGTTCGACGACCTCGCTAGCCGCTAGAATCGAACAAATGCAGGAAGCGACGCGGTTGCAACGGCGCGCAACGTTCTGCGTCATCGCGATCATTTATGTGGCTCTTCCGAACGTCTATCCGCGCTTCCTCTCCCCGAATGAATACTCACGTCTCTTTGTGACGCGAGCGATTCTCGATCGCCACTCATTGGAAATCGGACCGTATTTCAGGAACGCTTCACGCGGCGGCATCAGCGATGTCGCTCTCTTTGGCGGGCATCTCTACAGCGACAAGGCCATCGGCATGTCGCTGGCTGCCATTCCCGCCCTGGCGGTGCTGCGTTTGGTCGCGCCGAACGCATCGGTCCTGACGATGCTGCGCGCGGCGCGGCTCTTCGCCGTAACGATTCCTCTGCTCATCGCGCTCTGGATCGTTCTCGGACGCATCAGAAGCAGCGACGGCGTTCTGGTCGTGATCGGTCTGTGTCTCGGGTCGGTCGTTTTCCCGCAGGCGCTTTCCTTCACCGGACACGTGCCGATGATGATCGCGATCTGCACCGCCGCTGCCCTCCTCAGGAGTGTCGATTTCAGCGACGCGCACGCCGCGCTGGCGGGGCTGCTCGCCGGCGCGGCGATTCTGATCGACTTTACGAGCGCCATCGCAGCGGTAGGACTGCTGGTTGTCGTGATGAAGGCGCGTTCGATACGAAAAATCTTTCTTTTCGGAGCCTGCTGTGCCGCCATCGCATCAGTGCAGCTCGTCGTCAACGCGCGTTGTTTCAATGGTCCGCTGGATTTCGCGTATCACCACGAATTCAATCCCGTTGATCAAGCCAACCGCGCCGGTAGCCTTTTCGGAATCGGCATGCCGCACCTCGACGCAGTGTGGGGTCTGACATTCGGGACGCAAGGCCTGTTCGTCCATTCTCCATTCCTGATCCTGGTCATTCCCGCGCTGTGGATCGCAAGGGAGCGCCGATACGACGCAATTCGGATTTGGGCGGTCGCGATGTGTGCGGCTTACTTCTATGTAAACTCCTCACTCCCGGACTGGGAAGGCGGCTGGAGCCTTGGCCCGCGCTATTTGACGCTGCTATACCCTCTGCTGGCGTACCTGCTGGTCGACTGGCTCGAGACCGCTGCGGCGAGAAGGTATGTGCAAGCGCTCCTGGTCGCCAGCGTCTCATGGAGCGTCTTGCTGCATCTGGCGTCGATGCTGACCTGGTCGGCGCCGCCGCACTGGAAGTTTCTCTCGTTTCCCGACCTGGAGCTCTCTGCGTTTCTGATCTTCCATGGCGCATTCGCGCCGAACCTTCTCGTGTGGAGCGGCCTGCCGAAGACGTTCGCAATTGCATTCATTGTTCTGCTGACGCTGGGCGCGATCGTTCTGAACGGCCGGAAGCAGAGTCTCGGGTATGTTTTAGCCGCCATGCTGCTGTTCGCAATCGCCCTTTCGCGGGCAACGCCAAGCGATGGAAGTTTCACGGCCGAAGCCTTCAAACCGCTGCTCACCTACATGGGCCAGACGCCCGACCATTAGAATGTGCCGATGCTCGAGAGGGCCGCTCCGCGCGAACGATTCACATTTCGACAGATCGCCATGCGGCGATCCTTCGCCGACGATGTCCGCGCCGGACTCCAGAAATCGCCGAAGGAATTGCAGCCGTGGTACTTCTACGATGCGATTGGATCGGCACTGTTCGCCGCCATCTGCGAGCTGCCCGAATACACCATCACGCGGGCTGAAACGGAAATTCTTCGGCGGAACGGCGCCGCGATTGCGCGGGCATTGCGATCACCCCAGCGCGTCGTCGAGCTCGGCAGCGGCGACGGCCGCAAGACGGCCATGCTTCTGGATGCCGTCATCGCCCGGCAGACTCGCCTCACCTTCGTGCCCATCGATGTCGATGGAGGAATGCTCACATCGACTGGGCGCGATCTGCTGTCGCGATTCCCGACGCTGCGCGTGGACGCCATCTGCGGCGATTATCGCGACCTGCCCTCGATCATCACGCCCGGCCCTCCGACCGTCGTTCTGTTCATTGGATCGAGCATCGGCAATCTCGATCCCGATGCCGCGGTGGCGATGCTTCGCGACATCCGGCGCGTCCTCAACCGCGGCGATTCTGTTTTTCTGGGCGCTGACTTGCAGAAACCACGCGAAATCGTCGAAGCGGCCTACAACGATTCCCTCGGCATCACCGCCGCCTTTAACCTCAATCTGCTCTCGCGAATCAATCGCGAGCTGGGCGGACAATTCGATCTTTCGAAGTTTGCGCATCGCGCCTTTCTGAACGAGAAGCACAGCCGCATTGAAATGCATCTGGTCAGTCGCGAACGCCAGAATGTCGCGATCGACCGCTTGCGCATGCAGGTCCCCCTCGATCAATCCGAAACGATCCACACCGAGAATTCGTACAAGTACGCCGAGTCGGATCTCGAAATGCTCGCTACCGAGTCGGGATTCGCGATTGAGGAGAGCTGGTCCGATGCCGTGAACAGATTCGCCGACGTCCTGATGGTGGCCCGATGAGAATGCCCGGCGCCTCTTTTCGGTTCCATTGGTATCATTTCTTCCCTTGTGCCGGGGTAGCTCAGTTGGTTAGAGCACCAGATTGTGGATCTGGGGGTCGCCGGTTCGAAGCCGGCCCCCGGTACCATTCCCCGCTTCGCTCGGAAGGCAGAAACCCTTCCCGATGACACTTCTGCCTTCTGCTTTCTGCCCTCTGCTTTCATGAGCTCCACAGTCACACCTCGCCTGTCTCGTGGTTTGCGCGATCTTCTGCCCGACCAGATGCTGGCGCGGCAGGAGATGGTCGACGTCATTCGGCGGGTGTACGAGCTTTACGGATTCGTGCCGCTCAGCACGCCCGCGATCGAATATCTCGACGTTTTGTCGGGAAGCGCCGGGCAGGAAACACAGCAATCGATTTTTCGAGTGACGAATCCGGAACGCGAAGAGCTCGGCCTGCGATTCGATCTCACCGTGCCGCTGGCCCGCGTAATCGCGCAGTACACCGATCTGCCGCGGCCGTTTCGTCGCTATCAGGTTTCCACGGTGTGGCGCGCCGACAAACCCGATAAAGGCCGTTTCCGCGAGTTCACACAGTTCGACCTCGATTCGGTGGGCACGGAATCCGAGATCGCGGACACCGAGATCATCGCCGGAATGTGCGACACGCTCTCCGCTCTGCGCATCGAGCGATATCAGGTTCGTTTCTCGAGCCGCACGCTCCTCAATCTTCTCCTCGACTTCGCCGGAATTCCGCAGGAGCAATCTGCAGATGTCTTCCGCGTCCTGGACAAGCTCGACAAAGTCGGCGCTGAAAAGGTTCGTCTCGAGCTGATGCAGGGCTACAAAGATGAATCCGGCGACGTGATTCGTGGCCTGCAGTTGTCGAACGAGCAAGTAGAAAAAATCAACCGCTTCCTCAACGTCAAGAGCGATTCACGAAAAGAGGTTTTTGATCACTTGAGGGATCTTTTTGCCAAGGATCCCGCCATCGATGCTGTCGAACGAATCTCAAATCACCTCTATGCCCTCGGATACGACGACGATCGCGTTTCGCTCGATCTCTCCATCGCGCGCGGCCTGGCGTACTACACCGGTCCGGTGTTCGAGGCGGTGCTGCTCGACGCGCCGCAGTTCGGCTCGGTGTTCGGCGGCGGACGGTACGACAATCTCGTCATGCGATTCCTCGGCCAGCGCATTCCGGCGACCGGCGCGTCGATCGGCGTCGATCGCCTCCTGGCCGCACTTGCCTACCTCGGCAAAATCGGTAAAAACAAATCGACGGCGCGCGTGTTGATCACCAACATGGATCCGGCGCTCGCTGAGGACTACCTGAAGATGACGTGGGAGCTGCGACGCGCCGGAATTCCGACCGAGCTTTACATCGGAACTGCCAAGGGGCCCGGCAAGCAGCTCAAGTACGCCGATCAGTACGAGATTCCGCTCGCCATCCTGTACGGAACGAACGAAAAGTCGCAGGGTGTGGTCACGGTGAAGGACATGTCGGTCGGACGCGAGCAGGCTAAAGCGATCGGCGACCGCAAGGAGTGGATCGCGGCGCGTCCAGGACAAACGACCATCCCACGCGCGCAGCTGGTGGAAGAAATCCGCAAACTGCTCGCGGAGATCGATCGCCCATGATCACACTCGATGGCCATTCGCTGACCATCGAGCAATTGGCGCAGATCGCGCGCGATCCCAGCGTTCGTGTCAGCCGCGATCCGTCCACAGACGCGCGCGTCGCGAAGAGCGAAGCGTTGATCGCGCAAGTCGTCGAAAACTATCGACGGGCATTCGCGAGCGGCGAGTCGCCGCCCACCGAGTACGGCGTCACCACCGGCTTCGGCGAGTTCAAAGACAAGCGCATCGCCTCGGAGGATCTCGAGCAGTTGCAGCGCAACGTACTGTTGTCGCATGCGGTCGGCGTGTGCGGTGATGGCGGATATTTCGATGCCGAGGTGGTGCGAGCGGCGCTGGTGACGCGGCTGAATGCCTTCCTGAAAGGGCATTCCGGCGTTCGCCGCACCATGGTGGAAATCGTGGAAGCGATGGTGAACCGCGGCGTGATTCCGCTCGTTCCGCTCAAGGGCTCGGTGGGCGCCAGCGGCGATCTCTGCCCGCTGGCACACACCTTCGCGACTTTGTTAGGCGTCGGACAGTTTTACTTGTGTGGGGACGGGCTTAAGCCCGTCCTACGTGACGCTTCGGAACTTCCGTCGGTGCTCGGCTTCAACGCTGAACAGATGCAGCCGACATTCAAGGAGGGGCTCGCGCTAGTCAACGGCGTCAACTACTCCGCCGCCATGCTGGCGCTCGGCGTTCACGACGCGGAGCAGCTTGCCGACATCGCGGACGCGGCGGCGACGCTGACGCTGGAAGCGATGTGCGGATGCACGCGCGCGCTGGACGTCAAAGTACAGGAAGCGCGCGGCCATCCCGGGCAGATTCGCAGCGCCGCCCGCATGCGCGAGCTCATCGAAGGAAGCAGGCTGGTCGAGCGCGCGGCTGCCGTCCAGGATCCGTATTCGATCCGTTGCGCGCCGCAGGTTCACGGCGCGAGCCGCGACGCCATCGTCTTCGCACGCGCGACCGCCGAACGCGAGATCAACGCCGCCACCGATAATCCGCTTTTCTTTCCCGAAGATGGCCCGCCATTTGACCTGAATTTTCGCGCCAATTGGCCGCAGGCCTATCGCGGCGACAACCGCATTGCTTATTCAGCCGGAAACTTTCACGGGCAGCCGGTGGCAATCGCAGCGGACCTGATGGCGATCGCGATCGCGGAATTCGCCAGCATTGCCGAGCGGCGGATTCAGACGCTGCTCGACGGCAATCACAATCGCGGTCTGCCACGGAACCTCACCAGCGAGCCCGGCGTCAATTCGGGGCTGATGATCGCGCAATACACCGCCGCTTCGCTGGTCTCGGAGAACAAGGTCCTCTGCCATCCGGCTTCGGTCGATTCGATCCCGACGTCGTCGAACGCCGAAGATCACGTTTCGATGTCGACCTATGCTGCGCGAAAAATGCGGACGGTATTGCGCAATGCCCAGAACGTCATCGCGATCGAGCTGATGGTGGCCGCCCAGGCGCTCGACTGGCGCATTGGAATGTCGATCGATCCGCTCGCGCCGCGCCGCGATATGTCGGTCAAGGAGCTGAAGACCGCCGGGGTCGCAGAGGGCATCGCGCCGCAATTGCGCACGATCTACCAGTCGGTGCGCAAAGTCTCGCCGACCGTCACGCGCGATCGCGCGCTGAGCGATGATGTCCTCCGCATCTTCGAAGCGTTCTTCAGCGCTGGAATGCGTACGAAACTTTGAGGAACACCGAGCGGTTCAGCGGCTCGAAGGTCGCGTCCTCCGCCGTCACGCCGCGCAGATCGCCATAGCCGAGGTACATGACCGTCTGCCAGTTGAGTTTGTACGCGAAGAGCAGTTGCGACGCGAACGAGCCGCCATGCCGGTTGACTGCGAAGGTGTACAGGCTCTGATCGCGATTGGTGCGTTGATTCTGCAGAATCGTCCGCAGAAACATCCGTGAATTGAAGGTGTACGTCGCGCGGAGTCGTTCGACCTGCGACGTGAACAGGCGATTCTCGGAGTTGGCAACGCGGACCTTCAGCCACTGGACGCCGCCGGAGAAATTGAGTTGCAGATGATTTGTCGGGCGGATGGTCGCGAACGGATTCACGCTCGCGCCGCGGCCGAGGCGAATGTTCGCAAAGTCTATTTGTTGACCGATCCAGCCGTCCCAGCCGACCTGGCTGATGAGATTGTTCACCGAGAGGTTGTTGCTGAACTTGAGCTGATGCTGCTGGAACAAGCGATCGCCGGCGCGCACCGTTTCGTATGCGTACCGAAATCGATTGAAGGACTGCATCTTTCCGTCGGCGCCGAAGCCGAATGACAAGAGTCGATAGAGCTGCGATCCGTTCTGCTGCGAGTCGTATTCGCTCATCGCAAAAAAGCGCATGCGGTTGAAGAATCCGGTCGTCGGCCGGATCGTGCGTCCGACCTCGGCGTAGTTCGATTTGAACCCGACCTGTGGAATGAAGCCGTTGTCCGCCCGGAACTTGTCCCCGAAATCTTTGGCCTCGGTGAAGAAGTCCCACTTCACAGACGAGAATGAGTACCAGAGATCCGACGCGTGTGAGCGCAGTTGTTGACCGTTCCATTCCGACGCCAGCTCCGGGCGATCGGGGGTACGGCTGTCGCTGAGCAGAAGCTGACCGGTGATGGTGTGATGGTCATTCTTCCACTGAAAATCAGGACCGAAGACGCGATTGTGCGCGCCGCCGCCGATCTCGCGATCGGTGACCAGAACGCTGGCGTACGATCTTCCGAAATCGTGACGCAGGCGTCCCACCACGACCTTCGACGAGAACTCCTGATTGGCAAAGTCGGATCCGAGGGCTGAGGGAAGGACGACCACACCGCCCCCGCGGTCCTCCGCCACCAGCACTGTGTAAGCGTTCTGGCCAAACTTGCCGGTGCTGCGCAGTCCGTAGCGCGGCGAGGTGATCGTTCGGGTGTAGACGGCCTGAATGGTGGTATTGAAAAGCTCGCTGCCTTCGAGAAAGAAGGGCCGCCTCTCCGGGAAGAAGATCGCGAAGCGCTCGTTGGTCGAGATTACCGCGCTGTCGGATTCGATCTGCGAGAAGTCGGGATTGATGGTGGCATCGATGGCAGTGTCGCGCGACGGCGTCCACTTCACGTCCGCGCCGATCTCGTTCTTCAGCGGCCGCGTTGTGATCGGCGATCCCAGTCCGTCGCGCGCTTCGCCGACCGATTGCGTGTTGAGGTACGGCGCGGTCACCAGATGCCCGGCCGGTGGCAGATCGTGAAGGCCGGTCAGTTTGCTTTCGTTGCAGATGAAGCAGTTCATGCCGCGCGGAAGCTTGTTCGCAAACATCTGGTAGCGGCGATCGCGCGGCCAGTTGCGGTAGAGCATGATGCCCCAGTCGGGCGCGGCGCCGCTGTAGCGCAGCGTCGAGAACGGAATGCGGATCTCCAGCGTCCATCCGGTCGGCGTGATTTTGGTGGCCGAGTCCCAGAAGAAGTCGGGGGAGTTGTCCTCGTTGCCGCTGGTGTCGTCGCTGACGGCGTCGTATTGAATGTTGCGCGGATTGACCAGGAAAAGAATGGCAGTCTTCCCATCGTTGCGCGTGTCCAGAATGACGCCGCCGTAGTCGTCAGTGTTGCCGCCGATGTGATCGCGATCGTTGTACGGTCCGCGAATCTTCGACGGTTCCGGATCCGTGAACTCGAAGCCGGCATAAAAGAAATGATCGTCGTAGGTCAGATAGCCCACGCTTTTGACCTTCGGCTCGAGGTTGTCGCCGGGGTTCGTTTCGTACCACTGATCGAGTCGCGTAGCGCCCTGCCAGCCCGGATCGGAGAGGCTGCCGTCGACCGTGATCGGGCCGGCGGCTTTCGAGATCTGAATCGGAGGGCCGGCCGCGAATGCCGAGACCGCGGCCAGCGCGGTCAAGAAGGCGATAACGTGTTTCATTGCACCCTGATACGCCGCAAGTACAAAAAGGTTAGCCGGAATAAACTTCGTAGGGTGCCGCGCCTACAGTTTTCACCTTTTTCTACATGCAGAAGAAACGTCTACAGGACGTGGAAAAAGGTGAAAACTGTAGGCGCGGCACCTAGGCCGCTTTTTTGGCGGCGGCGCTCTGCTGGGGCTCTGCAAACAGCGAGAGCGCCTTCTGCAGGATCAGATCCTCGCGCGGCTTCAGATCCTTCGCATCGCGGTCGCGCAGGGCTTGCGCCGTCAGGTCGACCACGACGTCCGGCTTCACGCCGCCATCCTTGATGGGCTTGAGATCCGGATAGGTGTAGTGACCGATGGTCATGAACACTCCGCCACCGCTCGGCAGCGGGATGAACTTCTGAAGGATCGACTTGCCGTAGGTGGTGATGCCCACGATCTTGCCGCGTCCGTTTCCGTGAATGGCGGCCGCGAAGATCTCCGCCCCGGAGGCAGTCGAATTGTCGGCCAGCACTTCGAGGTCGCCGTCGTAATCGGTGGCCCGATCCGCCTGCCAGCGCCTGGCATCGGTGTGCCGGCCCTCGAGTGAAGTGATGAGACCGCTGGTGAGGAGCTCGTCGGCCGACGTGATCGCCTCCTCGACATCACCGCCGGCGTTCCCGCGGAGATCGATGATGAGTTTGCGATTGCCGTTCTTTCGCGCGTTGTCGAGCGCGCTGCGGAGTTGCTCGCTCGTTCCCTTTTCAAAGAATGGGATCTTGATGTACGCGACGTTGCCGAACTGCTGCGTCGTGATCGCGAGCGGATGGTAGTTGGCCTGCGAAATCGAAAAATTGTCGCGCTTGGTCTGCCCGCCGCGCAAAACCTGCAACTGCACCGATCGGCCCTGCAGGGCGTGCCGCACCTGCCAGACCGCCATCTTCTGCGTCGGCCGCCCGTCGATCTTCTCGATGAAGTCACCGCGCTCGATGCCCGCTTTGGCGGCCGGTGAGCCCGGAACGGCGGCAATCACGTACGCGTAGCCGAAGCGCTTGGTGACGATGAGCCCATCGCCGTTGTCTTCGGTGTCGACGAACGTTTTGTAAGCCGCCATCTGCGACGGCGCCACGTAGTAGCTGAACTCGTCGATGGCGTCGGTGACGCCGGAGAAAGCGCCATCGAGCAACTGATCCGAGGAAACGGCCTCGACATAGTTGTTCCGCACCAGATCGAATACCTCGGTGAAGATGCTGAGGTAGCGGAACACGTTGTTGCGCTGCGTGGCCTGACCAAAAAGAGCGCCGCCGATCAGGGAAAAGAGGAAGGCCACCGAAATCAGGAGAAAGACAGTTTTCTTTTTGCTCATCATCGTTCAGCGCAGCCATTTCTGCGGATCTTCCGGCTTATTGTCCTGCCGGATCTCGAAGTACAGGTAACCGCCCTGCGCTTCTTCCGCCTCGCCCACTCCTGCAATCGTTTGCCCGGCCGTGACGTGATCTCCAACTGCTGCTGCTGGCGATTTGAGATTGCCGTACAGCGAGAAAACGCGATTGCCGTGGTCGACGATCATCAGGTTACCGTATCCCTTGAACCATTGCGAAAATAGAACTGTTCCCGGAAAAATCGCGCGCACGTCCGTGCCCGGGGCGGCCGCGATCTTCATGCCAGTGTTGAAGGTAAGGGTCGAGAACTTCGGGTCGACCTGTTTTCCAAAGGTCTCGACGACCTTCCCCTCCACCGGCCACCCCAATGCCCCCTGCACCGTGCGGATGTCCTCCTTGAACGTACTTCCCGCACTTTGACGCGACAGGACGTCGAGAAGATGCTCGAGGCGCTTGGCCTTCTCCTCGAGGTTTGCGATCTGCTCTTCCGACTTCGAGCTTTCCCGATGCAGTGCCGCCACGAGACGTTCCTTGCGCGCGTGGGTCTCGGCAACGGCCTGTTGACGCTGCTGGATGATCTGGCGGGCCTCGACGATTTTTTTCTGACGCTCGGCCATCTCGGCGTAACGCGAGTGCAGTTGCTGCCGCTCGAGATTGAATCGCGTGATCGCTCGCGAGTCGCGCGATGCAAGGTAGGTCAGCATCGACATGGCCTCGATCGGATCGCGATGCTCATCAATGGACAGAAGCAGCCGGACGTAACTGAGGCGGCCGAGGCGATAGAGGGAGACCAGGCGGCGGCGGAGAAAATCGCGCTGCTGCGCGATCCGTTGCACCACTCCGTCGATTTGCGCCTGAAGCTCACGCTGCTGCCTTTCCAGATCCTCTTCCACACGCACCGCGATCTCGACCTCGCGGGTTCGAATGTCGAGCTCGATGCTGACTTCCTCCAGCTCCTGCTCCGCCGTCTGGGTCTTGGATCGGACCTCATCGAGCCGCTTCCGCAGTTTTGTGATGTCGGCGCGAATCCGATCGAGGTCGGGATTCTGCTGTGGCACAGACACTCCTGTCTGTGCCAGGAGGAGGACAGACAAGAGTGTCTGTCCCACAAAAAAGCTAGCGCCCCGAATAGTCACGCAACGCATGCCTGGCAGCCTGCTGCTGCGCCTCCTTCTTCGACGATCCTTCGCCGCGGGCCAGATGGTTTCCGACTTTCACTTCCACGATAAATCGCTTGTCGTGATCGGGTCCGACTTCGTCGATGACGTTGTACTCCGGAAGCTGCAGACCTTTCCCCTGCGCCAGCTCCTGCAGCGCGGTCTTGTAGTCGTGAAAGAGCAGATCGTCTTCGTCGACCGATTCGAGGTCGCGCTTGAACGACGACTCGATCAGGTGCCGGGCCGGCTCGATCCCGCCGTCGAGAAAGATTGCGGCGATGATGGCCTCGAAAACGTTCGCGAGCAGCGACTCTTTCTTGCGCCCGCCCGATTTTTCCTCACCGACGCCGAGGTAGATGACATCACCCATGCCAAAGTGTCTGGCCTTGACCGCCAGACTTCCCGCGCTCACGAGATACGCCTTGATCTTCGATAACGCGCCTTCGTCGAGCGTCGGAAATTTTTGAAATAGCAGATCGCCGATCACGAAGCCCAGGACTGAGTCGCCGAGGAATTCGAAGGTCTCGTTGTCCTGCACGTGGTCCTGCCGCGCTTCGTGCGAATACGACTTGTGGGTAAGAGAGCGCGTGAGAAGGTCGTGGCGCTGAAATCGATATCCGAGACGCTCTTCGAATTGCGACAGGTCGCGCTGCAATCGATAAGAGTATAAGCGGCCCTCACCCGCCGCTTCGCGGCACCCTCTCCCGCAAGCGGGAGAGGGATCTGACGCGCGAGGGTGGCCCGAAGGGCCGGGTGAGGGGTTACGGCAGCACGGTCAGCGCCTGCCGGGCGGCGGCGATGTCGGCAGCGTAGCGCTCCGCCGGCGCGGTCCTGATGAACAGCGTCAGCGCCGCCCGCGCCTCGGCCGCATGACCCAAATGCCCCTCGACGCGCCCGATGTTGAGCAGCGCATCGTACTGTCGCGGATCGACGTCGACGGCGCGTTTCCACGACTCGACGGCCCGCACTTCGTCACCCTGATGCACAAGCACCACGCCCATCGCGTTGAGCGCCAGGGGCAATCGCGGATTGAGCTCCAGAGCGCGCGACAGGAATTGCTGCGCCGACGGCACGTCATCCCGGCGCAGCGCCACGATCCCGAGGTTCTGAAGCGCCGGCGCGTTGTTCGGATCGCGCTGCAATACGCGCTGAAACTGCTGGTTGGCCTGGTCGATCCTTCCCTGATCCGCCAGCGCGATGCCGTAGGCATTCAAGACGTCGGGATCGCCGCCTTTGGCCAGGGGACTGAGGATTCTTACAGCCTCATCGACTCGCCCGGTTTCAGTGAGGAGCAGGCCGAGCTGCGTGCGAATGCTCTCGTTTTGACCGCCGGACCGAATCGCTTCGCGAAGATTCTCGATCGCTTCGCCGATGCGCTCGCGCTGTTGTAAAACGAACGCGAGGAGCTCGCGGCCGGCGGGCATCTGCGGCCGCGCTGCGACGACTTCGCGCGCCAGCGCCAGGGCGCGATCGAGATCGCGCCTCTCATAGGCATCAATCACCTGGTGCATCTTGTTGTCGATCGCGACCAGATTCTTCGGATCATCGGCCGCGGTGTACGTCTTCTTTCCAGCCGCAGTGCCGCTGACGTATCCAAGGCTGCGCAGTTGCGCCGCCTCCTCGGGCGAGATGTTGCGGTTCGATGACGGCGATTCGGCGTGAAAGGCAAGGAGAATCCGTCGCGCTTCCTCGACATCGCGACGCCGTTCTTCACGAAGATTGTTCCGCTCCTGCGGATCCTTGGGAAGGTCGTACAACTCCGCGACCGGCAGATCGATGTATTTCTCGCCGCCGTGAATCACGCCGGTCAGCGGCGCCCATCCGCGGTTGATCGATGTTGACAGCGATTCGAAGTACGAGTCGCGGTTCGCGTTTGCGAGCAGCGACGCGCCCGGAAGCGGAGGGGGTTTCGCAATGCCGAGCCGGTCGAGGATCGTCGGTACGATGTCGATGTGACGCACGTAGGCCGGTTCCACGCGATGCGTCAATCCCGGGTGCCAGACGAGCAGGGGAATCTTCAACGTCGACTCGTACGCGAAAAGACCGTGTGTCTGCTCGCCATGATCGCCGCGCGCCTCGCCGTGATCGGCAGTCACGATCAGCAGGGTCTTGTTGCCGAGCAGCGGTGCGATCGCCTTGCCGAGCGCATCGTCGACATACGCGATTTCGCCGAGGTAGGGATCGTCGGCGTATTGAGTGGCGAAGGGCTCGGGCGGGCGGTAGGGGGCGTGCGGATCGTACAGGTGGATCCACATGAAGCGCTTCCTGCCGGCGTTCGAGTTCCACCATCGCGTCGCAGCGTCGAGTACTGCCGTCGCCGGTCGTTCCTGAATCACAAAGTCGAGTGTGATTTCCCCTTTGCCGTAGTTGTCATCGTAGACGTCGAATCCCTGACTCAATCCGAACCGCGAATCGAGCGGGAAGGCGCCGACGAACGCACCGGTGGTGTAGCCGTTGCTCCGCAGCATGCTGGCAACAGTCGCGTATTTCGGATCGAGCTTGAATCCGGCGTTGTCGCGGACGCCGTGCTGGTAGGGATACAACCCGGTCAATATGTTGACATGTGAAGGTAAGGTTACAACGTTGTGGGCGTGGGCATTGGAGAAGGCGATCCCCTCCGACGCGATGCGATCCAGAAAGGGCGTCTTGACGCGCGCATTGCCCATGAAGCCGACCGAATCGGCGCGGAGAGTGTCGATCGTGACCAGGATGACGTCTTGGGGTCGCGATGCGACTTGCGCTTCCTGGCGACACCCGACGATCGCCAGGAAAAACAGCGCACTCAGGACGCAGGACTCAGGACTCAGGACTTTTTTCATCCGCGGAGCAGCGCCTGCAACTGCCGGTCGTGCGGAAAACGCGTCAGCCCGCGCGCGGCCCAGAAGCGCGAGCCGTTCCGATCGCCGATGATCTTCAGCGTCTCGGAAATCGCGACATACGAGGGCGGCGTCGGCGCTGCTTTTTCGAGCGAGAAGATCAGCTCAGTCGCCTCGGGGTTCTTTCCCTCCGTGGCGTAGAGAAGGATGAGGTTCTTGTACGGCCGCGGCTCGGTCGGGTATTGCTGAATTTCGGATCGGAATGCCGCCTCGGCCTCGTCGGCCCTTCCCATTCGAGCCAGCGCGTCACCCCGGAAGAAGTTCAACATCGGCACCGGCTGTCGGTGCTTCGCTAGCGAGAGTGCAGTCGCCCGATCGAAGAGTTGGAGCGCCTGTTCGAAGTTCCCCTGGGCCAGCTGAATCTGGCCGAGGAGCATGATGGCGTAGGGCCGGTCGCGCTTCGGCCCCACGACGGCGTTCGCTTCGGCGTCCGCGCGCGCGAAATCCTTTTTTTCCAGAGCGATTTCAGCGAGAAATTGATGCGCTTCGACCGGCGTGTCGTGCATCGCCAGCCTTGCGTGCTTTTCCGCCTCATCGAGGCGATGAAGCTCCATCGACATTTTCGCAATCATGAGTGCCAGTTGGGTCGCTGACGGAGAGAGTCGCAGACCTTGCTTCGCCATCTCGATCGCGTCATCGAGGCGACCGAGCTTCTCGAGCGTCCGCGTTTGAAGCGAAACGATGTCGAGCATGTTCGGGTTCTGGCGCAGCAGATCGGCCAGGAGCACGCTGGCGTCCTGATAGCGCTTCTCCTGGAACGCCAGAAATGCCTTTTTGATATCTCCCGACGAACCGATGTGGTCCTTCGGATCGGGAAGCGCCGCATTCGGCGACGTCGACACTGTCGATCCGATGTAACCGAGGGCGGCCAATTGCCGCGCCTGCTCGGGATTGATGGCCTTCGGCGCCTCGGCTCCCTTGATGTACGGCGCGATGGCCTGGCGCATCGCGGTGAACGTCCGTCGATTTTCCTGCAGCACATTCTGGCGCTCGGCAGCATCGTTCGCGAGATCGTAGAGCTCCGGCTTCGGCGCCTGGATGTAGTGGTTCGAGCTCGCGATCAGCGAGTGCAGATCGCTCCATCCGAAGTGGAAACGCGGATAGTAGGTCTCGCTGTAAATCGGACGATCGGCTTTTGTGTGCCCGTACAGAGTTGCCAGCAATGAGCTCCCTTCGGACGGTTGATTGAGGATGGTGGGAAAAACGTCGATCAGCTCCACCGGCGCTTGTACCGTCCTTCCACGTTCCTGCGATTTGGGAAGCTTGACCAACAACGGAACCTGCAATGCCTCGCGATAGAGCAGAACGCCGTGTTCGTCCTCGCCGTGATCGCCGAGACCTTCGCCATGGTCGGAGAGGAGGATGATGGCGGCGCGATCGTAGATCCCTTCCTCGCGCAGAAAATCGAGGAATCGTCCGATGACGGCATCGGCCGCGGCAACGTCACCGTCATAGGACCGACCGTACTTCGATCTGAACGGCTCGGGCGGATCGTAAGGAGAATGCGGCTCGTAGATATGAAAGAAAAAGAAGAACGGATGCGACTTGTGCTCCCCGATCCATTTCTGCGCGATGTCGCGAGTCTCGTCGCCGTTGCGCTGCGCGCGTCCCATGCTGAGGAAGCTCGGATCGATGTCAACGTCGTCGTCCCAGAAATCGAACCCGCGCTTGATTCCGGTCTCGCCGCGCAAAACAATCGCCGAAACTGCGCCACCAGTGGCGTAACCCTTCGCTTTCAGCAGCTCGGCGAGCGTCTTTGTCTTCGGCTCGAGCTGGTAGCCGATGTTGTCGCGAACGCCGTGCTCCGCCGGCAGCAGGCCGGTGAAGATGCTGGCGTGCGAGACGAGCGTCAGCGGGCAATGGGAATAGGCGCGCTGGTAGAGGATCGAATCGGCGCGGAACTGATCGATGCCCGGCGTCTCGATTTTCGAATAACCGTAGGCGGGAAGATGATCCGACCGCAGCGTATCGATCGAAATGAGGATGATGGGCGCGTTTTTGATTTCGACCAGGTGCTCGGGATGGCGGCATCCGGCGGCGAGAAGCGCAAGAATGAGGATCGAACGCTGCACGCGCGTATTGTCGCAAAACGTCATCCTGAACGCAGCGAAGGATCTCCAATTACGCAGCTTGAGATCCTTCGCCGTCGCTGCGGCCTCAGGATGACATACTGTCGTCGTGACGCCGCTTCTGTTCGTGCTCACCGTCGCCGCGATCTCATTTGTGGCGGGATTTCTCGGATCGCTCCTCGGCCTCGGCGGCGGGATCATCGTGATTCCGGCGCTGACGCTAATGTTGCACGTCGACATCCGCCTCGCCATCGGCGCGTCGATCATCTCGGTCATCGCGACGTCCAACGGCGCGGCGGCATCGTACGTCCGTGACCGTTTGGCAAACTTGCGCGTCGCGATGTTTCTGGAGCTCGGAACAACCACCGGCGCGATCATCGGCGCATATCTCGCGGGCATCGTGCATCCGCGATTGCTCTTCATCCTCTTCAGCGTGATCCTGGCCTACTCCGCCTTCGCAATGTTGCGCGGACGTCGCCTGGCCGACGAGCAGACGGAAGTCGGCGCCTTTACGCGTCATCTGAAATTGAGCGGATCGTATTTCGATGATGCCGCCGGCATGGAGATCCCTTACCAGCCGGTGCGCGCGCGCCTCGGATTGCTGTTGATGTTGATCGCCGGTACGGTCAGCGGCCTTCTCGGAATCGGATCGGGCGCTTTGAAAGTGCCGGCGATGGACCTCGCCATGGAGCTCCCGATCAAGGTTTCATCCGCGACCAGCAACTTCATGATCGGCGTGACGGCGGCCGCCAGCGCCGGCGTTTACTTTGCGCGCGGTCAGATCGATCCGATCCTCGCGGCGCCGGTCGCGCTCGGAGTTCTTGGGGGTGCAATGCTCGGCTCCCATTCGCTTGGCCGCATCGGCAGCCGCGCAGTACGCGTGATTTTCGTCGTCGTTCTGGTTCTGATTTCCGTTCAAATGCTGCTGAAAGGAATCCACGGTTGAAAGATCCTGACGCCGCGATCGCGTGGGTCCTTCGCATCGGCGGCTTGCTCAGCGCAGCCATCATCGTGATCGGGATGACGGTGGTGCTTCTGGGAGGCAACGGCCGCGCGATCATCACCGCCGGACTCCTGGTTCTCATCGCGACTCCAGTCGTACGCGTCGCGTTCTCGATCTACATCTTCGTGCTTGCGCGCGACAAGACCTACGCCGCGATCACGACCGCGGTCCTTTTGATCCTGCTGTTCGGATTCGCGGTTGGCGCCGCGGGGTGAAGCGTCACTTGATCGATTTCAAATACTCTTTCGCTTCCTTGGCCTCGTTGCTGTCGGGCGCGAGCGCGATGACCTTCTCGAGATCAGGTTTGGCTGCTTTCGTTTTGCCGGCCTGAATCGAGGCCAGGCCGCGATAGTAGTAGCCCTCGTAGCGAGTGGCATCCAGCGCGATGGCGCGACTGAAATATTCGATGGCGGCCGCCGGCTGCTTTTTGTTCATCAGCGCGATGCCGGTGTTGAGCAGCGAATTCATGTCCAGCGTACCGGCAGGAAGCGCATCGATGATTTTCTTTCCGGCCTCGAGCTGACCATCCTCGAGCAGCAAGTTCGCGAGAAGCACCGCCCCCTGGGTGTTGGTCGGATCCGCTTTGTAGGCCTCGTCAAGCAGGACAATGGCCTTCTTGATCTGTCCCGCCCCGTAATAGGCACGCGCGAGTGCAAACTTGAGCGAGACATTGCTCGACAGCGTGGGATAGGCCTTCTGGTACTGCTCGATCGCTTCTTTGAACTTCTGATCCCCGAGGAGTTTGTTCCCCAACTCGACTGCCTCGGCGATGTCCTTGCTGACCGCCACCCCGCCGATCTTCACTTCCTCGTGCGGCGCCTCGGTCGTCGTTTGCTGCTGTTGCACGACCGCCGGCTCGAGCTCGATTTTCATCGGCGGCAGGCGTTGCCCTTCGTTCAGACTCACGCTCAGTTGTCGCAGCTCATAGCCGGGAGCCTCGACATCGATGTTCCATCCGCCGGCGCCAATGCCGAGAACCGCCCATTTGCCGTTGTTTTCAGCGCTGATATCAGGTCCACCTTGCGATCCCCTCGTTGAGCGCAGTTTGAGCTTCGCTCCTGCGATCGGTTTTCCGGTGTTCTTATCGACGATGTATCCGGCCAGACGGTTGTTACCGCGCCAATCCTCGGCCGCAAAGGAAGGGGCAGCAAGGACAAGCGCCAGCATTGCCGCGGCGATCGGTGCGAGTGCTTTTTTCATGCCCCGAAAAAAGAACTGCCCGCCGGAGGAAATTCCCCGGCGGGCAGCGAAAACAGCTGAGGGGCTGAATCCTAGAAGCTTACTCGGGCACTGAAGCGCCAGACGCGCGGAGTCTGAATCTCGGTGATTCGATCCGCGTTGGAGACGCTGAGGTCCGTCTCGCGCTGCAGGATTGTGCGCTTGTTCGGCGCATTGAACAGATCAGCCGCGAGTGTGAGTCCTACGCGGTTGGCGAATCGAAAATCTTTCGCGCCGCGGAGATCAAGCTCGTAGACGTTCGGGAACCGAATGCTCCCGACGGATCCGAGGACGACGTTCTTGGTCAAACCGGAATCGACGTCCACTTCCTCCTGTAGCGGCCGTGGATAACCCTGGCGCGCGTTGAGATTCGCGCCAACGCTGATCTGCCACGGGAACTGATAGATCGCATTCAGATTCGCGACCCACTTCGAGTTGATGAACACGTTCGCGAATGAACCAGATCCCGCCGACCGCTGGACGAACACACCGCCACTGCACGGGGTCGTACCGGTGGTCGTGATCTGCGGGGTTGGATCCGCTACCGAATCCGAACCGCAGTGATCTTTCCAGTCCGACCACGTCAGGTTTCCACGCATCATCCAGTTATGCGACAGGCGCTTGGTGAACGACCCTTCCAGAGCGTAATAGCTGCGGCTATAGCCCGGCCGGTTGCGCAGGACAAAGAATGTCGGCACGTCACCTGTCTTGGTGTCATAGACGGGCACTTTTGGCACCGTGATGGTGTGGGTCGATCCATCGGGGTTGGTAATCGTGTACGACCCGCTGGTCGTTCCCACCTGGACGTAATCAGACCTGGTGAAGAAATCCCCTTTGCCCTGGGTGTGCTCGGCGCGAAACTCGAGAATGTCGCCGATTCGCCGGTAAGTGGCGTTCACTCCCACCGAGAAATCGCTCATCAATTCGTGATCGAAGCCGATAACCAGCTCATCGGTGTGCTGCGGCTTCATGCCGTAATCGGCGCGGGTGGTGCCGGTGGGCGACCCGGGGCTGGAAGGATCGACGTAGTAGAAGCCGGTGATGCGCTTCAGCTCGTCGCGCTGCGGAATCTTGTCGCCGTTGAGGTCACGACCAGTGATCAGGAAGTACGAGTAGTACACCAAGGGGCTGATCGTTCCGATCGTGGAGCCGAGCTGGTCGACATAGCGGTTGTAACCGGCGCGAAGAAGTGTCTTCTTCGCCGATCCCAGCGCATACGTGAGTCCGATGCGCGGCGACACGCTGTTCCACTTCAGATCTCGCGAGTCACCACCGAATGTCAGAGGAGGTAGATAGGCAGTGGTGAATCCACCCGTGCCTTTGATCGGCAATTGCAGCGGCGTGGATAGCAGAGGATTCGGTCCGACGGCCGACGCCGTGTTCCTCTCCTTCTGCCAGTCGCCGCGCAAACCAGCCTGCAGAGTGAGGTTACCCATCAGGATGGTGTCGCCGAGGTAAAGGTCGTTGTACTTCTCCGAGTATCTCTTATCCGAGTCGCGGTAGAGGTACGCGGTGTAGCACTGAGCAGTTCCCGTGATGCCACGCGAGTTGCAATATGCGTTAGAGCGCTCGCGGAAGTAGCCCTGAACCGGCCCTGGCCAGCCCGAGAGCGATGTAACCGGTGTATCGCGATAGCCGAACCCGAACTTCAATTCATGGTTCATATTGCCGAGGTCGAAGAATTTCGATCCGTCAAGGCCGTACTGTTTCTGCGGCCGCTCCGTGATGTAGAAGGCTGCGTTCTTCGACCGAACGTTGCTGATATCGCGCAAGCCGACGGGAGCATTCGGTCCCAAGCCGCCGTTCGGAATGAGGCTGAATCCGCCGTCGACCTTCGACCACATTCCGCTCAGATAAAGGCTCGTTCCGACGATCTGGGTGTCCTCGATCTTGTAGATCTTCGTCGGACCGCTCTGATGGAAAGACGCTTCGAACAAACGCGTCGGAGAGATTCCGCGCGCGTTCCGAACCTTATCTCCCTTGGAAAAGAATCCAACCGCGCTGTTGCTCGGAAGGATCTGCCCGTTCAGCTTCGCGTTGATATTGCGGAGAATGATGTTGTCGAACGCGCCGGGAGCGCCGGGCGCCGAGGACTGTTGCGTCGAGATCTTCTGATCTCCCTTGGCGAACCAGCCCCAGACGTGATCGCGCCAGATCGGCCCACCAAATTCGCCGCCGTAGTCGCGGACGGAATTAATGCGGTTGGTGGCCGTGAGATACGACTGTGCTTCGCCGGGAACCGTCGCATCCGACTGATAGCTGCCCGGCGTGTAGAAGTAGCGTCCCGATCCCTTCAGATCGTTCGTGCCGCGCTTGGTGACCATGTTCAGCTGCACGCCCGGCGTCATCACGCGCGGATCGCTGCCGCTGGTCGTCACCTGCATCTCCTCGAAGGCATCGAAGTCGTAATACGTCGGTGACGCGCCGGTCGCGCCCATGTCGGTGATGTTCACGCCGTCGACGTTCCAGGTGTTCTGATCCGACGTCGTTCCCTTCCCGATATAGACGGACTGCTGACCGCTCTGGCTTCCGCCGACGTTGACGCGATCCACTTGAACTCCGGGCGACGATTCGAGAACCGTCCACGGGTCGCGTGACTGCGGGATTTTGTCGAGCTCGACGCGACTCACGCTGACGCCTGTTCCGGCCTTGCGCACGTCGAGCAGCGGCGCTTCAGCCGTGACGGTAATCGACTCTGACACCGAAGGATTCAGCGTCATCGTCACGTCGGCGTTCTGCGCGACGCGGACGCCGATTCCCGAGCGCGTAGCAGTTCCGTATCCAGCAAGCTCGGCCTTCACCGTGTACGTGGCGGGAGAGAGGCTGATGAATCGGAAATTGCCTTGCGCGTCGGTCACCGTCGTCTGCGGAGCGCCGACACCTGTGAGAGTGACGGTCACGCCCGGAAGGACGGAACCGTCTTTTGCCTGGACCTTGCCGTAAATATTACCGGTCTGGAATTGCGCAAACGCGCTGACGGCAAACAACGCGAGCGCCGCATAAAGGAGGAATTTGGGGCACCATTTCATAGCGGCTCCTTTCTCAAAAGTTGCCGGGTGACTGGTGCAGATCGTCCGCCGGAAGGCTCGCGATCAGCTAAGTCCCCGAAAAGAGAATGATTTGAGCTTCGATTGAGTGTCGTAACACAGCGGCCGCGATTCAATGCGATGTTGGAATCGGTTCCGATCCTTGAATCGCGGCCGCGCAGCTTATCAAAAAAAAGCCCGCCGGGATTGCTCCCGACGGGCCTTCGAGCTGCCGCCCGATGCGGTTAATAAGTGATGCGGGTTCCGATCTGCCACACGCGCGGCGCCTGCATCTCCGTGATGCGCCAGCCCGCCGAACGGGAAGCCTCGTTCTGCAGAATGAGCGTCTCGCGCTGCAGGATTGTGCGCTGGTTGGGAACATTGAAGAGCTCGCCAATCAGCGACAAGCCAACGCGATTCATGATTCGGAAGTCCTTGGCAATCCGCAAGTCGAGCTCGTAGACGTTCTTGAAGCGGATGTTACCGATCGGATCGAGGACGACGTTGACAGTGCCGCCGGTGTTGAGGCCGGTAACGGCGTCACGCAATGCAACAGCATAGCCTTGCCGCGCATTGAGATTCATGCCGAGGTTGATGTCCCATGGGAATACATACGCGGCTGCCAGGTTCGCCTGCCACTTTGCGTTGATGAAATCGTTGCTGAACGCACCCGAGCCTCCGGACTGCGGGGCGTATTGGCCTCCCGAGCAAGCGCCCGGACCCGCAGAACCCACCGTAACTGCGGGAAGAGCCGTCGTCGGATTCGCGAAACTGTCTTTGCCACACTTCTCGGTGTAGTCGTTGAAGCTCGCGTTGGCACGCATCATCCACCGGTGCGAAAGGCGCTTCGCCGCTGTCAGCTCGAACCCGCTGAACTGCTGCGAGTAATTCGGACGCGTGGTGAGCACTCGGTACACAGGTGAGTTGATGCCTGGAGCCAGCATGTAGACCGGGCGGTTCGATGCGGTGAACGAGGCGAGCACCGCACCGGTGACCGGATCCTTCAGCGTGAATGGACCACCGGCAACGACTGGCTGTCCACCCTTCATAGCGGGAACGTAATCAGCCGCGGTGTAATAGTCGCCCGCACCGGGAGTTTTCTCGAATCGAGTCGTGAAGAGGTCGTGCGACTTGCGATAGGTGTAGTTGATCCCGACTGAAAAATCGCTGAGCAACTCGCGCTCGGCGCCGACGAGGAATTCGTCGGAGTGCGGGACTTTCATGCCGTAGTCGACGCGCCGCGTGTTCGCGACAGCAGCCGGATTGTTGGGATCGATGCCGGTGAAGTTGCGGACCTTGAGCAATTCGTTTCGCTGGACGACGTGATCGCCGTTGGTGTCGAACCCGTACAGATAGAACGCCGAGTACGCGAGCGGGTTCGCGCCCGACACGGCGGAACCGACCTGGCTGACGTAACGGTTGTAGCTTGCGCGCAACAGCGTCCGCTTATCGGCGCCGAGGCTGTAGGTCAGGCCAATGCGCGGGGCGACGCTGTTCCAGCGCAGCATTTTCGGGTCACCGGCATAGCTGAGTGCAGGCAGCGAAGCGTTCAGCGTCCCGCCTAACGTACCGTTGCATCGGAGTGTGCTGATGCAGGGAAGCGGCAGCGGCGTCGCCAGAATCGGATTCGCCTCGATGGAAACCGGGAGATTCTTCGTCTGCTGACGGTCCCATCGCAATCCGCCCTGCACGGTCAGATTGCCGAGCAGGATCGTGTCGCCGATGTAGAAGTCGTTGTACTTCTCGTCGTAGCCGACATGCACGTCACGTGGCAGAGTTGCCGTGAAGCATCCCGCCGGAAGATTCTGATTAGCGCAAACAGCCGGATTCACGCCGGACACTGAATAGTCCAGGAAGCCATGAGATGGACCGGGCAGCGAGCTCGTGGAATCGACGGGCGTTTTCCGATATCCGAATCCGAACTTCAACTCATGATTCGTCTTGCCGATATCGAAGAACTTCGAACCATCGAGTCGATACTGCTTCTGGGGACGCTTTGTTTGATAGGTGAAGTAGTTGTCATGATTGACGCCGGCTGCGTCCCGCCAACGCGATGGTGCGCTTTCGCCGGCTCCCCCGTTGCCGAACAGGCCGAAGCCGCCGTCGACCTTCGACCACATGCCGGTCAGATAGAGGCTCGTGCCGACGATCTGCGTGTCCTCGAGCTTGTAGACCTTGGTCGGACCCGTCTGCTTGTACGCGGTCTCATACGGCCGGGTTGGCGAAAGATCGCGCGCGTTTCGGAATTTGTCGCCGAACGTGTAGAACGCGACAGCGCTGTTGCTGGAAACAATCTGTCCATTGAATTTCAGGTTCTTGTTGCGAAGGATCGTGTCGTCGGGAACGATCGTCTGTCCCGGCGCGATCGATTGCCACGTCGAAATCTTCTGATCGCCGCGTGCCAACCAGAACCATAGGCGATCTCTCAGGATTGGTCCGCCAATATCTCCGCCGTATTCGCGAAGGTGGTTGACGCGGTTCGTACTGGCAAGATAATTCGTCGCTTCATTCGGGACCGACGCCGTAGCCGACAGACTGCCCGGCGTGTACAGATATCTGGCGTTGCCTTTGAAGTCGTTCGTACCGCGCTTCGTGACCAGGTTGAGCTGCACGCCGGGAGTCTGTATGCGCGGATCCGAGCCACCGGTGGTGATTTGAAACTCTTCGAACGTCTCGAAGTCGTAGTACGTCGGCGATGAGCCGGTCGCGCCCATGTCGGTGATGTTCACACCGTCCATGTTCCACGAGTTGTCTCGACCGAGCGCGCCTTTCGCGATGTAGTTCGACTGCTGACCGCTCTGTGTTCCGCCAACGTTGATGCGATCGACCATCACCGAAGGCACGGACTGGAGAACAGTCCACGGGTCTCGCGAGCTCGGAATCTTTTCGAGCTCCACCCGCGGCACGTTCGTTCCTGTTCCTGTCTTCCGCGCATCGAGCAGAGGCGCTTCAGCCGTGACGGTGATCGATTCCGCGACAGCAGGATTCAGGACCATGGTGACATCAGCGTTCTGCGCCACCTGCAGCCGGATGCCGGCGCGAGTCGCGGTTCCATATCCCGCGAGCTCCGACTTGATGCTGAAAGTGCCGGGCGACAAGTTGAGGAAACGGAAGTTTCCCTGACCATCGGTGACGGTCGTCTGCGGCGCGCCGACACCCGTCAATGTGACGGTAACGCCGGGAAGGACTGAGCCATCCTTAGCCTGGACCTTCCCATAGATGTTGCCGGTCTGGTATTGAGCGAGGGCGGTGCCGGCAAGCAACGCGATACACATGGCGGCCACGATGACCGTCAAGAACCTGGGGGTGGGGCACCCTTTCATAGCGGCTCCTTTTCTCTCTTCTGTTTTGCCTGAGTGTCTGAGTGTCTGTGCAGATCAGTCGCCGGGCGAGAGTTTCCGGCGATCGTCAACAAAATGAGTCTTTTAGGTCACGGAATCGTATAGCCGTTGTGGGGTAGAGTTCAACTTCCTGTTGAAAGCCGTTCCGATCCTTGGATTTTGGATGGGGGCCAATATGACAAACGCCGCGAATTTCTTCGCGGCGTTCGTGGGCCTGCCTTCCGGCTGCCTGCGAGGTTAGCTGTCGGATTCGGGTTGGAAACCCTACCGGCTTCTGGCCGGATTCACCCCGGACGGTGGCAAGCCGTCGCTAACTCGGGTCCCCCGCTCCTCGGCGCCGAGGATTAGGCTGACAAGCCGCCACCATGGTGGGCGGCGTGAGGGAGTCTAGCGCGAAGCGTGCCGATGTCAATCGCGTGTTAAAAGGCGAGAGTGACGAAACCGAAACGCGATATCCGGCCACTCGCGGTCAGCGTCGCCCTGGTGGCAATCGTCGCTGCGATCTACGCGCAATGCCTGCACCATCCCTTCATCCGGCTCGACGATCCTGACTACGTCATCGAAAACGATCACGTCAACTCCGGGCTCTCGTTGGCGAATGTCGCGTGGGCATTCACAGCCATGTACGCGTCGAACTGGCATCCCCTGACGTGGATCTCGCACATGCTCGATGTGCAGCTGTTCGGCCTCGACGCCGGAAAGCACATCATCGTCAACGTCATAGTGCACGCCGTGAACAGCGTGCTTCTCTTCGCATTCCTGCGACGCGCGACGCAGACGCTGTGGCCGAGCGCTGCCGTCGCCGCGCTCTTTGCGGTGCATCCGCTCCACGTCGAATCCGTGGCGTGGGTCTCGGAACGGAAGGACGTTCTGAGTACGCTTTTTTTTCTGATCACTCTGATTTTGTGGACTGCGTGGGTGCAGACCGGTGCTCGCTCGCGCTACTGGTGGTCGGCGGCCGCGCTGGCGGCAGGTTTGATGTGCAAGCCGATGCTGGTGACGACGCCGTTCGTTTTGCTGTTGCTCGATTTCTGGCCATTCCGGCGGAAGGTATCCGTCATCGAAAAGTGGCCGTTTTTCGCCCTGGCGATCGCCTCGAGCCTGATCACGCTTCGGGCGCAGCGGCCGGCGATGGGTGCGGCGGCGTTCGCATCCCGCCTGGCAAATGCCGTGGTCTCGTATGTCACTTACATCGGCAAAACGATCTGGCCGGCGCAGCTGTCAATCGTCTACCCATTCCGAACGGCCATTGCGACATCGGCGATTGTCCTTGCCACGATTTTTCTGGTCGCGGTCTGTGTCGTCGCGATCGTCTTTCGCCGCCGCCTGCCCTTCGTCACCATCGGCTTGTTTTGGTACCTCGGCACATTGGTACCAGTGAGCGGAATCGTCCATGTTGGCCACGAAGCGATGGCGGATCGCTACACCTACATTCCGCTGATCGGCATCTTCATCGCGATGGTCTGGCTATGCGCCGGCAACCGCTGGCTGGTCGCTGCGGAAGGGGTCGCCATCGCTGCGTTGAGCGTTTGTACATGGATTCAGATCGGCTATTGGCAGAATGGCGTGAAGCTGTTCGAGCACGCCTTCGCGGTCGCCGGCGACGACCGTTACGTGCGCGAGGGATTGGGCACCGAGCTTCTCAACACTCACGAGTATCGACGAGCGGAGACTGAATTCCGGGCCGCACTCGCTCAGGCCCCTCATGACGATGGGTTGCATGCCGGATTAGGCACCGCCCTGATGCAGCTCGGCGATATCGCTGCTGCCCGGCGCGAATTCGAAATCGCGATCGCGGCCAATCGCGATAACGCCACTGCGCTCCGACGCCTTGGCGATTTAGCGATGGCGGATGGTCGCACGGATCAAGCGATCGATTTTTACTCGCGTTCGGTCGCTGCCAAGCGCGATCCGAGCACACTGGCCGTGCTGGCAGCGCTGCAGGGAAAGACCGATTACGCAGTGTCGCTTTATCGCCAGGCCATTGCACGCGAACCCAACAAGCCCGAAATCCGCGGCGATCTCGCGGCGGTGCTGTCGCGAAGCGGACGCGAGGTTGAGGCCGTTCCGGAGTATGAGCAGGCGCTGCGCCTCGATCCGCATCAGTACGAGGTGCTCATGAATTTCGGCGCGCTGTTGATTCGGCTCGGACGCCCGGAAGATGCAATCGCCAAATTCAAACAGGCGGGAAGCGAGCGGCTCGAATCTCCGGAGCCGCATATTTATCTCGCGCTGGTGTATGCGCGTGCGAATCGCAATGAGGACGCTCTACATGAAGCGAGCACGGCTTACCAGATCAGCCCGACGTCGGCAAACGTAGAGTTCACGAACGCTCTGCACATGCCGCCCAGCGACTCAAATCTGACGGGATGGATCAACTATCTGCGTTCGAAAAGCGGTGGTGCCCAGGGACGGAATTGAACCGCCGACACGAGGATTTTCAGTCCTCTGCTCTACCAACTGAGCTACCTGGGCATCGGGCAGGTGAGCAAACTGCGGCGCGGAAAGATAACACAGCCCTACCGGACGCGATTCCGAACCATCTCCGCGAGCTCGCGCAAGGGCCCAGCCGCGGCGCCGAGATTCGCGATCGACGACAGCGAGGTCTCCACCAGCTCTTCGCTCAGTTTCCGCGCTCCGTCGACTCCCGCAAGCTTCACGAACGTCAGCCGCTGCTCGTCTTTGCGCACGTCTTTTCCCAACTGCTCCGGATCGCCGGTGACGTCGAGAATGTCGTCGGTGATCTGAAACGCCAGGCCGAGATTTTTCGCGAAGACCTCGATGCGGCCGAGGGCGGCCGCGCTGATGTTGGCGAGCATTGCGCCGACGGCAGCGGCGGCGACGAACAGCGCTCCAGTTTTTCTGGAATGGATGAACTCGAGGGTATCGAAATCGAGCTTCGATCCCTCACTGTGAAGATCGACCGCCTGACCCGCGATCGTGCCGTCCCATCCAACCGCATCGACGACGCGCTTGATCACCTGCTGCAGCGGCCACTGTCGCGGATTGAGGGCGGCGTGATTCTTCGCGATCAAGCCGTAGGCATGATTGAGCAGCGAAACGGCTGCGAGAATCGCGAGGTCTTCACCGAACTGGCGATGCAGCGTCAGAGCTCCGCGCCGCAGCATCGCGTCATCCATCGATGGCAAATCATCGAGGATCAGCGAGCAGGTGTGAATGATCTCCATTGCTGCGGCAGCATCGATGAGCTTTTCGGGTTTGCAGCCCGCCGCCTCCCCCGCCGCCAGCGTGAGGATTCCGCGGACGCGCTTCCCCGATGCGGTGATCGAACGCTGCAACGGCTCCATCAGCGGCCCGGGCGCGCCGGTGCGCTCCGCCAGATTGTGCAGATAGGTATCAATGAGCGCTCGTCGTGATGCGAATGAGTCGTTCACAAACAGAAAGTCCTGAGTCCTGCGTCCTGAGTCCTGAGTCCTGAGTCCCACCCTCCATTCGGACTCAGGACTCAGGACTCAGAACTCAGGACTTCGATGGTAGCATCGTGACTCAGCGAGAATGTCGAAGCGTAAGTGGTCGCGCACCCAGCAGATGTGGGTGATCATCGTCCTCTGCTTTGCCATCTTCGCCGGAGCCATCGCTCTCCTTCCCGAAGTCACCTGGTCGATTTACTGGAAAGTGCTGGCCGCAGCCGCAGCGGCGTGCGGCTTCTCGATCGTTGTCTTTGAGCTGTGGCTTCGGCGCGTGATGGGACGGCGCGATGAAGCCATCAACTTCCTCGACCGGATCGCGACCGGCGATCTGGCACTTTCTGCGCGTGAAATCGTGGAAGCGACGCGCTCGGAACGCATGGCCGGCTCGCTGCGGGCGCTGGTGTCGAATCTCGAAAGGACCATTCGCCGATTCGGCCAACTGGCTGCCGATGTCGTGACCGCCAGTCAGCAGATCAGCGGCCGCTCGCGAGTGCTGGCGCGCAGCGCGGCCGAGCAGCTGGTCTCGACCGAAACGACATCGGGTTCGGTCTCGCAGATCGATCGCTCCATCGCCAACGTGCGGTCGAGCATGGAAGACCTCTCCGCGAATGCCGAGGAGACTTCCGCCTCGATTCTGGAAATGTCGGCGAGCATCGAGGAGGTCAGCCGCATCTCCGACACGCTGGCCGCCTTCGTCGACGAGACCGCATCGGCCATCGAGGAGATGATCGTCTCGATCAATCAGGTGGCAACCAACACCGACAGTTTCTCTTCATTCGCCATCGAGACCGCCAGCTCGATGGTGGAGATGAATGCCACCACCGAGGAGATCGGAAAATCGGCGAAGCAAACGTCGGAGCTGGCGAAATCGGTCAAGGAAGCGGCCAGCGAAGGGCGGCAGGCGGTCAGCGGAACGGTCGAAGGCATGGGCCGCATCGAAGCGGCCATGACGGAAGCCAAGAGCGCGCTCAACGAGCTGGCGCAACGCTCGGAAGAAATCGGCGAGATCGTTCGCGTCATCGATGAGATCGCAGGACAAACAAATCTTTTGGCGCTCAATGCCGCCATTATCGCCGCGCAGGCTGGAGATCGCGGCAAGGCATTCGGCGTGGTCTCGGACGAGATTCGCGATCTCTCCGAGCGCACCTCCGTCTCGACCGACGAGATCCGAACCCTGATCGACAACGTGCAGCGCTCGGTCGATCGCGCCACCGAGCAGATGAGTCAGAGCGCGCAGCGCGTTTCCGAAGGCGTCCGTCTGACCGCACGCGCCGAGCAGGTTCTGCAGAAGATTCTCGATCTGACGGAACGATCGACCAGCTCGATGGCCGAGATCGCGCACGCGACCGAAGAGCAGGCGCGAGGAAGCGCCGCTGCCACCACCGCCATCGAGCAAGTGACGAAGATGGTCCAGCAGACCGCTGCCGCCACCCAGCAGCAGTCGATGACCTCGCGCAAAGTCGGCGAGCAGGCGGCCACCGTTCGCGACACGACCCTGCATCTCAAACGCGCGACCTCGGAGCAGGAAAGCGGCAGCCGCGCCATCGGACGCGCCATGCAGAACATCATCGGCCTGGTCCAGCGCGTCCACGAATCGATCGCGATCCTGGGCACGGAAAGCGCGGCCATCGTTCAGGCCATGCGGACGATGCAGGAGGCGACCCGCGAGACCAACGTCAGCATCGCCGACCTCAACCAGATGTCGACCTCGCTCACGCACGAGTCGGCGCTTCTCAACCAGGAGCTGGCCCGCTTCGCACTGCCGCATCCGAACGACGGCGGATCGATCACCACCGCCACGATTCTGTGGCAGCAGTTGAACCTCGATCCGGTCTTCGTCACCGCCGCCGCGCTTGGATACATGTCGCGCGCGATTCACTCGACGCTGGTGACGTACGGCGAAGGGGCGGAAGTCACGCCGGGCCTGGCGGAACGGTGGGAGGTTCTGGAACAGGGACACTGCTATCGCCTGCGCTTGCGCCGCGGCGTCCGCTTCCACAACGGACGGCTCTTCGAAGCACGCGACGTTCACGACAGCTTCGTGCGGCTGCTATCGCCGGAGCTGCAATCGCCGAGCAGTTGGATTCTGCGCAACGTGCACGGAGCGGAAGAAGTTCTGTCGGGAAAAACAAAGCAGCTTTCAGGCATCTCGATACGCGATCCGCACACCATCGACATCAACCTCGACGAGCCGCTTGCATTTTTCATCTCCCTGCTGTCGATGAACGAAACATCGATTGTGCCTGCCGAAGAGGCTCGCGATCGCGATCGATTTCGAACACGGCCGGCGGGCGTGGGACCGTTTCGAGTCGAAGAAGCGCTGGAAGGGCAACGTCTTCGGCTGTCGCGCAATCGCGACTACTACATTCCCGGCCAGCCCCACGTCGACGATCTGACTTTTCGCCTCGATCTGCGCAGCGGCCGCGACGTCGCCGATGCCTTCGGGCGGGGAGAGCTGGACATCGCGCACGGCATCCCGCCCAAGATCGCCAGCGAATGGCAGCGCGATCGCCGCTTCGCAGCCTTCATGCTCAACACCACGCAGCTTCATACGTCCTATTTCGGATACGACTGTTCGGCCGCGCCGTTCAGCCGCGTGGAAGTTCGCCGCGCCATCAATCACGCCATCGATCGCGAACGCATCAATGAGAAAATCTTCGGCGGACTGGGAGTGGTCGCCCACTCCCTCCTCCCCCCCGGCCTCCTCGGCTACGAACCCAGCCTGCGCGGAGTGGAGCACGACCTGGAGCGCGCGCGTGCGCTGATGCGCGACGGCGGCTATCCAACCGGATTTCGCGTCGAGTATCGAACGTGGGATACGGACGAATTCAACAATTCCGGACTCTTGCCGCTGCTGATCGAAGATCTGGCGTCCATCGGCATCGAGGTCAACGTGACGCGCCATTCCGCAACCGAGGCGCGAAAGCCATTGCAGCAGCCGGGACACGGAATGGCTTTCTGCGCGAATTGGTATGCGGACTTCCCCGATCCCGACAATTTCTTCTACGTTTTTTTCCATAGCGATTCCAAGGCCGTCCGCGGCACGTACTTTCATTCGCCGGAGATCGACAAGCAGATCATCGAAGGCCGCCGGGCGGCCGACATCGAGCGCCGTCGTGAGATTTATCGATCGCTCAACCAGATGGTGGTGCGGGAAGCGCCGCTGGCCCCGCTCTTTCACGAGCGTCTGTTCGTCATCCACAAGCCCCAAATTCGAGGACTGCGGACCTCGCTCGTTCCACCGCCGGTTCGTTACAACGACATCTGGATCGAGCAGTAGTGCACCCGGCACCCGGCAGCCGGCACCTTCAAGTGCATGCCGCGCTGGCGACGGTGGCCCTTCTTTTTTCGCTCAACTACATCATCTCGAAGCTCGGGCTTCACGCGTTCTCGCCGATGACGTTCGCGTATCTGCGAGTTCTCGGATCGGCGTTGATCCTCAATCTGCTCTTTCGACAACGCGATCTGCCGCCGCTTTCGCGATCCGACCGCTGGCGCGTGGTCGCCTACTCGGTCCTCGGCGTCGTCATCAATCAGATTCTTTTTCTGAGCGGCCTCGCGCTCACCAGCGCACACGTGTCGGCAATCCTCATGACGTTGATCCCCGTCTTCACGCTGGCAGCCGCAATCATGGCCGGACGCGAACGTCCGACGTTGCAGAAAATCGCCGGAATCGGGCTGGCGATGACAGGCGCGCTGGCGGTGGTGGGCCGGGAAGGATTCAGCGGCGCGGAAAAATCGCTGGTCGGCGATCTGCTGCTGATCGGCAACGCGTTTGCCTACGCGCTCTATCTCGTGTTGTCCAAGCGCGACATGGCGCGACTGTCGCCGCGACGTGTGATCATGCAGATGTTCGCGATCGGCGCGGTCCTCTTGCTCCCGCTTTCGGCATGGTCGATGTGGAAGGAGCCGTGGTCGACCATTCCTTCTCGAGCGTGGATCGCGCTCGTCATCGTGATTGTCGGCCCGACCGTCGCAGCATATTTGTTGAATGCGTGGGCGTTGGCGCACACCGACAGCTCGCTGGTCGCGTCCTACACGTACGCCCAGCCCGTTTTGACCACGATTCTGGCGGCCATTTTTCTGGGCGAGACGATTCATCCGACCGCGATTGTCGCCGCCGCCATGATCTTCGCAGGGGTCTACCTGGCCGGCCGCCCTGCCCCACCCGCCGCCCGCCCCGAGGCTGTACCGGGCAGCCCCGATTGAGGGCACCCGGCACCCTGGCACCCGGCACTATCATGTAAACACTCAGTCACTTCCCACGTCCAAGAGCTGTGGGAAGTGTCGCCCGATTTCCTGTGACGCAGATCAACGCCACGGCTCCGACCGACGCCGAACTCATTGCCCGAACCCTCGGTGGCGATGGCGGCGCGTTCGGCCTGCTGGTCGATCGATTCCAGCGAAAGATCTATCGGGTCGCCTTCGCGATCGTCCGCAACGACGTCGAAGCCGACACGATCACGCAGGACACATTCATACAGGCATTCACGCACCTCGCTAAGTTTCAGGGCCGCTCGGAATTCGAAACCTGGCTGACGCGCATCGCCATCAACCGGTCGCGCGACAGCCTGCGTCGCCGCCGCTTCGTCAGCTTGTTCACATCCAAGGAGGATGGCGAACCGGAAGGCTGGGTCGAACCGGTCGATCATCGTCCCGATCCGGAACGCGAGATCATGGCGCGGCAACTGAAGACAGCGATCGAGCACGCGGAAGGTAAACTATCGACGCAGCAGAAGGTCATCTTCCGATTGCGGCATTACGAAGATCGCTCGCTCGAAGAAATCGCCGAGCTGCTTGGATTACGATCGGGCACAGTGCGGGCGCATCTGTTCCGGGCCATTCACAAGATTCGACAAGAGCTCGCCGAATGGGTCACGGCGAGAGAGGAACCCTCATGAAACACTTCAGCGAAGCAGATTTACTCGAGACGTACTACATGCAGCCGACCGAAGCGTCGCCGATCATCGAGCACGTCAATGGTTGCAACGAATGTCAGGATCGGTATCGCCGGCTGGCGCAGAAACTCCGCGACGTGGCGGCCTGCCCGAGCGAGAAACCGGCGACATTCTGGACGCGTCAGCGGTTGATGATCATGCGCGCGGTCGACAACGCCCGCGAAAACGCGCAGCGCAGCGTGCGCACGGCGCGCGTCGCTGCCGCGGCACTCCTGGCGTTTCTGCTGGGCGGCGTCGTGGTTTACAAAAGCGTCGAGCCCACGCTGAAATCGCCCGCCATGGTCGTGGTGGCGCAGCAGACCGCATCGCCGGCCGCGCCAGCCGATGATTTGCAGATCCCCCGCGATCCGTGGCAGTCCGACGAGTTGAAAGACTTCGGAAGCGTGGTGCAGTGGGAGTCGTGGGTCGAGGCAAGCTCTCCGCAAGGATCGAGTCTATGACGCGACGAATCGGATTCGCACTCATCGCTTTTTTCGTCGGCGCAACCGCCTTCGCGCAATTGCCCCCCGGCAAGTGGTGGCGCAGGCCTGAGATCGTGCAGAGCTTGAATCTTTCGGACGAGCAACAGGATCGACTGGAAAGCATTTTCCGCGCGTCGGCCATCGATCTCATCGATCTGAAAGCGGACGTCGACAAGGCCGCCATCGCGCTTCGGGGCGAGCTCGATCGCCCGCAGCTCGACCGCGCCGCCATTCATCGGATCGGGGTCCGACTCAGCGAAGGGCGGGGAAGACTCTTCGATCGCGAGCTCATGATGCTGATCGAGATGCGCAGCGTGCTCACCGAGCCGCAGTGGAACCGGATGCGCAACGAGCTCGATCGCATCGAACGTCCGAATCAGCAGCGGCCCGTCCAGCGCCCAAGGCCGTAGAATCGGGCATGTGCTCGATGTCGCTCTCGAAAATGTCAGCCTCGACGACCGTCTCCGCGACATCACGCTGACGTTCGCGAAGAGCACGCACACCTGTATCGCAGGTCCGCCGGCCGCAGGTGCTTCCACGCTGCTGCAGATCATCGCCGGTCAACTCCGTCCGTCCAAAGGTCACATTCGCTTTGGCGCGCGGGACGTGACCAGACTCCCCCCCTCGCGTCGCCCTTCGCTGTTCGCGACTTCGGCGATCGACGCGCCGGCCCGCTGGTCGGTGAGTCATCTCCTGATTGCGGCCGTTCGCCGCCGCTCGCTCGACCGCGAGGATCGCAAGACCGAGCTCGATCAGACTGTCGAAAAGTGGAAATTGAGCGCGATTACGGGGCGATCGCTGCGATCCCTCTCATCGACCGAGTGGACGATCGTGAATCTCGCGCGAATTGAATTGCTGCGGCCTGCAATCCTGATCGCCGACCGCCTGCTCGAACATGTGAATCCCTCCGCCGCTGCGAAAATCGCCGACGCGTTCTATCGAACCCTGCGCGTGATGGGAACGACCGTGATCAGCGCCCCGGCGTCCGCCGAGGAGTTGGGATTGACCGATCGCCTTGTCGTGCTGGATGAGGGCCGCGTTGTTCAGGCCGACGTGGCGCCGCACATTTACCATCATCCGCTGAGCGAGGCGGCTGCCCAGGCGACGGGGGACGTCAATGTGATTCCGATTACGGTTCGCGGCAATGTTGTCGCGTCACCGATCGGGTCATGGCAAGTGGCCAATGCGGATTTCCAAGGAAATGGAATCGCGTTGGCCCGTCCGGAAGATTTTTCGATCGCCGAAAAGGGGGAGGAATCCGACCTGATTTTCGGAATCGAAGAAGCCAGTTTCCGGCAGGGACGCTGGATCGCGACCGGTATCCTCACCGGTGGCCTGAACTTACGGGTTGTGCTGCCCGGCGATGTTCCCGTTCATAAAGGGCGCCTGATTCCGCTGCGCTTCGACGCCGCGCGATTCGCCATCCTCCGCGGTACGCCCTTTGCAGCTTCCCTATGAGTTTCAAGCAGTTTAGGATGGTCCTTAGGAGTGAGTATTCGAGCGCGTCGAGCGCCATTCAAGGTTCGTAAACTGCTCGTCATCGACGACGACACGAAGCTTCTGGCCTCGTATCGCGATCTGCTTTCACCATACGGATTCGAAGTCCTGACCGCAGCTGACGGCGAAATTGCCATTCCACTGGTCGAGAAAAATCCGGACATCCAGCTCGTCATCCTCGATCTGGCAATGCCGAGGATGGACGGGCGGGCGTGGTTGCGCTGGTTCCGGGGATTGCGGCAAGAGCTGCCGGTCATCGTGATCACGGCCTACAAACTCGATCCGAACGACGACGAGCTGAAGCCTTCCGTGATCCTGGAGAAACCCTTCCACGTCGCGGAGTTGCTCGATCTGGTGGGACTCTTCTGCGGCCTGAGCTGGCCAATGGCGGGGGCGCGGGTCTAGTCCACGATTCAGCGCGTCTCGGCGCTCGCCTGCATGAAGGCGCAGGCGTCAATCGATTTCAGATCGAGCTGCAGCGATCCCATGCTCTGATCGATGTCGATGCGAAACGGGATCCGCCGCTGATCGTCCGACACCCACACCTTGATGCCGCCGGGCCATTTGCGGCTGCCTCCCGGTGCATCGACGATCTCGAACCCCAGCGCGTTGATCGTCTGGCCTTCGATGTTGAAGGAGCGGCGATCCGTCGATCGGATGATCACCGGATATGACCTGCCATCGGAGTAGATGCGCGTCGTGATGGGAAGCTGGATGGTGGTCGCGTTCTGGCGGAGAAAGTAGATCGCGGTCAGCACATCGCGAAGGGCGTCGGCGGGAAGATTCTCGGTGCGGTCCCACTGCTTCTCGGGCGTTTCCTTATGGATGTGGGCCAGACGCGTGATGTAATCAAATATCGTACGCTCTTTTCGTGACTTATTTTTCCAGGCGTAGCCGTGGTAGGTCATCAGCGTTTTCTGTCCCGATTCATCCATCTCCGATTCGTAGACGTAAAAGCCGCTGCGCCGATCGTTGGGCTGGATCAGAAGCTCGCTGTTGATTGAATGTTCGCCCGCTTGCGGAAAAACAGTCTTGAGCTCACCGACACCGGAGGTCGGAAAGACGAGTCCGGCCACCCACGCCAACCCGCCCCGCATGCGCCAGGAGTAGCGAAATTGCTCGACGTTGCCGGGGCCATGGCAGTTCAGATCGGCTGCGCCGGCGAGGGCGGGCACAGCGGCGATGAGCACGGCAAAGAGCGTCCGAATCCCTTTCATCGATGCCGAAGAAACGTTTGGCGCGGGGTCGATATTGCGCCGTTTCAGAATGTCGCGATGCGGTGCTCGACTTCTTCGATCACGTAGTCGGGCGTCGACGATCCGGCCGTCACACCCACCACTTCCGCCCCGTCGAACCATGTCGCCTCCAGATCGTCGGCTCCCTGAATCAGGTAGGAAGGCTTGGATTCCCTGCAGATTTCCCACAGATGTTTGGTGTTCGCACTCTTCTTGCCACCGATGACGACGATGACGTCGATCTCAGGGTCCTCCGAAAGAACGCGGGCAGCATCCTGATTCTCTTTGGTGGCATAGCAGATCGTGTCGGCGCGATCGACGCGGCGCGCGGCCTTCTCGATCGCCTGCACCACGTCCTCGAAGTCGGCGGAGTTGAGCGTGGTCTGGTAGAAGATTTTGATCTTTTCGTACTGCGTCCAGTCGACCTCGCGCGCTCTCTCGATGGTCGAAACGATGTGGTAGAGCGACGGATCGAGATCGTTGGTATAGCCGATGACCTCGCGGTGCTTTGGATCGCCCATGAAGACGAGGTGATAGCCGCCCGCCAGCGCCTGCTTCGCCTCGCGATGGATGTCGTAGACGAATTTGCAGGTCGTGTCGAGGACCTGCAAGCCGGTCGTTTTGGCGCGATTGTGAAATGAAGGCGGCACGCCGTGCGCGGAGAAGACGATGGTCGGCTCTTTGACCGCCGCGATTTCCTCGACCGTCCGTACACCCAACTTCTCCATCTCCTCCACCACCCGCTCGTTGTGTACGACCTGACCCAGGATCGCGCCGCGACCTCCGGCGGCAGCGAATCGCTTGACTTTCAAATCAGCGATGCGCACGCCGGAACAAAATCCGTACTTCTCTGCGCGTTTGATCTTCATCCGTCCGGGCTGAACGCGATTGCGATCACAAAGATTCTACAATCCGCGCTCCATGTCCGAGAAACGCCCGGGCGAAGCACTTCTCACGCCAGCCTTTGCGGGACTGTGGGTCTACGCCTTCGTGACCTTCTTTTCGGCATTCCAGCTCCTTCCGGCGATCCCCTTTCGAATCCTGGAGCTGGGAGGCTCGACCGCCAAAGCGGGCTGGTTCCTCTCCTTCTACGGCTATGCCAGCGCCTTCGCTGCGCCCTTGATGGGAAGCGTGGCGGACCACATCGGCCGTCGAAGGCTGCTCATCATCGCGTCGATTCTGTTCATCTGTTTTTCGCTGGCTTACGGTCTGGTGACCGATTTCCGCGTTCTGCTGGCAATCGGGGCGGTACACGGCGCGATGTGGTCGGGGCTCATCGCGGCTGCCTCCGCGATCATGAGCGACTACATTCCGCCCTCGCGACGCAATCAGGGCCTGGCGTGGTGGGGACTCTCCAGCACGGCCGCGGTCGCGATTGCGCCGGCAGTCGGACTGTGGGTTTTTCACTTCGGCTGGTTGACGCTGTGCATCGAGCTGGTGATGTTGTCGGTGGCGATGACGATCGGCGCGCTGCTGCTGCGCCCGGGTCAGGGACGGCGCGAGGGCTCGCGTTTGTCGCTGTCGGAAGCGTGGGACTGGCGCGTCATCCAGACCACGCTGTCACTCACGGTCGCGACTTTCGGTTATGGAGGCGTCACCAGCTATTCCGCCATCATCGCGGTGCAGCGACACATTGCTCCGAAGGCCATCTACCTGACCGCGTTTGCAACGACCATCGCCGTTTTTCGAATCGGCTTCTCGCACATCGGCGATCGCGTCGGCACCAAGCGGGTCCTTTATCCATCGCTCGTTCTCATCCCGATCGCGTTCGCGGTTCTGGCAGTTGCCAATCAGCGTTGGGAAATGATCCTCTCCGCGATCCTCTTCGGACTCGGATTCGGCGCCGCCTATCCCGCCTTCGCGACCTTCATTCTCGCCAACACCGATCCCGATCGTCGCGCTCGCACCTTCGGAAGCATCGTGTGGGCCTTCGACACCGGGATTGCCACCGGCTCGCTGGTCATCGGCAGCCTGGGCGACGCCTTCGGCTTCCGCACTGCATTCTTCACCGCGGCCGCGCTGAGCTGTCTGTCGATTCCGATCTTCGCCCGCTCCTCGCGGCACCTGGCCGCCCGTGGCATTTCACTTGCTCCCCTCACCCCGTCCCTCTCCCCGCACAGCGGGGAGAGGGAGTAGGTGGGGGGCACATGTCCGAACTTGAACCCGACGACCAGGTCCGAAAGAAGGTCATTTACGAGCACGTCAGCTCCAGCGGTACTTCGCGCAACATGTTGATCGTCATCGCGGTGGTGCTCGTGATCGCGCTGATTCTGATCGGGTATATCCTCATGCACATCCATCGCTGATGCTGCAGTTCGCCGTCATGTTCGCGGTTGCCGCGCAGTTCGATGCTCGGGCGGCGGAGCGATTCGCGAGCCTCGCGCTGGTGTGTGTACACAAGGAGTATCCCAACAAGATCTCGCACAGCCTCAACTCCGATGCCGATGTTGCTCCGCCGCGCAAGCTGACGCCTGCGTTTTATGGTTGTTACGACTGGCACTCATCCGTTCACGGACACTGGCTTCTGGCGCGTCTGGCGCGCACGTTTCCGGACGCCTCGTTCACACCGCGAGCTCGCGACGCTCTGAAACAGAGTCTGACGGCGGAGAACATCGCTCAGGAAGCCGCATATCTTCGGGCTGAAGGACGCTCGAGCTTCGAGCGGCCCTACGGCCTGGCGTGGCTGCTGCAGCTCGGCGCAGAACTGCGGGAATCGGACCCGCACCTTTCCACACTCTTGCACCCGCTGGAGCAAGCGGCGAACGAGCGATTGAAAACCTGGTTGCCGAAGCTGTCACATCCGGTGCGATCCGGTGAGCACAGTCAGACAGCCTTTGCGCTCGGCCTCATCATCGATTCGACGGACGATGCCGATTTGGCGAAAGCAGCGCGCGAAGCCGCACGGCGATTCTTTTGGAATGACAAATCGTGTCCGCTCTCTTACGAGCCGTCGGGCGAGGATTTTCTTTCACCATGTCTGGCCGAAGCGGACGTGATGCGTCGCGTGCTTCGGCCGCGCGAATTTGCGAAATGGTTCGACCGATTCCTCCCCAACGCGCATTGGCCGAAGCCGGAGATCGTCACCGATCCGAGCGATCCGCGACTGGCGCACCTCGACGGACTCAATCTGAGCCGCGCGTGGATGATGGAGGGAATCGCATCGGGTTTGCCGAAAGGCGATTCGCACTTAGCCTCACTGACCGCTGCAGCCAGAGCCCACCGCGCCGCCGGCCTCGCTTCCGTGACCGGCGAGCATTACGAAGGCGGCCACTGGCTCGGATCGTTCGCGGTCTATCTGACCACGCGGCGCGGGATCACTTCTTCCGCAGCGTCGGCGAGTTCAGATCGAGCTCGCTGATCGGAATCACTTCCACGTTCTGAAAGCGCTGCCGCAGCGGCTCGATGAATTTCTTCGCGTCGCCGACGATGACGATGTGCGATTCGGCGGCACCGAGGTGCCCGGCCGCGAACTGTTCCACCTGTTGCGAAGTCACCGACTGGATGCCTGAGATGTACCGATTGATCTCGTCGAGGCTCAATCCGAACAGGGCCAGGTTTGCGACACGGTCGACCAGACTGGAGCTCGATTCCAGCGAACGGCCGAAGTTGCCGATCAGCGTCGCCTTGCGCGGCCCCAGCTCGACATCCGCCACCGGCTCCTTCCCGAGTTTGTTCAGCTCCTCGGCGATCAGGCTCGCGACTTCCCCTGCCGATTCGTTCTTCGTCTGCGCACTCGCCATGAACGGGCCGACCTCGCGGCGAAGATCGAACGAGCTGCCCGCTCCATAACTGAGGCCGCGCTTGATGCGGATCTCCTCGTTCAGTCGCGACGAATAGCCGCCGCCGAGAACGGAGTTCGTGACCTGTGCGATGAAGTAGGCCGGATCGACGCGCCGGAGTCCCGGCCGCGTCGCCACCACCGCCGCCTGCCCTGCCTCGGACATGTCGATTACCACGACGCGGTGGGGCGCCGCGGACCCCCGCGGCGGCGGCGCCGCCGACGTCGGCGGCCCTCCGCTCTTCCAGGCACCAAACTGCTGCTCCGCCAGCGCAAAGGCCCGTTCCGGTGCGATGTCGCCGCCGAAGACCAGGATGGCGTTGTTGGGATGGTAATGATTGCGATGAAACGCGACGATGTCGGTGCGCTTGATTCTCTTCAACGACTCGGGCGTGCCACCGAGGTTGTGTCCGTACGATGTTTCACCAAACACGACCCGGGCCGCGACGAACCCGGCCAGGGCGCGCGGCTGGTGCATCGCGACCTGCAGCGTGTCGAGGTTCTGCGCGCGCAAGCGCTCGATCTCATCGTTCGCGAAGACGGGATTGCGGACGATGTCGGAAACGTAGCCGAGCGCCTTTAGCAGATTCGAGGACATCACGCTGAGCGTGACGAAAGAGTTGTCCCAGCCACCGCCACTCTCCAGCGTCACACCGAGGGCCTCGACTCCGCGCGCAATCTGCACGGCACTGCGTGTTTTCGTCCCTTTGGTGAGCAGAGATGCCGTCATGTCCGCGAGTCCGGCGAGATTCGCCGGATCCGCTTCTGCGCCGGTTTGGATCAGCAGTCGCGTCGCGACGATCGGCACGCCGGGCTTCTGCACGACGATGACTCGCAGACCGTTGCTGAGTGTCTTCTCCGCCGGCTTGGGAAGCTGCGGCTCGCGCGGGGCGGCCGGGGGTGGCGGTGTCGTTTCGACTTGCGCCAAGAGTGCCAGCGCGATCGCCAGCATTTTCATTGCGCGGCTCCCTTCGAGACATAGGTGATGGTCAGCGACTTGCCATCCTTGAGGTACTTGTTGACGACGCGCTGTACGTCGGCGGCCGTCACCGCCTGCAACTTAGCGAGTCCGTTGTTGACTTCCGCGGCATCGTGAAGGACAGTCGCGCCATGGCCGATCGCAAAGGCCTTTCCGTCATTGGTCTCGCGCCGTCGCAGGACTTCGGTGATCAATTGATTCTTGGCCTTCGCGATCTCGGCCGCTGAAACCGGTTTTTGTTCGATGTCGCGCAGCTCGGAATCGATTGCTTTCAGGACCACGTTGGGGGACTTCCCGCTGGCGACGGTGGCGGTGATGACGTAGATGCCGAGGTCCTCGCGAAGGTCATCGTCGGCGCTGACGTCCTGCGCGATCTGCTGGCGATAGATCAATGATTGATACAACCGCGAGGACTCTCCCTGCGAGAGGATGGCCGACGCGATGTCGAGCGCATAGCGATCAGGATGCGTCGCCGAAGGCGCGAGCCATGTCAATGCGACGGCAGGCAGCGGGACGTTCGGTCCGTTTTCCGTGATTTTTTTTGAAGCCTCGCGCGCAGGTTCCTTGACCTCGACTCGCGGGATGGCGAGGTCGGGCTTCCCAACGGCAGCGAAGTATTGATCGACCCACGCGTCGAGCTGTTTCGAATCGAAATCGCCGACGATCACCAGCGTGGCGTTGTCGGGGCGGTAATACGCAGCGTGAAACTTCTGCACGTCGGCCAGCATCGCGGCGTCGAGATCCTCGATGCTTCCGATGGTCGGACGCCGATACGGATGGGCGGCGAACGAATCCTTCTCGATGGCGTAGTAGAAGAGGCCGTACGGCGGCGCGAGAACCGACGTCCGAAATTCTTCCTTCACGACTTCGCGCTCGGACTTGAAATTGGCCTCGTCGACGTTGAGCGAGCCCAGGCGATCCGCTTCCGCCCACAAGAGCGTCTGCAGATAATTCGAGGGGACTTCTTCGTAGTACCAGGTCGCGTCGTCGGCCGTCGACGCGTTGTTGTAGCCCCCGACATCCTCGGTCAGCCGATCCATCATCTCCGACTTCATGTGGGCGGTGCTCTTGAACATCATGTGCTCGAACAGATGCGCGAATCCGCTGCGCCCGGGCGGATCGTCTTTCGATCCGACGTGATACCAGACCTGAATGGCAACGGTCGGCGCGGCATGGTCCTCGACCGAGTAGACCTGCAGGCCGTTCGCGAGCGCGCGATGGCGATACTGGATCGGCGCGATTGGGACCGACGCCGCCAGCAAGAGTGCAACGAAAGCGTTCATGAGCGGCGATGATACCGATGTCATCGCAGTGGGCGTGCAACACCTCTGCGAATTGCGTCGTCGATCAGCGCCCACAGCTTCCCTTCCGCTTCGCGTTCGAGAGCATCTTCGCGCTCATCGAGCTCAGCTTCGCGCCGACCGACCTCCTGCTGCCGCCGGTTCACTTCCCGAAGGCGCGCATGGTCGTGAAGCTTCTCCAGCCGTTCTTCCTCGCGGTCCAGCTCGGCCTCCTCGCTCGCGACCGCGCGTTGTTCGGGCGCCAGCGCCATTGCATCGGCGAAGAATACGGTTGCACGATCGATCCACTCGGGGTCCTGGATCAACCACGAATGACCATCGGTGCGCACCCAGAGAAAGCTATCATTATATTGTTTACGTAAATATTTGATGTTTTTGAAATCGACGCCCGATGAAAACGAAACGCCGCCGTCTGTCGCCAAAACATAGCTGCGGCGCATCGCTCGATCGGTGATTTCTGCCAGTCTCGCTTCCTGCTCGTCGCGGCCGATGTTCCGCTGCACGACAGCGCGCGCCTGATCGATGATGCCGGAGTCATGACTGACGAATGTGCGTCCTTTGCGCCGCGCCCATAGGAATTCACGACCGAGCGTCGATTGCATTTTCTTCAGCGAATCGGATGACATCCCCTCGCCCAGCATCCAGGTGACATCGCCGTCGCGAAACACGTACGAATCTTTTCGCCCGCTGTCGTGCGCCAAGGCTGTTGCCACCATCAAAATGAAGACACCGATGGTCGTTCGCATGACCTTTTGAACGAAATTCGAACGAAAAAGTTAGCTCGCGACGATGCCGTTGAGCTCGCGAAGGAAGGGGATGTCAGGCTTGTAGTAGAAGCTCTTGATCGGACAGACCTCGTCCCCACCCTTCCCACCGCACATCCCGACGACGGTGCGATCGATGGCAGGATCGTGTTGCCACGCCGATCCGCTCCTGATGATCCTGGCAAGCTCGCGCCGGAACTGGGCATACTCTTGGCCGAACCACACTTCCCGGAGCGAGCTCTTGAAAATGTCGCCGAGCGGACTGCCTTGCAGGATGCAGCAGGGGGCCACCGGGCCGCCGGTGCGCACGACCATCGAATGCCAGCCGATGAGGCAGGGCTCTTCCAGGCCTGCGGATTCCCGTTCCACCCGCCGCGCGACCGCCATTTTCTTGCGATGCGCGAGCTTCTCGCGCCAGGTGACATCGCGCCGCGCGACGAGATGCGCCAGCCGCGCCAGCTTTCCGTGCTTGCGGCGCTCGGCGTCGAGGCGCGTGTTCATGTCCGTGACCATGGGACGGATGTCCTGCTCGTAGCTGTCGATGATCGAGATCCGCCGGTACTCGTCGACCCGCACGACGTCCTCGTACAGCCGCATCATCTCTTTGGTTTCTTCGGCAGACATCTTCTGTTGCGGCGTGAGAAACGCGAGTCCGTTGAAAAAGATCGTGTCGACGTCGACCTCGCGCGCCAGCGCGTACATGCGTGGAATGGACTTGTAGTTTTCCTTCCATACCAGAAACTGCAGATTGATCCGCGGCGTGTCGCGATGCCGGCGGCGACGCTCGGCAATCAGATGCTTCATGTTCGCGACGACGCGATCGAAGTTGCGGCCCGGCGTCTGCATCATCTTCGAGTACGAGTCAGCGTCGGCGGTGTTCAGGCTGACCGTGATCTGGTCGCATTCGCCGCTGATGAGGATGTCGGTGACTTCTTCGCCCAGGAGCACGGCATTGGTGGTGATGTTTTCGATTGGAATGGCGCTTTTCGTGACCATGCGCAAGAGGTCCTTGGTCTTGCGATGAAACAGGGGCTCGCCCCCGCCCGCGAAACGAATCGATCGCGTTCCCGCTTCTTTCAGCTCCGCCACCAGCTCCTCGATGCGCACCAGCGGCAATTCGTCGTCGCCCCTAAGCGAAGCAGTCGAGCAAAAGAAGCAATCGATGTTGCAGCGATCGGACGGGTAGATCTCGACGTGATACGGCCCGCCGTACGCGACGCCGTCGCGGATTCCGCGAAGGATCGTCGCCTTGTCTTCAGCGGTGAGGTATTTCCAGCCCAGCTCCGACATTCACGTTACGCGGACGACGGTCCCGCCCGTCAGCCGCGGCAAATCTGCAGGCGACAACTCGAACACGGCGTTCGGTGTTCCCGCCGCTGCCCAAATCCTCTCATAGCGGAGGACATTCGGTGAGTGTAGTTTCGGACCGCGGCGGCTTGCTGCCGGCAGCCGAAGCAAGCTTCGGCGGCGAAAGCTGTGCCAAGGCACCACAGTCCAAAGGCTCATTCGTAGCGCAGCGCCTCGATCGGATTGAGCTCCGCCGCGCGCGCCGCGGGATAGATCCCCGAAACCAGACCCACCGTAACGGAGACCGCGGTGGAAAGGAAAAGCGACCCGAATGTGATCACGGTCGGCCAGCCCGCGTAGGCCGCCACGATTTTGGCGAGTGCAATACCGATGATGATCCCCGACAGTCCGCCGATGACGCTGATGGTGAATGACTCGATCACGAACTGCGCGCGGATGTCGGCCTTGCGCGCGCCAATGGCGCGGCGGATACCGATCTCGCGCGTGCGTTCGAGGACCGAGGCCAGCATGATGTTCATGATGCCAATGCCGCCGACCAGAAGCGAAATGCCGGCGATCGATCCCATCACGATGCTGAAGATGCGCTGGGTCTGACGGCTCTGCTCCAACAGCGCTTCCGGGATCACGATCTCATAATCGTCCGCGCCGCCGTGCAGCCGGTCGATCAGCGGCTCGATCAGCTTCGCGGTTTCGCGAGTGGATACACCCTCGCGAACTTCCACCAGCAGCTCGTCCAGCGGCGAGTCGAGCGGATCACGATCGAACTTGCGCATGGCCGTTGAGACTGGGATCCAGATTTCCTTCGCGTCGCTCGACGTGCCTTCCGGCGTTTCACCCAGAATGCCGACCACGTTGAGCCAGACGTCATTCACTTTGAGCTGCTTGCCGAGCGCCGGACCGTAGCCGAAGAGATTGCGCCGGATGTCCTGACCGATGACGCAGACCTGAGAATGATCGGCCTCATCGCGCGCGTCGAGAAACCGTCCCTCGGCCAGCTGAATGGTGGCGACCTGCGAATAGCGCCACGACACGCCGAAGACTTTGCCTTTCGTCTTCGCGTTCGGCGCGAGGATCTTGTACGGCTTGATCTCGACGCGCGGCAGGACCACCACCACGTTGGGCACCGCTTCCTGAATGGCCTCGGCGTCGCGCAGCGAAACGCCCAGCGACTTCTTGCGCAGCTCCTGGCGGTCTTCCGGCTTGACGACCTTTGCCTTCACGATGACGTTGCGCAGACCTAAGCGGCCGATGGCTTCGAGGGCCTTGCGCTCGCCCCCGGCGCCGATCGACAACATGGCGATGACCGCGCCGACGCCGAAGATCATCCCCAACATCGTGAGCGCGGTGCGGAGCTTGTGAGTGGCAAGATTGTCGAGGGCGGTGCGGAAAGTCTCCTCGCCCGTCATTTCGACTTCTGCTCCTCGCCGACGGTCGGATCGCGCATCGCGAGCTGGTCGCCCTTTGCGAGTCCTTTCGTGATCACGACGCGGCCGGGCGTCGACGACGCGATTTCGACCGGCAGCGGATCAAAGCGGTCGCCCCGTTTTCGGTAGACGAGCTTTTTCCCCTCTTTTTCGAACAGCGCTTGCCGCGGGATCGAGAAGACGTTCTTGCGATTCTCAATCTCGAGGAGCGCCAGAACGCGCGCGCCCGGCTTCATCACGATCGGATCGGTCTTATCGAGCGTGACCGTGACGCCGAAGTACTGCACCGGCACTCCCCGAAACCGTGGCCGCGCGAGTTTGTCGACCTGCGTGATTTTCCCGGAGAAAGTCATGGCCCGATTGGATTCCAGCGAGACGTTGGCCTTCTGCCCGACCGCGAGACCGGCGGCGTCGGCCTCCAGGACGAACAACTCCGCTTTCATCGAGTTGAGATCGGGAATCTCGCCCAGCGGTTGTCCGGGCCAGACGGAGTTTCCGACGCGCGGAATGTCGCCGCGCCAGTCGCGCTGCAGCACCAGGATGCCATCGTAGGGCGCGCGCAGCTCCAGCGAACTCAGTCCCTGCTCGGCATTGCGAATCTTCAGTCCCGCTTTTTTCTCCTCGATGGTGAGCAGATCCCGATCGGCGCGGGCGAGATTGTCGCGGACGCCCAGGACATTCTCGGCGTGCTGCTTCTTGTCGCCGGCCAGCGTTTGATCGATCTCCGATTCGATGCGCTGATATCGCGAGAAGACTTCCGCATCGTCGAATTTGAATTGCCTGGCTGCCACCAGCTCGTCCTGCGCCTGCCGGGCATCGCGCTTCAGATTCGTCCGCGTCGTCGAGGCCAGGGTGGTGGTCTTGGTGATCTTGTTGTCGACGGTGTGGCGATCGTCGTGTCCGGTCAGAAGATCTTTTTGAAAGTCGCTCGGATCGAAGCGCACCACCACATCGTTCTTCTTCACCAGCGCGCCATCGTCGGCGACCCAGGCGATCTTCAGCGACATGGGCACGTTCATGGGAGCGGTCACCGGCGTCGCTTTGGTCGATTTCAAGATCCCCTCGGCGGTGACACGCCGAGCGAATTGCGTCGGCTCGACTTTAAAGGTGGGGATCGTTTCGCGATGACAGGCGGCGAAGAGGAGCAGAACGCCCGCATAGTGGAGCGCCGGCGACCTCGCCGGCGTGGTCGCCGGCGCTCCACCAAGTCGCGTCACGACTTCGTTTCCTCTTTCTTCTCCGACTTGACCAGCACGCGATCGTTGGTCGAAAGCCCGCCCAGAACTTCGACCGATTTGTCGTTCTGGCGGCCGAGGCGCAGAGGAACTTCGGTGACGGAGAACCAGCCGCGGCGCATGGCATACGGTCCGCGTTGCGACACGAAGATGGCGTTGCGAGGCGCGAGCAGAACATTGCGATCGCGTTGCAGCACCACCGTCCCCTGAAATCGCATTCCGGGACGCATCTTGCCCGGATCGCTTTTGTCGAGCGCGATCTCGACGCGGAGGACCTTCATCGGATCGCGCGTCTGCTGTTGTTGCTGCACGGTCTTGCCGGCGCGCGTGATCGTGCCGTGAAACTCCTCGTCGGGATGGGCATCGAGGCGAATGGTGACCCGCTGTCCGACTGCGACTTTTCCGGCATCGACCTCATCAACGTCGCCGCGCGCGATCATGCGCGACAAGTCGGGAATCTCGATCACGCGCTCCATCCGCCAGCACGTATCGCCGACTTTTTTCTTGTCGCTGCGCCAATTGGTCACATAGACGATCGTCCCGTTGCGGGGCGCCTTGATGGTCATCTGCTGAATTGCGGATTGTGTTTCGGCAACGATGGCGGCGGCGTGTTTCTGTTTGCTTTCCAGCAGCGCGATCTGCGCATGCGCGGCGCGTTCGAGCGACGCGATGCGGTTTCGAATGGTGGCGACCTTGCGCCTGGCCAGGTCATAATCGAGCTCGACCTGCTTCCGCTCCTTGATTCCGACCAGATCGGGCGGCGCATCGAGCTTCAGCTTGGTCTTGCGCAGATCCGCTTCCGCTTCGGAGAGATTCAACCGCTCGTCCTCTCGCTTCAGCGCGAGATCCGATCTCTGCTTCTCGATTTCTTTCTGAGCCTGGTCCGCTTCCGCTGTCTTCTCTTCCAGCCTCTTCTGCAACTCGGTGGTGTCGAAGCCGAGGACCGGCCGACCGTTGGTGACCTCGGAGCCTTCCGGCGCCATCATCGCGATTTTGAAGTCCCAGACGTTGTTGAGCTGCGGCGGTCCGAAGCTGCCCGAATCGACCGCCGCCAATGTGCCGGTGACATCGATTCCAGTGACCAGGTCTCCCCGATTCACCCGGACCCATTCGCCCTGCCGATCGGCCGCCAGCTTGTTGCGCGTCCAGCCGGCGGCGGCGAAGAGCGCGATGATCGCGAGCGGAACGGTGATCCTGCGTTTCAGATCCGGTCCCCTTCTTTGAGTCCGCTGACGACCACGCATTCGAGATCGTTGCACTCGCCGAGTTTGATGTCCTTTCGCGCGAGAACGCCTCGCGGAGCGAGAAGCACATTCGAGCGCGTCGCGCGCCGGATGGTGACGCGCGCGGAGAGACCCGGCCGCATGCGCAGTGCGTCGAGTCGATCGAGCTTGATCGTCACGCGGAACGATCGGCGCAGCGATTGCCGGTTGGTCGTGTTTTCCTGAGCGACCGCGGAGATCGCGGCCACGCGGCCTGGAAACGTCATCGACGGATACGCGTCCAGAACGACGGTCGCCGGCATACCGACCGAGATTTTGCGATCGTCGACGTCCGCCAGGGATGCCGTGACCTGGGTCGACGATAAATCGGGCAACAGTGCCAGCAGCAATCCGACGAAGACCGGATCGCCCTCTTTGATTTTGCGGCCTTCCCACGGATGGTCTCGCAGCACCACGATGCCGTCGCGTGGCGACCGCAGAATGAGCGCGTTGATGGCGGTTTCGGCGGTGTCGAGCTCACGGCGTGCCTTCTCGAGATTCAGAATCAGGTTCGAGCGGTCCGAACGCGACGCCGTGATCGAGCTGCGGAGGACGTCTTTCGCTTTCGCCAGCTCGACCGTGGCGCGTTTGTACTTGATCTTACGATCTTCGTACTCGCGGGCCGAGAGAATCTCTTTCGGCACCGCCGCATCGAGCTTCGTTTTCTCGTAGTCGGACTTCTTGGTCTCGACGTCGAGCTTCTTCTGCAGCATGTCCGCGTCGCCTTCGGCATCCTTCTGCTGCAGCTCCTGTTCGGCCTGCGCGACCGCCTGACGTTTCGCGTCCAGGCCGCTGGTGAACTGCGAGTTGTCGAGCTCCACCACCCGATCGCCCTTCTTCACTTCCGCGCCGTCGTCGGCAACCCACTTGATCGACGTCTGCCACGATGGAAGGTTGGGGACGGTGATCGCTTCGCCGCGGGCCGCTTCCAGCTCGCCGGTGAGGGTGACCTCGCTGACGAAATTGCCGCGATGCACGCGGTCTTCGCGCTGCGGCGGAGTCTCGCGATAGCCGGAAAAGCAAGCGGCGGCGATCCAGGCGATCGTCGCGAGGCCAAAGGCCGATCGATTCATGCTTGGTTAGACGATTTTAACCGGCGTCCGTTGCGAGAAATTCGAAAGGAGCGCTTATAGATGTCCAGGATCGACAGAAAAAGCGAAAAAACGAGCGGGCCGATCACCAGGCCCACGAATCCGAAAGCTTCCAGTCCCCCAATGACCGCGAACAGCAGTGGGATGGCAGGCAACTCCGATCGCCCCTTCATCGCCCACGGTCGGATGACCTGCTCCACGATCGGCACAACGACCAACCCCCATGCCGTGAGAAAAATCGGCTGCCACATCCCGGCCCGTCCAAGCCCCGCCATGAAGTAGAGATAGATCGCCGCGGGAATCCAAACCACCGGCGGTCCGACCATCGGCAGAAGCGAAAGTACGGTCGCGAACGCGCCCCAGAAAAGGGCGGCCGGGACTCCTGCGATCACGAGGCCGATGGTCGTCGCGACGCCGGCCGCCAAACCGGTGACCACATAACCGCGGAACGTGGCGTCGACGACATTCTTGAATTGCCTGGCGAACTCGCGATCGTATTTCGGCGGCAAAGGCGACAGGACCGAGAGCTCCTTCATGATCAGTTCGCCCTCGACGTAGAAGAAGTACATCGCGAGCAGTAGCAGGAAAAATGAGATCAGGAGTCCTGCAATGCCCCCGACGACTGCTGTGCCGTGGCGGGCGACGAATCCCGGAATGCCTTCCACGATCGGAAGCACGAGCTTTTGCGGGCTGACAGTCGCGGGATCGAATCCGGGGACCCATCGTCGCAACCATTGCAGTCGATTGGTGAGATCGAGTCGTGCCAGCATCTGCCTGGCTTCGCCCGATTGCAGGCCCTCGATCAGCGTGTTGGCCTGGTGAACCAGCGCGATGGTGATGAAGAACAACGGAATCACGAGCAGAAACGTGATGCCCAGGAGCATGGTGATGGCGGCCAGGGCGGAGCGACCACGCAGGCGGTCGCGCAATCGCACGTAGAGCGAATGCGTCAAGGTGACCAGAATGGCGGCCACCAGCAACGGCGTGAGGAACGGCCAGAGGATTCGAAACGCCGCCCACAGAATCAGCAGCGCCAGGAGCCCGAAGAAGATGATGCCGGTGAGCCGCCACTCCGGACGCCGCTCGAGCTCCTCGGCCATCTACAGAATGAGTAGGCCGAGACGTGCCGCCTGAACGACGGCTTCAGTGCGGGTCGAGACGCCGAGCTTGCGCAGGATTCCGTTGAGATGGAACTTGACGGTGTGCCCGGTGATGCCGAGTCGCTGCGCGATCTCCTTGTTTGTCAGGCCGCCCGCCAGCAACTGCGCCACCTGCTGCTCGCGCGGCGTTAGCGGCTCGATGAGATCGATGCGCGAACGCGCGTGCGGCATCACGCCTTCGGCGAGATCGTCATCGACGATCACCAGCCCGTCGGCAACCGCACGTAATGCCGTGTGCAGCCGGCGCGGTGGCGCTGCCCGCAAAAGGACGCCTCTCGCTCCCCTCGCGATTGCCTGCGCCGCTTCGCTGTTGTCGACCACCAGAACGACGGAGGGGGCGGAAAAACGCGAGGGGTCGATCGCGTCGGCAAGAACGACGTCGACGTCGCGAACGTCATCGACCTCCGCGACTTCGTTGAGCGCCAGATCGCCGAAAACCGACAGTCGCATCACCAGCGCCGCCCGACGCAGCGGATTGGCGCTGGTGACCGCCACACGCAGCGGATCAGCCGCCTGACGCGGCAGCGGCTTCGAAGCTACCAATTGAGGCCGAGCCATGGGAGTGTCCAGTGAAAACTGTATCATCCGCGCGCCTTGAACGTTATCGAAACCTCACTTCCGGGGGTCCTGATCCTCGAACCGAGGGTCTTTGCCGATGACCGCGGTTTCTTCATGGAGACCTATCGATCCGACCATTTTCGGGACCTCGGGATCGCCGCTATCTTCGTGCAGGACAATCACTCACGCTCGGCGCGCGGCGTCTTGCGTGGCCTGCACTACCAGGAACCCAACCCACAGGGGAAGCTGGTGAGATGCACAAAAGGCGCCCTTTTCGACGTGGCGGTCGACATCCGGGTCGGCTCGCCCCATTTCGGAGAATGGGTGTCGTTCGAACTGACGGAGGACAACAAGCGGATGGCGTGGGTGCCGGCCGGTTTTGCGCACGGATTCTGCGCCCTTTCCGACGAAGCGGACCTCGTCTACAAGTGCACCGCCGTCTACGACGCGAAGAGCGATCGCGCGATTTTGTGGAGCGACCCCGATCTCCGCATCGCGTGGCCGATCGGAAAGCCGCTTGTTTCGCCGAAAGATACCGGCGCGCCGCGGCTGAAAGAAGCGACGGTGTTGCCGCGGTTTACGGGAATGCCTTAGGATCGCGGGTCGTTAGCGAGTTTCCCTACGCGGGGTCGTAGTTCAGTTGGTTAGAACGCCGGCCTGTCACGCCGGAGGTCGCGGGTTCGAGCCCCGTCGGCCCCGCCAGCCTCCTATTTCTTCTCCAGATCGTCGATGTCAGCAAGGTCGCGCGGCATTCGCAGGTGTGCGTCGGACCCAAATGTCGAGATCACCCGTGGCGCGTGGCCGGCCATGCGCGGGAGAGCGCATGTGCCCCCACGATGAGAAATTCAGCGCCCGCGTCGGATAACGCGTCCAACATCTCGGCGAAGTCGATGTTCATCCCATCGACCATCCTTGAACGTCCACGCTTCGCGCGTGAGTTGCCACACCATCAGGACTCGTTCCGCGGCGGTTGTACGATCGCTTTGCCCTTCCGCTTTTTTCAGCGTCGTTCGTCGTGTCTTGTAGCTGGAGCGATCGGTCCGCGTCACGACTTGACTATAGGCGCCTCACGCCGCCAGACGTTTTCGCTGCGACTCCAGCGCGATCGCCATCGGCACTCCGGCCGCCGCGGGCAGCCAGAACGAAATGAGGCGATAGGTCAGCACGGCGGCCACAGCTGCGTTTCCGGGCACGCCCAGGCCGCCTAACAGAGCCGCCATCGCAACCTCGACGACCGCGATGCCGCCGGGAAGAAAGCTCGATCGGCCCAGGAGCAGCGGCACGCCATACGCTGCCAGGATCGTTGAAATGTACGGATGCTGCCCCACCGCCAGAAGCGCGTAACGCAAACAGAGAAAATCGAACGTCAGATAGAGCAATGAGGACAATGCCGGTCGCCAAAAGCCGCCCTTTCGCATCGCGCTCCAGGCCTGCGAGGCGTGCTCCGCGACGTCGGTCAGGACCGATTCGTCGGCCTCGGGACGGACGCGTTTGATCCAGCGCGTCGCGCGCAGCGTGATCGCGTTCATCCAGTCCTCGCGAATGAGCAGAGCGATCACAAGCCCGACCGCGGAGCCGAGGGCCGTGATCACGATGGCCAGCGCGATCTCGGTCGTGCGCGAGAGTTGATGTTTCATCAGCAATGCGATCGCGCCGATGAGCGCGAAGAGAACCAGGGTGATGGAATCAAAAACCGATGGAAGCCATGACGCCAGCATGGCCGTTTCGCGCGACGTTTGCCCGCGCGTCCAGCGGTAGATCGCCGCACCAAATCCAAGCGATCCTGCCGCGACCAGTGCCACGCTGCCCGCGGCCATCTCGATCACGATCGCGCGCGTAAGACTGATGCGACTACCACTGATGACCACGATCGATTGGAGCAGCTCGCCATTCGCGACGTAGCTCAGCGTCTCGAAAAACAACGCCAGCGCGATCGCCCATGGCGCGAGTGTTCGCATGATCGCGAACGCACTTTCGACCGATTCGAGCCGCGGCAGGACGAAGTGCACCAACAGGCCGAGGATGAGAAGGATGGGCAGGAGACGCAGAAGCTGGAGCCGCACCGGGGGCTCGCGCTCGGCGTCGATCGCTTCCATCCTTGACCAAGCGAGCAACGGCTGTGCCTGTGTCAGGTAAAATCCGACGCCGATCCCATGCGTTGTCATTCCTGCCAGGCCGAGCTGTCGGCGGATGCGCGGTTCTGTCCCGCCTGCGGAGCTCCTGTCGCCGGCGCTGACGCCACGGTCCAAAAACCGGTGAGCTCCCGTCCCAGCTCGCCGGTCAGCTCCGGCTCGCTGAAACACGGACGCTTCCTCCCCGGCACGATCCTCGGCGATCGATTCCGAATCGTGGCTCTGCTGGGGCGGGGCGGAATGGGCGAAGTCTTTCGCGCCGATGACTTGAAACTCGGCCAGGCCGTGGCGCTGAAATTTCTGCCGTCCGCGATGTCCAGAGACCAGCAGCGGCTGGAGCGTCTCTACAACGAAGTCCGCGTCGCGCGTCAGATCGCGCATCCGAGCGTCTGCCGCGTCTACGACGTCGGCGAAGTCGACGGCGAGCACTTCATCTCCATGGAGTACATCGAAGGTGAGGACCTTTCCACGCTTCTGCGCAGAATCGGACGGCTCCCGGAAGCGAAGGCGATTCAAATCGCGCGGCAGGTCGCGGCTGGAATCGCAGCAGCGCACGAGAAAGGCGTGCTGCATCGCGATTTGAAGCCGGCGAACATCATGCTCGACGAGCGCGGGCTGGCGCGCATCACCGATTTCGGCCTGGCGGCGCTGCACAGCGATATCGGCAAGGACAACGTCTCGGAAGGCACGCCGGCGTACATGGCGCCGGAGCAGCTCGCCGGCAGCGACGTCTCGGTCCGGAGTGACATCTATTCGCTCGGCCTGGTGCTGTACGAAATCTTCACCGGCAAGCAGGCCTTCGACGCCAAGAGCACCGCCGCAGTCATCCGGCAGCGACAGGAGTCGTCCACTCCGTCGGCGCCGTCGGCGGTCGTCGCGGATGTGAATCCGGCAATCGAACGCGTCATCCTGCACTGCCTCGAACCCGATCCGAACAGTCGGCCTTCCTCGGCACTGGCGGTGGCCGCAGCGCTCCCCGGCGGTGATCCGCTGGCGGCCGCGCTGGCAGCGGGTGAAACGCCGTCGCCGGAGCTGCTGGCAGCGGCCGGCGCCTCGATCGGACTGCGTCCGAGCTACGCGCTGGCTTGTTTGATCGCTGTCATTTTCGGCATTGTGGTGGTGGCGGCGGCGCGCGATTACGGCGGTTTCAGCGCCATCTACAAATTGCCGCGCACACCGGAACAGCTCATCGCGAAATCGCGCGACATTGCCGCGCGACTCGGCTACAAAGAGCAGCCCTACGTCGCGTACGGATTCGAAGTCGACGACGACTTCTCCAAGTACATCCAGGAGCACGACAAGAGTCCCGATCGATGGCGCCGGCTGTCGAAAGGTCATCCGAGCGGCATCTACTTCTGGTATCGCGAGAGTCCGCGGCCTCTGGTACCGAGGATTCTGTTGAGCAATGGGCGGGTCTCTGAAAATGATCCGCCGCTGGCGACGACCGGAATGATCCTCATCGTTCTGCAGCACGATGGCCTGCTGGAAGGGTTTCAGTCAGTATCGCCGCAGATCGCTGAAGACATCGCACCGCGCCCAGTCGATTGGCGACCACTCTTCGAGCTCGCCGGCATCGATCCAGCCCGCATGCAGCCGGCGAAATCGCAATGGACGCCGCTGGCGTGGGGCGATCAGCGCGCCGCGTGGACGGGCAGCTCACCCGAACAGCCGGATCTGTCGATGCGTTTGGAGGCGGCCGGTTTTCAGGGAAAGGCGATTTTTTTTCGCTCGATCTTTCCGTGGACCAAACCGTCGCGCGATGTCGAAAGCACACTGACCGTGCAGGAGCGCGTCGTAGCGACGGTGCTGTTCGCGATCGCAGCCGTCATGGTCCTGATCGCCGCCATCCTCGCCCGCCGGAACTTTCGCCTCGGCCGCGGCGACCGCCGCGGAGCCTTTCGCTTCGCGCTGATGTTGGCGTCGCTCCGTTTTCTCTCGTCGATGTTCGGAGCGAATCATGTTTTCTCGGCAGGTGAGTTTTTGATCATCATCCTGATCTGCAGCACCTCCCTGCTGACCGCGGCGATCGGTTGGCTGCTTTACATCGGCATCGAGCCGTATGTGCGGCGTCGATGGCCGCAAACGCTCCTTTCATGGAACCGTCTGCTGCTGGGCCAGCTTCGCGACCCATTGCTCGGCCGCGACGTGCTGGTCGGGATCACGGCAGCCACCGTACTGATCGCGATGTCACAGACCGCTCAGGTACTGGCGCGCGCGAAACCGGGGGTCAGCATTGCATTTCTGACCGGGATGCGGCAGGGGATCGGCGGCCTCTTCAGCGTGATCACTTTTTCGTTTGTGACGGCCGTCGGCATTTATGTGTTCATGTTCGTCCTGCGCGTGATCACGCGCCGCGATTGGATCGCAGCGGGAGTGTTCGTGATCCTCAACACGCTGCCGCTCATCTTTCTGGTTCAGGAGAAGGCCTGGCTCGTCGCCACCGTCTCCGTCGTCGCGAACACCATCGCGATGATTCTTCTGTTCCGGTTCGGAATCGTGGTGCTCCTGGCGTGGAACGTCGCCGCGCTCCTGTTGGCCTCTGCTCCGCTGACTTTGCATCTGTCGGCGTGGTACGGCGGCAGTGCGCTCTTCGCCGCGGCCGCCTTGATTGCCGTGACGTTCTACGCCTTCCGCGTCACGCTGGCGGGACGTCCGTTGTTCAACGAAGCGCTGCTCGAGACCTAATGACGCATTGCCGCGAAGCCGGTGATCGCGAGAGCGGCGATCAGCAACAGCAGCAGCGTTGTCGAGAGCGTGGGAGTCGGCGTTGCCGCGGCCGTCACGTGCACGACGCCATTCATCGCCGTTCCGCCCGGAACGCTGTGAAGCGAGCAGTAGTACGGCCAGTCGCCCACGGTCGCGAAGGTGTGCGAAAAAGTACCGGTCGAGAGAAGTCCCGAGTTCCAAACCTCGGGTCCGGTGCTGGCATCGCTGGTCGAAGAGTGCAGCGCTCCCTGCCACACCCAGCGGACGGTATCGCCCTGCGCAATCGTCACACTGTTCGGTGTGAAGCCAAGGCCGGGGCCGACGTTGACGTCGAAGGTTGCGCAAACGGCCGCAGCGGCCGCCATGAAAAGCATGGCGAATGCGCACACAAAATGCTTCATCGGCACAGTTTAGCTACAATCCCGCTCCCTTCATGCCACAGAAGTTTTATATCACCACGGCCATCCATTACGTCAACGATGTTCCCCACATCGGCCACATGTACGAAAACATTGTCGCCGACGTGATCGCGAGACATCGCCGGCGGATGGGAGACGAGGTCTGGTTTCTAACGGGCACGGACGAGCATGGACAACGCATCGAGCGCGCGGCCGCCAGGCAGGGCATTCTTCCGATCGAGCTGGCGAACCGGGTGGTGGCGGACCATCATCGGCTCTGGAAAAAACTCAATATCAGCTATGACGATTTCATCCGGACCACCGAGGCACGACATCGGGTCGGCGTTCACGAAATCATCCGCCGCATGCTCGAGCGCAATCCCGACGACATCTACCTCGGCGAATTCCAGGGCTGGTACTGCCCCAACGACGAGACATACTTCACCGACAAAGAAGTCACCGATGCGCGATGTCCGAACGGGCATCCGCTCGAGCGCGCGCGCGAGCAGAACTATTTCTTTCGCCTCTCTCGCTACGGAAAGTTGCTGCTCGATTTTTACAAAGGCAGCCCCGGATTCGTGCAGCCGCAGACGCGACTCAACGAAGTGATCGCGTTTGTGGAGTCGGGTCTGAAGGACCTCTCCGTTTCACGCACCTCGATTCGCTGGGGCGTTCCGTGGCCGGGAAATCCGGATCACGTCATTTACGTGTGGCTCGACGCGCTCACGAACTACATCTCGGCGCTCGGCTTCGGGAGCGCCGACGATGCAAAGTTCCGCCGCTATTGGCCGGCCGATCTGCATCTCATCGGCAAGGACATCATTCGCTTCCATGCCGTGTACTGGCCGGCATTTCTGATGTCGGCAGGGATCGATCTGCCAAAACGCGTTTTCGCGCACGGCTGGTGGCTCCGCGACAATCAGAAGATTTCGAAGTCGGTCGGCAACATCGTCAGGCCCGAAAACATCGTCGACGATTTCGGAGCCGATCCGTTCCGCTATTTCGTCCTGCGCGAGATGGTGTTCGGTCAGGATCAGAACTATTCCGACGAAGCCTTCGTGGCCCGCTACAACGCCGATCTCGCCAATGACCTCGGCAACACCATGTCGCGTGCGCTCAAGATGTCGGAGACGTATTTTGGCGGGAAGACCCCACCCACGCCGTGCGACGACAATGATCTGCTCCGCGCCTCGCGGGAGCTGGTTCCGGAATACCTTCGCGGGATGGAGGCATATGCATTTCAACGCGCCCTGGAAAATACATGGCGATTATTAGTTGCAATAAATGGTTACATTGTTGCAAAGGAACCGTGGAAGCAATTCAAAGACCGGGGAGCGGATGCAACGCTGTCGCGCGTCATCTGGAACACGCTGGAGTCGCTCCGCATCGTGTGGGTGATGCTCGCGCCGTTCATGCCGACGCTGTCGCGCGACGCGCTGACGCGTCTGGGCAGCGATGCCGATGCCATCGGACGCGATGCGCTGCAGTGGGGCCGCTTGCCGAACAACGTGCCCATTCGCGTCGGCGAATCCCTCTTCCCGCGCATCGACTCCGCGGCTTACCTTGGAGGAAGCATGTCGAATCCACCGATTGAAACGACTCAGGCGGCGCCAGCGGACCTCGCCAAAATTTCCATTGAGCAATTTATGGAAATCGATCTGCGCGTCGCCGACATTCGGGCCGCCGAGAAAGTCGAGAAATCGAAGAAGTTGATCAAGCTGACCGTGTTCGACGGCGAACGCGAGCGTATTTTGGTCGCCGGAATCGCGACACGCTACGCGCCCGAAGAGCTGGTTGGGCGAAAAGTGGTGATCGTCGCGAACCTTCAGTCCGCGAAACTGATGGGGATTGAGTCCAACGGCATGGTGCTGGCCGCATCCATCGGCGGCGAGCCCTCGCTGCTGAGTGTCGATGCCGGCGTCCCCGCCGGCACAAAGGTGAAGTGAAAAACCTGTAAATATCGACATACAGAAGTAAACGAACCGATTCTCAGATCCGTCAGTGGTGCATGACCCGCTGGCTGGCCGGCCTCTGCCTACTTGCCACAACAGCAGGCACGCTTCCGGCCGCGACGCAGACACCGGATGCCCCCAACATTCTTCTCATCGTCATCGATACGCTTCGATACAGCGCGACTTCATTTCCTGATCCGGCCCGCAACAACACACCATTCCTGGCATCATTAGCCTCCCGCGGGGTGGTGTTCACCAACGCTTACTCGACGCACGACTTCACACCGACGTCGCACTTTTCGATCTTCACGGGCTTCCGCGACGGGCTGGGCACCGACGATGACCGCTACGAAAACGCAGTGCCCTATCAGCTTGGACGCGTCGGTTACTCGACGTTCGCGACAGCCGCGAATGATCTGATCGGAAAAAAGCAGATGCCGGCTTTCGCGGGATTCTCCGATTTCAAGGAAGCCGCTGACGTGACTTCAATAACGGTCCTGGACGCGCTGACGGACCTCACCGAGATCGACGAGCGTCTGGCCATGTTCCATTGCCGTCCTACGCCCCACGCCCGTGCGATGGTCTATTTCTCCGCGAATCGCCTGCTGCCGGTCTTTCTGCAGCAGATCCGAAACGCGCGTCCGCCCTATTTCGGGTTCGTCAATCTCGTCGATCCGCACGAACCCTATATTCCTGATCCGACAATTTACCCGCCCGAATCGGACCTCCCCGCCGGCTTCGACGGCGACGTCCTCCAGCGGCGCCTCGGTCCGGAACTGAGAGATCCCGATTCGATTGCGGATCCGGAGCGGCGGGCGTACGTGAAGAACAAAATCGGGGAGGCGGGTGCGAAATCGCTGACGGCCATCGATCTGAGTCCGCAAGAGCGCGTCATCTACCACAGCCGCTATCGCGCGACGGTTCGAGAGACTGACATGGCGCTGCAGCAGTTCTTCGCCATCCTCGACAAGGAGAAGCGTCTCGAGAACACGATCGTGATCATCACATCGGACCACGGCGAATCGTTCGGCGAGGCCGACATGATGACCCACATGTTCGGCGACCGCGGCGATTACGAGTCGACGCACCATGTCCCGATGCTGATCGTGCTGCCGCGCAGTTTACGAACGACCGTGCGAACCATCGATCGGAAAGTGTCGATCGCGAATCTGGCGCCGACGATCTACGACCTGGCGGGAGTGGATTGGTCAGCTTTCCAGACGCGGTATCCCGACTATCCGCGTTCGCTGATGCCGCTGTTCGCCGCCAATCGAGCGCACTACCTCGCCAGGGTCATGCTGCCGAAGCGGGAAAAACAGGATCACACGTTCGCGGCGCGCGAGCGGGAAAAAGCACTTCAATCGCTGGGCTATCTCCACTAAAGACGCTTCTTCCAAAATAGACCTTGCCGCGGAATCGATCCGGAATTAAATTGTGGCGTGTCGCTGATCTGACGCAATCGCAGCGGCCTAGCGGGCGCACTCTAGCGCGCCGAGCCCGTTCCTCCGGCCAAGGAACGGGCATTTTTTTTCGAATCAATCCATCCGCCACATCCGCACAAACTTCCCGTTCTCAAAGACCAGGTCTTCGGCAAAATCGGCCAGATCCCGATCCGGAATCCCCCACTTTCGGGAGTCGAACTTGCGGTCTTCGCCGGCGCTCACCAGCCGGTAACTCCTGGCATCCTTCGACAATTCGTATCGAATGGGTGTTCCCCACGCGTCGATCAGCAATCGCTCGAGTGTGTCGATGGATTTGACCTGGGGATAGACATTATGTTCGGCGTTGTAAGCTTCGATCGTCGCGGCAATGGTCCGAATGAGTCCGACCGTTCGCAAGGCGCGCAGGTTGTACGCTTTGTCGATCACCCACCCCTTTCCTTCCCTGGCCAGGAAGTACTTGAAGCTCGAGGATCCGTCATCTCCGCGAACATCGAATTGCGCAAGCAATCGCCCATCAGGCTGCTCCGCTTTGGAAACCAGCGTGATCTCCTCGACCTGACCTGGATTGTTCAATCTTGACCGAAGGCTCTCCACGTTTCTGAGGCTGAAGCCGATCAGCATTTCTTCAGCGATGGCCGCGCAGAGTTTCAAATCGTGTCGCTCCTCGGCGTCACGGAACCTGTGCGCTTCATCGCGCCGCAGATGCATCAGGAACAGCGGCATCGCGTCGAGGGTCATCCCGGCCGCGCGTCGAACGATCTTCGCATCCGCTGCACGCGTGATGGCGTCGATTTCCGTCTCATCCGCGAAACGCTGCTGCAGCATCCACTGCCGCTCTTCTTTTCGAATCGGATTGCGGCCGGGACGAGCTCATCGAACATGCCCACGTAAGTGAACAGCACCGCTTCGTTTCCCCGATAACACTCGGCCACAGGGAACACAGGAGCCTGGTCGGGCAGCGGAGGGGTCGGGCTGGCGCTCGCCTCCCGAACATATCTCTCCAGCAGCGGCCACCGTTCTACCTTCTTTCTCCCTTCGAGCTCACTCGCCAGCGACGCCATCTTGCTCTGTGTTGCTTCCTGTTTCTGCTTCCGTTCTTTTGCCGCTTCGAGCTCCTGCGGGGACGCGGACGATTTCACGACGAGTTTTCCGTCGGATTGCCGGATGAAATTCAGGGTCGCAAATTGCGCAGGCAAATCGGACTGCGGATCCATCGTGAAAGTGACCCAGATGACGCCGTCTTTGCCCTCGATATCCTTGATCGGCTTATCCCAGAACCGGAGCTTCCCGAGCATCGAGTATTCGGCTTGAGTCGGTGTGAGGGTGTCACCGTACTGAAAGTGGCTCAGCACCCTGGCACGATCGCCGGAGTCATAAGCGGCCTTCAGCTCGCCGCATAGCTTCTGGACTTCGGCGCGAAGCTGAAGGTCGGGCGATTCAACCGCAATTGCGAAAAGGAGAGTCAACGCGTGCAACATAGATCCGGGCTGTATTCAATGTGTGCCGCATTGAGCCCGAAGTCCAGTCAGCACTTCCCGACTCGCATATTCGAAAATCAAATCGAGGGTCGGGTCGGCGACGATCTCCTCATACCGCAGGATTTGAGGACCGTCGGGTCCGCCGCTGTCGTAGTAGGTTTCCTTCCCCTCGCGATCGACGCCGCGCGCGACCATGAAGACTTCCGTGCCGCCGATGTGACCGTAGTTCACTTCGGTGCCGTCGTGGATGAATTCCGCGAAGCTGTCATACGAAACGTCGCCCGTCTTCCACATCCCGGTGGCGTAGACCATGGCGCCACCGACACCCGCCTGGTACCAGTTCAAGCGGCACAGCCGGATGTCGCGCACGCCGCGCCGCTCGAGGAAGTGCACTGCCCATCGCAGCGCCTGTTTCGCAGAGATCGGCCTAGGTCCGGAGTACCTTTCGCCATAGACTGCTTCCGAGAGCTCGAATCCCGGTGCCAGCTCGGCTCCCACCGATGCGCAACCCGCCACAACAAACGAGGCGATCAGCGGGAGGAGAGGCTTCACATCCCCATCGGATGCCACACGGTCTTCATCTCCTGAAACTCGTAGATGGCGTATGGCGATTGCGAGAGGCGTGCGTCGCTCCAGCCGATTCCATCGGCGTCGAAACGCACAACGCGCTTCACGTTTTCGGTGGCGGCTTTCTGCAGGCTCGCCAGGCTCTCGGAGGGGACGCCGGTGACGTCGATGGCGTTGACATCCATGTGCGACGCCAGCCACGGGACGAGCTCACTCTTGAGGCCGGAAACAATGTTGACAACGCCGCCCGGCACGTCCGAGGTTTCGAACACTTCGCCCATCGTGACGGCGGCCAGCGGACGCGACTCCGACGGAATCGCGACGACTGTGTTTCCGCCCACCAGTGCCGGCGCGATTCTGCTGACCAATCCGAGCAGCGATGGCTCTTCCGGAGCGACAACACCGACCACACCGGTCGGCTCCGGAACCGTGAAGTTGTAGTAAGGACCGGCAACCGGATTGACGGAGCCGGCGACCTGCGCGTACTTGTCGCTCCACCCGGCGTAGTAGACCCATCGGTCGATGACGGCGCTGATCTCCTTTCGCGCTTCGGCGACCGTCATGCCCTGACGCCGCAATTCATCCGCCAGCTCCCCCGCGCGCGACTCGCAAACCTCGGCAATCCGATAGAGGATCTGCCCGCGGTTATAGGCGGTCTTGCCACTCCAACCCGCAAATGCCTTGCGCGCCGCCTGGATCGCATTGCGAAGATCTTTTCGCGAGCCGCGGCAAGCGTTGGCGAGCAAATCGCCTCCTTTGGTCCTCACGGGGTAGAAACGGCCGGATTCCGAGCGGGGAAATTCGCCGGAGATGTAGAGCTTGTACGTCTTGCGAACGTTGAGGCGCGGCATATCAACTGAGGCTCACGTACGGCGCGAGTCCGTGCATTCCGCCCTCGCGTCCGTAGCCGCTCTCCTTGAATCCGCCGAAGGGGGACGAGGGATCGAACTTGTTGTAAGTGTTCGCCCAGACCACGCCGGCGCGAAGCTTGGCGGCCATCTTCAGAATCCGCGATCCCTTCTCGGTCCACACTCCGGCCGACAATCCGTAAGGTGTGTTGTTGGCCTTCTCGATGGCCTCTTCCGGCGTGCGGAAGGTGAGGACGGAGAGCACGGGACCGAAGATCTCCTCCTGCGCGATTCGGCTCGATTGCGCCACGCCCGTGAAAAATGTCGGACGGAACCAGAACCCGCGATCGGGAACGGAGCACGACGACTGGAACATCTCCGCTCCTTCCTCGATACCGCTATCGACGAGCTCCTGAATTTTCTCGAGCTGCGCGCGTGAGTTGATCGCGCCGACATCGGTGTTCTTATCGAGCGGATTGCCGACCCGCAGCGTGCCGATGCGATCGCGCAGCTTCCGGATGATCGGCTCGACCACCGACTCCTGCACGAACAGCCGCGAACCGGCACAGCAGACGTGACCCTGATTGAAGTAGATGCCGTTGATGATGCCTTCGATGGCCTGATCGAGGGGGGCGTCCTCGAAGACGATGTTAGGCGCCTTCCCGCCTAACTCCAGCGTCAGCTTTTTTTTCGTTCCGGCAACCGCCCGCTGAATGCGCTTCCCGACTTCGGTCGATCCGGTGAACGCGATCTTGTCGACGTCTTTGTGGCCGGCCACCGCCACACCGCTGGCAGGCCCGCCTGTCACGATGTTGACGACCCCGGCGGGAAGGCCGGCTTCCTGAATGATCTCGCCGAGAAGGAGCGATGTCAGCGGCGTGGTCTCGGCTGGCTTGAGGACGATGGTGTTGCCGGCGGCCAGCGCGGGCGCCAGCTTCCAGGCCGCCATCAGCAGCGGAAAGTTCCAGGGAATGATCTGCGCGGCAACGCCGATGGGCGCGACATTGCGATTCGGAAAAGCGTACTCCAGCTTGTCCGCCCAGCCGGCGTAGTAGAAGAAATGCGCGGCCGACAGCGGGATATCGATATCGCGCGATTCCTTGATCGGTTTGCCGCCGTTCATCGTCTCCACCACCGCCAGCGCGCGCGACTTTTCCTGAATCAGCCGCGCGATGCGGAAGATGTACTTCGCGCGCTCGCTGGGCGCGAGCTTTCGCCATACCTTCTCGTAGGCGCGGCGAGCCGCGCGCACGGCGCGGTCGACATCTTCGCTGTCGGCTTCCGCGATCTCCGCCAGGGTATCTTCAGTGGCCGGGTTGATGGTCTCGAACCAGCGCTTCGAATGCGGCTCGACGAACTCTCCCCCGATGAAGAGGTTGTACCGCGAGGCCAGCTTGAAGTGATCGGTGGCCTCGAGCGAGGGCGAATAATGCCATTCGACCAGTGAGCTGCTTGCAGCGCCGGGAGCCAGGCGATCGCGGGTTTCGAGGGTTGTTGTCATCGAGATTTCAAATTTCAAATTTCAAATGAAAAATTAAGAATTAACCCCTACTATTTTTCATTCTTAATTTGAAATTTGAAATTCTTCATTTCAGTCCAGCGTGAAATAGTCCCCACTCTGATAGGCGCCGGTCCGTTCCTTCCGAATCTGCATCAGCACATCATTGAGCAGCGAGGAAGCGCCGAAGCGGAACAGATCGGGCGTCATCCACTCCGGTCCCATGGTCTCATAAAGGAGCACGAGATACGCCAGCGAGAGTTTGGCGTTGGAGATTCCGCCGGCCGGCTTCATGCCCACTCTCCTGCCGGTGGCATGATGGAAGTCGCGAATGGCTTCCAGCATCACCAGCGTGACCGGAAGCGTGGCGTTGACGCCGACCTTCCCGGTCGAGGTCTTGATGAAATCGCCGCCGGCGTACATCGCGATCAGCGACGCCTTGCGGACCTGGTCGTAATTCGCGAGCTCGCCCGTCTCGAGGATGACCTTGAGATGCGCCGGGCCACAAGCCTCTTTCACTTCCGCGATCTCGTCGAACACTTTTTGATAATCGCCCGACAGGAACGCGCCGCGATCGATGACCATGTCGACCTCGTCCGCTCCCGCCGCCACCACCTGGCGCGTCTCCTCCACTTTGATGGAGGTGAAGGTCTGGCCGCTCGGAAATCCGGTCGCCACTGACGCCACGTGGACCCCGCTGCCGGTGAGGGCCTGCTTCACGAACGGGATCATGGTGGGATAGACGCACACCGCGCCGACGTGGGGTATGTCGTGATCCCGCGAAGCGGGATCGGGGCGGATGGCTTTCTGGCAAAGCGCCCAAACTTTGCCACGCGTGTCTTTCCCCTCCAGCGTGGTGAGGTCCATCATGCTGATGACCAGCTTCAGGCCCCACACTTTCGACTCTTTTTTCAGCGATCGCTTCGCCAGCGAGGCGGCGCGCTCGTCGGCGGCGACAGCGTCGACGCCGTGCGCCATCTCCAGCGCATCGGCAAGGCTGCGGCGAAACACCGCCGGCGTGAAGATCGGCGTCGATGCGACCAAAGACTCGCTCATGGAGCCGATTAAGTTAGCACCAATCGCGTCAGCGCGTTAATGCGCGACGCGGCGGCGCGCACCGACAGGATCGAGGATGCGGACCTGCCATTTGGTCGGGTTGTACGACCAGAGGTCGGACAGGAAATGTCCGGCGTAGCCGCCGAACATCACCATCTCGTCCCGCGTCACATCGTACGCGATGCGTCCGTTCTCGCGCGCAGGCGGGATGTTCTCGGCGTTGACCTGTTTCCAGGCGCTGCCGTCCCATTCCCACATGTCGTCGACGTACACCTGGACCTGCGTCGGCGTCGTGGCCGGAGGCACGGGAGGCTCGGTGTCGACGCGTAGGCCACCGAACAACAGCACGTGATTGGACCGCGGATCCATCGCGATCTGGGCGCCGTATCGCATGCCGGGAGTGCCGCCGGTCGGATTGAGCTGCGACCATCCATTCCCGTCGAACGTCCACATGTCGTTGTAGCGCGTGACACGATCCGTCCTGGTGAGCGTGCCGATGCCACCGTAGATGACAGTCTTCTTCAGCGTCGGGTCGTACCACATCGCGGCAAGCGACCGTGCCGGAGCGGGATTCTTTTTCTGCTGCGACCACGCCGTGCCATCCCACATCCACGTCTGATCGAGATAGCAACATGAGTTGCTCGAGCCGTCGAAGCCGCCGTACAGCACGGTCTTCTTCAAGGTCGGATCGTAGGTCATGCTCGCAAAACGGTGGAAGGGGGGAAGCGGCTTCAAACCGGTGAAGCTCTTCCACGCGGTGCCATCCCACTCGAATGTGCTGGCGGCATCCGCGCAGACGACCACCAGCTTGCTGCGGTCAGAATCGAAGGCTGCCGTGGGTGTGCCGCAACCGACCGGACCGCCCGTGGCGGTGATTTCGTTCCACTCGCCATTGTCGTAGCGCCAGAAATCGCTGAAGGTCGTGACGTCGTCGACTCCGCCATACATCCAGACCGTGTTGTTGACGGGGTCGGTCGTGAAGGTGAACAGCGACCGCGGTCCGGGACGCGTGACATCGCTGACCGGAAGCCAGGCGCCAGCACCGTAGATCCACGTTTCGCTGAGCGGCAGGCCGATGACCGGCGAGCCGCCGAACATGGTGGTGACCTGTCGTTCGGAGTCGTAAGCGAACGCCGCACCGAACACACGGTTGTCGGCGGTGATCAGCGTAATCTTGTTCCAGTTCGTGCCATCCCACTCATACGTCTCGTCGGCACCGACCGCATTGGTGCAAACGCCGCCGGTGTAGACCAGCGTCTGATT
>DASPZU010000029.1:0-25027 GCA_035636095.1 Thermoanaerobaculia bacterium
GGCGCCTCGCCCGCCGCAGTGCAGCCGCGGGCGGCTGCACCCACACCGGTGACGCCAGTGCCTCTCCCACCGCCAACCGCGACAACCGTCAACCGGCCACCGGCAACCAAAAAACCGACAACCGACAACCGACAACCGACAACCCAATTCAACCCCCACCCCGACAAACCGTACATCGAGATTCACGGTGACGACGTCCACGATCTCCACACCAAAGGGGTCCTCTTTCTCGACGCGCGCCGCACTTCGGTCTACGAGCAGGGGCACATTCCGGGCGCGCGCCCGTTCTCGGTTTGGGAATCGGATGTCGACGAGAAAGTCAACAAACTCTACGCCGAGCGGAGCGATCCGAAGGACCAGAATCTGCCCATCGTCATCTACTGCTCCGGCGGCGATTGCGAAGACTCGCACATGCTGGCGCAGAAGTTGTGGGGCATTCAGTTCAACAACATCTACGTCTACAAGGATGGCTTCCCCGATTGGCAGAAAAGAGGACTGCCCATTCACACCGGAGCGAATCCTTGAAGTGGCTGGCCCACCCCTGGCTGGCCATTCGCGTCCAGATCGCGCTGGGCGTCATCTTCGTCGCGGCGGCGCTCCCCAAGATCGTCGACCCGCCGTCGTTCGCGCACATGATCTACAACTACAAGCTGATTCCGTGGGCGCTGGTCAATCCGATGGCGCTGGTGATGCCGTGGATCGAGCTCCTGTGCGGCCTGGCGCTGATTTTCGGAATCTGGAAGGAAACATCGCGGACGATCATCGCGGCGCTGCTGGCCATTTTCATCATCGCGATATCGATCAATCTCGGCCGCGGCAATGCCATCGACTGCGGATGTTTCGATGTCTCAGCGGCCGGCAAGACGACTGCCGAGCGCATCGCAGATATGCGATGGGCGATTCTGCGCGACCTGGGCATGCTGCTGATGGTCGCGCAGCTGTGGTATGCCGCGATGCAGGAGCGTGCTACAGGATCAAGTGCCTGATGCCGAGGGCCACCAGGAAACGGGTGTGACCTGGATGCGGCTGTTCCAGGATACGGATGACGTCGGATTGAAATGTCACGAGTGCGTTCGCATTGCCGCGCTGCGACCATTCATGAAGCTTTTTGAGCGGGTTGTTTGGAGTCCAGATGTATTCCGTTCCGTCCGCGAAACGTAAATATTTCCCGGGCAGCGCCACGCGGGCAACTTCCTGCTGTGTCGTCTCGTCAATGAGCGTCGTGTCCCAGCCGTCTACTTTGGTCGCGTTCCGGAGAAACGAGAAATATCGGCGGAAGAATGACGCCCGTGGATCGACGCCGGCATTCCGAACGGTGATTTCGCCGTCGGCATCGTGCAAGATGAGACTGAGGCCGGTGTAGCGTACTGTGGCGACGTTCTGGCCGGCGAAATCGACCGCAAAATCCCATCCAAAGAGATCCGACGAACCCAACATCGGCGACAACGATCGCCAGCGGAGATCAGATCCTGTGCAAGCAAGGAGCGGGATCATTCCAAGCCGCGCCGACGCGTTACTTAGCGGCGTCGCACTCGCCGAGGCGCTTGCCGCTGTGCTTGATGGTCATCTCGTGGTCCGGCGTTTTCATGTGCATTTCGCCGGAGTAGGCGTCGCCCTCGTACGTGATCTTGCCGTCGCCGGTGACCTTGCGCTCTTCACAATTCATCTTCCAGCCGACGGTGTTGCCGTCGACCGTGACGTCGCTCAGCTTGCATGAAGAATCATTCCGGCCGCGAGGAATCGCGGTTTCGACGTTGGCAGCATCCTCTGGCGTCACGCACTTTGTGAGGGTGCGCGGCGGCATCTGCATCCCGGGCATATCCATCTGCATTGTGATTTCCCACTTCCCGGGCTTCATCGGGTTCCTGGGAGCATCGGCGGCGGCCGCGACGCTACACACGAACACACAGATCGCGATCAAAACGAATGCATTTTTCATAGGCCGGCCAGTATAGCCCGCTAGCGGCGGACCACTCGTGTACGTTGTGGATTGGTAACACGAAGCGCGCCGGTGAGCGCGGCCATCTCGTTCCCGTTTTTCACGAGGACCGAGACGGATCCCGGCGTCACATCAGGCGCAATGGTGAAAGTGGCGTAGACGTAATTGCCGGCGTAAGAAAAATCGGAAACGCGGCGAAAACTCTGGTTGGGGATCTCGAAGGTCGTTACACCGCCCAGGAAGCCATCGCCGGCGACCGCGATCGCGATCGTTTGTCCGGCCGTCAGGATCAGCGGGGTCGCGTCCAGCGACAGATTGTTTGTCCCCGGCGCCATGGCGCCGATGAACTTCGGATTCAGCTTGATGGAGCCAGCGCTGTTGAGAACGAGATTTCCGTACACGCGGCCGGTCTGAATGCGAAGCGGCCCGCCGCCGAAGAACTCCGTTGGAAACGAATATGTTTTTGCGGTCTGCCAGGAGCCGGAGAGGTTTCGCACTTCGACCGGGCCATCGAGCGGTTCGGCATACAAGCGATACGTTCCGGGCGGAACTCCATCGATCTCGAAGTCGCCCCGCTGGTCGGTCAACGCAGTCGCGACCGGCTCGCCGTCGTCGTTGAGCGCGACGACTTGCGCCGCGTAGATGCCGCCGTTATCGCCGGTCACACGCCCGGACAGTGTCGCCCCCGTCGACATCGGATCGGTTTTCGGATAGAGACTCGCGATCGCGACGATGTCATCGCTGTCGAGCGACGCGCTGCCGCCGCGTCCAACAAATGGATACATCACCGACGACAAGACCGCTGAATGATCGAGGCCGAGGAGATGGCCGACTTCGTGTTCGACGAGCAGCTGCAGATTGAAACGGTTCGGCACGACTGACGGATCGATCTGGATGTCGCCCTCGATGATGTGACCGGAATCGTCGTACCAGTTCGTCGTCAATGCCAGGAAATTCTGCCCCTTGAAAAGATCATCGACGAAAGTGACGCTGTTCTGGCCATCCTTGCCGGGCTGCGTATTGATCACGCCCAGCGGTTGAAAGGTGACGCGCGCATCGTCGACGTCCGTCCACTCTTTGAATGCGCGATCGATCAGCCCTGCTGGAAACGCGTTGGCGACTTTGCGATCGACCGCATAACGCAGCGGAAAAGCGCCGTTCGGCCATGCCACCGGCACCGGATTTCCGTTGACCTGATAGGTCAGGCGCACGCCCGCAAACGCCGGCACGGCAGCGAGTGCCAGGACCGCCAGGATGCCTGTTCGAGAAGCGGACATTTGCCGAGCTAATCTGCAACCGAAGTGCCACTCAAATAACTGCGATCAGGTCGATCTCAAGCGCCGCCCCACGTGGGAGTTGCGCGACGCCGACCGTCGACCGCGCCGGCTTATGATCGCCGAAGTACTGGGCGTAGATCGAATTCAGAGTCTGAAAATTGCCGAGGTCGGTAAGGTAAACCGTGGCGCGGGTGACGTTGCGAAAGTCCGCCCCCGCTGCGCGCAGGACGGCGCGGAGATTATCGAAAACCCGTCGCGATTGCGCCGCGAAATCGCCTTCGATCAGATTGCCGCTGACGGGGTCGAGTGGAATCTGGCCTGAAAGATAAAGCGTGTTGCCGCTCCGCACGGCCTGCGAATACGGCCCGATCGCGTGCGGCGCCTCTTTGGTGGCAATGAAATCCATCTCGTTCTCCAAACTGGACGGGCTAAAGCCCGTCCTGCCTGTCGGCGTGACAGTATAATCGCTGGACTGATGGCGGTTTATCCCGGAAACAGTGCCCTGTCCACTGCGGTCAAAGACCGCGTCATCTCGACCTTCCAGCAGACCGTGACTCTCTACAAGCAGGGCCGCACCGAGGAGGTCGTCCAGGGCTGCGGGCTGATTCTGCGCATGGATCCGCTGTTCGATCCGGCCAAGAAGCTGATGGAGAAGGCGCGCAATCCGGCCGCCCCCATCGACGTCGACGCGCTGATCGCCTCCGATCCGATCGCGGAGGCCCGATCGGCCATGCAGGCGCGCAATTTCCAGAAGGTCGTCGACATCACCACAGAGATTCTCACCAACGATCTGACCAACGATGAGGCGCGCATTCTCAACGAGCAGGCGCGCGAGAAGATGGAGGCGGCGCCGTTCGTCGATCAGTTCATCAAGAAAGCAGAACAGGCAATCGCGAAGGGCGACGCCGAGACCGCCAGAGCGAGTCTGGAGAAAATCCGCACGCTCGATGGCGACGACACCGCCATTGCGCGCATCGAAGGCGGCATCAAGGGTATGAAACCTCCCGCCACCGCCAGTCCATCGTTTGTTGTCGACACTCCTGCGGCAGGCGGAAGCCGAGCGTCGACGCAGGCGAGCGATTTCGGATTCACGTTCGAAGAAGAAAAGGCAGCCGCACCAACGCCGCCGCCCTCATTCTCGTTCGACTCACCTTTCTCGTCGACTCCACCGCCGTCGGCGCCGGCCGCGCCGGCGAGCAACTTCTCTTTCGATACGCCACCGCCTTCACCGGCCTTCGCTTTTGACACTCCGCAGAAGACGGCATCGGGCGAATTCGATTTCGCAACCGCGTCGATCGAGACGACTCCCGACGACCAGGCCAAGGTGCAGCAGTATCTCGCCGACGGCGATCGCGCCTTCGAAGGCGGCGACTACCAGACGGCCATCGACGTCTGGTCGCGCATTTTTCTGATCGATGTCACCAACGAGCAGGCCTCAGAACGGATCGAACGCGCGAAAGCAAAGCGCCGCGATATCGATCAGAAGGTGGAGACGCTGCTCGCGACGGGCATTCAGGCCTTCGATCGGGGCGATCGAGATGCTGCCCGCGACACCTTCTCGAAATTGCTGCAGCTCGATCCACACAACCCCTCCGCCCAGGAATACATGGACAAGCTGAGCGAGGTCGGCGTCGAAGGAGGCGCAGCCGGTTTTGCCTCTGCCTACACCACACCGAAAGCAGCAGCGCCGCCGCCACCGACGGATGTTTGGGGAGAGGAGAAGGAACCGCTATCGGACGTGTTGGTTCCCCCGCCGCCCGCGCCCGCCGCTGCCACCCCCACCGCCCGCAAGCCCGCGGCTGCCAAGGCGGCGCCGAAAGCCGCTCCGGCAGCGGCTCCGAGCTCCGGTTCGGCCATGCGCGCGATTCTGGTGGTGGTGGTCCTGGCGATCCTGGCGGCAGGCGGATGGTTCGCGTACACAAAGTTCATGGCGAAGCCGGCCGTCGACACGACCGCGGCCTCATCGATCTTCGAACACGCCAACTCGCTTGCCCAAAAGGGGCAATACGACGCCGCCATCGCGCTGCTGCAGGACGTCAAGCCGAATGATCCGCAGCACGACAAGGCGCTCACCATGATCGCCGACTTGCAGGCGAAAAAGTCGAAAGCGTCCACCATGGTCAATGGCCGGCCGGCCGATGACGTCTATCAGGAAGCAATCACCAATGCCAAGGCGGCCTTCGAGGCTCGTGATTACGACGCGGCCAAGAAAGCACTCGACTCTGCCGCGCGCATCAAGCCCCTTCCTCCCGACATGAAGGCGATGTACGACAACGTCGCAGGGCAGGTCGGCAAGCTCGAGGGAGCGAAAGCGCTCTTCGACAGTCAGAAGTATCAGGAAGCGCTCACGAATCTGCAGGGCCTCGCTCAGCAGGATCCGCAGAATCAGAGCATCCGCCGGATGATCACCGACTCCCACTTCAACCTCGGAGCCATCGCGCTGCAGGAGGAGCGGACCGACGACGCGGCGCGCGAGTTTGATCAGGTCCTGAGAACCGAGCCGAATGACGAGCTCGCGAAACGCTCCAAGCTCCTTGCCGACCGCTACAATGGACAACCTAAAGATTTATTGTATAAAATTTACGTGAAATATTTACCGATGCGTAAAGCATCGTAGGGGTGCGCAGCGCGCGCCCGGGAGGGTGGGTGCAGCGATTTGACGAGGTCGAGCTCGAACCGGTGGTCTTCGAGCCGTCTCCAGCGACGACGGACCTGACGCACGCTTCGCGTTTTCGCCGCCTCCTCGCGCTGCTGACCGATCTCTCTCTTTTCGCCGCCCTCGCATTGGCGCTTTCGCCGCTGCTGCCGGCATCGCGCAACTGGACCGCGCTCGCGGGCCTGGCGGGATTCGTCGTCATCGTGTCGTATTACTACTTCGTCGGCACGTGGCTTCTGTGGGGCAAAACGATCGGCGGGACAATTTTCGACGTGAAGGTGATCTCGGCCGGCAACGACGCGATGGCGCTCAGGCGTACGTCGCTGCGCTGGTTGGGCGTGCTGCTTTCTTTGATGAGCGGCGGAATCGGCTTCGCACTGGCACTGCTTCCGTCGCGAAAGTCACTCCCCGATCTGATCTCGGGGACCCGATGCGTGTCGGCCGTCTAACGCGAGCGGCACGCGTAGGTCGCGCGATGACGCCTTCCCCGCCTCCACCCACGCCATCCTCGTGATCAGCGATCCGAGCAGCGAGGACGCTGCCGCCGCTTTTCGAAAGCGCGCCATGCGCAAGAGCAGCGGCAGCGGACCGGAAAAGAATCCGCCGATGCGCGTGGTGATCCCGGTGGCGCCGCGGCGCAGCGGATCGGAGGCTTCGGCACGATCGGTCTCGATCCGATAACCGAAGTACGTCTCCAGCGCTGCCGCCGCCAGTCCGAGGACGTTGAGCGCTTGCTCGTTGTGACCGGCCAGCTCCAGCATCGATACTGCCGACGCCAGCGCGGAAGCGCCGAAGTGGATCGGCAGAAGCGAAACGTGTTGCGACCACACCGGAATCGCGGTTGCACCGATCAGCACGCCGGTGTACGTCGCCATGACCAGCCCTGTCGCAGCCGAGAGAATCGCGGAGGCGTCGCCGATGAGCTCGACCGGCAAGCGCGTTCGCTTTCGCATTTCGTCGGCGAAAAGTGCTGCCGACGCGAACGTGCCGAACGCGGTCAGCGTCCACGCGCCGACCGACATCGGACTCTTAACTTTGAATACCCGGAGCATGTTGAGGAAACGCTCGGGACGTCCGAGGTCCGCGACCAGGAGCGGGCCGGAGAGGAGGGCGCCCGCGCCGGCGATCCATCGCGCGTCGCTGACGAGATCGCGGTCGGCGCCCGCAACTTGCGCCGCCGCCCCCACCACCGCCGCCGCCCCTGCCGCCCCGCCCACGAAAAAGTAGGCCGGCACTTCCCACGTCCACACCGGCTCCTTGAGCAGCGGCATGCCGTAGTAGCCGCCGTCCGGTTTGATCGGCACGGCGTTGCGGCGCAGCTCTTCGAGACGCGATTCGGTGATCATGCTCCCCTCACCCGGCCCTTCGGGCGCTCGCGCGAGAGTCCCTCTCCCGCTTGCGGGAGAGGGTGCCGCGAAGCGGCGGGTGAGGGCCGGCCACATAACGCGAACGCCAGCAGCGATCCGATTGCCATCGCCGCCGCGCCGACCGCGACGGCATTCCACCCCGGTTTCAGCAGAGTCGTGGGCACGACCGGGTCGGGGGGGAGGTTGTAGGTTTTCGGATCGCCGCGCACGAGAAAGAATGCGTGCGTGCCACCGACGCTCGACGACTTCGGATTGTAGATTGTGGCGTCCGCCATGCCGGCGGCGTGCAATTGCGCGATGCGGTGATCGGCGGCCTTCTCCAATGCGTCGAGATCGCCGAAGAGGATCGATCCGGTCGGACACGCTTTCGCGCACGCCGGTTCGAGTCCCACTTTTTGTCGGTCGTAGCAGAACGTGCACTTGAACGCGCGACCGTCGTCAGGGCGACGATCGATGACGCCGAACGGACAGGTGACCACGCAGTAGCCGCATCCGTTGCAGATGTCCGGCTGCACGTAGACGCTGCCGAACTCCGTGCGCACGATCGATCCGGTCGGACACGCTTCGAGGCATCCGGCATTTTCGCAGTGCTTGCAGACATCGGATGAGAATTGCCACGTCATCAGATCGGGCGCGTTGCCTCCCGAGCCGATCGATGCGTCGTGCTCGACGAACTTCACATGGCGCCAGGTCGAGTGACCTAACGCAAGAGTGTTGTCGTACGAGAGACCCGACCATCGAAAGCCGTCGTCGGGGACGTCGTTCCATTCCTTGCACGCGACTTCGCACGCTTTGCATCCGATGCACAGCGTCGAGTCGGTGAAGAATCCGGTTACGGCCATGTCTCCTCACCCGGCCTTCGGCCGGCGAGGGCCATCGATATCCTTCGCCCCGCTTGCGGGGAGAAGGTACCGCGAATCGGCGGATGAGGGGCTCTTGCGGATGCTGCAGCTCAGACCCTTCGTCTCCATGATCCGGACATTCGGCTCTTCCGAGATCGCGACGAGGTCGTTGACGATGTCGCCCTTGACCAGGCCGCGATATCCCCAGTGATATGGAAGGCCAACGTGATGCACGCGGCGGCCATCGAGCTGCAGCGATGGCATGCGACCGGTCACCAATGCGCGCGCCTGAATCGATCCGCGGGCCGTGCTGATGGTGATCCACTCCCCATTCGTCACTTCCACCTCCTCGGCCAGCTCCGGAGAAATCTCGGCGAAAAGTTCCGGCTGCAGCTCCGCCAGATGCGTGAGCGTGCGCGACATTCCGCCGGCGGTGTGGTGCTCGGTCAACCGATAGGTCGTGAGGATGTACGGGAATCGTTTGTCGGGAGACTTCGCGTACGGATTGTCGGGGCGCTCTTTCCGATCGGCGGCCGGATTTTTCGCCTGCTTCGGATAGAGAGTGTTCTTGATGTTCGATTCCAACGGCTCGTAATGTGTTGGCAGCGGACCATCCTTCAATCCCGAGGCCACCCAGATCCATCCGACGCCGTCGGGATGCATGATGAATGGCAGGTCGTCTTTTGAGCCCGGTCGATTCTTCCCGGTGAAGTCGGGAACGTCGTCGCCAGTCCACTCGCCTTTTGCGTCATCCCACCAAACTAATTTTTTGCGATCGCTCCACGGTTTGCCGTCCGGCGCCGCTGAGCAGCGGTTGTAGAGGATGCGGCGGTCGAGCGGCCACGCAAATCCCCAGCCGTGACCATAGCGACCGCGCGGTTCGCGTTTGTTCGCTTTGTTCTCACCATCGAACACGCCGGAGTAGATCCAGCAGCCGCAGGCGGTGGAACCATCGTTTGTTAATTCGGAGAAGTTCTTGACGGGTGATCTCGAGGGATGAGGGCGGAGGGATGAGGGATGATCGGAGGCTGTTGTCTCATCCCTCAGCCCTCCGCCCTCATCCCTCATCCCTCCGTCTTCATCCCTCATCCCTCCACCCTCATCCCTCATCCCTCCGCCCTCATCCCTCCATCCGTGGATCTCGCGCAGCACCTCCTCGGCATCGTCGTCGTGATAGCTCCATGTCAAGGCGCGAAGGCCGGCGTCGCGAGGACGATCCGTCGCGCGCGCTTTCAAGCGACGCCCGAGCTGCACCATGAAATCGAGATCGCTGCGCGCGTCGCCCGGCGGTTCGATGGCCTTCTGCCGGAACTGCAGCGTCCGCTGCGTGTTGGTGAACGTCCCCGCCTTCTCCACATGCGACGCCGCGGGAAAGAAGAAGATTTCGGTCGCGATGTCGTCGGGATTCAGCTCGCCACTTGCCACTTCGGGCGAATCGCGCCAGAAAGTCGCCGTCTCGGTCTCGACGAAATCGCGCACGACGAGCCATTTGAGATTTCGCAGTGCCGTGCGCTCGAGCTTCGCGTTAGGCGCACCGACGGCCGGATTCTGCCCCATCACAAACAGACCCTCGAGTTTTCCGTCGGCCATGTCGAGCCAGTAACCGAAATGGGAATGATCGCCGGTCAGCTTGGGCAGCCATCCGAATCCAAAATCATTGGCGGATATCGCGGCATCGCCGTAGTACGCCTTCAGCAGGCTGATGATGTACTTGTCGAGGTTGTACCACCAGCCCTTCGACGACCGATGGCTCTGGATGTAAGTCGCAAGAGTGGTTTCGTCCTGCACGGGCATGGGGAGATATCCGGGAAGAAGATCAAAGAGCGTGGGAATGTCCGTCGATCCCTGAATGGATGCGTGACCGCGCAACGCGAGAATGCCGCCGCCCGGCCGCCCGATGTTGCCGAGCAGCAGTTGGAGGATCGAAGCGGCGCGGATGATCTGCACACCCGTGGAGTGCTGCGTCCATCCGACGGCGTAGCAGATCGCTGCCGTTTTCTCACGGCCCGACGCGCTGGTGAAGACGTCGGCGACCTCGAGAAATTCTTTTTTCGGAATTCCGCACATCTGCTCGACGAGCTCCGGCGTGTAGCGTGCGAAGTGGCGCTTCAGAACCTGGAAGACGCATCGCGGATGCTGGAGCGTTCGATCCTGCTGTGTTTCTTCGTACTGCCACGACTCAGGATCGTATTTCCTCCCATCCCAGCCGGAGAAGAGTCCGCCCAGATCTTCGGTGTCCTTGAAATCGGATCGAAGAATTGCCGGCGCGTTGGTGTAATGGATGACGTAATCGCCAAAGTAACGGTCGTTCGCAATGGTGTAGTGGATCAGCGCGCCCAGGAAAACGATGTCGCTGCCGGCGCGCAGCGGCAGCCAGTAATCGGCCATCGCGGAAGTGCGAGTGAAGCGCGGATCGACGTGGATGATCTTCGCTCCATTCTTCTCGCGCGCTTCGATGACCCACTGGAAGCCGACGGGGTGATTCTCGGCCATGGACGATCCCATGATCAGGATGGCGTCAGCGCTGGCGAGATCCTGTTGCGCGGTCGTGGCGCCGCCGCGCCCGAATGATGTGCCCAGACCGGGCACGGTGGAGCTGTGTCATATCCGCGCCTGATTGCTCAGGCACACCATTCCCAGCCCGGCCGTGAAGAGCTTCTTGATGAGGTAGTTTTCTTCGATGTCGAGCGTCGCGCCGCCGAGGTGCGCCATGCCGGTGGTATGCATGACGTCGTCGCGATACGTCCGCTCGCGCGTCTGCCACACGCGGTCGGCGACCATGTCGAGCGCTTCGTCGAGATCGATGTCGAACCAATCGCGCCCGTAAGGCGGCCGATATTTCACTCTTGCGGCGCGCCCAGGATGTGTGACCAACTCGAAAGAGGCCGCCCCTTTGGGGCAGAGATGGCCGCGCGAGATCGGCGACTCGGGATCACCCTCGATCGAGATCAGCTTTCCGTCACGATGGTAAACAAGTTGACCACATCCGACGCCGCAGTAAGGACAGATGGATCGCGCGACTTCGGCGCCGTCGTGTTTGGGCCGCAGCGACCGCGTGGCATCGCTCATCGACTCGACGCCTGTTCCGTCGGCGCCGCTTTGCAGTTGTCGGATGAGCGGCCACTTAAGAAGAAGCTCGGCGAGCATATGCAACTTGGGAGATGAAGCTGTCGTAGGGCAACCTACTTCGGCAACAAGGCACAGGGGACGACGTTGAACCCACTCCAGACCGTGTTTGTGGCCGCGACGATGGGCTGATCCGAGGTTACTCGCAGCGTGATTGCGACGTTCGTATCCGTGGCGAGATTACCCTGTGCCGTGAACCACGACAGCATCATCGTGTTGGCCGGAGCAAGCGTCACCGTCGAAGTGCCGGTCTGGCCGGGATAAAGCGGAGCGGGATCGCCGGGAGGAATCGTCCCTGGGCTGATGGCGATCGGCGCACCGGAGAGATTCGTTCCGTTCTTGTTGAGGAAGTTAGCGCTGACGTTCGCTGTGGAACCACTGCCGTTGTAGACGAAGAGGAACTCCGTCGTGGTTCCGGCGTTGTTGTAATTGATCGGTGTGCAGACGTACACAAAGGGAGGTCCGCCCCCGGAAGTAGGCCCCGGAGGACCGGCAGGTCCAGTAGCGCCGGTGGGCCCGGGAGGCCCTTGAGGTCCGACCTGGTTCCACTGCACACGCGTTTCGTTGGTGTGGCATGCAGTGCTCGCGTCGACAAGACGCATCATGCCGTTGCCGCTGTTGACGCATGCTTCGAAAACCGTGGCGTCGGCCTGCGCTGGCGCGAAGACAACCAGGAAAAGAGGAACTGCGAACGAACCCAAGCCAGCTAGACGCATCGAACGCTCCTTTACGGGCAGAGAGTGCGTTCTAATCTATCCCAAAACTCGAGCCGCGTTCCCTTGTCCAGCCTCATTTCGCCGTCAGCCCGTGCCCGATCGGATACAACCCCGGCAAACTGATCGGCAGCTTGCCTTTGAATTCGATCTCGCCGGTGATCGCGCGGACCATGGCCATCTCCGCCAGCGGTGAAGTGTCGTACGTGACGATGTAGCTCGGCATCTCAGGGATGTGCGTTAGAACATACGGGCTTCCGAACACGGTCAACACAAACGGCTTCTTCATGGCGGCCAGGTCGCGCAACAGCGCGATTTCAGCCGGTGTCAGCGCAATGGATCCCTTATAGGCGGCGACGCGAATGTAGCCGTTGACGACAATCGCATCGCCGGTCTGCGCCAGCTTGCGAACCAGATCGAGCTCGGTGGGCGTGCTCTGATCGTCGACCTGGACGGTCACTGCGCGGGGGAAACGCTTCGGCAACTCGGCGGCGGCCAGGCGTCCAGACACGCCTTCGCGCCAGCCCGTGCGCGTGTCGAGCAGATTGATCTGCACCACGCGCAGATCGGGCGACGGTCTGAGCGGCAACACCTGCCGTTCATCGCGCACCAGAGTGATGGCGTTGTCGGCGATGCGCTGCGCGAAGTCGCGATTCTCGCGCGTGCCCAGCACGGTCATGAGTCGGTAGACATCAACGAAGCGATTTTTGGGATTGGCAAGGTCGAAGCGCGCTTTGGCTCGCAGAATCCGGCGCACCGAGACGTCGATCCGCGACTCGGTTAGGCGCCCGCTTTCCAGCGCGGACTTGATGGCCCGGAAGGAATCTTCCACGCTCGGAGGAATCAGGATGATGTCGGCGCCCGCTTCCACCGCTCGCAAGGTCGCGTCGTCGTTCTTGAAGTTCGCCGAAACGCCCCGCATGGTCATGGCATCGGTAAACACGATCCCGTCGTAGTGCAGCTCGTCCCGCAGGATGCCGGTCATCACGTTCTTCGAGAGTGTCGACGGCAACCCTTTCTCCGGCTCGATCTGCGGCAACCAGATGTGCGCCGACATGAACGCCGCCACTCCCTGATCGACCGCCGCCCGGAACGGCGGAAGCTCGACCGATTCGAGGCGCTGCGCGGGCACGTTGAGCACCGGCATCTCCAGGTGGGAGTCGCTGGCGACATCGCCATGCCCCGGAAAGTGTTTGGCGGTGGCCATCTGGCCGTTCTCCTGGGCACCGCGAATATAGGCCCTCACGAATCGCGACACCGTGGCCGGATCTTCGCCGAATGCCCGGATGTTGATGATCGGATTCTCGGGATTGTTTTGAACGTCAGCGACGGGATAGAAATTGACGTTGACGCCGATGGCCCGGCCTTCCTGAGCCGTGACTTTCGCCGCCTCGTAGGCCAGGCGCTCGTCGCCGGTCGCTCCGATGGCCATCGCCAGCGGAAGGCGCGTCGCTCCGAACAGCACGTAACCGACGCCGCCCTCGAAGTTGTCTGAGATCAGCAGCGGCACCTTGGCCAGCTTTTGCATCTCATTGATCGCCAGCGCGACGGGCGTGGGATCGCCGCCGTATACGTGCACGCCGCCGACGTGGAATTCCACGATGTTGCGGCGCACCTTGACAAATTCATCGCTGTCGACGTTTCGAAAAGAGCCGACTTCGTACCCAGGCATGATCATCTGCCCGATCTTTTCGTCGAGCGACATGGAGCGGAGCGTTTTCTCGACCCAGCGCGGTGGAGCGCCGGTGACCTCACCGGCGCGCGCCGCCGAGGTCGGCGGCGCTCCACCGAAAAATAGAAGACAAATTGCCAGGAAGCGCTTCACAACCGCGGAGCATACCTTCGCGGATCGGATTCGTGCATCAGGTCGTACACGCCGCGGAAGATGGTCTCGCGATTCGGCTTCGACCAGTAGTCCCCGTCCGAGCCGTACGCCGGGCGGTGCTCCTTGCCCGAGATCGCGCGCGGCTCGGAGTCGAGCCATTCGTAACCATGATCGCGCTCGATCACTTGCTGCATCATGTAAGCGGTCGCGCCGCCGGGGACATCTTCGTCGATGAACGCGATCCGGTTCGTCTTCTTGAGCGAGCTCGAGATCACGCCGCGCACATCGAAGGGCAGCAGCGTCTGCACGTCGATGATTGCAGCGCTGACTCCGACCGTGGCGAGAAGATCGGCCGCCTCCATGACGATGCGCGTCGTCGCTCCATAGGTCACGAGTGTGACATCCGATCCCTCTCGCAGCACCTCCGGGACGCCCAGCGGGACGGTGAATTCCGAGATGTTCGACGGGAGTTTTTCTTTGACGCGATAGCCGTTCAGCACTTCGACCAGCAGCGCCGGATCGTCCGATCGCAGCAGCGTGTTGTACATGCCGGCCGCCTGGGTCATGTTGCGGGGGACGCAGACGCGCATTCCGCGGACCAGATTGATGATGCCCGCCATCGGCGATCCGGAATGCCAGATGCCTTCCAGCCGATGTCCGCGCGTGCGAATGATGGCCGGACATTTCTGCCCGCCGCGCGTGCGCCATCGCATGGTGGCCAGGTCGTCCGACAAAATCTGAATCGCGTACAGCAGGTAATCGAGATACTGCACCTCGGCGATCGGACGCAGACCGCGAAGTGCGGCGCCGATGGCCTGGCCGACGATCGTGCATTCGCGGATGCCGGTGTCGGAAACGCGCAGCGGGCCGTATTTTTCCTGCAGGCCGGCGCAGCCCTGGTTCACGTCCCCGAGTTTGCCGACGTCCTCGCCGAAGATGATCACCCGCGGATCGCGGCGCAGCGCGTGATCGAAGCAGTGATTGATGATCTCGAATCCGTTGAGCACCGGCGCATCGTCGGCGTAAGTCGCCGGCACTTCCGGAACGTCCGACCTTCCGTACAGCGCGTCATCGTAGCGCTGGTCGTTGATCCGCTCCTGCTCGCGATACCAGTCCACGATCTCTTCGTGGCCTGGATTCTCGATCAGCGCGCCCGCCAGCGCGCGCATGGCGTCGCGTCGGAAGGGCGCCTGAATTTTCTGGAGCTCCTCTTTCGCCGATTGCGCGCCTAACCGATCGAGGAAATCGATGACCGTTCTTACATCGGCGTCGATCGGCGCGCGATACGCTTCCCAGGCGCGGCGCTGTGCTTCCCGTACCAGGCGGATGTCGTCGCGTTCGTAGCGATCGAGCTCGTCGGTGCTGGCGATGCCCTGCGCGATCATCCATTCGCGCATCTTGCGGATGCAATCGAATTCCGTCTCCCACTCCAGCCGTTCTTTCGATTTGTATCGCTCGTGACTGCCGGAGGTGGAGTGTCCCTGCGGCTGCGTCATCTCGATGACGTGGATGATCGCCGGCACATGTTCCATCCGCACGATCGCGGCGGCGTGGATGTACGTCTCGCACAGCGCGGGATAGTCCCACCCCTTGACGGTGTAGATGTCGTAACCCTGCTTCTGTTTCGGCTCGCGCTGAAATCCCTTCAGCAGCTCCGACAGATCCCCTTTGGTGATCTGAAACTCGTTCGAGACCGAGATGCCGTAGTTATCGTCCCAGATCGAGACCAGCATCGGCGCCTGCAGAACGCCGCCGGCGTTGATGGTCTCCCAGAACATTCCCTCGGCGCAGCTGGCGTTGCCGATCGTTCCCCAGGCCACCTCGTCGCCGTCGTGCGAGAACTGCGTCATCGACTTCAGCACGTCGACTTCGCGATAGAGCTTCGAGGCCCACGCCAGACCCAGGAGTCTGGGCATCTGCGAGCCGGTGGGAGAGACGTCGGCCGAGGAGTTGTACGCGTCGCTCTGATTTTTCCAGGAGCCGTCGGGATTGAGCAGCCGCGACGCAAAGTGAGCGTTCATCGAGCGCCCGGCCGACCATGGGTCATGCTCGATATCGGGGTTGGCGTAGAGCTGGCCGAAGAGCTCGTCGAGCGTTCCCATTCCCGCGGCCAGCATGAAGGTCTGGTCGCGGTAGTAGCCCGATCGCCAGTCGCCCTTGCGGAACGCGCGCGCCATGGCCAGCTGCGCGACTTCCTTGCCGTCGCCGAAGATGCCGAACTTCGCTTTGCCGGTGAGGACTTCTCTGCGGCCGATCAGGCTGGCCTGACGGCTGCGAAATGCGACGCGATAGTCCTCGACGATGCTCTCGCGAGTGAACTCCGTGCGGATTTGCTGCGACTGCTCAGGTGTCGACATGTTTCTTCGTGCATAAGTCGCCGCCCTGATGGGGTCGCCGCTTCGGAAGAATCGTAACACTGAAGGGATGAGGGATGAGGGCTGATATGTGACTTCATCCCTCAGCCCTCCGCCCTCATCCCTCACGAGTTGTCCAGCTCCTCCACCGCCCGCCCCAGCATGGTCGCAACGCGGTCGGCGTCGGGGCTCTCGCAATAGACGCGGATCATCGGCTCGGTGCCCGATTTGCGGAACAAGATCCACGTTCCGTCGCCGAAGTTCATCTTCACGCCGTCCTTCTCTTCCAGATTGAGGAAGCGGATGCCGAACGCGGCGTTGAGTTTGCCGGCGCGGACGCGCGCGATGAGTCGCTCGCATTGCTCGATCGGGCGATGCACATCGCGCCGGTCGTAGTGCAGCGCGCCGAATTCGTTTTCCATCCGCGCCACGATCGTCGACAGCGGCAGGCCGAAGTGCGCCAGGCATTCAGCGACCAGCAGGCCGGAGAGCACGCCGTCGCGCTCGGGGATGAAGGATCCGAATCCGATCCCGCCGCTCTCTTCGCCGCCGATCAGAATGTTTCGCGTCAGCATCAGGTCGGCGACGTACTTGAAGCCGATCGGGGTTTCGTGGAGAGGAACGTCGAGTGCCTTGGCAATCCGTTCGATGAGGCGGGTGGTGGAGAACGTCTTCACGATCTCGCCGCTCATTTTTTTCTCGCGAACGAGGTAGAGCGTGAGGAGCGAGATGATCTTGTGCGGCGAAACGAAATCGCCGCGCTCGTCGAGGACGCCCAGGCGATCGGCGTCGCCGTCGTTGCACAGGGCCAGGTCGTATTCGCCGGTCAGCATCACATTGTGAGCGGCGTTGAGATTCTCAGGAATCGGCTCCGGATTTACGCCGCCAAAGGCAGGATTGATGTCGCCGCGCACGGTGTCGACGACCGTCGTCACGAGCTTCTCCAGGGTGCGCCGCAGAATTCGGGCGTTGCCGACGTAATCGATGCCCAGAACTCTCGATGGAACTTGTGCCGCCACGCCGTGGATCGGATCGTGAAGGATCGCCAGGCGGGCATCGAGAATCTTCTTGATGTCGGCACGCTGCCGCAGCGCAGCGACATAGTCATCGAGAACGTTTTCTTCGACCATCGACCCCCCCTCGCGCGCGTCGCGCTGTCCGAGAGAGTCGCCGATGGCGCGATACATCTCCGGCAGGGCCGAGCCGCCATACCACGCCTTGAATTTGATTCCGTTGTAGTTGGCGGGATTGTGACTGGCGGTGATCACGACACCGCCAAGAAGTCGTCGATGCTGGACCGCGAACGAGATCGTCTGCGACGGCGTCGGAGAATTCGAGAGCACCACGCTGTAGCCGGCCAATTTCAAGGCCTCGGCAGCGGCGACGGCGAACTCCCGCGACAGGAAACGGCGATCGTAGCCCACCACCAGCGTGTTGCGATCGATGTCGCGCGGCGGATCGAGCTTGCGCGCCGCGACAGCGATGGCATCGCTCACGCGGCGGACGTTGTCGAAGGTGAAGGTGTCGGCGATGACGGCACGCCAGCCGTCGGTGCCAAAGGCGATGTCGTTTGGAGAGGTCACCGGCCGGCTATTGTAGGTCACCGTAAAAAAATCAAATGCGCGTAGGATTCGTACATGCGGATTCGAGCCACGCTTATCGCGCTACTGTTGATCGCAAGCCTCAGCACCGCTCAGGTGCCTGGTCCGATGATCCCTCTCACGAACACGAGATATCGCGGCCCCGGAGTCCCTTCGATCGCGTCTCTCGCAACAAATGGCCAAACAACCATTGCAGCGTGGCGGACACCCACCGACATTCGCGTATCGCGTATCGATGGCCGCAGCGCTGGCGTTCCTGTTCTGCGCGACTCTTCGAGCGCCTCGGTCGGTCGGCCGGCACTGACTGCTGTGGGAATGTCATACCTCGTCGCGACGTCGGTCTATGGTGAGATCCACCTCGCATTTCTCGATTCCGAAGGACGACTTACAGGGACTCCGCCTGCTCTGCTCACAGACTCCTACGATGTCGTCGCGGCATCGACGGGGGACACGATTTTGCTCCTGTACAGTCGCGTTCTTTTTGGACATCCTGGACTTGAAGCAAGCATCCTCGATAGCGGCGGTCGCGTCATACGCGCAGGCATCAGTCTCGACTCTCGTCAATTGAACAGGAGTTTGCTGCGTTTCGCGATAGTTACAAACGGACGGTCCTATCTCGTAACTGAGTCGTACTTCGATGCCATTAAAGTCTTCGCAGTTGACAAAAACGGAACGGTCGCTCCGCCGTTCGTCTTGGAAGGACCTTCCACAGATGCGTATGGGCGGCACGTCGCTGCCGCATCAAATGGAAATGCATACTTTGTAGTTTGGTCATCGAGCGGCACTCTGCGTGGGCAGCCCTTCGACAGCGGTGGAAATGCGGCAGGCTATCCGACCCTCGTTGCGGAGGGGCCTTCGACCGTTCCAGGTCCATATGCGCCGCGCGTTGCGTGGGACGGCTCGCAATACGTGTGCATCTACCTGCTTGGATACGACGGTGCTTCTGGAACATCCGGCTCGATCCGAATCGCGCGAATCGATCCCGACTCTCGGCGTGTCGCCACAGAAGTTACTGACACCGTCCTTTCCACGTTTCCTGACATCGTCAGCGGCAGCCGAGGCACAGTTGCAGCGTGGAGTGCCCGTGAAACCTATCTAACGTGGGAAAGTGGCGAGCGCGGACCCGATTTGAACGGCGGCGCGGTCGTTGGCGCGTTCGTTACCGGCGCATTGATGAGCCAACCGTTCCCGATCTCCATCGGAGCGAATGATCAGGTCAATCCGGTAGGTATTTCCAACGGCACGGAGACATTGGTCGCCTGGGTCGAGCGAAGCGCTGACGGAGCTGCTCTGAGAACAGGAATCGTCACCGCTACCGGGAGTTGGAAAGAGGGGGCGGAATTCTCACTCTCCAGCTTCGCAACCATCAAGCCTGTAGTGGCAACGGACGGCCGCAATTTTCTTGTCGCTTGGGGCAATAGCGCGGTTCGCATCGATCCGAATGGAATGCCAATTGACCTGGTGCCGCTTACGCTCGACCAAAATTTGAGTGTAACGTCGGCCTCCTACGACAATTCCAATTACGCGCTCGTTGGCAATTATTCAGGACCGGGTCGAGGAATTGCAGGCACGCTCGTTTCGCCGACCGGCTCTATCGGTAGGTTGGTACTAATCCGACCCCAAACATCTTCCGATTACCCTCTTGATCCGCAGATCGCGTCGAGCGGCAGCGGATTTCTGATGACTTTCTCGAGGATCGAAAACTGTCCCTTTCCATGCATTGCAGGCCAATCCGGTAGTGCGATGCTTCTTCAATCAGACCTTACCCGCGCCGGCAAAAACGAAATCGTTTTGTATGACGACGCTGTGATTGGAACCGCAGTAGCCTGGAATGGTCTCGAATACCTTGCCGTAGTCAGAAATTACGGTGAGGTGCTCGGACGTCGAATTTCCCGCGAAGGAGTCAATCTCGATTCGACAGCGATTCCGATTGCCGCGCCGACCCCACTTTCCAGAATCAGCAAGCTTTCCCTCATCGCAACCGGGCCGCGTTTCTTCATTGCGTGGCGAAACGAGACCGGACCCGTGGAAATGACCCTGGCAGCCATCGAGAATGATGGGACAGTTTCCTCATTCGCCAAATTCAACACTGGAATCGATTCGTCGAGCGACCCAAAGCTCATCGCGCGGACGTCCAACGATGTGAACATCTTTGCGTCTGCGAATCTCGTCGAGACGCCATACTACGGTGCCGAGCGCATCGTGCGGCAGACTCTGTTCACTGCGGCGCCCAAGCCACCCGCACCTCGCCTGACTGCCGGCGTGTTGGATGGGGGCAGCACGACTCTGCAATGGACGGGAGTCGCAGATGCGATCGGCTATCGCGCCGAATACCAGGATGGCAACGACGGCTGGCTCGAAGCAGAAGGTTTTCTCGGGTCGGATCGCACGTCCGCAACCCTTCGGGGCCTGCGCGAAGGGGCCAACTACCAATTTCGAATTCGAGCATGGGGCTTGAACGGCGTCTCCTCGTATTCAAACGAAGTGTCTCCGACGAGACTCAGACGTCGAGCTTCGTAATCCGACTACTGACGAAAGATGCCGCCTGACAACGTCGGACGCGGAGTCGTGTTCGCCTGCGTGATGGTCACGCCTTCCGGTCCTCCCACAATCGTGACGTTATGTGGCGCCGGCTCTCCAGCCGGCGCGATCCGGCTGAGAGCCGGATCTACCTTCGTCACCGGCCGCGGCATATTGGTGCTGTCGATGCCGAGGTACTGTTCCCGCGCCGCCGGCGCGATGAGAAGTGCGTCGGCGGCGGTTTGATCGGGCACCGGCGCCTCGTGCACCACGTCGACCTTCTGCGGTACAACCGCGGGCTGGCCGGAGACCTGCTTGTCAAAGAGCCGGCCGTAGCCGTCGGCTTTGTGATGGCGAAGATCGGACTGGATCGTCAACGCCACGAACAACACCGCCATCGCGATGGCGACGTATCGAAAGTTTTTCAGTGTCAGGATGCGCTTCCGACGTCGCCGGTCGCGAATCGGAACGATGAGATCGGGCCTCTGTTTCATGCCCGAGACTAATTCAAATGATCTGCCAGTCGTGACATTTTGAGATGACCAGAGTTGCCATCATCGGCCGGGGATGGGGCGAGCGCTCGCAGGCGCCGAATTTCCGTGATGCCGGGCTCGAGGTTGTCGCGATCGGCGGACGCGACAATTGGCGCGACCTCGTGGATAGTAAACATGTTGACCTTATCAGCATCGTCATGCCGCCATCGCGGCATCTCGAGATAGCGACGGCAGCTTTGGAGAGCGGAAAGCACGTCCTGTGCGAGAAGCCGACCGCATTGAACGCCGGCGAGGCGGAAGAGCTCGTCGCGACCGCGCGCAAGCATCCGAATCAGATCGCAATCATCGATCACGAGCTGCGGTTTCTGCCGTCCTTCATCGCCGCGCGTCAGCGGATCGGCGAGATCGGCCCGATCCGCTATGCGGAGGTGCGCTACGCCAGTCCGGGGCGCGGCGACCGCAGCCGTCCCTGGAACTGGTGGAGTGACGCCAATGAGGGCGGGGGCGTGTGGGGGGCGGTCGGTTCCCACTTCGTCGACGCACTCCGCTACTTCGGCTGCGAAATCGAATCAGTGCAGGCGATGCTCGCCACGATCATCAAGGAGCGTTCGGGAAAAACTGTGACCTCCGATGATTTTGCAGCCGTGCATTTGCGGCTTCGCGGAGGCGCGCTCGCGATCATGACATTCAGCGCCGTCGCGGCAGGACCGGACGAGCCGGCGGCGATGACAATTCATGGAGAGAACGGAGCGTTCCGCCTGAGCGGCGAAGAACTTCTGTTCGCGAAACCGCGGGGATCCTTCGAACGGATCGCCGGCGGCGAGCTCGCGCAGCGGCCGGGAAACTCACCGGGCGGCGCTTTCGGCACCGGCACCTATCTCCTCGGCATCGCGCTTCGACGCGCCATCGATGACGGCCATCGCTACGCACTCGCCCCGGCGGCAACCTTCGAGGATGGACTCGCGCAACAGCGAGTGCTCGATGCGGGCCGCCGTTAGAAACTGAACGAATCCGACTCCGACCACCGGCCAGTATTTGTAATTCTTGATGTCGTTTTCGGTCTGGTGGGTGGGACGTGTGCCACCGGTTGAAAACGGATGCACTAAAGGAAGAGGCACTCACGAACGCTGTTACCATCGGCATCACGATTGGTCGCGGTCGATCATCGAGGAACATCGCGATGGATGACAATGAACGGCAGACGGCATTCATGTCGGCGCTGGTCACGGAACATTTCGTGCTCCAGACGGCGGCGAGCGCGACGGTCAGCGAGGCCGCGGCTCGGGCTTCCCTCTACGTCTTTTCGCTCTCGAGCTCCCTCGTCGCCATGGGATTTGCGTCGCGGTCCCCCGAAACCTTTCGGCTCTTTGCCGCCGCAGTCCTGCCTGCCCTGTTCGTGCTCGGTCTGTTCACCATCGTTCGTCTCGTCGACACCGGTATCGAGAACCAGCAATCCCTCAGAGGAATCGCACGCATTCGCGGCTACTATCGCACTCTCACGCCTGAGGCCGCCCGGTACTTCTCCGCCGAGAGCGGACGCTGGCCGGAAGGGCGCTCGGCGCCGCCGCTCTGGTCCGGCGCACTGGTCGCGTTTTTGACCACCGCCGCAAGCATGATCGCATTCATCAACAGCTTCGTCGCCGGCAGTGGCGTGACCTTGCTGGCGAACAGCCTTCTCGGCGGCGAGCAGATCAGTTTCGCAGTATGCCTCGGCGTCGCCGCCACCGTGGTTCTCATGGCCGTCTTCATCGCCTACCAGCGATGGCGGTACCGCAGTGCTGAAGCCGCCGCGCCGCGTGAGGAGTCAGAACCAAGGCCCTGATGCGGCCCGCCGTTAGAAACTGAACGAGAATCCGACTCCGACCACCGGCCAGTATTTATAATTTTTGATGTCGTTTTCGGTCTTTGCGCGTTCCGTTTCCAGGTTGGTGTAGAACGATGCCGGGACCAGCGCCGGATTTTTCGGATTCGCCTGCACCCTCAGCTTTGGCGAACCTTGATAGAGGACGCCAAGGTCGAAAGTGACTCCGAATCCATGTCCGCTCGGCTTGTTTCCCCAGCCGAAACCGAGGTACGGAGAGGTTCTGCTGAATTTGACGTCGCCGGTGACGTTTCCAATCGCGTCACTCGGATACGGGACGCCGTTGACGGTAATGGTCTGTCCCGGCTTGGAAGCGAGATCGATTTTGTTGTCGTTGCCGAAGATGCCGCCCGACAAACGGAAGCCGGAGGCCATCGGATAAATGTCGAGCAGACCTCCGTAGTTGTTGAACTTCAGCTTTCCGTTGTACGCGATGCTCTCCTTGTGCAGATCGCGCGAATAGCTGCCGGTGTGCCCGGCGACCCGAATTCCGAAGAGCGGCGTGACGCCGAATCCAGCGCTCACGCCGTAGCCGAGCGTGCTGACCTCCGGAGTGACGCTGACTGCGAACAGGGGCATTGCGAACAGAGCGACCACAAGGACGACCAGCTTTTTCATTCAATCCTCCGCGATGATTGTGCCAGCCACCAGCATGCAAAAACCATGGCGAACATGCCCACCAGCCGCCAAAAGAATTCGGTTCCGACCCACAAATTTTGCTCGATGGGCGAGTAATGCTGTGCGCTCCAGGTTCCGCTTCTGGTGGCGTAAGTCGATTCGATCGAGACCGCCAGCGACAGCACGTGTGTGATCCCAACGACGATGCATGACGCCAGAAACGCCAGGACGCTGCGGCCGCGCATCGCGAAGAGCGCTCCTAAAAGGATGATGTTGTAGGTGAGCTGATCCGCTGGAATCGTGGCCGTAGGCGTCACACATAGCCGCGGGCTGACAAACACATTTCTTTCGACGCTTTGTGCGCGAGGACCGCAGAGACGCTTGTCGAGTTGAAGAATCTGGGCGGCGGCTGCGGCCATCATGTCGTTGTAAATCGGCGCCGTGAACCACCAGAAAAGAAATCCGGCCAGAGCGCCGGCAATGAGTCTAAGCGCTCGCAACCACACGCCGGCTCCAGGCCGCAAAAAACAGCACGGCTGTCGCGAAGACGATCGTCTGCCAGATAGCGAGATGGAAGGATTCGAACCACTCGCGGCGATGACACCCGACCAGATAGAGGGTGGTCACGCGAATCAGATTGACGGCCTGGATCAGGAGGATGCCCAGGAGAGTGGCGATGAGGCGCTGGCGGGCGGTGGCCGGAAATGCCAGGACCGCTGCTACCAGGAACAGCATCGTCTCGATCCCGTTGCATCCATTCTGAATGTCGACCGCAAAGCATGGCGCAGCCATGATCGTCCCGGTGACGGCAACCTTTTCATGCATGACGCGCAAAACGGCGGCCGAAGTTGCCGCGATGCCCGCCGAAATCGGCCGGGCGACGTAGCGGTCGACCGGCGGGGTGAGTAGCGGCAATTCAAAAAGAGCGAGCAGCAGCGCGAATCGGAGGAGAAACTTCCAGCGATGGCTCATGGCTGAGATCCTTCGCCGTCTCCGCGGCTCAGGATGACCTTCGCGCCCGTCACTTGATCGCCGGCACGTTCTGATCGCGAATCAATTTGTTGAACGCGGGAAGATCGGTGTCGAAGATGGCCTTCAGCTTCGCGAGCTCGGCATCGATTTGCGCGACCAGCGCGTCGCGCACCGCGATCTGCTGTGCGGTGGGCGGAAATGCGCCCGCGCCTGCCGAGTCACCGACGCCGGCCAGCTTGTCGTTGAGCCGGATCGGAAAGTTGAGCGGATCCTCGGGGCTGTGATTCTTGGTCTGATAGAGCGCCTCTTCGACCGTCGTCATCTTCTTGTCGAGATCGTTGGCGGCGTTCACCACGGTTTTGTTGTCGCCGGCGCGCTTCTTGATGTCGGTGAGCGAGCGCCGCACGTCGCGAATGCGCGTGATCTGCTCGTTGACCTGCGAGAGCTTGTCGTGGACGTTCATCACGAAGTCGTATTGCGCTTTCAAATCGGCTGCTGACACCGATGCGCGCGGATCCGGACGGAGATCGAAGGCAGCGGTCTGCGGCGGTTGATCGCCGACGGTCAGGCGGACCGTGTATGCACCCGGCATCACGCGCGGCCCGAGTGTTCCGCCGGCCCACATCACCATGCCCGGGAATCGCTTCGCTTCCGGAACACGCAGATTCCACGACACGCGATTGTGGCCATTGGTGATTCCCGTCAAGCGATCGGAGTCCCGTCCCCGCCGCCCTCCCGCTTCCTCTTCTTCACCGGGCGCCTCGGCACCTGCCTCCGCTGACGGCTCTCGCTCCGCGGCGCTGCCTTCGGATTTCACGGCTTCCGTAGGCGCCGCCGGGGGCGGCGGCGCTCCACCTTTCAG
>DASPZU010000030.1:0-11519 GCA_035636095.1 Thermoanaerobaculia bacterium
GCTCTGATCGCTGCGGCGGGCTTCATGTTCTCGACGCCGATGGCATTTTTCATTCTGTGGGCGATCGGAGGATCGTGGGCGTTTCTCCCGCTCGTCCTCCTCGGTGTGCGTCGATCTGTGCGCCAGCCTGGAATCGCGTCCGCGATGCTGCTGATGATCGCGCTGACCTTGCTTCTTCTCGCGGGTCATCCGGAGACAGCCCTGCACGCCGTGTTCGTCGGCGGCATGTACGGAGTCTTCGAGCTGCTTCATGTGGGACGGACTTCAGTCCGTCCAATCGCTTGCGCGCTGGCGGCAGGCGTGATGGCGCTGCTGCTCTCGGCGATCTACATCCTGCCGATCCTGGAGTCGGCGCCGCAGAGCGGCGACTATCAGTTTCGAAAAACTGTCTGGTCGCAGCAGTCGCACGCCGCACGCGGATTGCAGAGCGCCGCGCGGATCATCACCGACCTCTTTCCGTTCACATCCGGGCAGCGGTGGAATCTTCCAGGCGTTCGCGATGTGCCGCTCGACAGCTCGGCGGTCGGAAGCATCGTGCTCGCGCTCGCGGTCTACGCCCTTGCGCGTTCGCGCCGCGCGGAAACGTGGTTCCTGGCCGGATTAGCCGTGTTCGGAATGGCAGCGCGAGCGGCCTGGAAGCCCCTCTCGGACCTGCTGCAGCACATTCCGCTTTTCGACATGACGATCACCGAGCGATTCTCTTTCGCGGCCGCCTTCGCCCTGGCGATGCTGGCCGCTCTCGGCTTCGAGGAGCTGATGCGCCGCGGTCGCGATGGCCTTGCGCTGACCATCGCGTTCGCGACCCTGCTCTTCGTCACCATCGGCACGTTCTGGGTGAGCCACAGCGGCATCGTGTACATCAAGAATTTTCCGGAGTGGAGTCACTACGCGGTCTTCGGGGAAATTGGCTGTCTTGCGATCTTCGGGCTCTTGCTGGTGGAGCGCCGCCGACCCCGGCGGCGCTTTGCCGGCGAGATCGCCGGCGCTCCACTGCTTCTCGCCATCCTTCTGGTGCAGCGTTTGCTGACCGTCGGCGACATTTACCCGACCCTTCCGCGACAGTTCGCGTATCCGCCCATTCCGATTCTTCTGACGTTGAAAAATGCTCGCGAGCCGTTCCGCATCGTTGGACAACAATTCGCGCTCGTTCCGGGCACCAGCGCGCTGTACGAGCTCGAAGACGTCCGGGGATATGAAGCGCTGACGCTGGAGCGCTATCAGTCGACGTACGGCTTATGGTGCGAAAGCCAGCCCATCTGGTTCAATCGTGTCGATGATCTGACCAGGCCACTTCTCTCGTTTCTGAATGTGCGTTACGCGATCGCGGCAAACGGCGTGCCCGCCGGCTGGCACGTGGTGGCGACGCAACGCGGCGCGCGCCTGCTGGAAAACGAGCGCGTGCTGTCGCGCGCATTCATCCCGAAAAACATCCGGCTCGGGCGCGGGCTGATCGACCCGACATTCGCAGACATGCAGGAAGCGACGGACTTCGCGGACCGCGCATGGATCGATGCGCCGATGTCTCTGCATGATCGAAGCAACGGTCCCGGAACGGTCTCGATCGAGCGCCGGCGGAACGGCTTCCGATTGAACGTCGCGATTTCGAACGCGGGTTGGATGGTGGTCTCGGAGCCGGCGTGGAACGGCTGGCGCGCGTACGTCGATGGTCGCCGCGTTCAGATCCAGCTCGCCAACCTGGCATTCCTCGGCATCTACGTCCCGGCCGGACAGCACACGGTTCGCCTGATCTATCTGCCGGAGTCGTTCGTGATCGGTCGGGCGATCAGCTTCGCGACGCTGATCGCCCTCATTTTGTTTGTGCTGCTAAAGCGTTTCCAGCCTTTTCTTGAGCGACGCGATCGCCGAGTCGCTTCGCTGCCCGACCGGCAGTGATTCGGCGTAGACGATCGCTTCCTCGATCGTCTTTCGTGCCGATTCCTTGTCGCCCTTCGACGCGTAGGCCTCGGCTTTACCACGCAGAATTCCGATTTTTCGCGGTCCATAAGCCTTGGGGAGCGCGCGATCGTACGCCGTCAGCGCGTCATCGTACTTTTTCATGGCGCGGTAGGCGGCCCCTAATCTCGCCGGCGGATTGTAATCATTGGGGAAATCGCGCTCGGACTGTTCGAGCATCGGGATGGCGCGCTCCGGTTGCTTGAGCGCGAGGTATGCACTGAGCCGATGCGAATCGTAAACCGCGCGCTGTTCGGCGGTCTTCGCCTTCTTGGCCTCGCCCTCCAGGAATGTTGCCCACTCTTCGCGAAGCTTGCGCGCGCCCTCTTCATCCTTGACGGCCTCGCGAGCGCCGATCAGTGTTTCGTAAAGACCCGATCGATCGTCGCCCGCCAGCGGAATCTTCGAATTTTCGAGCGTTTCGCGCGCCGCTTGTTCCAAAGCATCCAGGGTCGCGCGATTTTCCGGTTTCTCGCTCGCGCATGCCAGACCGTTGCTCGAGACATTGAAGGCGGCGTAAGTGCCCTTGACCCGCGGATACAGCTCCAGAGCCCGGGTCGCGCAACGCTCGTGATCGCGTGCGCTGTACAAAACATAGGTGAGTGACTCGGCAGCACGGCCGAGTCGCGACCAGTTTTTCGGCGCTTCCTTGATGGCTTCGTCGTACGCCGCCGCGGCCTCGGCGAACTTCTTTTCGGTGGCGAGACGATCGCCGCTCTCGAGCGCTTCATCGGACTTGCTCTTCGCGCCGCGCGCCGCCCTGTCGCCGTCGCTCAAAAGCCTTTTGAGTTGCGGCAAACTCGCGCCGCCGGCGTATCGCATCGCGACCGATTCTTTTTTCGGATCGATGATCATCAACGTCGGCCAGACGCTGATCGGATACTTGGTCAGGAATGGCGCGTTGGCGGAATTCTCAGTGTCGACCGCGAGCCAGACGAACTGTCCGGCATATCGCTCGAGCGCTTTGTCCGTGAACACGAACGCGCGCATCGAGCGACAGGTGTGTCACCACATCGCCCAGGCATCGACGAAGAGCGGAACGTTCTTCTTTTTCGCCTGAGCGAGCGCTTTTGGGTAATCGTTGTCGATGAACGGCAGGACTTCTTTGCCGTACGCGAGCAGAGGGGCGGCGGTCAGCAGCAGGGCGGTCAGGAATCGTTTCATGGGCGGATGCTACATCTTGTCCAGTTTCTTCTTCAGCATGTCGATCGTGCTCTGGTCATGTTGACCGGGCGGGAGCGATTCAGAAAAGGCGATGGCGTCGCGTAAGGTCTGCGTTGCCATGGCCTTGTCGCCCCTGGCGGCGTACAAGTCCGATCTCAAGTCGAGCACCATCGTCCTGCCTGCACCGGAAACGCGGGCCAGTGCCCGGTCGGAAGCGGACAACGCCTCATCGTACTCTCGGACGGCGGAGTAGGCGCGCGAAAGCCACAGCGGCGGAACGTAATCGTTCGGAAAATCACGCTCCGTCTGTTCCAGCATCGGAATTGATTTTTCAGGCTGACCGAGGTCGCGATACACACGGGCGCGGTAGAAGTCATACGAAGCTCGCTGCGCCGGAGTTTGCGCAGCGGCTGCTTTTTGTTCCAGGAAGGCGGCCAGCTCTTCGCGAAGCGATTGGGTTGCGGCGTCGTCGTGCGCTCTGCGCCTTTCGGCGATGAGGCTCAGGTAAAGGGCCGCGCGATCGCCGTCAATGAGACCGTTCTTAGGATTCTGAATTTCGGCACGCACAGCTTTCGTGAGCGCCGCCGTCAGGTCGGGATGCGGTTTCTGTTCATCGGCCAGTCGCAGTGCGCAGGTCAAACCTCGATCTGCCACGGCGGCTCCGGAGGCCGTTCCTGCCACTTGCGGATAAAGATCGACAGCGCGCGATGCGCAACGCTCGTAATCGCGGGCATGGCGCAATGCTGCAATCAGCGTTTCGGCTGCGCGGCCTGATCGCGACCACTTCCTCGGCGCGGCGGCGATCGCTTCCTCGTACGCCTCCGCTGCTTGCCTGGATTGATTGGCGTTCTCGAGGCGGTCAGCGCGCTGGAGGGCCTCATCGGCGCCGGAGAGCTGTTTTCCGCGCACCAGCGCTGCTCCGTCATGCAGAAGCTCCTCGAGCTGTGGAACGCTGGCGGCGCCGAGATATCGCAGCGCGAGGCTTTCGTTCTTTGGATCGATGACCATCAGCGTCGGAGTGCCGGTGACCGGGAACTTCACCAGGAATTGGGAGTTCGCCGCATCGTCAATGTCGACGGCCAGCCAGACAAACTGTCCGGCATGTCGCGCCAGCGAGGTGTCCGTGAACACGAACGCCCGCATGTCGCGGCACGAGTGTCACCACAGCGCCCAGGCTTCGACGAAGATCGGAACATTCTTCTTTTTCGCCTGAGCGAGCGCCTTCGCGTAATCGTTGTCGATGAAGGGCAGCACCTCTTTCGCGGACGCGGGGACTGCCGCCAGCAGCAGGAGGAGTAGGAGCTTGCGCATGATGTGTACCTTATGGTTGTCAGTTGTCAGTTGTCGACAACCGATCACCGACAACCGACAACTCTATTGCAGGCTCTTTACCACCTGGTCACGGTACTGCTTCGCTTTGGCTATGGCGGCAGGAACATCCACGGTCAATACCCTTCGATCGCGCATGAGGATCTTCCCGTCGCAGATCGTGGTGACGACGGAGCTTCCCGACGCGGCGTAGACGATCGCGGACTCGACCGAGTACACCGGCTGGGTCTTCGGCTGCTGCAGATTGATGATGATGACGTCGGCGCGCTTGCCGGGCTCGAGCGTTCCGATCTCGTCCTCCATGCCCAGGACGCGGGCGCCGGCGATGGTGGCCATTGCGAGGACGTCGCGCGCGCTGAGCACCCTGGGATCCATCTTGCTCACTTTCTGAAATCGCGCCGTGCTGGCCATCTCCTCGACCATGTCGAGATTGTTGTTCGATCCTGCCGGGCCGTCGGTGCCGATGCCGACGTTGACGCCTGCGCGTCGCATGTCGACCACCGGCGCGATTCCGGAGGCCAGCATGCTGTTGCTCTCCGGACAATGTGCAACGCCGACGCGCTTCTGCGCGAAGACTTTGATCTCGCCGGGCGTCAGCCAGACGCCGTGGGCCGCCACGACGTCGTGTGCCAGAAATCCGATGGAATCGAGGTACACGCCGGGAGTCATCCCGTTTTGCTTTTCCGCGACCTGCTTCAATTCGTTCTGTGTTTCCGAGACGTGGATGAGAATCGGTGCGTGCAGCTCGTTGGCTAGCTGACGGGCCTGAAGCAAGTGATCGCGCGAAACGAGGTAGGCCGAATGCGGCGCCAGCGCCGGTGTGATCAGCGGATCGCCCTGCCACCGCTTCACGAAACGCCGGATGTACGCGATGGCGTCGTCCCACGTTTTGTTGTCCGCGACCGGAAAATCGATGAGCGTTTCGCCGACCACTCCCCGCAACCCGGCACGCTTGGCCTCGGCGGCCACCTCGTTCTCGAAGTAGTACATGTCGGTGAACGTGGTGGTGCCCGACTGAATCATTTCGGCGGCAGCGAGTCGCGTTCCCCACTTCACGAAATCGGCGCTGACGTTCTTGGCCTCGGCCGGGAAGATGAAGTGGGTGAGCCAGTCCATCAGATCGCGATCGTCCGCGATCCCGCGGAAGAGAACCATGGGGACGTGCGTGTGCGTGTTGATGAAGCCAGGGAGGATCGCGTTGCCGCGCGCGTTGATCGTTTCTTTTCCCTGATAGGCGCTGACATCGCCGACCGCGACGATCTTTCCTTTGTCGATCGCGATGCCGCCGTTGGGGATATTCGGCCCGGCCATCGTGAGCACCGTGCCGTTCTTGATCACGATGTCGACACTTTTTTGTGGAGCGCCGCCGACCTCGGCGGCACACAGCAGCAGAAAGGCAACCAGCAACTTCTTCATTCGATGCAGAACGAGAACGGATGCGGAAACAGCGTCGAAAGCTTGTAGTCGATCTTTTGTCCGGCCAGGTTCGCCAGCGTCACGTCGATGTCGCCGCAGTACTCCCACATCAATTGACGGCACGGACCGCACGGCGTCGACGGTTCTTCAGACTGCGTGACCACCGCGATGGCGGTGAAGTCACGCTCGCCGGCGGCCAGCGCGGAGAGCAACGCCACGCGCTCGGCGCACACGGTCAGACCGTACGTGCAGTTCTCGACGTTGCAGCCGCGATAGATCTTTCCGCCCTTCGTTCGCAGCGCCGCGCCGACCTTGAATTTTGAAAATGGGGCCACGGCGTTCTCGCGCGCGGCTTTCGCTTCCTCGATGAGGGTCGCCATGGGAGCGCGTAAGTTATCACCTCTGTGCTCTCTGTGCCTCTGTGGTGATCAAGGGTTCCACGAGACAGTCAGCGCGCCCGGTTTGCCAACTCCGTCTCGATGTCGCGCCATTCCAGCCCTTCGTCCACCATCAACACTGACAAATGAAAAATCAGGTCGGCGATTTCCGAAATCACGCGGTCGCGCCCTTCACCCTTCGCCGCGATGATGACCTCCATGGCCTCCTCGCCGATTTTCTTCAAGATCGCGTCGCGTCCTTTTTCGAAGAGCGAGGCGGAGTACGATCCGGTGGGACGCTTTTCGCGCCGATCGCGCAAAACCTCCATCAGTCGATCGAGCATCGGGCTCGGGACGCCGTCAAAACACGATCGCGCGCCGGTATGACAAGCCGGACCGTTCGGGACCACGGTAACGACCAGCGCGTCATCGTCGCAGTCGTGTGCGATGTGCACGACGCGCTGGGTGTTGCCGGAAGTCTCTCCCTTGTGCCAGAGCGCGTTGCGACGCCGGCTCCAGAACCACGTCTCGCCGGTTTCGATGGTCTTCTGCAGCGAGGCGTCATTCATCCAGGCCAGCGTCAGGATTTCGCCGGAATTTGCATCGCGAACGATTGCCGGAATCAGTTTCATCGGACGGGAATCCCTTCTCGCGAAAGAAAATCTTTCAATTCGGCGATCGACAACCGGCGTTCGTGAAAGAGCGACGCCGCCAGCACGGCGCGTGCGCCGCCGGCTTCGATGGCATCGCGAAAGTCTTCCATCCGCCCTGCGCCACCCGAAGCGATGACGCCGATTTTCACGCTGCTCGAAACCGCGCGCAGCAGCTCGAGATCGAAACCGGCGTTGGTGCCGTCGCGATCCACCGAGGTCAGCAGAATTTCGCCGGCGCCGAGCGCTTCGGCGCGCTTGCACCAGCCGACGGCATCGATACCGGTCGATTCTTTGCCACTGCGAACGATGGCTTCTCTTCCTTTGACATCGCACGAAAGCACGACCGCCTGCACGCCGAATTCGCGGGCGCAGTCGGCAATGAGCTGCGGATTTGCGACGGCAGCGGTGTTGATAGCGACGCGATCGGCGCCGGCGCGCAGCAGCGCCCGAAAATCGTCAACGTTCCGGACGCCGCCGCCGACGGTCAGCGGAATGAAGATCGACTCAGCCACCAGCCGCACCGTCTCCAACGCGGTGCGTCGTCCTTCGTCGGTCGCAGAGACGTCGAGGATTACAAGCTCATCGGCGCCCTCATTTTCGTATCGAATCGCGCACTCGACCGGGTCGCCCGCGTCGCGGAGGTTCTCGAATTGCGTCCCTTTCACGACGCGCCCGTCGCGGAGGTCGAGGCATGGGATGACGCGCTCCGGGATGGCATTGGGCGTCGCGGCGCGGGCCCTGGCCTCCGAAATCGAAAGCCGCTTGTCGAGCAAAGCCTTTCCGATCACGCAACCGGTGATGTTGCCCAGGCGGCTGAGCGAGACGATGTCGCCGCCGGATGCCACCCCGCCCGACGCGATGATGCGCAACGGCGTGATGGCGCGGAGCTGTCGATACAGCGCGAAGGACGGGCCGCGCAACGCGCCGTCGCGGCTGATGTCGGTCACCAGAATCTCACTGAGGCCCAGCTTTTCGATGCGTCGCAGAATGCTGGTGATCGGCGCGGATGCGGTGCGCGTCCATCCGCGCACGCGGACGACTCCATCGCGAACGTCGACCGCCGGAATGATCCGATTCGCGCCGAAGGCATCGACCAGCTTGCGCAGAAGATTGGGCGATTCCGCGGTTGCTGTGCCGACCACCAATCGCTCCGCGCCGCAGTCGAGCCACGCCCGCGCATCGCGTAGCGATCGGATTCCTCCGCCGACCTGCAATCGCAATTCGCGTTTGGCCAGTCGCCGCACCACCGCGGTCTCAACCGGACGGCCGCTGCGCGACGCTTCGAGGTCGACCACATGCAGACGCGATCCGCGCTCGAGCTCGAGGGCGTCCAGCACATCCTCAGGCGGACCATACCTGGTCAGCAGTGTGAACTGGCCGCCGCTCAGGCGGACCGCATTTCCCTGCATCACGTCGATCGACGGGATCACGTCCATTGCACGAAGTTCCTCAGCAGGCGCAATCCGGCCGTCGACGATTTCTCCGGATGAAATTGCACGCCGAAAATTTTTTCGCTCCGTACCGCGGCCGTGAACGGTCCGCTGTAATCGGCGCGCGCAATCTCGCTTTCGACATTCGAGGCGGCGTAGGAGTTGACGAAGTAAAACGGCGTACCGTCAGCAATCCCCTCAAACAGTTGAGCGCCGCCGCCCTCGGCGGCGAAAACGCGATTCCATCCGATCTGCGGTACGGGCAGCGGCCCGTCGAAGCGCCGCACATCTCCGCGAATCAGAGCCAGGCCAGGCGTCGTTCCCATCTCGTGCGAGACCTCGAACAACAGTTGGTGTCCGACGCACACGCCCAGGAGCGAGGCGCCGCGCGACGTGGCCAGGCGAATGGCGGAGTCGATGCGCTCGGCGCGCAACCACGTCATGGCGGCCGCGAAGCTGCCCACGCCCGGCAGCACGATTTTGTCCGCCTCCGCGATGGCGTCGGCATCGCGCGTCACGCGAAGATCGGCGCCCGCTTGCCGGAGTGCGCGCGCGATGCTGGCGACGTTTGCCACCGGTGAATCGATCAGCGTCACTGGCATCAGATCACGCCCTTGGTACTCGGCACGCCGCCGCCGACGATCTGCTTGGCCTCGCGCAACGCCACCGCGAAGGCCTTAAAAATCGCTTCGGCGGCATGATGCCCGTTGCGGCCGCGAATCAGATCGACGTGGATGTTGCAGGGACATTTGTTGGCGAACGACTTGAAAAATTCTTCCACCAGCACAAACGGAAAATCTTTGTGGATCAGCAGCATCTCCCGATCGAGCGGCACATCGAAAACGAGATACGGGCGGCCTGAGAAGTCAACCACCACGCGCGCGAGCGATTCATCGAGCGGCACGTAGGCATGACCAAAGCGGCGAATGCCCGCTTTGTCGCCCAGCGCTTTGCCGAAGGCTTCGCCCAGGACCAGGCCGACGTCCTCGACGGTGTGGTGATAGTCGATGAAGGTGTCGCCGGTTGCCATGACGTCGATGTCGACGCGTCCGTGCCGCGCGATGACCTCGACCATGTGCGACAGAAATCCGACCGGCGTCTCGATGCGCGACTTCGTGCCATCGCCGTCGAGATCGACACTCGCGCGCACGCTGGTCTCCTTCGTCTTCCGCTCGAGGACTGCAGTTCGGGTCATACGACCTCCTTCAGCGCGGCCAGGAATGCGTCGTTCTGTTCGGGCGTGCCGATCGAAACGCGAAGGAATTTCGAGAAATCGCGGATGAGAATCCCCTTCGCCCACAAAACGTCGAACAGCGGTTTCTCCGTTCGGAAGGCGATGAAGTTTGCCCGCGACGGAAAGACCGTGATTTGCGGAATCTGCTGCATCGCCGCGAAGACGCGATCGCGCTCGGCCACGATGCGCGCAACGTTGCGATCGCGAATTGCCGGGTGCTCCAGGGCCGCCTCAGCGATCGCGGAGCTAATCACGTTGAGCGAGTAGGGGAGTTTCACCTTGCGGATCTCGCGGCAGTTCTCGGCAGTCGATGCGCACCAGCCGATGCGCAGCGCCGCCAGTCCCCATGCTTTGGAGAACGTTCTGAACCTGACCAGCCGTTCATGTGGAGCGCCGCCGACCCCGGCGGCGTCGAAATCGCCGTAGGCCTGGTCCAAGAGCACCATCGCGCCGCTTTCGAGGAGCGCGTCGAGTCCTCCCTCCGGCAGCACGCCGCCGGTGGGATTGTTAGGCGAGCAGACGATCGCCACGGAGTTCTCATGCTCCGCGATTGCCGCGAGCATCTCCTCCAGCGGCAGCAGGCCAGAGTGGGGATCGAACTCGATCGGGATCGGGAGCCCTCCCGCGATGGTCACGAGTTTTTCGTAAAGGGCGAAGGTCGGGCGAGGAAACACAACCGGCGTTCCCGGTCCGACGAACGCGCCGATGGCGGCCGCCAGAAGCTCGTTCGAGCCATTGCCGACCAGAATGTTTTCCGGCGCGAGCGCGAACGCTTTGGCAATTGCAGTTCGGAGCGCGGTCGACTCGAAATCGGGATAGCGATTCCAGTCGCGCTCCGCCATCTTCTCCAGCACGCGACTCTTCAGCTGGCGCGGAAAATCGAACGGCGATTCGTTTTGATTGAGCTTGATTTGCGCTTCGCGCAGCTCGAGGGTGTAGGCCGTCATGGCGGCCACGATGCTGCGGCTCATACCAGGCTCCTGGCCGCCAGCGACTGCGCGTGCAGCGGCAGGCCTTCGAATTCGGCGAGTCGCTGCGCGCGTGGTGCCATCGTGTGCAGCGCCTCATCGCTGATCGTGATCACGTTGGCGCGTTTGACGAAGTCATACACGCCGAGGGGCGAGAAAAATCGCGCGCTCCCTCCGGTGGGCAGGACGTGATTCGGCCCGGCAACGTAGTCGCCGGCGGCGACCGGCGACGACGATCCACAGAAGATCGCGCCGCAGTTCTCGATGCGCGCCGCCACGCTGTGCGGGTCGCGCATCTGAATCGAAACGTGCTCCGGTGCGATGCGGTTCGCGATCGCGATCGCTTCGTCGATCGAGCCGGCCAGCAAGCTCAGTGTGGCGCCGACACTCTTGTCGGCGCGTCCCACCCAGATCGCGATGACCGCCGAGTCAGGGCCGTGCTCCCCCTGCGCCGCCAGATCGGCGGCCACGAATTCCGCGTTGGCAGTTTCGTCGGCGATGATCACCAGCTCCGTCGGTCCGGCGGTCATGTCCATGCCGACCGTGCCGACCAGGCGCGCCTTGGCGGCGGTGACGTAGGCATTGCCTGGCCCCACGATCTTGTCCACGCGCGCGAGCGACTCCGTGCCCAGCGCTGCCGCCGCGATGCCGGCCGCGCCGCCGCAGCGATAGATCTCGCGGATGCCGAGCCGGTTGCAGGCGAAGTGGAACTCGTCGCGATCGGCAGCCGCCGGCGTCGTGATCGCCACGATCTCGCGCACCCCCGCGATGCGCGCGGGGACGGCAGTCATGATCAGCGTGGAGAGGTAGACCGCCCTTCCGCCCGGCACGTAGACGCCGACGCGGCGCAGCGGCCGCACGCGATGGTTGACCTCCGTGCCGTTGTCGCTCCATGTGTATCCCAGGGGGAGCTGCTGGCGATGAAATGCCTCGATGCGCGCGATCGCGAATTCGATCGCTTCCTCCATCTGCGCATCGACGGTGACGCTGCGCGG
>DASPZU010000031.1:0-26117 GCA_035636095.1 Thermoanaerobaculia bacterium
TCCCCGAAGCCGTCCCGCTGATTCCTGATCCCACCCCTCCGGCGGCGGCGCTGCTCACGCCGGCACTGCCACCGACCGACACCGCCCTGCCGGGATCAGCGATGGATGGAAAGATCGGCGGCGAGGTCGGCGGAAAATTACACGGGGTCGGAGCGCAATTCTTTCCGCACGACGGCCGGGTCCACATCGAACGCAACCAGTCGCTTCCGCTGCAGGTCATCTCGCAGGAGTATCCGGTCTATCCCGACAAGGCGAGAAAGGCACAGCTCGAAGATCAGGTGATCGTGCGCTACATCATCGGCAAGAAGGGCCTGGTGATCGATGTACAGATCATCGATCACGCCAAGAATGCCATGTTCGACGAGGCGACCGTCGAAGCGATCAAGCAGTGGCGGTTTCGTCCGATGATCCAGGACGGCAAGGCGGTAGAAGTCGTGCACGAGCTGGCAGTGAACTTCGAATTGATTCGTCACTGATGTTCGAGACTGTTGCGCCGGGGGCTCGAAGCAAGCGCCTCGCGTACGAGACGCTGCCGGTCTCGCTCGTCCTTCACATCGCCGGCGTTGGCGTAGCGGCGCTGCTCGTGATTTGGGAGGTCGTCTTTCCGACGCATTCACCGCGCGTCACGCAGGCGTATGTGCTGGTGACGTCTCTCGACCCACCGCTCCCGGCCTCCATGAGGCCGCCCGAAGCTCCTCCCAAGCCGATCCAGCTCTCGAATCGACCGCAGTACAACCCCAATCTTCTCGTTGCTCCACCCGCGATTCCCGACACGATCCCGCCCATGTCGCTGAATCGATCGCCGTCGATCCTCACTCCAGCCGCGAAGACCACCGTCTCGGTTAAGGAACCTGGAGGAGTGGAAGGGGGAGTCGTTGGCGGCGCGTCGCAGGGTGTCGCCGGCGGAATGCCGGTCGAGGAAGACGGGCGGGTCCATTTTGGAAGGGACAAGCCGATTCCGCTGTTCACTGACGGCTGGATCAAGGAGCTCGACGTCCTGGAGCACTCGAAGCGGCCGGCGTTCGACGATGCGACGGTCAAGGCGCTTCGCGAGTGGCGATTCAAGCCTCTCGTTCTGGAAGGGCGGGCGATCGAGGTCGTTCACGAGCTCACGGTGTTCTATCAGCTCGTCTATCGCTAGGGCCCCATGCCTATCTACGACGAGCGCTTTCCCTACACCTCCGAACTGGAACTGCCGGTGATCGGACTGGAAGCGGAGTTCAAGATCTTCATCGACGACGTCGGAGAGGTTCCGGAGAAAGTGTGGCGCACTCCGTCGGGCTTCATCGAGCAGCCGCTGCTGAAGCGCACCAACAAGTCGATGCAGTTGCCAACCGGCGGAGCGCTCTACTTCGACGGCGGCGTGGTGGAAGTTGTGACGCCCGTGATCGAGATCGCGCCGCAGTGCACCGCGCGCGTGGTGCGCAGTCTTTGGGAGCAGATCGGCTTTGTGCGCCAGCAGCTCGACCTGTGGGAGACGCGAACCGGAAAACGCGTCCGGCTGCAGGCGTTCAGTTGTCACCACAACATCTCGTTCGAGCTGTCGCGCCAGGAGCGAAGCAGCGGGCGGACGATTCAGAAGCTCGCGCTGCTTCTGGCGCATCTATTGCCGGTGCCGCTCATCGTCTCGAGCGCCAATCGCAAATCGACGGGCATCGGAGTGCGTCCGAGGCGCGATCGGATCGAGGTCACGCTCGACTTCACTCCCGATCCCGGCCTGATGTCTGCGGCGGCTGCCTTGTGCGTCGGGATCGTTCGCGACGTCATCGGGTGGCCGAGTTATCGGCTCGAGGAGTTGAGCAGCGTTGCGCTGATCGCGGGAGCGTCGCCAGGAAAACACGTCGTCCGCAAAGGTTGGTTGATGAAAGATTTTCATTTCCCGCGGAATCCATTTACGACCGGCCTCGATGAGGCGGTCTGGAAGACGACCAACGGCGAAACGATGTCATTGCGCCGGATCGCTCACGCCATCGCGATGCGCTTTCGCGATTCGATCCGCCGTTACGCCGATCCATTCAGCTACCGGCTGCTCTTCTCCGTTTTGCGCGGCGAAACGCCGGCACTGCTCGACCTCCCCGACCGGCCGGCGGCTTACGACGACATCGGCCGCAGCATCCGGTGGGGCGCGACGCTGCCGGAGATGGACAACTTCGCCTCCTTGATGACCGGTGACGCCACCTTGACGCAATCTGTCCCGCGCAGGCGACAGGTTGACCTCGAGGAGAGGCTCGCGCCTCCGTGGGCGGGCGACCCTCTGAGGCGGTCGGCGTATGAGAAGGTGTTCCTCAAGTTAGGCAGGCGTCAGCGGCTGAAGATCGGCGACGAGATCCTCACCCCTGTGAAGGTGAAGGGCTGGTATCACTCGATTTTCAGAACGCCCAGCGGCGAGGAGCGGATGCTGTCGATCGACCAATTGCTCAAATACATGGGCAGCTGGTTGGCATGACTCGCGCAAAGGCACGCCACAGCCGCTAGCGACACGAGGCGCGCCGATAATCCCTGGTGGGTCGGCGCGCTTCTTTTTTTGGTGCCGCGCCTACAGTTTGCAGCTATTTCTACGAGATGTGGACCACAAGGAGTAGAAAAAGCAGCAAACTGTAGGCGCGGCACCATACATTAATGAGCGATCGCCTTGCGGGGTTGTATCCCCTCCACCTCCAAACCTTGGCGCAGCGGCACGATCGCGCCCTCGCCGAGAGCGGCTACGACCATGCGATCATCTTCGCCGGCGCGATCCGGATGGCGTTTCTCGACGACATGCCGTATCCGTTCAAGCCCAATCCGCATTTCAAAGCGTGGGTGCCCGTCCTCGACAATCCCAACTGCTACGTCATCTACACGCCGGGGCGGAAGCCGCGCCTCATTTACTTTCAACCAGTCGACTACTGGTACAAGCCGGCCGAGACACCAACGGGCTACTGGGTCGATCACTTCGACATCAAGATCATTGCCGACCCCGCGGAGGCCAAGCAGCATTTCCCGGCCAGCGGACGGGTCGCGTACATCGGGGAAGATCAACCCGCTCCGGAGGCGCTGCTCAATCGCCTCCACTTCGATCGCGCCTGGAAGACCGATTACGAAATCGAGTGCATGCGCCGCGCGAACCGGATCGGAGCGCGCGCCCATCGCGCGGCCGAGCGGGCGTACCGCTCCGGAGGATCGGAATACGAGATTCACCTGGAATACCTGCAGGCCGCAAATTCGACTGAAGAGGAGTTGCCGTACGCCAACATCATCGGTCTGAACGAGAACGCCGCCGTTCTGCATTACATCCAACACGATCGGCGCCGGCTGGAGGAGCGGAAAAGATTCTCGTTTCTGATCGACGCCGGCGCGAGCGTGAACGGTTATGCCGCCGACATTACGCGGACCCATTCGCAGCGCGACGACGAATTCGCGCAGATGATCCAGGCGTTCGACGCCGGTCAACAGCAGCTTTGCGCCGCGGTCAAGCCGAACATCAACTATCCCGATCTCCACATGAGCGCGCACCAGATGGTGGCGAGAATGCTCGAGCAGTTCCGCTTTACGCGCGACATCGACGCGAACGGCATCGTCGAAAAAGGAATGAGCAGCACGTTTTTCCCGCACGGTGTCGGCCACTACATCGGCCTGCAGGTGCACGATGTCGCCGGCTTCATGGCCGACCGCACCGGCACCAGCATTCCCAAGCCCAAAGGCCATCCCTACCTGCGTCTCACGCGCACCGTCGAGCCGAACCACGTCTTCACCGTCGAGCCTGGGATGTACTTCATCGAGCCGCTCCTGGCAGATCTGAAAAAGAGCGCAAACGCGAAGTACGTCAACTGGTCGAAGGTCGACGACTTCCGCAAATTCGGCGGCATCCGGATCGAGGATGACGTTGTCGTGACCACCAGCGGTCACGAGAACCTTACCCGCGCCGCTTTCGCTGAAACGTAGCGCGCCATGCCGCGTGCGACGCGATCCGGCCGAGTGCCCTATCCAGCAGCGCGCGATTCTTCGGATCGTTCAGCCAGGTCGACCGGCCGGATGGATGCGGAAGCACCACCACATCGAACTTCACGCCCGCCCGTTCCGCCTGCTGCAGCGGACCGACGACGCTCCGCAGCTCCGATTTTCCGATGAGCTCCTGAGCCGCAAGAGTCCCGACCGCGATCACGAGCTTCGGTCGAAGCAGTTGCAGCTCGCGATCGAGATGCTTTCTGCAATTTGCAATCTCGGCCGGACTCGGAACGCGATCGCCTCCGCCCTTTGGATTTCTTCCGGGGAAGCAGCGGATGACGGCGCACATGTGGATGCGAGCTCGAAATTGCGGCTCGTCGACGCCGAACTGCTCGAACCAGCCGAACAGGCGCCGCCCCGCGGTGTACGCGAACGGACGCCGATCTTCGACTTCGTGCGGACCGGGCGCCTGGCCGACCAGCATCACTCTTGCGCCTCCGACAGCGCCAGTGACGGGCGCGCCGAAAACGTTGGGGCATGCGCGGCACGCGTAAAGCGTCGCGAGGTGTTCGGAAAAGGCGTCGGTCATTGTCGCCAGTGATAAACCGCGGCGCTGATCCGATCCAAAAACGTCGGCGGATGAAGATCGGGACGCGCAGATGCGTCGCCGGTGGCCACCCAGCCCGCCCAATCGCGTGCGTTGCGATAAGGATGCTGTCCGGCAGCCGCGAGCTGTGCCGCCCGCAGCGCTCCCGATACGGATTCGCCTCGACTCATGGCGGTGTACATGTCTTCCACGATGGCGGCAGCGGCAGTGTCGTGCACTTTCCAAAGCGTACCGACAACCGCCTTCGCGCCGGCATACGTGAACGCGCGGGCGAGGCTGTGCATGCCCTCGGCGCTCGAAACGGTTCCGAATGCCGTCTGACACGCACTCAGGACAACTAATTGTCCTGATAAATCCAGCTGATAGATCTCGCGCATTTGCAGCCAGCCGTCATCGCTCGACGAGCCGCGGTTGAAGACGATTCCCGATCGCGATGGGAATTGCGGATCGAGAAGCGCGTGCGTGGCCAGATGAATCACTTTGTAATCTCGCAACCGCAGATGCTTGAATGCCTCCTCGGTGGCTGACGCTCCGAGGAGCTCGTCGGTGCGTCCGCCCACGAGGTGCGCGACCTGGTCCACCTCCCGCCCGCTCCACGGAAGCGGCGCGAGCGCGGCCGAGCGATAGATTGGCAGTGTGGCAGCGATCGCCCCGCCGGTCAGCGGCGCGACGCCGAGGAGGTCGTACTGCGGAGAGCTCGCTCGGCGCTGACGCAGCTCCGCCAGCACCGTCAGCGACGGCGCATAGGCGATCTCATACTTCGCGAGCAGCGGTTGCGATGAGTGTTGCAGATCGGGCAGAGCATCGAACGGAAGAGCGGCCAGTTCGCCCGCCGCGCCGATGATCAGCCGCCGCACAGCCGGGACATGCGGCAGCACATCGCCGAGAAGATCGTGCGAGAGAGCAGTTCCGGGGCGGATCGCGTCCTCCGAGCTCGCACTGTTCAGCAGGTCGTTGAAAAACTCGATGCGCGACTCCAGCGAGCCAACCGCGTGCTGCGAGACATGCAGGCCATCGGCGGTGACGAGAAAGGCGATGACGCGATTGGGCCGCTCTGCGAATTCGATCCAGGCCTCGTTTTTCTTCAGCGCGTGTCGCAGTGAGACGAGGTCGGCGTTGAATGGCGGACGCGGCTTCGTCGATGTCTGCAGCAGATCGAGCTTTCGCTCGGCGTCGTCGAGCTGACCGAGGAGCTGTGTGCGGCGTTCCGCGGTGAGGATCGGCGAAGTCAGATCGACCTGCAGCGCTGAAACACGATCGTGCAGCGCGCCAGCTTGCGCGCTGCGCTCGAAGCTCTGGGACATTACGGCATCGAGAGGATTGCGGCTGCGCTCGCGCTCGAGAACGAGGAAGGCGCGCTCGGTAAGGTTGACGTCGAGGAACGTGTCGACCCATCCCTCGTAAATGCGATGCGTTGCCGAGACGAATGCGGCGCGCTGTTCGATTGATGGAATTCGCGCGCGCGTGGCATCGATCGCGTCCGCCGCTTCACTGTAGAGATGTAAAGCCAGCTTGACATCGCGGCGCGCACGCGCAATCTCCGCCAATCCGAGGAGCGCGCTGGCGCGGAAGCTGTCGAGGTTGTTCCTGCTGGCGGTGTCGAGGGCCGCCGAATATTCGGATTGTGCTCCTGCGACGTCGCCGCTCTCGAATTTCTGGCGACCCGATTCGAGTTTTTGCATCGACTTCCCCAGCGGCTGATCCATGGTGGCGAGAACGGCATCGGCGCGGTCGAGTGACAGGCGCGCCCCAACCCGGTCGCCGGAAAGAAACTGGACTCGACTCAGCATCGCCAGCGTTTGCGGCACGTGCCCATACATCTCGGCCTTCCCGAAAATCGCCAATGCTTCGTTGTAATGATTGAGGGCTGCTTCGAAGTCACCGCGCGCTTCCGCGGCTGAGCCGAGCGCGGTCAGCGTGATCGCTTCCGGATCCAGCGACTCGACGCGATGCGCTTGCGCAAGGGCGCGCTGGTAGTAGCGCACGGCGGTGCTGAGATCTCCCTGCGCGCGGTACATCTCGCCCGTTTCGTGAAGGACGTGCCACACGCCGGTGATCAGGCCGTCGCGTTCTGCGGCCGATCGCGCGCGCTCGAAATAGATCGACGCCTGCGCGTAATCGCCCTGCTCGGAGAGCGCCTTGCCCAGGTTGTAGGGCACGGAGAAAAAATGCTGCGACGGAAACTTCTTGCCGGCGCGCACTCCGGCATCGAGCTCCGCCAGCGCCATTCGGGCATAGTGGGCTCCGTCCGAGCTGCGACCACGGCGGTCGGCCATGGCCGCCAGGCCGTTGAGCCCGCGCACGCGTGTGGCGGCGTCGTCGTATCGCGTGCCGAGGTCGACAACCGCTCGGTAGAAGGCCTGGGCCTCGACATACTCGCCGCGATCAATGTGCAGCGCGCCCATGCCGGCAACCGCATCGATTTCCGCATTGTGGTCGCCGCACGCGCGCGATTTGACGAGAGCGCGTCGGAACATCTCGAACGCGCGTTCGTGCCGATGCGTGGTCCAGTACGCATGTCCGAGCTGATTCGATGCCCGCGCTTCGCGCTGATCGTCTCCCGATGCGGCGGACAGCGCACGCGCCTGCAACAGTAACGGGATGGCCAGATCCGCCCGCCGCTGCTGCTGCGACTGCAGTGCGGATGCTTTCTGCAGAAGCGAATCGATTCGCTCCGCTGGCGACATGATTGCCATCAGCACGACCAGAAGCGGAGTCATGGCGTTTGAATCTTGAGAAGTTCCGAGCTCGCGATCACGATGTGATCATCGTCGAGTGCCTGCACCTTCCAGTAACGCGTTTGGCCCGGAGGCGCGGAACCGATCGTGGCGGAGACTGTCGTTTTGCTCGTCTCGGTCCATGTCACCGGCTCGCCGATGGAGTCGAAGATCTGCACGCGATACGAGCGCGCGCCGCGAACCGGTTTCCACGACGCCGTGAAGACGCCGTCGACAAGGCGGCCGGACGCCATGATCTCGCGGCCGCTGATGCCGCGCAATGGAGGCGGCGTCAGCGACGCTTCGCGGGGCCGCGCCTGCCAGAGACTGATCGCGACAGCCGCCACGATGGCCGCAGCCGCGAGCGGCAGCAAGGGGCTCTGTTTTTCGCGCCGGCCCATGACCGAGCGCAATTCCACCGCCCGCTCGACCTCCTGGGCGCATCGATCGCACTCGAAGAGATGCTGCTCGAACTCTTCGGCCGCCGATTCGGATAGTCGTCCCGCGACGTACGCGCGCAGAACATCGTCCTCATCCGAATAGCGGCAATTCTGATCCACGCTGATGATTGAGTTCCCGATCATGGCGAAACGTTTCCGATGAGCTCCGACAAACGTTTGAGCGCGCGATGTTTTCGAACGCGCAGGGTTCCGGGATCCACGCCCAGGCGCCGCGCGATATCGGAGCTCTCGAGACCGTCGATGTAAAGCATGCGCAACAAATCGCGATCGTCTGGGGGCATGTGCTCGATCGCCGAGCGGACTCCCTCGCGCCGCGCTTCGTCGACCAGGGCGATCAGCGGATCCGATTCCTCGCCGCTCGAGCTCTGCATTCCGGCGCGGAAGCGGAGCAGTGCTCCCTCCTCACGCCGCGCCGAACGCCCGTAGTGAAGGCAGATGTTGCGGGCTGTCTGAAAAATGAAGGCAGGAAGGGCCTCCAGATTCTCGACGCGTTGCTGACGAAGCGCTTGGAGTGCCCGTCGCAAGGTCTCCTGCGCCACATCTTCAGCAGCCGATCGATCGCGTAAGCGGCGCGCAGCAAAGATGCACAGACGCTTCCAGAAGCGGTTGCTGAGGTCGACCGCAATCTCGTCCGCCGAACTGCCGTTCGCCGCACGTGTCATCGCGTCGGAGGCCATGATGTCTCGGGTGCGCGCCATTGTAACGCCGCAACCGGCGCGGGAACTCACTCTCTGTGATAGTTTGCAAGCACCCGGAGGTCCTCTCGATGCGCAAGACGATGGCAGTCCTGCTGTTGATCGCGTCACCGGTAATCGCTGCCACTCCGGCCGGGCTGAAGAAGCGCGTGGCCGTCATGGACATGTCGATGGCCGCCACGGCGATGGCTCAGCCAACGGGAGGCGGCGGCACGACGTTCACGTCGACGATTCAGATTCCGCCGCCCGCCGACTTCGCGATGGCGCTGACGGAGATTCTGACGACCGAGCTTGCCAAGACAGGTCGCGTCATCGTTCTGGAGCGAAAGGCGATGAGCGACATCGCTGCCGAGCATGAACTGGCGGCCGGCGGCAAAGCGAATCCCGAGACGGCCGCCAGGAGCGGGGCGATCATCGGCGCGCAGTATCTGATCCGCTCTGCAATCAGCGAATATTCGTACAGCCAGACCGGAACGAGCGGCTCGCTGAAGGTGATCAAGGGCATCAACCTCGGCGCCACGGTTTTGCGGGCGCAGGTCGGCATCGACACCCGCGTGTACGACGCGCTCACCAGCGAGGTGATCGCATCGGCGACCTCGCACGGAACCGCGACATCGAGTGGCGCCGACGTCAAGCTCTCCAACGCCAGGATGGACGCCAGCGCGGCCGGCTTTGTCACGACGCCGCTGGGCAGAGCGTCGCGCGAAGCGCTCGACGGCACGGTGCGCTTCATCATCGCAAAACTGGGCGAGGCGAAGTGGGAAGCACGCGTCATTCGGGCCGAGGGCGCGCAGATTTATGTCAACGCCGGCGAGGAAGCGGGCGTCGAGAATGGACAGACGTTCGGCGTGTATCGCGCCGCGGAAGCACTCATCGATCCGGCCTCTGGAGTCAACCTCGGAACTCCCGACAAGCAGGTGGCGGTCGTTCGGATTACAAACGTGACGCCGAAATATTCGATCGCCGAGCTCGTCAGCGGAGAGTCACCGAAGCGCAACGATATCCTTCGGCCGCAGCAGAGGGGAGCGAATCCCTAGCAACTCAGTTAACATGATCGCTGTTGATACGGCGATTCCTCCTCCTCTTTCTTTTTCCGATCACCGCCAACGCCTGGACCCTCACCGCGGATTACCAGATCGCGGACCGCGCCGGCCGTCTCGCACCGCACGATCTGAATCTGGTGATCAAACGCTATCGCACGCAGTATCGCGCCGGAATCGACTACGGAGTTCGTGAGGAGGCCGCCGACAAGCATCGCGCCCATCTCAAGGAACGGATCGAGAAAGAAACACGCGGCTGCATCGGCATGATCCACTCGAATCAACCGATGGCGCAGGTCGTGGCGCGTCTGGGCCTTCTCTCCCATCTGGTCGGCGACGCCAACAATCCGTTTCACGTCGATACCGAAGACGCGCTCGAATCGTCGCACAGCGATTTCGAGTTTTACTTCGAGCGGCGGATGGAGCGCTTTCCGACCGTCTTCTACGGACTCGACGCGCGATTTGCGCTGCCCCAGTATCTCGATCGCACCTTCAAGAGGACCGCCAGTTACGCTCCGCTGATGAGCGAAGAATATTTCCGCGATGACGCCCGGCACACTTCTGCCGAGTTCGACGACCGTTCGACGGCCTTCGGCGTCGCGTCGATCTGCTACTCGCACGCCGTCACGGACCTCGTGAATCTGTACTACTACATCTGGAGGGAAGCCGGCGGCGACGTCCGTTCGGCCGCATCGATGCGCGGCGCGCGCGTCATTCAGCATGCGAATTGAGCGCGCCATCCTCTCCGTCTCGGACAAGAGCGGGATCATCGAGCTGGCGAAAGCGCTGCGAGCTCAAGGCGCCGAGATTCTGTCGACCGGCGGAACGGCCAAACATCTGGTCGACGCGGGGGTCGAAGTCACTGCCATCGCTTCCTGGTCCGGCGCACCCGAAATCCTCGGCGGCCGCGTGAAGACGCTGACGCCGAAAGTGTTCAGCGCGATCCTTCATCGTCGCGACAAGGCCGATCATCTCGCCGATATGGCACGTCTCGGCATCCCGCCCATCGATCTGGTGGTGGTCAATCTCTATCCCTTCGAGTCGACGGTTGCAAAAGAAGGCGTGGCGATCACGGAAGCTGTCGAGCAGATCGACATCGGCGGTCCGTCGATGCTTCGCGCCGCCGCGAAAAACTATCGCTACGTCCTTCCGTTACCCGATCCGTCGTTGTACGAAGAGTTCGTTCGCCGGCTGGAGAAGGGTGAGATCACCGAGGCCTTTCGATTGCGCTGTGCGGTGGCGGTATTCGAAAAAACTGCCCAGTACGATCGAGCGATCGCGACCTTTTTCCAGCCATCGGCGGGCCTGACGCTGCATCTCGCGAAATTTCAGGATCTGCGCTACGGCGAGAATCCGCAGCAGACGGCCGCCTTTTACGCCGACGGAAAGCCGTTCGACCAGATCCAGGGAAAAGAGCTTTCCTACAACAACCTGCTCGATCTTGATTCTGCGATCCGGCTGGCGCACGCTTTTCGCGATCCGGCAGCCGCGGTGATCAAGCACACGAATCCGTGCGGAGTCGCGCGGCGTCAGAGCATCTCGGAAGCGCTGCGGGGCGCCATCGAGGCCGATGCCGTGTCGGCGTTCGGCGGGATCGTGGGCGTCAATCGCGAATTCAACGACGAATGCGCGCGCGCAATCGAATCGCTTTTTCTGGAAGTGGTCGTCGCTCCTTCGTTCAGCGCCAGTGCGCTCGACGCGCTCAAGAAGAAAAAGAACTTGCGCGTGGTGGCGGCCGCTCTCCCTTCCAATCCGATGGAGTACCGCAGCGCTGCCGGCGGTATCCTGGGGCAGAGCGTCGATCACATCGCGCCGCCGGGCGGATGGAAAGTCGTCACGACGCGACAGCCGACGTCAGTCGAAATGGCCGGGCTGGAGTTTGCGTGGATCGTGTGCGCCCATGTGAAGTCAAACGCCATCGTGCTCACCAGCGCGGCCCACTCGATCGGAATCGGAGCGGGTCAGATGAGCCGCGTCGATGCCGCCAGGGTTGCCATCTTGAAAGCGACCGCCGCGACCGCTGAATCTGTCGCGGCCTCCGATGCTTTCTTTCCGTTCCGCGACGGATTGGACATCCTGGCCGATGCCGGCGTGCGGGCGGTGATCCAGCCCGGCGGCTCCGTCCGCGATGCAGACGTCATCGCGGCCGCGAACGAGCGCGGCCTCTCCATGGTCTTCACCGGCGAGCGCCACTTCCGGCATTGACCATGGGGTCAGATCTTTGATTCTCGCTCGGTTCTACAGGCAGAAGATCGACGTATGCGCATCGACGCGGCGTTGGGGCGTGTTTTTTCGCGTTCCGGCGAAAAACGATCGTTGCCGGACGACGCAAAGCTGTCGCCCGCTAAGAAGTGATTGAATGGCCTTCTTTGACTCTTCAGTCTCTACTCTTTGAAGAGTGAAGCGAGAATCAAAGACCTGACCCCAAAACCGGATCAGGTGCGGAGCACGCCGGCACGCTCATAGACCTTCGAGTCGATGAAGAGAGTGACCAGCGAGGAGTCGAGGAGGCCGTCCGTGACTTCCATCTTGAGGATGTCGAGCGCGCGATCGGTGGAGATGGCGCGTTTGTAGGGCCGGTCGCTGGCGGTGAGCGCGTCGTAGATGTCCGAGACCGTCATCATCCGCGACTGAATGGGAATCTCGGCGGCGGTCAGCTTGCGGGGATATCCGCGTCCGTTCAGTTTTTCGTGATGGGCGTAGGCGATGTTGGGCACGCTCACCAGATCCTTCGTCCACGGAATCTTCTGCAGGAAGTGGAACGTGTGCGTGACGTGACTCTCGATTTCGCTGCGTTCGGCCGGATCGAGGTTTCCCTTCCGAATCGACAAAATCCGCGCCTCCTCCGGCTGTACCAGCGGCTTGCGCTCGGTGCGCATGTCGAAGTACTCACGATTCACCAGCTGTTGCAGGTATTGAAAATCACCCTCCGGCAACACGGTGGGCTCATTCGATTGAGCCACGATCGCGAAATCCTTGTGCAGCTTCTCGATCTGTTCTGCGGTTTCGGCGTCCATGCGTCGCGCGAAATCGTCGAATCCTTCGCGCCCGTGCTTCAGCAGATACTCGACCTTGCGGCGGTAGGCATCGCTTTCCACCGACTTCATCGCGAAGTCGAACCGCCCGCGGATGGTCTCGAGCTGCATCGGATACAACTTCTTTTCCTTGATCAACACCTGCTCCCGGACGCCGACCTTCCCGAAGTCGTGCAGCAGCGAGGCATAGCGGATTTCGCGGACCTGATCGGAGGAGAAGTGGATGTCGCGAAATTGGCCCGCTTCGATCCGGTCGACTGTTTTGGCGAGCTCGACGGTCAGATCTGCAACGCGGAATGAATGTCCTGAGGTGGTCGGATCGCGTTGCTCGATGGCGGTGACAGCCGCCGTCACGAAGCCTTCGAACAGACGCTCGATCGATTCGTAGAGAAGGTTGTTCTCGACCGCCACCGCGGCCTGGCCGGCCAGCGCTCGCATCAATTCCACGGTCTCCCTGTCGAAGGAGACGACTTCTCGCGGAACGGTGGTCGCGGTCAGCCGCTTTGCGGCCCCGGCGCGCTTGCGATTGATCAACTGCAGGACGCCGATCAGCTCTCCGACGTGATTCATCATCGGGAAAACCAGCATCGACCGCGTCAGATACTGATTCTCCTCATCGAAGGAACGGTTGATGGTGTACTCGGCGCCGGGCGGGAGGTCGTAGGCATCGTCGATGACCAGGGTCTCGCCGGTCAGCGCGACGTAGCCGGCCAGACTTCGGCGCGTGATGGGCAGGACCTTTTCCTCGAACGATATGACGTCGATCGAATCGTTCTGGGCCAGCTTCCAGCGCAGGACTTTCTGCCCGTCGACTTCGTCGAGCAGGTAGAGCGATCCGGCATCGGAGCGCGAGAGCTCGCGGGCCTTGCTCAGAATCGTGGTGAGCAGCACGGAGTGATCGCGTTCCGCCGACAGAGCAATCCCGACCTCGCTCAGCTCCCGCAGCTCCTGGGTGCGATCCGAAAGCTGTCGCTCCAGCTGATCGGCGCGCATTTTCTGGTACAGGAACTGGTAAGCGCGCTTGATCGCGTTCGCGAGCGCGGCCGGCGAGGGGTTCTCGGGGAGATCGAAGTAAACCGTCTCGTCGGTCAGCCACCGCGGCTCTTCCCGAAGGCCGACGCCGACGATCGCGGTGCGGCGATCGGTGATGTCAGCCGCGCCGCCGTTGCCGCTGATGGCCGGATCGACCAGTACGACCCGCAGCGCGTGGGCATCGCTGGGGACGCGATCGAGGGACTCCATAACCAACGGAGAGATCGACTCTCTCTCCAGGGCTTCCGCGTAGCGCGCGATTGGGAAGCTCTTCGAGTGAATGAGCGTCAACGTGTGCATGTTGGGGACCTGCGCTGCAACTGTCCGCGGAGCCGGGATCTTCCATGCCACGGCAGAATCCGCTTACAATTCGCGTCTCGTTTTGCCCTAATTATTGCACTGAATGCAGCGAGAATGTTGCTGATTACGCAAACGTTGTCGGCTCCGCAGGAGGACGGTTTTGGCAGCCTACACTACCCAAACGATTACGCCGAAATATCATGAGGCGCTCCTCGACTGGCAGAAGCAAAACTTTCCCGAGCTCGACTACCTCCTTAAAAACTGGACCAGGTATTACCCCACCCAGACGCCCTATCAGCTCTTCGCGAAAATCGGGAAATTGGCCTCGGAAACCATCAACTTTGGCCGCATGGCCGGTCAACAGCGATTCGAGCGTGCCGGCGATATGGTCGGCAATATGTTCTACACCGCCCGTGACATCATCCGGGCACAGGCATCGACCGAGCTCGGATCGATTCAACAGCACCGCCTGACCCTGGAAGAGGCGCCCAGCGACCAGATGAAAGTCTCCGTCCTTCGGATCATGGCCGAAGAGCTCAGACACGGGTATCAGATGTTTTGGGTGTTCGACCACGACGACTCGTGGCGCAAACCGGGCCATCCCGACGTGGCGAAGGAAACCATGGACGAATTGCTCTCGATGCAACTCGGCAATCACGTGCTCGATGCCTTCAACATCCCGTTCTATAACTTCCTCGACAACGTCATCTTCGCAACCACGATCGATCTGGTCGGCAAATACCAGCTCGAGATGCAGAAAGTCTTCTCGTACGCGCCGATGGCGCGGTCGATGAGCCCGATGCTCTCCGAAGAGGGCTACCACATCGGATCGGGACGCGGGTTCCTCAAAGAGCTTGCCATCGGCGCCCTCACTGACAAAGGCCGCTACTCGATCGCCGATATTCAGAAAGCCCTCAACGCCTGGATCCCGCGAGGACTCGAGATGTTCGGCAACGAACGCGGCGGCGAGACCGCCATCACATTCGGTTTCAAAGATCGCAACAACGGCACGGCCCAGGCGGAGTACTACAGCGAGGTGCGCGAAGTCCTGGAGCTGGTCAACGTCGAGGTGACACGCGTCAAAGTGAAGGACCTGACCGCGCCAGATGCGCGGAGCCTCGTCCGAGAGGTCCAGGACACCGGCGAGGCGATCAAGGGCGTCTCACCCAGGGATCTGCTGTTTGTTCCCGATCCGAAGTTCTACCGAAAGCGCGGCATGGAGGAAGTCGTCTTCATGCCCTACGACGTCTACGGAAACCTCATCACGGATAACGGCAAGGCCGTCAACGGCGAGCGTTACCTCGCTTACCTCTCGACCGTACTTCCCGACTACTTCCTGAAAACCAGCGAATTCACCAAGTACCGTGAGGCACTTCTCGGCCGCGAAGCGCTGCAGCCTGGAAAAACCTACGGCTGGTAAGTCAGAAGGCAGAAAGCAGAAAGCAGAAAGCAGAAGGCGGAAGGCAGAAGGCAGAAGTAGCAGGCGGGCGGGACACGGCTCACCAATGGGAAGGAAACAAGGACCTACACGCCGGATTTTCCTGTTGGTACTTCGGCGCAGATTGCCGATCGGCAGACGCTGGAAGGCTTTCTCGAAAACTAGAAATGGCATCACCCGCTTGATCCGACGCAATTGGTCTACGCGGGCCACCGTGCAAGAGTGAAGGAAGTCGGCTTTTATCACGGCGCGGACGAGATCTATCTGTTAGAAGAGGTTCCTGGTTTTTGGCACGAGGAGAACCTTCGGCCGGCCTAGCCGCCTTCTGCCTTCTGCCTTCTGCTTTGTCGTGTCGATTTTCCCTCCATCCGTTCGACATATAGGCAGGAGGGAACATGAGAAACGACAGAGACGCCGACCTCGCCAGCGAGAACCTGGACGTCCTTGTGGCCGCCATCGTCGATCGCTTGCTCGAGCGCGGAATCGATCACAAGGTTGAGCATCCGCTGGACGAATTCGATTTCGCACGCTGGGATACATAGCGGTTAAGGCGTGACGCGCGTCACAGTTTGAGTTGTCATGCGTGCTACGCTTCGCGCCCATGTTTCGCAAGGCGTTGCTTGTTTCAGCACTCTTTTCCGTGAGTTGCGGCAAATTAGCCGAGCTTCCGACAGCGCCTGGCGGCAGCGGCGAACCGATCGACCCCACCGCCACATTCACTCGAGTTCAAAACGAGGTCTTCACCCCCACTTGCGCCGCCCTGGGCTGCCACGACCGGCTGGCCAAACAGGAAAGCCAGCAACTGACCGCCGACGTGGCATACGGGCAGATCGTCAATCATCCCAGCGTCGAGATGCCTGGTCTGATGCGTGTCGCGCCGGGCGACCCCGCAAACTCCTACCTCTATCGCAAGATCACCGGCGCCGGAATCACGGGCGACCGCATGCCGCAGGGCGGACCGTACCTCACGGACGACAAGATCAAGCTCATACGAGACTGGATTCGACGGGGAGCGCCCAATGATTAGTGGTCGGTTGTCGGTTGCCGGTTGTCTGTTGGTATTCGCGCTGTCCGTAAACGCCCAGGATCGATATACACCGGTTCCTCCCCTTCCACTGGGCGATGTTCTCCTGAATCTGCCGACGTCTCACATGCCATCGAAAGGAGTATGGGAGGTCAAATTCACGCATCGATTCAATCAGTCTCTGGATCAGGGGAGCTTCAGCGATCGGGTTCACTCGCTGTGGGGCCTCGACAGCAACGCTGACGTCGGGATCGGGCTTTCGTACGTCATCGTCCGCGATACCGAGCTGTCGTTTTATCGAAGCAACGCGCTCGACGACATCGAATTCGCTGCGCGGTACAACATCTTCCAACAGGCTCCTGCTCTCCCCTTCTCGGCTGCCGTTCGCATCGGTGGAGATTGGCGCACAGAGGGCGATTTGAACCAGAGGACTTCCGGCTTCGCGCAGGCGATCGTCTCGCGGCAATTCGGACGCCGCGCGGAGGTGACGATCGTTCCGACCTATGTGACCGACGCTGGACGAGCGGTCAGCGGCAACGCGTCAGCGGCCCTTTTCAAACACGCATTCAATGTGCCGGTCGGAATCGCGGTGATGCTGCGGCCCAGCCTCAGCGTGGTGGGCGAAATCACGCCGAAAAATCGCGACCTTCCCAAAGAGATGCATAGCTATCCGGCGTGGGCAATCGGACTGAAGCGCGTCATCGGCGGCCACTACTTCGAGATCCTGATCAGCAACAGCAACGCCACGCACGCCGATCAGTACGTCACCTCCACCTACATGGGGGCTCCGCTACAGCGGAGCGACCTGCACCTGGGCTTCAACATCGAACGGCGCTTCTAGGCCGTCTAAGCCACGGCCGCCACACGGGTTGGCCGACGGCAGCCGGTTTGCAAAATAACCGGGCACAATGCACTGCCCCGAATGCCACGCAGCGTACGAGCCAGGCAGCACGGTGTGCAATTCGTGCGGGCTCATTCTGATCAACTCCGCGCAGCCCAAGCGGCGCGCCGAGGATCTCGCGTCGGCGAAACGACGCGCGGCAGATCAGGTTGTGTCCTGTCAGTTCTGCAAGGCTGAAATTCGAACGGATGCCATCCGCTGCAAGCACTGCGGCGAGATCGTGAATGACGATTACTACCGGCAACGCGCGCAGCGCATGCGCGCGCGCGTGAACTACGTCAGCTGGGTGGCTTACATTTTCGGACTGGGCGCGCTGCTGGTGTTCCGCCCGGTCGGATTGCTGTCGGTGGCGGCCGGACTGTTGCTCTCGATCGTCTACTACGCCATCCCGGTGGAACCGCCGCAGCTGGCGGGGAGAAAGAAAATCTCCCTGTCTGCTCGAATTCGCAGTCAGATGAAACTCGAGCGCGTCGCCATCCCGATTCCGCATCTGGGAAGCAAGCGCCTGATTTTCGTCGGCACGCCGCTGGTTGCGGCGCTCATCGGCTACTCCGCAAATCTCTTCCTGCTGCAGGAGCCGATGAATCAGGTTCTGCACGACAACGCTTCGTTCGAGGGCATGCACGTATCGACGCACTACCAGTACTGGATCGTGCCGGGCGTGGTGGTGTACGACCTACGCGACTTGAGCGTGCGGCAAACTCCGATCGACGTGCACACCGCGTTTCTCGAGTTCGCCAAGAAGGTGCGCGAGCGCAAGATCAGCCGCGTGCAGCTCTCCTATCGAGGGACGGCCAAGTTCGAGATTGATGGCGCCGCCTTCCACCGCCTGGGCGACGAGTACGCCAAACAGAACTTCGATTACGTCTTGTACAAGTTCCCCCATCTCTTCCGCGCCACACGTCCCTCGCACGTCAACGACAACGGCTCCGCCCGCGATGCGCTGGTGCAGTTCCACCGCGAGTGGTATGGCCGCGATGTGCTGACGCGTCCCGTCACGAACGGCCTCTAGAGAAGTCCGTCAGCCCGCAACGCACCTTCGAGCGAGAAGACATCGCGGAACTGGTATGCCGTGATCCCCACTGACCGCGCCGCAAGCACATTCTCCAGCAGATCGTCGACGAACACCGCCTGCGTAGGGAGCGCGCCGATGATCTCGAGCGTGCGCTGAAACATCTCGGGGTCCGGCTTGGCGGTCTTGAACCGGTGCGAAAAAATCAGGCGGTCATCCCGTTCGAACAGCGCCGCGAACTTTCGCGGGATGAGTTGCGCATGCACCTCGTTCGAGTTTGAGAGAAAGGCCAGACGGTACTTGTCTCGCAGGCGGCCCAGGAGTTCTTCGATCCCGGGGAGCGGAGCGTCGAAGAAGTCGGACCATGTCTCGTGAAGATCGGCGAGCGATCCGCGATATCCCGCCTTGTCGCTGAGGAAATCGTGAAACTGCTCGAAGGTGACAGCGCCCCGCTCCAGGTCGCGGTAGGCACCGGGCGATTCGAGGAGCTCGACCAGCTCGTCGCGCGTGATCGCGGCGCGCTTGCAGATGTTCTCCATGACGCGCTCGTACGCCAGCTTGATCACCGTGTTGCCGAGGTCGAAGATGAACCAGTTGATCTCGGGCACGACTACATCCTGAAGACACCGAACCGCGGATCCTCGATGGGGGCGTTGTACGCGATGGAGAGTCCAAGCCCCAAATGCGCGCGCGTGTCGGCGGGATCGATGATCCCGTCGTCCCACAGTCGCGCGGTGCTGTAGTAAGGATTGCCCTCCGCTTCGTATTTCTGGAGCACCGGATCGGCGATCGACCGCTCCTCATCGGCCGAAAGCGCCTTGCCTTCACGCGCCAGCTGATCGCGTTTCACCGTCGTCAGCACGACCGCCGCCTGCTCCCCTCCCATCACGCTGATGCGCGCGTTCGGCCACATCCACAGAAACCGCGGGGAGTACGCACGCCCGCACATGCCGTAGTTTCCGGCACCGAACGAGCCGCCGATGATCACCGTGAACTTCGGAACCGTGGAATTGGCAACGGCGTGCACCATCTTGGCGCCGTCTTTGGCGATGCCGCCGCGCTCGTACTGCTTGCCGACCATGAAGCCGGTGATGTTCTGTAAAAATATCAGTGGGATTCGGCGCTGATTACACAACTCGATAAAGTGCGTTGATTTTAAAGCGGATTCGGAAAAGAGGACTCCGTTGTTGGCAAGAATGCCGACTGGGTAGCCGAAAATGTGCGCGAAGCCGGTGACGATGGTCGTGGCATAGCGCTCCTTGAATTCCTGGAACCGCGAGCCGTCGACGATGCGGGCGATGACCTCGCGCACGTCGTAAGGTTTTCGGACGTCCTGTGGAATCGCGCCGCAAAGCTCGCGCGGATCGAAAAGTGGATCTTCAGGCTCGAGGCGCGATGGCTCCCGTTTGTCGAGCCGCAGATTCTCGATGATGTTGCGCACGATCGCGATCGCGTCGGCATCATCCTCGGCCAGGTGATCCGCGACCCCGCTCAATCGCGTGTGCACGTCCGCCCCGCCCAGCTCCTCGATGGTCACTTCTTCGCCGGTTGCCGCGCGGACCAGCGGAGGGCCGCCCAGGAAAATGGCGCCGGTGCCTTTGACGATCACCGCTTCATCGGACATCGCGGGCACGTACGCCCCGCCCGCGGTCGACCATCCCATCACCGCCGAAATCTGCGGGATCTCGCGGGCCGACATGATGGCCTGGTTGTAGAAGATCCGGCCGAAGTGCTCGCGATCGGGAAAGACATCCGCCTGCAGCGGCAGAAATGCCCCGCCGGAATCGACGAGATATATACAGGGAAGACGATTCTGCAGCGCGATCTCCTGCGCGCGAAGGTGTTTCTTCACCGTGATCGGGAAATAGGTACCGCCCTTCACGGTGGCGTCATTGGCGATGATCAGGCACTCGCGTCGTTGCACCCGCCCGATTCCGGTCACCAAGCCGGCGCCGGGCGCCTCGTCATCATACATTCCGTTCGCCGCCAGCGGCGAGAGCTCTAGAAAGGGCGTGTTCGGATCGAGCAGCGCCGCAATGCGCTCGCGCACCGGCATCTTTCCCTGCTCTTTGTGGCGCTCCATATATTTCGAACCGCCACCCTCCCGTGCTTTCGCGATCTTGCGCTGGAGCTCGTCGATCAGCGACTGCATCCGCGCACGATTGGCGCGGAACTCGGAACTCGAAATATCGAGATGGCTTTCGAGCGCTTCCATCTCAGGGTTGCTCGGTTGCTTGGTTGCTCGGTTGCTGGGTGGGACCGAGAAACCCAGCAACCCAGGAACCGAGCAACGTCATCTCACCACCGCCTGCCGAATGGCGTTGACGGCTGCGGAAGTGGGCGTGCCGGGAAGGAAAATCTCGCGGATGCCCATGGCCTTGAGGTTCGGAATGTCCTGCTCCGGAATGATGCCGCCCGCGAAGACCGCGATGTCGGCGGCGCCCTGTTCCTTGAGCAGCCGCATGATTTCAGGGAAGAGGACATTGTGCGCGCCGGATAGAATCGAGAGCCCGATGGCGTCGACGTCTTCCTGCACCGCGGCCGAGACAATCTGCTCGGGGGTCTGGCGCAAACCGGTGTAGATCACTTCCATTCCGGCATCGCGCAAGGCGCGGGCGATGACTTTCGCGCCGCGATCGTGTCCATCGAGACCGGGCTTGGCGATCAACACGCGGATCTTGTGCTCGCTCACGGCCTCTCCCGGAAGATCGAGTAGATCACGATGTCGTGGTAGGCGCCTTCGCGGTAAAAGTCGCGAACCAGCCGCCCTTCCTGGACGAATCCGCGCTCGCCCAGAACGTGCTTGGCGCGCTCGTTGTAGTCGAAGACGTTGATCTTCAGCTTCGTCAAATTCATGTCTTCGAATGCGAAGCGAATGAGCGTGCCGATGGCATCGTTGCCGAATCCGCGGTTCCAGGCGGTGGGCTCACCGATGAACAATCCGAACCAGCCGGTCCGCGAAACCCAATCGATGTCATGGAGCGAAGCGTTGCCGATGTGCGAGCGATCGTCGCGCCGCTCGATGGCGAAATGCCGCTGGTCGGGGGTGGGATGCATGGCACGATCGAGCCACTCGATCTCGTTCTGAAACGCGATCGGATAGCGCGACTTGAGCGTGCGCACGATGTTGGGATCGTTGAGCCAGCGGTAGCACCGCTCGGCGTCCTCGCGCTCGAAGGCGCGCAGGATGACGTGCTCGCCGGCGATCATGAATCGCCGCCGCCCCGGCTCGCGCGACTCGGGAGAGAAGTCCCGCTCGGTGCGATTTCCCATCCGGCCCGGGATTATATGGTGGCAGCCTGAATGGTACGCAGCAGGCGCCGCCGCACCGGCCCCATGAGGGGCAATCCCGAAAGCTGGATCAGCCGCACGATCAGATCGAGGGTGCCGTCGAGGAGCGTTCGCGTTCGCGCCTGACCGGGCGAGTCGTCGAAAATCCAGAACAGGATGACGCCCATCATGTACAGCCACAGGAGCGCCGGCAGCTGGTCGTGCAGATCCTTCGGAATTCGCACAGTCGATCCCTGCAGCGCGAGGCGGAAGGCGTCGATGCTCTCATCGCGCATCGACCGGGTGTCTTTGCCAAAAGGCGACAGCGGATGGGCCGGATCGATCCCGATGCGCGCCAAAGCAATGAAGAGACGTCGATGCTTCGCGAATTGTGAGAGTCTCAGATCGATGATCGCTCGAAGGCGCTTGCGAAGATCAGTGGAGCGTTCCATGATCGAAGGAAGAAGGACACGGGCCTCCTCCGCGGTCCGGACGTAAAAGGCCATGACCAGCTCTTCCTTCGATCCAAAGTAGTAGTAGGCCGCACCGGTCGCGACGCTGGCCTGGCCCGCGATGTCGCGCATGGTCGTTTGGTCGAATCCCTCTTTCCGAAACAGCTCCAGCGCGGCGTCGACGATCCGCTCCCGCGTTTCCTCGGCCTTGGCAGTGGCCGGCTTCTCGCGTCGCATCACCACGTTGGCTCGTGCCTTCCGTCGAGCACGTCGGAAGATTTGCTGATCATCGTCCGCGTCAAAGCCTCTTCGGATCGCAGCCCCAGGAAATCCGAAAGCGCCAGCCGGTTCGTGGAAATCATGGTGAAGATACGCCGCGCCAGCGGCCGCCATGCCGGTTGCGACATGCGAACCGCCAGGGCGCGGTAACCGTCCAGGGCATACAGGCACATGATGTAGGCCGATTCTCCGCGATAGACCGCGCCGTCGTCGCTGACGACGACCAACTCCTCTGGGCGCGACGGGAAGGTCAGGTCGGGAAACAGCCGACGCGACTCCGGTGAGCCGGCAGCGACGAATTGCAGCTCCCAGGTCGATTGCTGCCGGCTCATCCACTGCACCAGGTGCGAGCAGAGACCGCAACCGTGATCGTAGAGAATGTAGAGTCGCATGACCTCACCCGTTGGTGGCAACGGCAGTGCGCTCGCTCGGTTGGACCGGAGGCGCGGGCACGATCTTCTGCGATCGCTGCCGAATCGCCGAGAAGATCTTCAAGTTCACGAAGTGCATCAGGCCGAGGACCAGCAGAACGATGCCGATCTTGTGGCTGAGAAGCTCGATGGCCGCCGCTGGATCTCTCGGCTTTTCCGTCGTGCGCAGAGCGATCGCGACATAGCCGATGTTCACGAGGTAGAAGCCGACCACCAGCAGATGATTCACCGAATCGGCCAGCGCGTCGTTGCCGTGGAAGGCATCAAGAAGAAAGACGCGACCGTTGCGGTGCAGCGTGTGCGCCACCCAGATCGTCACGGTCAGAGTGATGGCGAGATAGACGAGATAGCTTTGGACGATCATGTTGTCTCCTTGCAGCTTGCATTTCGCGCCGGATCGCGCGCCATCGCGTGCAGAGATCGCGCGCCGCTTCCGGCCAGGTTGGATGTTCGAATGTGAAGCCCGAGGCCAGGAGCCGACCGGGAATGACGCGCCGGCTCTTGAGAATCAGCTCGCTCTCGGTGCGAAGAACGAACGCTCCCGCCTCGAGCAGCCATCGCGGCGCCGGCAAGCCGAAGCGAATTCCCCACGCGCTGCGCAGGGCAGCCATGAATTCGGAATTGGGCAGCGGATCGGGAGCGGCGACATTGATCGCGCCGCTCAGCTCTTCGTGATCGAGGATCCAGTGCATGGCGTTGACGAAGTCGCGGTAATGAATCCACGACACAAATTGCCGGCCGTCGCCAGCCCTCCCGCCCAGGCCATGACGCACGAGCTCGAGCAACATGTCGAATGGTCCGCCAGCCTCCGGGCTCATCACGATCGCAGAGCGGAGCTTGACCTTGCGCGTCAGCGGAGTGTCGGCTTCGTCGAGAGCGCGTTCCCACCCTTTGGCGACATCGATGCTGAAGCGCCACGTTTCGGGGACGGCCGGCTCGCTCCCGCCGATGCTTCCGCCCTGCTCGTCATTGGCGGCATCAAATCGGTGGGCGTAAATTGTGGCGGTGCTGGCTTGCAGCCAAACGCGAGGCGGCCAGACTGAGCGGGCAATGGCCTGGCCGATCACGCGGGTGGAATCGAGGCGGGATTCCAAGATGGCCCGGCGATTGCGCGCGTTGTAACGGCAGTTGACGCTTCGACCCGCCAGGTTGATGACCACGTCGGCGCCGGCCAGCTCGGAAGTCCAGGGGCCGAGGGTTCGCCCGTCCCACCCCACCGCCCGCCCGGCCGCCACCATCGAGCCGCGCGTGAAAATGATCACCTCGTGTCCGTCGCGCTCGAGAGAGCGCGCCAGGATGCTGCCGATGTGACCGGACCCGCCGGGGATGACGACCTTCATGTGCGCCACCTTTGAACATGTTCAATTTAGGCCCGGAAGGGCCACCTGTCAAGCACTCTTTTGAACATGTTCAGAAATTAGCCCGCCAGCACGACTTTCGGCCGCACTTCCACCGGCCCCCCCTCCCGCAACACGTTGACGACCTCGCCGATGGCCACCAGCTGATCGTGGGGGTTACCGAGGGCGAGAAGGTCGCCCTTCTGCACCGCGACCGCCGGCGTCATGATCACGCCCTGCCCGCGCATCATCTTTCCCTGCTGCGCCCAGTCGATCCGCAATTTCTCGAGCGGCAGATCCACCTCGGACAGCGATTGGAAATGGGGGCGCGCCACCAGCTCGTCGACACTCGCCTGCTCGAGTCGATCGAGAGAGAGCGCATCGGCCAGGCGGAACCTTCCAATCGAAGTCCTTCGCAATTCTTTCAGGTGCGCAGGAACTCCCGCCGCAATCCCGATCTCGTGCGCCAGCGAGCGGATGTAAGTGCCGGCCGATGAACGCACGCGAAAGTGCACCACCGATCCGCCCACGCGCAGAATGTCGAATTCATACACCGTGACGCGCTTCGGGGTCAGGGCGGCCGCCTCACCCTTTCGCGCCAGCTCGTATGCCCGCACGCCCTGAACTTTCTTGGCGGAGAACTGAGGCGGCATCTGGTCGATCTCGCCGAGAAAGTTTTTGATCAGGGGCGTGAAGTCGAAGTTCTCGACATTGACTTCGCGCTGTTCACCGGCAGGTGTACCGGCGGCGTCGTAGGAATCGGTCGCCCATCCGAACTGGATCGCGCCTTCGTAGACTTTCTCCATCCCCATCAGGTATGCCTGCAGCCGCGTCGCTTTGCCGACGCACAGCACCAGCAGACCTGTGGCCAGCGGATCGAGCGTGCCGGTGTGGCCGACTTTCTTGATGTGGGAGCGCCGGCGAAACTTCTCCACGACGTCGTGGGAGGTGATGCCCGCGATTTTGTCGATGAGGACAACGCCGTCGATCTTCGTCTGCACTAAACGATCTCTTCCAGAATCGCGATCAGCCTTTTCTTCGCCTGCGGGAGCGCCATGGGCATGGTGCATCCGCTGGCCGCTTTATGACCGCCACCGCCGAACATCGAAGCCACCGCCTGCACATCGACGCCCGGCTTGGCCCGCATCGAGACGCGCGTCGATTTGTCGTCGACTTCTTTCAGCAGCGCCGAGACCAAGACGCCATCGATTGACCGCCCATAGTTCACGATCCCCTCGGTGTCTTCCGGCGTCGCACCGGCGTCGGCGAAGAAGTGTTTCGGCAGCTCGACGGTGGCGATCTTTCCGTCGGGCGTTACCTCCAGCGTCGACAGACAAAGACCGAGGAGCTTGATGGATCCACGAGAATTGCTCTCATTGATCCATAACGAAATGTCGCCAGGGACCGCGCCGGCGCGGACGAGCTCCTCGGCCGCCTCAAAAGCGCGGAGGGTCGTGTTGTGGTAGCGGAAGAATCCCGTATCACTGGCGAGCGAAACGTAAAACGCAGTGGCAGTCTCGGCATCCATGGGCAGACGGAGATAATTGCGATTGAGCTGCATGACCATTTCGCCGACCGAGGGCGCTTCGAGATCGAGATAGTTGATCTCGCCATACATGGTGTTGCCGAGGTGATGATCGATGTTGACGACCGGACCGGGAAGCACCGGATAGCCTGTGCGCTCCACTTCCGGACACTCCATGGTGAAGATGGCGTCGTAGTGCTTCGGATAATCGGGCGGAAGTGTGTCGGTGATCGCGACCTCATTGGCGCCGGGGATGTTGTAGAGCGCGCGATTGAATCCGTCGCGCACCTGCATGGGGGCAGTTTTGCCGAGACGCCGAATCAGCCGCTGCAATCCGAGTCCGCTGCCGAGGGCATCGCCGTCGGGGTTGCGGTGGGAGGTGATCAGAAAATTGCGGCCGCTGCGGATCCGCTCCGCGACTTCTTTGGCTGCCTTGTCAGGATTCGTCATCTTGCTTCTTGATCTCGCTCAGCAACTCTTCGATACGGCCTGCCCGCGCCGGCGTCTCGTCGTATCGAAAATCGAGCTCCGGCGTGTAGCGCAAGCGAATTCGCTGCCCCAGGAAGTGGCGGATGCGGCCTTTCTGGGCGTTGAGATCACCAGCGATCTGCCGGGCGTCATCCTCATTCAAACCGCT
>DASPZU010000032.1:0-36484 GCA_035636095.1 Thermoanaerobaculia bacterium
CGGCCCGGCGCAGCTCGGGGAGGAGTGCGTCGATGAGGATGAAACCGCCCTCGAATGCTTCGACGAGCAGCTCGGCGAACGCATCGCCGAACGTGATTCCCGGACGAAGCCACTTCGGCCGGCTCATCTCGAGCTTCGCCAGCAGCTCTTCCACGAGCGACTCCGGAATCGGAAGTCTGCCGACCACGGCCCGCGAGTCGGGACCGTGATCGGCGCGAATCCAGGACAAATCCTGCTGTCCCCCTTTCGCCGGCAACGCCAGGGTGGCCACCTCCGCGAAGTCATGATCTTCGGTTGCCAGCCAGAAGAGAATCGTGGTCGGGATTCCGCGGGCCTCGTTGTCGCGCTTGATCTCGAGAAGCGAGGCAACTTTCACGAACGTGTACAGCGGCCCGCCCGCGAATCCGACCTGCTGGCCCGCGATGACCGTGAACGTTTTACCGGTCGCCCAGCGCTGCGCTTCGCCGGCGACATCGAGACCCCAGCGGCGATTCGACTCGATGAGGGCGTCGAAAAGTGCCGCCGAGGTCGGCGGTGCTCCACGAGGTTTAGCGGGCGCGCGCGGAAGGAATCGTTCGTCGCCGGCGAGCCAGTCGAGCACGAAACGATTCATGCCGGGATAGCGATCGAGCGGGATTCGATAACATCCCGGCTCGTTCAAGGCTGCCTTCTGAGGGTCATTCCGAGATCGTAACCGCGAACGCGCTCCAGAGATCCCTAAAGTCGCGAAAGTTTCTCGGAGATTTCGCGCTCGTGCGCGCGGGCGCGTTCCAGCGCGGCCTCCAGCAATCCAATCATTTGGCGGGCGCTGGCGAGGAGCGAGTGCAGCTCGACGGCCACGCCCGGCTCGGCGATCGCAACTCCGCCGAACGGATCGTCTTCGGGAGAGGCGGCAGGATTCACGAACGTCGGCGGCGGGGGCGCGGGTGCCTCGTTCGTTTTCATCGACAACTTCGGCGTGCCGGCGGAGGAGCTGGTGACTCCCGACTTGGCGCTCATGTCGGGCGCCGCGAGCTCCGGCTCCTCGCGCAGCGTGGTGTTGACGTTGTTTTTCAGATTCTCGAGAATCCGCGCCACCGCCGCCCGTAGCGTGGCGGTGACGCCGGTACCGTTGATGGCTGCCGCCTCGATGACGGGCGCGTTGCCGGGTTCGAGGTATTCGGTCATTTCTTCGACCGACGAAACGGTCGGCAAGTCGCGTTTGTTGTACTGGAACACCAATGCGACTTTCTCGGGATCAAGTCGGTTGAGCCGCAAATTCGTTTTCAGATTCTCGAGGCTCTGCAGGTTGGAGTCTCGCATCGACTCCTGGGAGTCGGCGACGAAGACCACCCCGTCCGCGCCGCGGAGCACGAGCTTGCGCGTGGCGTCATAGAAAACCTGTCCCGGGACGGTGTAGAGCTGCACGCGAACCTTTTGGCCGGCAATCGTGCCGAGCTCCATCGGCATGAAGTCGAAAAAGAGAGTGCGATCGGTCTCGGTGGCCATGGAAATCATCTTGCCCTTGTTCTCGAGCTTCGGATTCCCGTAGATCTTCTCGAGGTTCGTCGTTTTGCCGCACAGACCGGGCCCGTAATAGACCAGTTTGACGGTGACCTCGTTGATCGCCTTGTTGACCAGGACCATGCTTCCTCCAGCGGACCGATAAGCATAGCAGGTGGTTTAGAATCGGCGCATGCCTCGAAAAGAATTGATGGCCAAAATCTGCAGCCAGCAGATCGTGGGTGTCGTTCGTGAAGACAGCGCTGAGGACGCGTCGCTGGTCGCCGACACTTACGTCAAGCACGGCATCCGCGTCCTGGAGATCACGCTGACCACGCCCGACGCCTTCGATCTCATCGCAGCGATCGCGAAGCGGCACGGCGGCGATGATGTCACCATCGCCGCTGGAACGGTGCGCAGCACGAATGACGCCGCGACGGCGAGGCGCGCGGGAGCGGAGGTCATCGTCTCGCCGCACACCGACGTGCGCGTGATCGAGTATGCAAACGAGAACGACATGCTCGTCGTCGCCGGGGCTGCCACGGCGACCGAAGTGATTCGGGCCTGGGAGGCGGGGTGCGACATCGTCAAGGTTTTTCCAGCGCCGCAGCTCGGAGGCCCTGACTACATCCGGGCGCTTCGCGGGCCGATTCGCGATGTGCCGATGCTCGCCGGCGGGCCGGTCACTCTCGACGCCATCGAAGGCTACCTCGACGCCGGCTGCGTGGCCGTCAACCTCGGCGTCTCTCTGGCCGTTCCCGACCTCGTTCGCATGAAGCAGTGGGAAGAGATCGGGCGGCGCGTCGTCCTGGCGACCTCCATCGTTCACTCGCGCAAGAACGCGACGCTCGCCGAGTCGGCCTACATTCACTGATGCTCATCCGGAAGGCCTACATTGTTCCGGGCCAGCCGCACATTTTCCTGGCACCCGACCGGAACCGCGGCTGGGCTTCGCTCAAGAAAACATATGAGGAACTCGGCCGCGAGATCGAGCAATCGGACGCCGAATTGCTGCTGCTCTACTCGACGCAGTGGTTTTCGGTGATCGGGCATCTGATGCAGGTCGATCCGGCTCCCAAGTGGGTTCTGGTGGATCAGAACTGGTACCAGTTCGGCGAAATCCCCTACGAGTTCAGGATCGACCCCGAGTTCGGAAAACTCTATTGCGCGCTCGCGAAAGAAGCAGGCATGCAGGCCGCGACCGTGAACTACCACGGCTTCCCGATCGATCCTGGAACTGTGGTGGCGCTGAAACTTCTAAATCCGCAGAACAAGATTCGCGCGTCCGTCGTCTCGTGCAACATCTACGCGGAACGCGACGAAACCCGCGCGCTGGGACGCATTGCCCGCGAAACGATCGATCGATACGGCAAGAAGACGATCGTGATCTGTGTGACCAATCTCTCCAATCGTTACGAGGTCGCCGACATCGATCCTGCCGTCGACAAGATTTCCTCCGTGAAAGACGACGAGTGGAATCGCAAGATTCTCGAGATGTTCAGTGAAGGTCGTCTCGAAGATGTGGCGCAGGTGGCGCGCGAATTTGGCCGCGAAGCCAACGCCGACATGGGCTTCAAGGCGGTGTGGTGGCTGGCTGCCCTGATGGGCGAGGACAATCGCTATCACGGCGCCGTGCGCGATTACCAACCGGTGTGGGGCACTGGTTGCGCCATCGTCGAGCTGACGCCCGCACCGAAGAAACAGATCGAGTTTGAAAAGGAATTCGATGAGGGACCTGCGGTGGCAGTGGTGGAGGAGGGAACCGGGCTGGCGACGCACAACGTGCCGGCGGAACCGATCCTCAGTCAGAATGCGCCGCCGCCCGTGGGACCCTATCCGCACGCCCGGAAAGTCGGCAATCTCGTCTTTCTGTCCGGCATCGGACCACGGCGTCCCGGCAGCGGCGAGATCCCCGGCCTCATTCGCGATGGTGCGGGAAGCGTGATCGCGCACGACATTGAAGTGCAGACGCGGGCCGCGATCGACAACGTCAGGGCCATTCTCGAAGACGCCGGCAGCTCGCTCGAGAAAGTCCTCGACGTGACGGTCTACCTCACCGACATCCAAGGCGATTTCGATGCTTTCAATCGCGTTTACGCGGAGTATTTTGGCCAGGTGCAGCCGACCAGGACGACGGTAGGCGTGGAATCGCTTCCGACGCCCATCGCGGTGGAGCTGAAGGTGATCGCGTCGTGCTGATCGACATTTCGCCCATCGTCGACGAATCGATCGGCGTCTGGCCGGGCGACACGCCGTTTGTGCAGACAGTCAACGCCGACATGCACGCCGGCGCGAATCTCACGCTCTCGGACATTCGCACATCGGTGCACGTCGGAGCGCATGCAGACGCCCCCTCACACTACGTGACCGATGGCATCGACATCGCAGCGCGCCGCCTCGACTACTACATCGGCCGCTGTGTCGTGCTGCACATCCGCGTGCGCCGTGGAGAGCGCATCACCCCGGACCATCTGAATGGAAAGGTGGTTTCCGCGCCGCGTGTCCTGCTGCGGACCGGAACATTTCCCGATCCGCACAAGTGGAACAACGACTTCGCGAGTCTATCGCCGGCGCTGGTCGACGATTTCTATCAACACGGCGTGATGCTGATCGGCATTGACACGCCGTCGGTCGACTCCTTCGATTCGAAAGAGCTCGAGGCGCATCAGGCTTTCGCGCGGAACGACATGGCGATGCTGGAGGGATTGATCCTCGATCACGTGGAGGAAGGAGAGTACGAGCTGATCGCGCCGCCCTTGCGGCTTCGCGGCGCGGACGCCAGCCCGGTCCGCGCGGTCCTCAGAACTTTTTAGCGAGCCATTGCTTTCCGGTCGACCATGTAAGCCTCGATCTGATCGACGGCCATGGGTGGGCTGAAGAGGTAACCCTGGACGTAATCGCATTGCTGCTTCTGCAGAAATTCGAACTGGTCCTCTTTTTCCACGCCCTCGCCGATGACCTTCAGATCGAGGCTGTGCGCCATTGCGATGACGGCCGTCGCGATGGCGGCATCGGTGGGATTGGAAGTGATCTCGCGGACGAAGGACTGATCGAGCTTGAGCGTGTCGATCGGAAAACGCTTGAGATAATTTAGCGATGAATATCCTGTACCAAAATCATCCATAGAAATGTGTACGCCGAGGGCCTTGAGCTCGCGGAGAGTGTAGATGGTGTTCTCCGCGTTCTGCATGGCGTTGCTCTCGGTGATCTCGAGCTCCAGATATTTCGCATCGAAGCCGGTTTCCTCGAGCACTTCCGCAATCTCTTCGGTCAGATTGGGCTGTTGAAACTGGCGCGCGGAGAGGTTCACCGCCACCGTCAGCTCCGAATCGATTTTCTTCTGCCATAACTTCGTCTGCCTGCAGGCGGTGCGCAGGACCCAGTCGCCGATGGGAATGATGAGTCCCGAGCTTTCGGCGGCTGAGATGAAGTGGGCGGGAGAGAGCAGACCGAGCTCGGGATGCTTCCAGCGAATGAGCGCTTCCAGGCCCACGATGTCCTTGGAGTCGATGTCGACCACCGGCTGGTAGAACAGAACGAAATCGCGATGGCTGAGCGCCTTTCGCAGCATGTTCTCGAGTGCCAGACGCTCGAGAGCGCGGGCGTTCATCGCCGGCGCATAGAGCTGGTAGTTGTCGCGGCCCTGATCCTTGGCGCGGTACATGGCGGTGTCGGCGTTGCGCACCAGCGTTTCCGGATCGGAGCCGTCATTGGGACAGATGCTGATGCCGATGCTGGTGGTCACGAACAGCTCGTGATCGTGGATCGAGAACGGGATCTTGAGGGTCTCCAGAATTTTCTGCGCGATCTTGGCGGCATCCTCGACCTGATCGATCCTCGGAATCAGCAGCGTGAATTCGTCGCCGCCGAAGCGCGCCACCGTGTCGCCTTCGCGCACGCAACGGCGAATCCTCTCCGCCACCGCTTTGAGCAATCCATCGCCGGTCGAGTGTCCGAGGGAGTCGTTGATGTCTTTGAAACGATCGAGGTCGAGAAAGAAGACCGCCACCTTCTGATTGACGCGGCTCGCCTGCGCCAGCGACATGATGAGTCGATCCATGAACAGCGGCCGGTTGGGAAGACCGGTGAGCGCGTCGTGATAGGCGAGATGCTCCATCTCCACCGTCGCGAGCTCGGAGGCTTCGCGCTCGTCTTCGAGAAGGCAGGCGATCATCGACATGCCCGTGATCGCTTGCAGCAGAAATCCGATATATCCGTGATAGATGCTGCTCTCGGCCTGCGAGAAGAAACTCCATCCGATCGTCAGGCCGACCTGATAGGCCTGATGCAACGCGTACAAAAGAAGCGCGGCCGAGAACATCGTGAAGCCGACGCCCCGTCGCCTTTTGCGCACTTGCCAGAAAGCGATGCTGGACACGAGGTAGGCGATGCTGGCGATGAGCGCGCGGATGCCGGTGCGGACGAAATGACGCTTGCTCGAAACGGCATCCGGGCCGATGAAGATGAGCGCTGTCACGACGCCGAATGCCGCCACCGCCGCCAGCGTCCGCCAGTAAACGCGAATGCGAACCGGTCGCCGGCGAAGGAGCTCGTAAATGCCGAACAGCAGCCACGCGATGCTGACGTATCCGAAGACGCCCGACAGGACGGCCGTCAGGATCCGGACCGGGTGCCACGACGGGACATTGGAACGCAATCCCAGGCCAATGCCGACGGTCGATGCCACGTAGTACGCCGCCAGGGCCGTCCAGCTCAGCGTCCAGTGGCGGAGATAGCTCTTCCGGTATTGCTGCAGGAATCCGAGCAGAAGAATCGCCATGACGATGGCGGTGAGAGTCTGCGCGGAGGATGTGATGACGGTGACGAGATTGAACTGTGGCACTTAGCATCTCGATTTTGCGCCCTAGTCACCATGAACGCAATGTGATGCGCGCTACAGAACGCGGGAATAACTGTCCAACAAACGCTGTGCGGCGCGGGGATAAGCAAATTCACCGACTTGCTCGACCGCTTTCTCGCGCAGATCGTCGAGGTCATCGAGGCACGACAAAAGATGCAATGCCAGAGCATCGGCGTTTGCGCTGCGTGCAATGAGCGGCAAGCTGCCCACGATCGCTTCCATGCCCGGCAACGGCGCTGTCACAGGAACGGTGCCGCATGCCATCGCCTCAATGACGGCTCGATGGCCTTCGTCGGATCCCTTGGCGGTGAAGAGAAGGAAGTCGGCGGAGCGGTAATAATCGGCGAGATCGTCTTCGTGATAGCCGGCCCAGATGACCTTCGATGCGATTTCGAGATCGCCGGCGAGTTTTTCGAGTGACGGCCGGTGCTCGCCGTGTCCGATGATCATCATCCGCGAATTCGGCATTCTTCTCTGAATGGCGGCGAATGTTTCCAGCGCCAGCTCGAAGCCGCGACCTTTCGAGAGTTTTCCGATGACCGCGACCACCAGCGAATCGGACGTGATCTCGTACTTCGAGCGCACATCGGAACCATCAGGATGAAACTCGAGCGTATCCACCGGCGGCGGCGTGAACAGTGGCGCGCGATTCCGAATCGGCGGAGCCTCGCGGAGTGCGTCGTTGATCACGCACACCAGATCCGTTCGCGCCAGCAGCGACTTTGCGAAGGGATCGGACCGAATCACTCTGCGCGAGTGGAACGTGCGCGCAACAGATGTCCGCCACGTGCGGGTCGCAAAACGCGCCAGAAGGTGGTCATAGGTGAGATGCGCATGGACGATATCGAATCCGTGATGATCGAGGAGTCGCTCGATCGCGCCGGCTGAGCCGACGAATGAAAATGGATTCTGCGCTTTCCCGATGATCGGATGCGTGAAGTCGAGCTTGCCGATCTTTGCCTGGAGTTTGTAGCCGCCGACGTAAGCGTAGTGAGCATCGACACCGGCGCCGCGAAGCGCCGCCACCTCCGCGAACGCCGGAGCGGCAGCACCGGTCCATCGATTGCCGGCCGCGAGGTGGAGCACCTTCACGAGTTGCTAGGTTACTAGGTTGCTTGGTTACTAGGTTGCTAGGTTGCTCGCCAGGCAACCCAGCAACCCAGCAACCGAGTAACCTTTTGATACACTTCGCCGCCGATGGCGATCGATGCTGAGCTGCTTGAAATTCTCGCCTGTCCGCTGTGCAAGGAAGAGGTCAAGCCGGTTGCGTTGTCGGAGGGCCGACGCACCGCTGTGCGCGACAAATTCCGCGACAAGTTCCGGGGAGAGGAGCCGGTCGTCGAGCAAGGGCTGCAATGCGTGAAGTGCCATCGCGTGTATCCGATCGTCAGCGACATTCCCGTCATGCTGGTTGAAGAAGCGTTCGAGGAAGCGTGACGTGGCTCGGACAACGCCTATCACTTCCTGAAGAGACGCCCACCTCCGTCGTCCTCGCGATCGCGTTTTATCTCGCACATCTGTTGTGTTCCGGCTGGGTGGCGTCATCGGAATGCTTCGTCGCGTTCGCGATGATGGCGTTTCTTTACGCGCTCTACCGAAAACAGATCCGTCTTTCATTTCACATTCTTTATTTTCCGCTGCTGATTTACGGAATCGCGTCGACCGCGTCGGCTTTGGCGGCGCCGCGTGCGATTCACGCCTTTGGCGAAAACGCGCTGTGGCTGAAGATGGCGCTCTTTCCGATGGCCTTGATCCTTTTTCGCAACGTGCCGCGTTCGCGCGATCTCGCCCTGCAGGCGCTTTTGATCTTCGGGGTCTTTTCCGCGAGCTTCGGTCTGTTCCAATATTTCGTCCTGGCCCGGCGCGATCTCGAACATCGAATCACCGGGCCGACCGCGCACGTGATGACGTTGTCCGGCCTGCTGCTGGCAGTCGCGCTCGTATTTCTAGTTCTCTGGATTCACGACCTCCGTAATCTCTGGCTCCTCGGAGGAACGCTGGTCGTCACTTTCACACTGCTGCTGACATTCACACGCAGCGCCTGGATCGGGTGGGTGGTGGGGGCGGGGATTCTGCTCGTCTCGAAGCGCCCGCGCATGCTGATCTTCGCGGTGCCGGCGGTGGTTTTCTTCGTCACATTCATGCCGCTGCCGCTGTTCGGGCGCCTTGTTTCGAGCTTCGATGCGCGACAGTCGTCCAATCTCGATCGTATCCGGATGGTCCAGGCCGGCGTCGAGATCATCAAAGACTACCCACTCCTCGGCGTCGGCCCCGCCAACGTGAAGGAGGTTTATCCGCTCTATCGAAAGCACGACGCGCCGCGCTTTCGAATCCCTCATCTGCACAATAATGTCGTGCAGCTCTGGGCCGAGCGGGGCGTGCTGGCGTTGGCGGCCTACCTTCTCTTTCTCGCGCTTTTTCTTCGCGAGTGCGCACGCGCCTGGAACGGTCCCGCCGGCCGTTTTGCCGAGATCGGCGTGACCGTCCTCTTTGGTCTCGCTGCGGCCGGCATGTTCGAGTTCAACTTCGGCGATACCGAGGTCTTCTGGGTCCTCCTCGACATCAGCGCGCTGGTGGTCGCCTATACCGAGCAGACCCGACCGTCGAATGAACGGCCGCTCAGCGCTGTTCCGGTCAACGGTCCGTAACCTTTCCAAAATGCAGTCGTCGAACGAGATAGATAGGCGGGAGATGAAGCACCTGAGCGATCAGGAGCTGATGCGCATCGTTCAGGCGGGCGATTTCTCTCCCGCTTCGGAGATTTACGAACGGTACAGCAGCCGTATTTACAACTTCGCGTATCGCTTCTTGAAGAACAGCGAAGCAGCTGAAGATGCGACGCAGGAAGTCTTTGTCAAGATGCTCAAGCACGCCAACCAGTTTCATGGTGACGCAAAACTTTCGACCTGGCTTTTTTCGATCACGGCAAACTGGTGCCGCGACTACCTGCGCAAGTCCGACAACAAAGCCAAGGAAGCCGAGGATGTGCTGGTGACGCTGCCCGCACCGGCCGATTATTCGCCGGAGCGCACACTCGAGCAGCGCGAAAACGAGAGGCGAATTCAGAAGGCCTTGAGCGCACTCACGCCCGAACAGCGCGAGGCCATTCTGCTGTCCCGATATCAGGGGCTCTCCTATGCCGAGATTGCCCAGATCTCGGGATGTTCCGAAGGGGCTGTGAAAACACGAGTATTCAGGGCGATGGAGACGCTCAAAAAAGCGCTCACCGGCAAGGAGCGCGGAGGTGACCGATGTCTGAATGCGATCTGATGCGAGAAAGTATGCCGCTGTTGCTCACCGAGTCGCTCGATCCGGCTCGGCGTGAGATGACGCATCAACACATTGAGCGCTGCGCGGCGTGCGGCGCCGAATGGGCCGGATACCGCGACACCTGGCAAAGCCTGGCTGATCTTCCGGAGGTTGAAGTTCCTGCTTCGCTGAAGAGTCGCTTCCTCGCGAGCGTGGACGAGCTCGATTCTCCTGTTGTTCCATTCAAGCGGCCGGCGGAGAGCCGGCCCCGCGCTCGCTGGCTGGCGCAGGCAGCGGCCGCCGTCATCATCGCGGGCGGTTCGTACTGGGTAGGACATCGTTCGACTCCGATTCAAATCGCGCCGAGTCCTGCCATTGTGGCGCCCTACTCGATTGCCGAGTCGCGCGTTCTTCCCGCCAGCGCCATCAGTCCCGACATCGAAGGACGTCCCGACATTCAGAACGTCTCGTTTCTCGATTCGAACGCCAACAACGACGACGTCGGCCTCTCGTTCGACATCACGTCGCACGTCACAGTGCATGGACGTCCCACCGACAAGAGCATGGTCCGTCTGATGCGATACGTCCTGGAGAACGAGGCGCGCACGCCATCGCGGTCGCGCGCGATCGACTGGGTGAAGACGACGTACTCGCGGCCGGGCAATGGGAATCCCGAAATCGCCGACGCGCTTGCGACGGTGCTGCGCAGCGATTCGCACGAAGGCGTGCGCATCAAAGCGGTCGAGACTCTGAACCGCATGCCGGCCAGCGTCTCCTCCGATACCCGCGAGGCACTGATCCAGGCGTTGAAGAGTGACCCGAATCCTGCAGTGCGAATCAAAGCTGTCGAGGCGCTGGCGAATCTTGCGCGCAGCGGCGCGACCTTTGACTCCGCGACGGTCGACACGCTGCGCCAGAAAGCGGTGCAGGGCGATGAAAACGTTTATGTCCGAGTGAAAGCTGCGGAGGCGCTGAGCAGCATCCATCCGTAATGCGATTGAAGGCTCCCATTTACTGCGCAGCCATCGCGCTGCTCGCCGCGGCAAACGTCGCCGCGAAAGACGTCACGCTCACCGAACGGTATTCGAGAGATCTGCCGCTGGAGGTTGGCGGTTCGTTGTGGGTCGACAATCCCATCGGCAATATCGAGATCACGGGCAGCGACGCCTCCGGCTTTGCGGTGGTGGTGACGAAAATGGCCACCGGCCCCGATCGAGCCGCAGCGCAGGAAGGCCTCGATCAGACCGCGATCAACTTCGAAGGCGATCGCAATGTCCGCCTTCTTCATACGATCTATCCGCCGGTGCGGGGGCGATGGGTGAGCAGCGTGACGTATGTCATCCGCGTCCCGCGCACGATTCACGTTCGCATCGCCGCGAAAGTCGCCGGACACATCCGGGTTGCGAACATCAGTGGAAACGTCACGGTGAGAAGCTTCGAGGGCGAGATCGTTCTCGATGGCGTGACCGGCGCATCGATCATCGACACGACCAATGGAAAAGTGTCGTATGTCTATCATCAGAAACCTTCCACGCACGCGCAGATCCAGGCGGTCAGCGCCGACATCGATGTGAGGGTGCCGCCGGACTCGAACTTCAACTGGATCGCCGACACATTGCGCGGCGACGTCGTCACGAACCTTCCAGTTCGCGCGCAGTTTCACGGCAGCTCGTTCAAGGGCACCGTCAACGCTCCGGGCGGTCCGACCATCGCGATGCAAACGCTTCTCGGCAATATTCAACTCCTCGGGAACGGCGTGACCCTGCGCGCGCGCTCTTTGCGGGAAGACATCGCTCCGCAAAAATATGCCGAGCCGAAGATACTCCTCATGCGACCCTCGAAGCGGTATCAGCTTCCGATCGCAGGCGGCGCATTCGAATTCGCTGCCGGCGTCGCTGATGTCGAAGTCGGAGAGGTCCGCGGCCCGGCGCACGTCGAAACAATGGCGGGCGAAATCAAGCTCGGTCTTGTCTACGGCGATTGCAATGTCATCTCGCACGGCGGTCCGCTCGACCTCGGCGACATCCTGGGGACGCTGTACGCAAGCACCGAAGCGGGCGATGTGCTGGTGCGGTCAGTGCGTGAGGGTGGGCGGGTTTCGACCGCCGGCGGCATCATTCGCATTCTTTACTCCGGCGGCCCGCTGATCTTGAAGTCCGGCGGCGGCGACATCGTGGTGCGCCAGGCGGCTGGGCCGGTCAGCGCGGAGATTTTGCGGTCCGGCGATATCTCGATCACCGCCGACCCCAATCAGAAGACGCAGCGATTCGAGGCCCATACCGCTCAAGGCAATATCGCCCTGAATCTCAGCCCGAAATTTGGGGCCGATGTCGATGCTATCGTCGTCACATCCGACGACGACGTCAACGGGATTCATTCCGATTTCAGGGGTCTGCAGATCAAGAAAGATCAGGTCGGAAACAAGATCCGCATTCACGCCACCGGCAAAATCAACGGCGGCGGCGAACGCGTGGAGCTCTACGCCGAAGACGGCGACATCCGCATCTCGAATCTGACCACCAGCCCGGTGACGATCACGCCGCTGCCGTAGCTACAACGCCGTTTTGCGGCGCTGCTAAGGCTTCGTTGGCGGGATGCCCTTGCGCCGGCGGGCGTACAGACGATCGATCAGCTTGGTCGAGCTTCGAATCTGCTCGAGGATCTTCTCCTCGAGGCCGGCGCCCTTCGCTTTGAAGCTCTTCGCTTTGCGGAAGACCGCACGCGCGCGGTCCTTCTGACCACTTTCCAGAAGCGCCATGCCGAGGTGCATGAGGTTGGTGGCGGTGGGGCCGAGGTCGGCTGATTTGGTGAGGAAGTCGACTGCGTTCACGAAGTCGTGTTTCTTGAAGTACACCCATCCCAACGCCGCCAGCGGAAATTGTTTGAGCTCCTTTGGAGAATAGCGCAGCGCGAGCTGTGCGCTCTCGAGCGCTTCGTCGAGGTTCTCATCCATCTCGGCAAGGTTGTACGCTTTTTCGTAATAGGCAATCGACTTGGCGTAATTCGATGAGTATTCGTGCAGCATGTCTTCCAGCGCGCGATTCGCTTCCTTGAAATTGCCTTCCGCGCGCAGCGCCTCGACCAGCGTTGTGTACGCCGCCGCAGCGACGACTTCGGTGGGACGTTCCTTCAGCACGCGACGCGCGGCAGCAATCGCTTCCGCATTCATGTCCAGATGCGAGCAAAGCAGCGCATACGGCATCAGAACGTTGACATTGTCCGGCTCGGCCTGCGCGGCACGGCGGTAGTGGTCGAGCGCTTCGGCGTAATTCCCGGCGTTGACGGCCGCTTCTGCGCTAGTGACCGCGTCGGCCGCCGGGCCCTCGAGCGGAACGTGTCCGGAGATGCCTTCATAAATCTTGACGGCCTGCTGATACTCGATTTTGTTGGGATTCAGTTCCAGCGCTTCCTGGAAGCAGTCGAGCGCTTTGCGGTTCCAATTGCGATCGAGATAGGTGAGGCCCAGGTGATAGATCGCTTCTTCGTATTCGGGATCGAGCTTGATCGCGCTTTGAAACGACTTGATGGCGCGTTCGAGCTGTCCCTTGTCGTAGAAGATCGTGCCCAGGAGGAAATAGGCCTGCGGAATCGGCTCGATCTGCACGGCTTTCTCGAGGAACTTTTGCGCGCGAAGGAGTTTGCCTTTCCGCGCGTAGATGGCGCCGAGCGAGAAGTAGGGGAGGAAGGAATCCTGCGAAATCTGAATGGCGCGGCGCAGCCACCGCTCGGCGCCTTTCAAGTCCTGACGTTCGTGTAAGAGTACGCCGTAGAAAACGGCGGCGTCGAAATGATCGGGCTGCACCTCCAGAGTACGTTCGAGATAGTTTTTGGCGCGATCGAGATTGCCGTCGTTGAAGAAGACCTCGCCCAGGAAGAAGCTCAGCTCGTAGTTGTCGCGATCGAGGCGGAATGCTTCCTCCAGCGCCTTGATGCCGCGATCGGGATCGAAGGCGTCGATCGCCGATTCGGCGTCGGCGAGGAGCTGGCGGAATCGATCGCGCTTGTCTCCGCGGAACAGTGAAACGATGCGGTCCTTCCGCTCCATGAAGCGCTGCTTCTTTTCGAGAGCGAGCATCTGCTCGCCCATCTTCGATTCCCAGAGCTCGACCAGCTCATCGGTTGAGATGACGTTTTTCTTTTCGAGGATCTCCTTGGTCGAGAGAAGGCCGGTCTGATTGACGAAGATGGCGCGCTCGTGTTTGTGAACGGTCTCCACGATCGAGCGGAGCGTCTCGGCGGTGCGCTTGACGATCTCCTCCAGTCCCGAGACGCGCTCCAGCAGGTGTTCGTCGAGCGAAAGATCTTCCTGCTCTTCGTAATCCTCGATCTCGTCCTCTTCGAACGCGCTGACGCCCGAAAGGACGAGCAGCTTGTTCTGACAGCGGAAACAGAACTCGCGATCGTCGTCGTTGTAGGCACTGCACGTCTGGCAGAGCATGGCCGTGTTGCGGATTAAAACACGGGAACGGGCAGGCCGCTTCCTGGTCGTGGCGACCCCATCGGAGGTACGATCTGGATTCCAATCGCATGGCGAGCAACTGCATCCTGTGCGGGACCGCAATTTCGCAGGGCATTTTGTGTCCGAACTGTGATCGCCCGCGACGCGCGAAACCTGCGGCGGCCATCGCACTCGATCCCGTTTCGCCGGCCATCGCGACAATCGGAAACGTGGTCACGGCGGCGGGCGCACCGGCGGTCATCCTCGATTCCGATCGATCCGTGCATCTGGTCACCGAGGCATTCAAGTCGCTCCTCGGCGACATCACGCAGGTGCGGCAGATCGAAGAGGCGCTCGGTATTCCGATCCACGACCTCACCAAACTTTCCTCGAACACCATTTCGATCCGAAGTCGAAAGATGTTGCTCTCGGTCGTTCCGTTCGCGGGAGGGGCGGCCATCATCCTGCGCCCGCTCGGCGAGATCGACGAGCCCCCGCAGATTTCCGACATCCCGCGAATCGCGGACGTGATTCGCAGCGTGGTCAATCGATCGATCGCATTCGCAGAGCTGAAGAGCATCCAGGTCGATGTCAGCGTCCCCGATTTCGAGGAGCGCTTCCGGCATCACGACAAGCTGGCCGACGCGCTCGGCACTCTGGTCGACAATGCGTTGCACTACGTCGCAGCCGGCGGGCAGATCGTGGTCGGCGTGCGGCCGATGGAGCACAAGGGAAAACCGATCCTCCTGTTTTTCGTGATGGACAACGGACCGATAGTGCCCGAGCACATGAAACACCTCATCTTCGAATCCGGATTCATCTGGAACGCGAACTCTCACGAGCGGACCGGCCGCGGACTGTTCAAGGTTCGCGAATTTGCCGCCAGTCAGGGCGGCTCGGTCTGGGTTGACTCGAAAAGCGGGAGAGCGTGTACGTTCTTCCTGCGCCTGAATCCTGACCCGGCACGCTAAGCGTCAGAACGGCGGCGGTGGAGGGCCGTGACGCCGTCCGCCGCGCATGCGCATCCGCATTTTGCCGAATTGTTCGCGCTGCTGCGGCGTCAGGATTTTCTCGATTTCTGCGTTCGCGGCCTCGAGCTCACCGTGAACCTGGGGCTGAATGCCGGTCATCACGGCATCGATGCGGGCGTGATGCTGGTCAATGATTCGCTGCACGTCGGCTCTTTGCTGCGATGTCAGATTGAGCTCGCGGTCGAGACGCTCGACGATCCTCCGCGTCACGAATTGCCCGAACGGTGGCCGCCGGCGGTGAAAGAGATAGAAGTGATCTCCGGCGATTCCGACGAATACGCCGCCAATGAACGCTGCCATCACCACCAGGGCAGCAGTCGTCCGCGTCTTACTCGGTGAGACTGAAGATGTCTCCGTCAACAGTGATCTCCACAGGATGGGACGCGATGGTTTCGACGGCGTAGGATGGCTGCGTTCGCTCGACCCACGTCACGGTCACGCCGGCGGCAACGGCCAGCAACAGGAACGAAGCCGCCACCGGCCGGAACCATCGCGCCAGCATTTGCGACACGTCGACCGGGCGACGGACGCGCTCGCGGATTCGCGCAGCAAGGCGCGTCCACACCAATGCATCGCGCGGCTCATAGCGCAAAGCTGCCGCTTCTTCCCGCAATCGTTCAAAAAACCTCTCTTCATTCATAGTTGCCCCCGTGCAAATCTGCGAGGCGCTCGCGAAGCTTGGCCCGGGCCAGCGAAAGGTGCGATCGCACCGTTCCTTCACTCAAATCTGTCATGGCAGCGATCTCGGCGTGTTCGAAATGCTCGACCAGATAAAGACGCGCGACCACGCGCTGCATCTCCGGCAGCGACTCGATGGCAGCGTCAATTCTCCTCGCCAGCTCGTTGCTGACCGCCGCCAGGTCAGCGCGGTCGCCGCGGGCGGCAGGATGCGAGTCGGTCAGCTCCTCGTGCCGGAACCGCTGCCGGTGCTTGATGACGTCGAGTGCCAGATTCGTCACGATCCGATAAATCCATGGACCGAAGGGCTCTCCAGGCTTGAACCGATCGATCGTCTGATACGCCTTTACAAATGCCTCCTGCGCGAGGTCCTCGGCGTCATCGGCATTCCGGACGATGCCCCACGCGATCGATACGACGCGTTTCATGTATTTTGACACGAGGTAGTCGTACGATCCGGCATCGCCGCTCTTGACGGCCGCGATGGCGCGCTGTTCGATCGGATCGGCTTCTGGTCGCGTGCGGTCGTCCTCCGACTGCACGGCGAACATTAACCGAGCGAGCGACAGAAGGGGCCCCGACGCGGGCCCCCCGAGAACTGCCTCCATCACTTGCTGAGTCGGCGGTCGAGGTGCTCCTGCACCATCGCGCTGAGCTTCGTCCGCTGATCCGGCGTCAGAACATTGAGCGCCTTCGCCACTGCGTTCAAGGCGTTGGTCCGGATGGCACGCTCGCTATCGAGCTGCTGATCGAGCAATGCCTGCGCGGCCGCGACGTCGTTCGGATTCTTGATCAGAATCTGTGTGGCCTGCGCCATCGAACCATGCACCGACTGGCGATACGCCTTGTTCTGCTCATGCAGGCCCTGGAACACCGCTTTGATGTCGGCCGTCTGTTGATCGGACAACCCCAGTTTCGCCTGCGCATGGCGCAGATGGCCCAGGAACATTGTGCCGGGGAAATCGCCGCCGCCGGCGCCGCCACGCATGCCGTGCATGCCGTGCGCGAACGCGAACGGAACAGCAAGCAGCGCCACCATGGCAATGGCGCTGATCGTTACTAGAAGCCGCTTTTTCATTGAGTTTTCCTCCTCCGGTAAACCGTACGGGTTACGACGACCGGCCGGCAAATGTTGAATCGATCAATCGGCCTGCGCGGTGTAGGGAACGCAGTACGGATCGTCGGCATCGCAGTTGGAGAACTCGAACTGAATGGTGGTGTGCACGATGCGGTAATCATGCTCCAGCATGTGATTGACGCGGTCCAGCAGGCTGCCAGTGCTCTTCACGGCGACGTCGCCAACCATCAGGTGGCAGGAAAGCGCGGCGCGGGAAGCGCCCAGCGCCCAGATGTGCAGATGATGAACGCCGTACACGCCGTCGATCGATCCGAGGGAGCGTTGAACGGCGGCGGGGTCGATGCCGCTCGGCGTCCCTTCCAGCAACAGATTCAACGCCTCTCGGAAGACGCCCCAACTGCTCCACAGGATCAAGACGCCGATGACCATCGAGATGGCGGGGTCCCAGAACGCCATTCCGGTCACTCGAATGAGAATCGACGCGGCGATGATGGCCGCCGACGAGAAGGCGTCGCCGAGCATGTGCAGCACGGCGCTGTGAATGTTCAGATCGGACCGGCCTTCCCGGCGCAGCCACAATGTGATGGCGGCGTTGAGCGCGACAGCGACGATGGCGGTCATCAGCATCCAGCCGGCATTGACCGGCTTGGGCACGCGCAAGCGTGCTATCGCCTCGATGAAGATGAAAAGCGTGAACGCCGCCAGCGTTCCGGCATTGATGAACGCCGCCAGCACGCCCGCGCGCTGGTAGCCGTAGGACTTGACGACGTTGGGCGGCCGGCGCTCGAGACGGACCGCAAACAACGCCAGCAGGAGCGCAAGCGTGTCGGTGAAGTTGTGCAGCGCGTCGCCGATCAGCGACAGGGAATTCGCGAAGATGCCGATCGACAGCTCCGCCAGCACGAAGATGAACGTGGCCACGGAAGCGATGACCAGCTTCCGAGAGACAGAAGCGCCTGCGACGGCGTGATCGTGCATATCGCTAACGCGTCGAACGGTCGACCGACTTCGACTTTTCCGCGACGCCGGCCGCCATCTTCGCACGCTGCTCCTTCAAACGCGCGGCCAACGCGGGGTCTGCCTGCGCGAGTATCTGGGTAGCCAGAACGGCCGCGTTACGAGCGCCACCAATCGCGACCGTCGCGACCGGAATTCCCGGCGGCATCTGCACCACCGCCAGGAGAGCGTCAAGGCCCTGGAGCGAGCCTCCCACCAACGGGACGCCGATGACCGGTTTGGTTGTCAACGACGCGATCACTCCCGGCAGATGCGCAGCCATTCCGGCTCCGGCGATGAAGACTGCGGCGCCCTCCCGCTCTGCGTCCGCAACAACTTGCTTTGTTCGATCAGGACTTCGATGAGCGGACGCAACCTTCATCTCGTAGGCGACACCGGCCGCATCGAGCTCGGTGCACGCTTGCGACATCACCGGCGCGTCGGAGTCGCTGCCGATGAGAATGCAGACCCACGGTTTCACAATCGATCCCAATCGAGTTCCCTCGCCCCGCGGCAGCGGGGAGAGGGTGGCCGACGCTCCGCGGCACCTTCTCCCCGCTTCGCGGGGCGAAGGGACTCAGCGCTTCTCATTCCCCGACGGCCTGCTTGCGCTGCTCCAGCGCCCGATAGCCGATGTCGCGGCGGTAGCGCGCTCCCTCGAATCGAATTTTCGGAACGGCCTGATAGGCCTTCGCCAGCGCTTCCGTCAGCGTGGCAGCGTGGGAGCAGACGCTGACGACGCGGCCCGCGTTGACCAGCAACTTTCCGCCGCGCTTGACCGTACCGGCGTGGAACAACTCGACGCCGGAGTCATTGATCGGATCGATCGCGATTTCCTGACCCTTCATGTGCTCTTCGGGATATCCATCGACCGCCATCACCACGCAGGCGGTCGCTTCTTTTTTCCAATTCAGCTTCACTTCTTCGATATTGCCCCGCGCGACATTCAGAAAAACCTCGGCCAGGTCGTCGTCGAGTCGAAGCATCTGCACCTGCGTCTCGGGATCGCCGAAGCGGCAATTGAATTCCAGGACTCTCGGACCTTTTCGCGTGAGCATGAGCCCGACGTACAGACATCCGGCGTAGGTCCGGCCCTCTTCCGCCATGCCTTGAATGGTCGGGATGACGATCTGCTTCACGATCTCGCCCGCGGTTTCGCCGTTGAGGATCACGGCCGGCGAGTGCGCTCCCATGCCGCCGGTGTTCGGTCCCTTGTCGCCGTCGAAAGCCTTCTTGTAGTCCTTGGCAGGCGCGAGCGGCGCAAACTTCTTCCCGTCGGTGATGACCATGAACGACACTTCTTCGCCCTCGAGATACTCTTCGATGAGGATGCGGTTCGCGGCATTGCCGAATTTCTTCTCCTCGAAAATGACGCGCAGGTAATCGTCCGCTTCCTTGGCCGACTTCGCGATCACCACGCCCTTCCCGCCCGCCAGACCCTCGACTTTGATCACGGCGGGATATTTCGTTTTCTTCAGCGCCGCTTTCGCTTCGTCGGCCGAATTGCAGATCGTGGATTCGGCGGTCGGAATCTCGTACTTCCGCATGAACTCTTTGGAGAAAACCTTCGAGCCCTCCAGCTCGGCGGCCAGACGCGTGGGGCCGAAAATAGGCAGCCCGCGCTTCTGGAACTCATCGACGATGCCGAGGGTCAGGGGAAGCTCGGGACCGACGACGGTAAGGTCCATCTTCAGTTTCTCGGCGAAGTCGGCGATTTCGATGATATCGGCGACGCCGATGTTGACGCAGTCCGCCACCTGGGCGATCCCCGCATTCCCCGGCGCGACATAGATTTCCTTCACCAGAGGCGATTTCCGGAGCTTCCACGCGATCGCATGCTCCCTCGCCCCCTGCCCGACGACCAAAACGCGCATAAAAGGTAAGTTGGACGATTCTAACCCACGTCAGACCCGTCTAAATAGGGATGACGGCGTGATTTGTAGACGTTTTTGATGCCGCCTTCGTACATATGTCACGATGGCCGCGGAACTCCGGCTGATGATTCCTACGAAAGAATCTGTCGAACCCGACGATCGGCAGCTCGTCCAGACCATTCGCAATGGTGAGCCGGAGGCTTTCGAACAGCTCGTCCGCCGGAAGACGACCAAGGTCTACAGCCTGTGCTACCGGGTCATCGGCAACGCCGAAGACGCAAAGGACATCTCGCAGCTCGTCTTCATCAAGCTGTGGGAAAACCTCGACAAATACGATCCGGCGTATGCCTTCGACACATGGCTGTACCGCATGGTCACGAACGTCGCGATCGATTTCATGCGCAACAAGCAGTCGCGCGAGAACGCCGTCAACTCGAATCTGCGCCTCGTCAAGACGGTGACCGACGCGGAACAGGGCGTGGTCGTTCAGCGCAAGGAGATCGAGAACATCTTCAACGCCGTATCGTCCGTTCTCTCTCCGAAACAGAAGACGATTTTCGTCATGCGCGAAATGGACGACCTTCCCTCCGCGGAGATCGCGCGCATCCTCGGATGTCGCGAATCGACGGTGCGCAACCACCTGTTCAACGCCCGCAAGCTGATGCAACAGCAGTTGAAGAAACGCTTCCCCGAATATTCACGGCTGTGGGAGGAGCGCGCATGATGTCGTGTCAGGCCTTCCGTTCGCGTCTTCAGCCCGGCAGCAACGATGTCGAGTTGCTCGAGCACCTGAGGAATTGCGATGCCTGCCTCGATCACGCCTTGCGCGTCGATCCCGACAACTTCTTCCGAGCGATCGGAGGAGGGGAGATGGAACCGCCGGGCGGCGTCGATGCCTTCGCGTCCGGCGTCATGGCTCAGATCCGGATGCGCCAGACGGAAGGATCGGTGGCGCGCAGATTTCTGATCGCGCCGCGGCGGCTGGCCGCCGCTGCCGCCATCGTCTTCGCGGTTGGCATCTCGGTCATGGTGTACGACAACGCCAACAAGAGTGTACCGGTCGGGCTTGTCCCACCGGTTCGCTCGGTGCAGCTTGCGACAAAACCGGTCGTCGAAACGTATGACTCTAAGGGTGCGACGATCATCGAGGTTCCAACCGAGGGGAAAAACGACCCGCAAGTCGTGATGATCTTCGACGAATCGTTGCCGGCGGATTTATGAAACGCGCTTTGATGACATTTGCGGCTCTCCTGCTCCTTTCCGGCATCGCCTTCGCCGATGATGCGGATACGGCGAAATCGCTCTCCGTTCGCACATTCACGTTCAAGTACAAAGATCCAGGCAAAGCCGCCGAGATCATCAAGCCGCTGCTCAGCCAGGAAGGTTCGATCTCGATTCAGGCCGGATCGAACGCGCTGATCGTCACCGATCGCGCCGAAAATCTGAAGTCCGTCGCGAAGACGCTCACCGACTACGACGCGCCTCCGCAGGCCTTCAGGCTGATCGTGCGACTCGTCGGTGCCTCACGCAGGGAAGGGACTCCCAAAGTTTCGGATGATCTGAGAGACATCGCACCTAAGCTCGGCATGCTTGGCTTCAACTTCCTGGAAAACCTCGGGACCGCCGATTTTGCCGGACGCGAGGGTGATCCGGGCATCCTGACGCTGGCCAGCGGTTATCGCGCGGAGTTCAAGCTCGGCGAATTCGATCCGACCAGCGATTCCGTCAAGGTCAGCGACTTTCGCATCTCGAAAGTGCAGAACGACCAGGTCACGTCGCTTCCCAAGACGACGCTGAATCTCCGCCTCGGTCAAACCTACATCTTCGGCGCCACCAAAACCCCGCAGAGCCAGCGCGCTCTGATGATCGTGCTCATCGCCCGGCGATAGGGCGACATCCTCCTACGCAGTCGGCGCGGTGTGCACCCTCGCACCGCGCCGACTTTTTCAATAAGCGCCTTTGCGCAGATTGATGCCGTATTCCAGCCACGCCTTCAGAGAGCAGATCATCTGGGTCCAGCCGTGGCAGTTGCCGTAAGAGCTCTCCCGCCCCTTGGGAGTGTCTTTGAAGCCTGACTCCGTGATGCTGACCAGGGTCTCGCGGTCGTTCAGAGGCTCGAACTTCATCTCAACGCTCGTGTTGTAGCCGCCTTCGGACGCCTCCCACTCGAACACGATGAGCTGGTTCGGAATGACCTTCTTGACCTCCACCACCCCGGTGATCCCGGGATGGTCGGCCCAACGCCATGTTGGCTGTGTACCCTCGTCCAGGGGCCCGCTCGCGCCGCCGGTCGCGAAGTACTTCGAGAGCTTTGCCGGATCGCGTACGGCGTCGAAAACTTCGGCCGCCGGCTTCTGAATCTTCGTGTGCACCGTGAATTTCAGCTCCATACATCCTCCAATCGCTCTGACAATATGTTATAATTTTATAACATGTCAAGCGCCGATCGGATCTTCAAGGCGCTCGCCGACCGGCGGCGCCGCAAGATCCTCGATCTGCTGAAGTCGCAGCCCCTCACCACCGGGGAGTTATGCGGTCATTTTCGAAAGCTCGACCGCTGCACCGTCATGCAACACCTCGGCGTTCTCGAGCGGGCCGACCTGATCCTGGTCAGACGGGAAGGGCGGGTGCGGTGGAATTACCTCAATCCGCTGCCCATCAAGGAGATTTACGACCGATGGATCAGCCCTTACGCGTCGGGAGCCGTGAGCCTGCTCGAGCGGATGAAGCGCGAGCTCGAACGCTGAGATACTCCTCGACCTCCTCCACGGGCTTGGCGTTGAAGATTTCTTTCGGCGACAGACCGGCCTTGCGGGCCACCCATGTGCCGGTGATCAGCGCGTTGTATTCATTGATCGAGTGCGCGTCGGGGTGAATGCTGAAGCGCACGCCGCGATCGAGCGCGCGGCCGACCAGGCGCCAGTCGATGTCCAGCCGGTTCGGGTTGCCGTTGATTTCGATCATGACTCCGCGCTGGCCGGCCTTTTCGAATACGCGGTCAAAATCCAGCGTGTAGCCCTCGCGCGACAGAAGCTTCCGGCCGGTGAGGTGGCCGAGGAATGTGACGAAGGGGTTGTCGAGGGCGCGAAGGATCCGCTCCGTCATCTCCTCCTGCGTCATTCCGAAACGCGAATGGATCGAGGCGACGACGAAGTCGAAGGTCGCCAGCGTCTCGCTGTCGTAGTCAATGCCACCGTCGGCGAGAATGTCGGCCTCCGTGCCGCGAAACACGCGCATGGGCTTGACAGCGTCTTCCTGTTTGGCGATCTCAGCCTGCTGCTGCCGCACGCCCTCTTCGGTCAAGCCGCCGGCGTAGTAGGCGGACTTGGAATGATCCGACATGCCGACGTACTCGAATCCGCGCTTTCGAGCCGCGGTCAGCATCTCGAGGATGGTGTTGCGCCCATCCGAGAAAGTGGAATGGACGTGAAACGTGCCGCGCAGGTCCTCGAGCTTCACGAGCGATCGCGCCCGCTTGAGACGCAGATCGTCGGCGGTCTCGCGTCGCTCCGGAGCGACGAACGCCGCGCCCGCCCGCTCGAAAATCTCCTCCTCGGTTTTTGCCGGTCGATCTCCTGCGCGTTCGACCATTGCAGCCACGAACTCCGTTGATCCCGTCGTGCGCAACAGCATCGATCCGAACTGCTGCGGTTTGGCGAGATGGAAAAAGACCTCGATCTCGTTTCCCGTGATGCCCTTGAACGTATTCGCGTCCAACTCTTCCACGTTCGCCACGATGCTCCCCAACGCCTTCCTGACGCGGGAAGAGTCGCGCGTCGCAACCGCGATGTTCACGTTGCGGATGACCTCCAGGCGCCGGCGCACGCTGCCGCTGACCTCCGCATTCTCGACCGCATCGATGTCCGCCAGCTGTTCGCGGATTCGCTCGCCGATTTCGATTCCTACCGGGAGTAGAAAATGCGACTCGCGCTTGCGGGCGTACGCCACGCCTTCCAAAATCTTCTGCTGCGTTTTCTCGCCGAACCCCTTCAGAGTTTTCAGCCGGCCGGTGCGGCATGCCTGTTCGAGCTCGTCGAGATTGCTGATCCCGAGTTTGTGGTAGAGGATCCCGACTTTCTTGAGGCCGAGGCGAGGAACGCGCAGAAGCTCGAAGATGCCGGCCGGATATTGCTTTCGGAGCTCCTCGAGATAACGCGATTTGCCGGTGCGAAGAAGTTCCTCGATGACGGAGGCGGTGGTTTTTCCGATCCCGGGCGTCTTCTGCAGCTCACCGGAGGCGATCATCTCGGCGGGATCGCGATCGAGTGCCGCGATCGTACGCGACGCCTTCTCGAATGCCAGCGACTTGAATCGATTTGCTTCGCTCAGCTCGACGTATTTCGCGATTTCGTCGAGAACCCGAGCGATCTCCGACTTGTTCATGCGGCTATCATCCTGACATGCAATCGCGCGACCGTCTCATCGTGGCCCTCGACCGGTCATCGCGAGAGGAGATTCTGAGGCTGGTCGACGCGCTGCGTGGGACGGCGGGTGCATTCAAGATCGGCCTGCAGGCGTTCATCGCCAACGGTCCGGCGCTGGTGCGCGAGATCGTGTCGAGCGGCGAGAAAGTCTTCCTCGATCTGAAAATCCACGACATCCCGAACACCGCCAGACGCGCCGTCGCGGAAGCCGCGAGCCTGGGCGTCGCGATGACGACGGTACATGCGGCGGGAGGCGAGGCGATGGTGCGCGCCTCCGCTCGGGCCGACCTCCTGATCCTGGGCATCACGGTTCTCACGAGTCTCGATGCCGCCGAGCTCCCACGAATCGGATTGGGCGGATCGGTGGTCGAAAACGCGGTCCGCCTGGCGCGACTCTCGAAAGATTGCGGATTGCGCGGCGTGGTCGCCTCTCCGGAGGAGATCGCAGCGATTCGCGACGCGTTGGGACGCGAGCTCGTGATTGTGACGCCGGGCGTGCGGCCCGAAGGAAGCAGCAGCGACGATCAGCGGAGAACAGAAACGCCCGCTGCGGCAATCGCAGCGGGCGCGGATTATGTCGTGGTCGGGCGTCCCATCATCGACGCCCGCGAGCCGCGCCAGGCGGCTCTGCGGATCATGGATTCAATCCCAACCGTCGCCTGGTGAAACAGTTGCCGCCCGGGCCGCTGAAAAAGACGCGCTGGCTCGCGAACTGTCTTCGATTGCCGTTGATGTCGGTTGCGACTGCGCGTAACAGATGGTCGCCCCGCGCCGTGGTGTCGAGATTGACCGCGATGCGCCACGGCTGCACTGGCGTCGTCGATGGAATATCGATGCGATCGGGTCCGAAAAGCGTCGCCGACCCGAGCGAGCCGCCGTCAAGGAAGAACTCGACATTGGCAATGCGGTTCGTGGCCGTCACCCAGCCGTGGATGTCCGCGCCGCCGCAAGGCAAGCCGGCCAGCCCGGACCACTCGATGCGGCCGGTCAACTGCCCGCACGCGCCATACTCCTGCACTCCGCTGACTTCCCCGATAACGTAAACGAACGGTCCGACCGCCAGCGGGTTGTATTTGATTTCGTCGCCCTGGGTGTAGGAAACCTGCTCGTATTCACGCGGGTCTTTCCCTTCGAACATGGGAACGATGTAATCGAACACGTCGAATGCGAATGTGCGTGCCGGCTGCAAGGTCTGCGGGTTCATTTCGTCGACTAACGTGATCAGGCGGCCATTCGCTTCGTCGAATGTCGCCTGGCGGTGGAACATGATCGGATTGCCGTGCTCGAGACGGAGAGTGGCCAGAGTATGCAGAAACATCGGCGTGAGACCGCCGGTCACGGAGCTCACCCCAAACGTCAGGATCGAGGTGTCGTTGCCAACGCTGAGAAGATTCGCGCCGTTGCTGACCAGGAAAGTGCCCGGTGTCGGATCGGATGCCACCAGGCCGGGCAGGCTCGGATTGCTGATGTTGTAAACCGCGGTTCCTTTTTCGCCTGTAACGACGAGAAAGCCGTAATTGAAGGCCACATCATTGAAGCCGCCGATGGATTGGCTGGAGGAACTGAGCGAAGCGACGATGCGCGGCGCTGCCGGATTGCCAACGGTGAAGAGATCGACGCTGTTGAAGCAGTTCGGCGTTGGGCCGCCGATGACGCACGGAAAGTCATAGGCGGGGAAGACACCTGCCAGCGTGTTGCCGCTGATGGCAAGGCGGCGGTAGTGCAGGTCGGGAGTGCGCGAAACGAGGAGCGGTGCCGATCCGCCGGCGCGAACGGCACGAAGATCGAAGATCTCCAGGCCGGCGTCGCTGCTGATGTACATGAAGCCGTTGGCGAATGCGACTCCGCCCGCCGACTCACGCCCGCCCAGGGTACCGACGAAATCCTCGCGGGCGACCTGGATGTCGCCGAGGTCGGTGACGCTGAAGGTCGTCAGCGTCTGACCGCGCAGGACGAACACCTGGCTGCCGGATCGGAATGCGCCGTGCGGCGACTGGAAGAACGGCGTTGCCGAAGCGTTCGCGGCCACCAGACGGAGCGGACAGTCCGCTTCCAGATGGCTGGCCTTGACGGACGGCGCAACGAGAAGAACGGCGGCGAGAAGAGTGAGGGCGACCCGTGAGAAAACGCGCATACATGCCTCCCAAAAACCACACCCAATAACGCGCTCCGCAGAGCTCGAGTCTGATTCGACTTAGGGGTTAACTATCTCTCAAATGAGCAGTTTTTGCAACCTGAGCCCTTGCGCGAGACGTGTATGATGTTGCGCGCGGCACTCAGGGAGCGATCACCCTTGGAAACAACGGTGAGCGTCCCTCATGTTACGGGGCCATATGCTCGACGGGCATGTTCTGGTTCTCAATAGGGTCTTCCAGGCGGTACAGATCACCTCTGTTCGCCGGGCGCTGATCCTCTTTTACAAAGGTCACGTACGCGCCGTCGATTCCGAGTACCGGACCTATGACTTCGAGAACTGGATGGACATCCCCGTCCAGCCCACCGATCATTACGTCGCGACCCCGCACCGCAAGATCCTGATCCCGCACGTGATCCAGCTTCTGGTCTTCGATCGCCTTCCGCGCCAGGAAGTGAAGTTCTCACGCGGCAACATCTATCTGCGGGACAGCAACCGCTGCCAGTACTGCGGCAGGAAGTTCTCGTCCTCCGAGCTGTCGCTCGATCATGTCGTGCCGATCTCGCGCGGCGGAAAGTCGTCGTGGGACAACGTCGTCTGTGCCTGCCTGCCGTGCAACGTCCGCAAGGGAAACAAGCTCCTCAATGAATGCGACATGCGCCTGATCCGGCATCCGCAGCGGCCGAAATGGCATCCGCTGCATCGATTGCAGGGGCGAAACTTCCCCGAGATCTGGAAGAACTTCCTCGACGAGGCGTACTGGAACGTCGAGCTGCGGTCGTAGGGGGCGGCCTACGTCTTGACGGCCAGGTCCTCGATCTCCTCGCCCTGGTTGATGAACTGATTGACGACCACGCCGTACTGCTTCTCATACAGCGCGCGGTAGCGTCCGCCCAGGGCCATCAGCTCGCTGTGCGTGCCGCGCTCGATGATCCTGCCCTCTTCGAGCACGAGGATCTGATCGGCTTTCCGGATCGTCGAGAGGCGGTGCGCGATGACGAACGTGGTGCGTCCCCGCATCAGGGAGGTGAGGCCGTCCTGGATCAATGCTTCGCTTTCACTGTCGAGCGATGATGTCGCCTCGTCGAGGATGAGAATGCGCGGATTCGCGACAATCGCGCGCGCGATGGCCACCCGCTGCTTCTGGCCTCCGGAGAGTTTCACGCCGCGCTCGCCGACGATGGTGTCGTAACTCTCCTTGAACGACTCCGCGAACTCGTCGACGTGCGCGATCTTCGCCGCCCGCAGAACCTGATCGCGAGTCGCCTTCGGGTTGCCTAGCGCGATGTTGTCGTAGATCGATTCGGCGAACAGAAAGGAATCCTGCGGCACGATGCCGATGTGACGGCGGTAATCGTGCAGCCGTAGATCGTCGAGGCGCTTGCCGTCGATGAAGACCTCACCCTTGGTTGGCCGATGGAAGGCGGCCACCAGGGAGATCAGCGTGCTCTTGCCCGACCCCGACGGCCCGACCAGCGCAATCGATTGACCGGCGGGTGCGACGAGGTCGATCCCTTTGAGCACCGGGACGTCCGGCGTGTACTCGAACCACACGCCCCGTATTTCGACGGTGCCATCGATCTCCTCGACCGGCTCTTTGGAAGCATCGGCGGCATCCTCGCGCGTTTCACCCAGGATTTCTCGCAAGCGCTCGAGGCCCGCAAATGCTTCCGAGAGCTGGGTTCCGATCGATACGATTTGAACGACGGGACCGACAACCAGCGCGAGATAGAGCGTGAACGAGATCAGTCCGCCAACCGTCAGCCGCCCGGCGATAACCTCGCGGCCGCCAACCAGTAGCACGGCGACGCTCACCACGCCCACTAGGAAGGTCGTCAGAGAGCCCACGCCGGAAATCACGCGCATCGTCGACAGAACCAGGCGCAACAACTTGTGCGCGCCCTCCGCAAAAACACGGGCCTCGTGTTTCTCGGCGGTGTAAGCCTTCACGATCCGGATTCCGGAGAATCCCTCGGTCAGCCGCCCGGAGACTTCGGCATTGACGACACTGCGTTGCTTGAAGATCGGCCGAACAGTCTTGAACGCCCATATGAGAACGCCGCCGAAAACGAAAAATGCTATGAAAACGATTGATGCTAATCGTGCACTTAAATAGAAGAGGATGGCGGTCGCAATCGCTGCCGTAACCAGTCCCCCGAAGAGTTGCAGCAATCCGGTTCCGACCAGATTGCGTATGCCCTCGGCATCGTTCATCACGCGCGAGACCAGCGCGCCGGTCTTGGTGTCATCGAAATAGCGGACCGGAAGCCGCTGCACGTGTTGCTGGATCCGCTTGCGCAGATCGGTGATCGAGCGCTGCGCCGCCATGCCCAGGATTTGGGCGAGAGCGTAGTCGGTGACGGCGCCCACGGCAGCGGCCACCGCGCTGAGCGCGGCCAGCTTCCATAACAGCTCGTGACGGCCTTTGACGAAGACGTCATCGATCAGGAACTTCGTGACGCCGGGCAGGATGATGCCCATGAGCCGGTTGACCAGCAGCAGAGGAATGCCGAGGAGCAGACGCCCGCGCGAACGCCAGATGAGGTCCCACGCGTCGCCCATGAGCAGACGCAGACGCTCGCGATCGAGTTTCCGTTTCTGCCTTGCCTCGTCGGACATCGGTGAATTCTACCTAGTTAGCGGAAATGGATCGGAAATTGCTTCTGAAAGGTCGAACATGACGTTGGTGAACTCTCTGTGCGCGGAGATCAGCATCTTTGAAGGAGTGGGAGAGCCGACGGGACTCATCGTCGAGCGCAGCGCCATTCGCGGAAAGAAGGGTCTGTGCAAGAGCATGCGCGACCTGGCCATCAAATCGCGCGTTCTCGGCGATGGCTACTACTACATCCCGGTCGAGCTGTGGCCGAAGGCTAAAGGTCCCGTGGTCGTGCACAAGCACGATTGGACGGTGATCGGCTCCATTCCTCGCACGTCGCGATCCGCAAAAAAGCGCGCCAAGATGGCTGTTCGCGACCGCGCTTGAAATCCAAATTCGGGAGCCCATGATGAAGAGACGTTTTGCCTTGCTCGTTATTTTCTTGCTTGCGATTCCAGTGCACGCGCAGCAGGAAGAGGGCCCGGCCACCGCCACCGGAACGGCCGTCAACATGACCGGGAAGGGATATTCGGCTGCCATCGTCATCGATCCCGCCACCAGGAGAATCCTCTTTGAAGAGAACGCCCACATGCCGCTGCCGACCGCGTCGATGGCCAAGATGATGACGGTGCTGATCGCAATGCAGCAGATCCAGGAGGGGCAGTTCACGCTCGATACGCCGGTGACGATTTCGGCACGGGCGAGCAAGATGGGTGGATCGCAGATTTACGCCAGGGAAGGTCAGGTCTTCCCGATGCGCACGCTCATTGCCGCGATCATGGTGCAGTCGGCCAACGACGCTGCGGAAGCGATCGCGGAAAAGATCGCAGGGTCAACCGAGGCCTTCGTAGACATGATGAACGACAAGGCCAAGCAGCTCGGGCTGAAGGAATCGCAGTTTTACGATCCGCATGGCCTGCCGAATTCTCAAGACCCAAAGCGCATCGACACCATGAGCGCGTACGACCTGGCCGTGCTGGCCATCCAGGTGATGAAGTATCCGGTGGTGCGCGAATACGCGAAGACCGCCACACTTCCGTTCGAGAACGGCACATTTACGGCCGGCCTGACCAATCCCAACCATCTCATCAATCCGGGCAAGCGCGACTACTTTGCAGACGCGACCGGCATCAAAACCGGTTTCTCCGCTCCCGCCGGCTACTGCGTGACTGCTTCAGCAACGCGCGGGCAGACGAGCCTCATCTGCGTGGTGATGGGAGCGAAGAGCCCAAGTGGACCGGGAAGCTCGTTCGCGATCGCATCGACATTGATGAACGAAGCGTTCATCCATTTTCGCAATCTCATCGCGGTCAGGAAAGGAACAACAGTCGGAGAGGTGGCGGTGACCGACGGTCAGGCGAAAACAGTCCCCGCGGCAGCCGCCGCTGACGTCGACGCGCTTGTGAAGCGCGGCGATGAGGGAACCGTCAAGACTTCGCTCGCGCCGAACTCAGTCACCGCGCCGGTGCGCGCCGGCCAGCAGGTCGGGTGGGTGGTGGTCACCCAAAACGGGAGAGCGATCACCAAAGTGCCGGCGATTGCCGCGGCGAACGTCGAAAAGCAGCCGTGGTGGAAAAAATTTTGGCCGTTTTAACTGGGGTTGCGAAGTCTCGAGGTTGCGCAGTCTCGCGGTGAGCCACTGCGAGACTGCGAAACTCCGCTACTGCGCTACCTCGAAAATCACGCGCCGGCCTTCAATTCTCCATGATCGTGTTGCCAGCATCTGCAGTGCTTCCACGTACGCGAGATGTTCCTGCACGAGAATGCGCTTTGCCAGCGTGTCCGCGTTGTCGTCATCGCGGACCGGAACCGCACGCTGCACGATGATCGGTCCGGCGTCGAGGTTTTCGTCGACGAAGTGGACCGTGCATCCCGACACTTTCACCCCGTACGCAACAGCCTGAGCTTGCGCGTCGACGCCCGGAAATGCGGGCAGCAGCGAGGGATGAACATTCAAGATGCGGTGCGGCCAGGCCGCGATGAAAACGGGCGTGAGAAGCCGCATGTAGCCGGCCAGGCAGATGAAATCGGGCTCCGCTTGCCCGAGGATGCGCACGACTTCCTCCTCGTGCGCGGCGCGGGTCGCATAGTCGCGATGATTGACGCAGTGTGAGGAGAGGCCGAGCTCGCGCGCGCGCGCCAGACCGGGAGCGTCGGGCCGGTTAGATATCACGCTGACGATCTCGGCTTTCAACCTGCCGCCGGCGATGGCCTCATGAATAGCGGCGAAATTCGATCCGCGGCCGGACAGCAGAATCGCGAGGCGCACTACTCGATCCAGGAGGCGAAACCCGCCGGCGGCGCGTCGTAGACCACCCGGCGCGATCCCTTCACGATGTTGCCGACGAAAAAGTATCGCTGGCCGATCTGCGTGAAGTGTTTCGCGACCGCGTCGACCTGATCGGGGGCCACCATCAGGACCATTCCGATGCCCATGTTGAACACGCGGAGCATCTCGTCGCGATCGACGCCACCCTTGTCGAAGAGAAAGGTGAACAGCGGCGGCACGGGCCACGATCCAAGCTTGATCCTGGCGTCGAGCGAGTCGGGCAGGACGCGTGGGACATTGTCGGTCAGGCCTCCGCCGGTGATGTGCGCCATGGCGTGAATGGCGCGGCGCTCGACCAGTGGCATGAGCGGTTTCAGATACGAAATATGAGGCTGCAGGAGCGCCTCTCCGATTTTTCCGATTCCCGGCACGATCGATTGATAGTCGTAGCCGAGCCTTTCAAAAAAAATCCTTCGCGCCAGCGAATAGCCGTTGGTGTGCAAGCCCGCCGATGGAAGTCCGATGAGGACATCGCCTTCGCGCACGGCCTTGCCATCGATGACGTGCGTGGCATCGACGACGCCGACGATGAAACCGGCGATATCGTAGTCATCGTCGCCGTAAAAGCCGGGCATCTCGGCGGTCTCGCCGCCGATCAGCGCGCAGCCGTTCTCTTTGCAGGCGCGTGCCATCCCGCGGATCACGTCCGTCATCACGTTAGGCCGGAGTCTGCCGGTAGCGTAGTAATCGAGGAAGAAAAGCGGCCGTGCACCCTGCACCAGAATGTCATTCACGCAGTGGCAGACCAGATCGTAGCCGACGGTGTCGTGAATTTTCATCGCCTGAGCGACGCGCAGTTTCGTGCCCACGCCGTCGGTCGATGCGACCAGAATCGGCGATTGCATGCCGCTGAAATCCGCGCGAAACAGCCCCCCGAAGAGACCGATGTCGGAGACGACGTCGGGCGTGAAGGTGTCGCGCGCGATCCGCCGTACTTCGCGAAGTGCTTCATCCTGGGCATCGATGTTGACGCCGGCATCGCGATACGACGTCTTGTCGGGCACGGCGCGCGAGTCTAGCATGCCGATCCCGTGGCTCAGTTTCTCCTCATCACGACCCTTCTTTCGATCGGCGGATTGGTCGCGACGAGCATCGGCGGATTCATGGCCACGCCCGGCCACGTGGCCAACCACATCTTTCTCGCCCTGATCACGGTCGTGCTCGGACTCTTCTCACAATCGATGACGCTGTTCTTTTTCATCGGTACGGGCAAGCAGTTGAAGGACAAAGCGAAAGGCACCGGTCACGAATCGGAGGTTGGCAAGGCCACTCGATCCCTCGCCATGCGCGTCTCACCGACCGCGACTTACGCCATGGCGGCGCTGATGGTCACATTCATCATGGGTGGCGGCGTCGCGAGCGGCAAAACGCCGCCATGGCTGCATCTCTCGCTTTCAGCCGCGACGGTGCTTTTGTACGCGCGTGCCTACTGGGTCGAGATTCAGGCCATGCAGACCAACGAGCAGTTGATGGAGCGCTTTCTCAAGGAGTAGACGCGTTGCGAATGCTCTGGTACGTCAGCCACGTGGGGTCCTCCGAGGTCGTGAAATCCATCGGAAATTTCGTCTGGCGCGGCAGCGAGCGATTGACGAGCGCCATGTAACGCTCGCGGTTGTTGGTGTACCAGATCCATTCCCGGCGATTGTTGCCGGTCACCGCCACCATGAGAAACGCTTCACCGGAATCATCGATCCAATCGAGCGAGTCTTCCACGCGATCCATCATCGCGAGGGTGCGGTCGTCGGGCATTCCGCCGTTCTTGCTGCCGTCGTACGTCCACAGAATGCTGATGAGATACGGAAAGTTCTCGGTCTCTTTGACCGGCGGATCGGCGCGAAAGCGGAGAAGAACCGGAACTCCGTCTTCTTCCGCCTCTGACATTGCCCAGCGATCTTCGGCTGCCATTTATGTACGGTACAACGCCGCTCCCCAATGCAGACCGGATCCGAGGGCCGTGAAACAGAGAAGCATGCCCGGTTTGATGCGACCGTCCTGAACGCACTCGTGATACAGGATCGGCAACGTGCCGGCGGTCGTGTTGCCGTAACGCTCGATGTTGTGCGGTACTTTTTCCGGCGGAAGAGCGAGCTGTTTTGCGACGCCCTCTACGATTCGCAAATTCGCCTGGTGGATGAGCAGCACGTCGATGTCGCTGACCTCGACGCCGGCCGCCGCGCACACGGAGCGGACCGCTTCCGGCATCTTCGAGACCGCCTGTTTGAAGACTTCGCGGCCTTCCATCACCGGGATCGGCTCGGCGCGATCGATCTGCTGATGATCGACGTACGGACGCTTTCGAAATCCGACTCCCGGAACGTACAAGGCCTCGATGTTCGAGCCGTCGGTGAACAGCTTCGCGGCCAGGAATCCGCGATCGTTGTTCTCCGATGCTTCGATGACCACCGCCCCGGCGCCGTCGCCGAACAGCACTGTCCGATCGCGAATGCTGGTGTTGAACGCGAAGTCTTCCGCCGAAAGTTCGGATGATCCTTGCCCGATCGTCGATGCCCAGCCTTTTTCCCATGGCATGAACGGCGTGTGCACGTCAGCGCCGATGAGAAGAAGCCGGGCGTACTTTCCGCTTCGAATCAATGAGTCGGCCAGATCGAGGCCGTACAGAAAGCCCGAGCACTGCTGGCGGATGTCGAAGGTCGGGATGGAGTCGGAGAATCCCATCTTGGCCTGAACGACCGGTCCGTTTCCGGGAAAGTAAAAGTTAGGCGTCATGGTCGCGAAGATGATCGCCTCGATTTCGTCTTTCGAACGCCCCGCCGCGTGAAGAGCGCTCTCGGCGGCGATCATTCCGAGCTCTGCCGATCCCTGGCCGTCGTCGACGTAGTGGCGCTCCTCCACGCCGCTGCGCGTGCGGATCCACTCATCGCTGGTGTCCATGATTTTCGTGAGTGCGTCGTTCCGTACGACGTTTTTCGGAATGCCGATTCCGCTTCCGGTGATGACGCTCTTCATTCGGGAAAGGCGATCATGCGTCAGGGTTCGCGTGGAGTGCAAGCAGGTCTTCGCCCGAAAACCGGTACTTTCGGCCACAGAACTGACACACCACCTCGGAACCGCCCTGATCGATCATCTCGCGGAGCTCGTTGGGCGGGAAAAGGGCCAGCGGCGCGAGCGCCCGCTCGCGGCTGCAGGAACAGCTGTAGCTCAGCGGAACGTTGAAGCTGGAATCGATCTGCTTGTACTGACAGCCGTGAAAGACTGTCGCGACGACATCTTCGATCCGCATCTTGTCGAGCAACGTGCTCAGCGGCGGCGCTTCTTTGATCCGTTGCTCGATGCGATCGATGGATTCCGAGCTGGCGTGCGGAAAGCCCTGCACCACGATGCCGCCCGCGGCCGCAACGCCGTCACGCCGATTGAGGACGCCCAGGAGAACGGCCGAGGCGATTTGCTCGGAGCCGGCCAGATAGCGCGTCAGATCCTGCGCAACGCCACCGCCTTCGAGCGTGATCTGTGAGGTGTACGGCTTTCCAGCCGGTGGCGTGCCGCGTACGACTGTCAGGAGGCCACGTCCGATCGCTCGGCTGACATCGAGTCCGCAGTCCTGTGGCACCGGATTGGCGACGAATCCTCGAGCGGAGCCGGCGACGTTCGCTTCTGCGATGATCACGCCCAGCGGTCCGTTGCCTTCAAATCGCAACGTTACGTGTTGATGTTTAACATTTTTATCTAGTAATCTTGCTAACAATAACGAGCCGGTCAGGGCGCGGCCGAGGGCGTCGGTGGCCACGGGAGCGAGATCGAGGAGCTGTCGAGCGGTCTCGACGGTGTTGGTGGTCTGGGCGGCGATGATGCGGAAATCGCCGCCCTCCGCCATGCCCTGTATCAATCGGTCCGAATTCATTGGTCCAGTGCTAAACGCGAGGTATGCGGGGTTTGTTTCGTTCGGGCTCAGCCTTTGCTGGACCCGAAGCCGGAGGTGGAAACATGAAACGCATCATGATCGCAGCCCTAACAATTTTCGCGCTGGCATGCAAGGTTGAAAAGACCGGCCAGGACACGTACAAGGTTGTCGCGCCGACGCCGGAGGCCAAGGCGGCAGCCAAGAAAGCCGAGGAGCAGGCCAAGGTCGCCGCTGAGAAAGCGAAGCAGGGAGCTGCGGAGGCGGCGGTGAAAGTCGGCGACGCGATGAAGCAGGCCGGCGAAAAGACGAAGGCTGAAATCAACGAGCACAAAGACACGAAGAGCGAAAAGAAGACCAAGACGACCACCTACTAGGAGGCGCTTTCATGGCAGTTTCTATTGGAAGAACATCAGTCGCCGATCGCACCAAGACGCTGAAGGTCGGCGATCCGGCGCCCGATTTCGAATTGCCCGGCCATCGCGGCACTGAAAAATTCAGATTGAGCAGCGTGCGCGGAAAGAAGAACGTGGTTCTGGTCTTCTATCCGCTCGATTGGACACCTGTCTGAACCGTCCAAATGCCGGGATATGAGGCCGAGATGGCCGACTTTGAACGGTATGACGCCCAGGTCGTGGGCATCTCAGTCGACAGCAAACCCAGCCACGTTGCCTTTGCGAAGTCCCTCGGCGGCATCGAGAAATATCCGCTGCTGGCCGACTTTCATCCCAAGGGCGAGGTCTCGAAAAAATACGGCGTGTACATCGAGGAGAAAGGCCATTGCGAACGCGCAATCGTGGTGGTCGACAAGCAGGGTATCGTCCGCTACATCGACGTGCACAACATCGGTGAAGCCCCGGAGAACGCGCAGGTGCTCGAGGTGCTCCGCGAGTTGGATTGATGCTCACCATTGCTCGGCGTTGTGTGCCGTTCACGCCGTTCGATAAAGATTTGTCGACAGCCACTGTGGCACTGGTGTCGGCGACCGGCGTCTACGGCCAGAATCAGGAACCGTTTCCAACCGTCGATCCCGGTGACATCAGTTATCGCATCATCGATGGGCCGACCGAGACGAGCACGCTGCGCATCGCGCATCATCACTACGATCACTCCGAAGCTGATGCCGATCCGAACATCGTGTTCCCCCTCGATACGCTTCGCGAGCTCGTGCACGAAGGCGTCATCGCCCACGTGAATGACAAGCATTACTGCTACGGATTCACGACGCGCCTTCGGGAGTTGTACGAGACGACATTTCCGGAGATCGCGGACAAGATCGAGCGTTCCAAGACGAAACTCGTGCTGCTGACCGCGGGTTGCCCGGAAACTTGTCATCGCACCATCGCGAATCTGGCGCGCGAGATCGAGGCGCGCGGCGTGCCGACGCTGATCATCAGCGCATCGCCCGCCGCGACCGAGTCCGTGCGTCCGCCGCGCGCCATGACGTTCGACGGCTCC
>DASPZU010000033.1:0-15617 GCA_035636095.1 Thermoanaerobaculia bacterium
CGGGGAGAGGGTGGCGCGCAGCGCCGGGTGAGGGGACGAGCCAAGTCACGGCAGCCGCCGTCGCGATCAGCAGCACCACCACGGCGTAATCGATCGATTTCACTTGACGCGATTAAACTAGCCCGCTCCATGCCGCGCAAGCCGCGAAAAGTCGAACCACAGCCGGCAGCTCCTCACTTTTTCGTTTTCTTCGGCCTGGCGGTCCTAATCCTCATCGTCTTCGGACAGGTCACCTCGCACGCATTTCTCAATTACGACGACGGCCAATTCATCTATGAGAACGAGCATGTCCGCAACGGGCTGACCGTCGATGCGATCGGCTGGGCGCTCTCGTCGACGTCGATCGGCTGGTATCCGATCACGTGGTTGTCGCACATACTCGACGTCGATCTGTGGCGCATGCAGGCGGGGATGCACCTGATGACCAGCGTAGCGCTGCACTTTCTCAGCGCCTGCCTCCTCTTTCTGGCATTGCAACGCATGACGCTCGCGAGGTGGCCGAGTGCCTTCGTGGCCGCCATCTTCGCGGTCCATCCGGCGCATGTCGAGTCGGTGGCCTGGGTTTCCGAGCGCAAAGACACGCTCAGCACAGTTTTGGCGATGCTGGCGATTTTTTTCTACGCCTCCGCGCCGGCGAAGCGCCTGCGGGTCTTCGTCGCGCTGGCGCTCAGCCTGATGGCCAAGCAGATGTACATCACGCTGCCCTTCGTCCTCCTGCTTCTCGATTTCTGGCCGCTGGCGCGACGCGGAATTCGCACATTGATCCTTGAAAAACTTCCCCTGTTCGCGCTTTCAATTTTCGGCGCGGTCATGGCGGTCATCGGCCAGCGTAATCTCGCGACGCTGCAGACCGTCGAGACGATCTCGCTGGCGGCGCGCCTCAGCAACGCGGCGGTTGCCTATCTCCGCTACATCGGAAAATTCTTTGTGCCCATCAACCTTGCAGTTCTTTATCCCATGCAGCCGATCTCCACGGCCATGGCCATCGGCGCGCTGCTGCTGCTGCTCGCGATCTCTTTGGCAGCGTTCTATTACCGCAATGCGATTCCGTATCTCTTCACGGGCTGGTTCTGGTTTTTGGGAACGCTGGTGCCGGTCATCGGCATCGTGCAGATCGGCATCCAGGCGATCGCAGACCGCTACACGTACTTTTCGTTCATCGGATTGTCGATCATGGTGGCGTGGGCGATTCCACGACGCGCGTTAATTCCGCTCGCCGCGATCGCAACCATCGCATTCAGCGCCATCGCATTGCGTCAGGTCGGATATTGGAAAGACAGCGAGACGCTGTTCACGCATACGATTGCAGTCACCCCGCCTAACGCCCTCGCCGAATACTCCCTCGGGCAGACCCTGGAGCTGACCAAGCCGGCGGCAGCAGTCGAGCATCTGCGACGCGGAATCGAGCTGGTCGAGCAGATGCCCAACGCCGATGCCAAATGGCACGCCCAGGTTTACGTCGGCCTGGGAACCGCGCTGATGATGCGCGCGCATCCGCTGCCCATCGGCCCGCAGCGAAGCGCGGAGATCCACGACGCGATCTCGCAATTTCAGCGCGCACTGGCCATCGATCCCGATGCGCCGCACGCGAAGAACAACATCGCGCTGGCCCAGCAGTGGCTCAGCGCGCGCGAAACTCCTCCACCGTCTCCCGGATCGCCCGGCGCACCGCTTCCTCGCTAGACATTCTCGGGCGCCATCCCAGCGTTTCCATGCGGCGCGTGTCGAGGCGTACCTGCGGCACGTCGCCGGGCCAGCCGCGCGGTCCGCCGGTGAATTCGAGTCGCACGCGCTTTGGATCGAGGCCCATCGCTTCGATCGTCCACTGCGCGATCTGATTCACGGACGTCGCTCCGGTAACCGCGAGGTTGTAGCAGTTGACGATTTCTTTTGCGCGCTCGTAGCCGAACATCATCCCGTCGAGGCAATCCTCGACGTGGACGTAAGGCTTGGACTGCCTGCCGTCTCCCAGGATTTCGAGTCGGGTCGGATCGCGCTGCAATTTCAAAACGAAATCGTGGATGACTCCGTGCGTCGGAAACGGTCCGGCGATGTTGCCGAATCGATAGATCCAGCTCCGGATGCCGTAGTTGTTCGCGAAGGCAGTGATCAATGTCTCCGAGGCGACCTTGCTGGCGGCGTACAGAGAGATCGGAAGAATCGGCCCATAGTCTTCCGGCGTGGGCATGACCGCCGGCTCGCCGTAGATCGATCCGCTGCTCGAGAAAATCAATTCCCTGGTCGCGGCGATGCGCATCGCTTCCAGAACGTTGTACGTCGCCAGCGTGCCGCCTTTCAGATCGAAGTCGGTGTATTTCGTTCCGAAGCTGATGTCGCTGTTGGCGGCCAGGTGCCACACCAGATCGGGCTTGGTTTGCTGCAAAAGCTCGATGAGCGGTTCGCGATGGAGAAGATCGAGCTCGTAGAAATGAAAATACGGATTGCCGGCCGAGCGCGCGATGAATTCACGCTTGCCCAGGAAATAGTTGTCGATGCCGTGGACCTGGTGGCCCGCGCCTAACAGACGCGGAAGAAGATTGGTCGCGATGAAGCCGGCCGCTCCGGTCACCACGATTTTCAAACGAGCGCCTTTCGCGTTTTCTCGAGCTCCTCGGGAGTGCCGATCTCGAAGAAATTATGATCGACGACTTCACACCCGAGCTTGCCGACAGCCGCCAGGCGTGGAAAGACGATCTCCTCGAATGAGCCTTTTTCCGGCAGCCAGTCGATGACGCCGGCCGGCATCATGGAAAAACCGGCGTCCATGTACGGCAGCTCCGGCGCCCGTTTGTCGAATCGCGTGACGCGATGGCCCTCGATGTCTGTGTTGCCGGCCGAGATCCGGCCATAGACAGCCAGACATGGCTGGTCGTGTTCGCGCACGAAGCGATCGTAATCGAAGCGGCGAAGAACATCGCCGTAAGTGAGGAGGAAGCGATCGCCGAGAAGTGCACGCGCCTGCCCAACCGCGCCGGCGGTGCCGAGCGGCTCGCGATCGCGGCTGTACTCGATGCGAACGCCGAAGCGGTTGCCGTCGCCAAAATGTTTTTCGATCACATCGCTGCGATAGCCGGTCAGCAGGACGAAGTCCCGCAGTCCACGGGCTGCAAATGACTCGATGACGAATTCGAGGAACGGACGATCGCCGATGCGCACCATCGGCTTCGGGATGCCGCGGGCGAGCTCGCCCAGGCGCGTGCCGAGTCCGCCCGCCAGGATGGCGACCTTGGTCATCGAGGTCCCTCTCCCTCTTCGCGGGAGAGGGTGGCGCGAAGCGCTCCGCGGCACCTTCTCCCCGCCGCGCGGGGAGAAGGGTCTCACAGCTCGCGCGTTCCACAACCGCTTGAATGTCCACAGAGTACTTTTGAATCGTTGCAGCGTCGACGCGCCGATGCGTTCGCGATACTCGATCGGAATTTCGGTGACGCGATATCCACGGCGATGCGGAATGATCAGCATGTCGACCGGCAGCGCCGGCCCATTCGGATCCCACTCGATCGCATCGATCATCGATTTGCGATAGGCGCGCATGCCGCTGTGCACGTCGGTGGTTTTGATTCCGTGCAGCAGCCGCGCCGTCCATGCGAACACGCGATTCGCGATGTAGTTTGCGAGCGGCATCGCCTTTGGCCTTCTGGCGAGGCGCGTGGCGTTGACGAGATCAAAATCCCTCTCGATCATACGCACCAATTTGGGGATGTCTTCGACAGGGTAGGTGTCGTCGCAATCGAGCGTGACGACGACCTCGCCGGTGGCCTCGCGCACCGCGCGGTCCATGGCGGGACCGTAACCCTTGGGCGGAAATTGTTTGATCACCCGACATCCGAGCTGCTGCGCCACCTCGGCGGTGCGATCGCGGCTCGAGTCGACGATCACGATTTCTGCGTCAGGCACGACGCGTCGAATGTCCTCGACGACTTTGGCGACTGCGCCTTCTTCGTTGAGCGTGATCATCGAGACGGAGACCTTCATGCGCGACGCGCCTCGATGATCATCTGAAACGCGAGGAGGCCCGGCCACAAACGCGCGACCGCTCGCTCGACCGGATAGGCCGTTTTCAAATACAGCTTGTAAGGTTTCGATTCGAGAATGGCTGCAGGATCTTCCTCTTTCCCGCCTAACATCCTCTTCGCGAGCGGGACGAACGGACGCATCAGCCCCGGGTTATAGGTTCGCCGCACCGGCCGGAAGCCTGCCGAGCGCAACATCTCGATCGCGCTGCCACGCGTGAAAAAGCGGAGATGCGTGCGGTCGAGAACGCCGCTGTCCTGATATCGAAATCGACCGAACAGGAGTCCCAATCGAACCGACCACAAGCCGACATTGGGAAGCGAAACGATGATCGTTCCATCGGGCTTGAGAAGGTCGGCGTACTTTTTCAGAACGGTGACCGGCCAGGCGAGATGCTCGAGCACGTCCGCGAAGATGATCGTATCGAACGCACGTCCGCGCGGCGCCTCCTCCAGGTCGGCCTCGATCACCTGGCCGATGCGCGTTTGCGCTACCGCGGCCGCCTCGGCATTCGATTCGATTCCTACGACGCGATTGCCGCGCGACTGAATGAATTGCGATGTAGTCGCAAAACCGCAGCCGACATCGAGAACGTCTTTCCCGGTGCGATCGCCCCAAAGGCGCAGGAGGCCCCAATTGACGTCTTCGAAATATGCGTAAGGCGCCGATTCATCCATTGCGCAATTCCGAGGCCAGCGCGAGTGCGCGCTCGACGCAGACGTCGGAGTTGATGTAATCGAATTGTGCGAAGCGGCCTAACAGCTTGAGGCCGGTCGAGGCGACCGAGTCGCGGAGCGCTTTGACATTCTTCGCGTAATCGAGGTCGTAAACCGGATAACCGTACTGGAAGCGAACCACGCGGCGATAGACGATCTTGCCCGGATCCACAAAGCCGATTCTCTCGAGATCGGCAATCGTTCGCTCCAGTACCTGGTCGTCGGTCATCTCCCAGACGCCATCGCCGGCGTTGGCGGTGATCTCCGCCATGACCGCCGAACCGCCCTGCGGGACGTTGCGAGGGCTGAAGTTCTGCGGAAACGAAATGCGATGACAGATCACGTCCGGGTCGGGGATGTAAACCGCCGTGTAAGGGTGGCCGGCGTCATTGTGGGCGCCGAGGAGAACGTTGATCAGGGAGTTGTAGCGAAGCTTCGATGCCGTGTCGCGAGCGTCTTTCGGCGCATCCTTCCAGACGGTGAGTAACTCATGAATGGGTATCGTGGAAACCACCATGTCGTATTGGCGTCCGTTCACAATCCACTTCTCGAGGTCGCGACGAAGTTCCAAGACCGGCGTTCCGGTTACGATCTTTCCGCGAACGCGCTTTGCGAATGCATGGACAATGGCCTCGTATCCGCCCTGAGTCGGATAGTAAAAGTGCAGTTGATGCAAATAGCCCTCGGTTGGAATTCCGATGGACGACTTGAGTACGTCCTCCATCGGCGGCTTCGGAATTCGCGAAACAAATTCGAGGCCGATGCGCGACGGGTCGTAATTCCAGATCTTGCGGTTGTAAGGGATGAAGTACTTATTCGAGATCCCTTCGCCGAAGGTCGCATAAGACCATTGCGCCAGATTCGCCGGCTTCTCATTCGCGTGCGGATTGACGATGTATCCGTAGATGCAATCGAAGTTGTCCTCTTTGGGGAGGGAGGCAAGATCATTCTCAAATGGATACTTGACCAGCCGTCCTTTGAACCAGATTTTGTTTTCGCGGCGGCGTTGATGGACGTTGTCGCCGAGGACCGAGACCATCAGGTTGAGGACGTCTTTGTTCTTGCTGAACATGATGTGCGGGCCGGCAGCATCGAACGTGAAGCCCTGATCGCTGATCGATCCGCACAGTCCGCCGATGCGCGCCCGCTTCTCGAGGACTTCCACGTTTTCGTCGAGGTGGGCAGCGAGCGAGATTCCGGAGATGCCGCCGCCAAGAATCCCGATCAAGCCGTCTCCCGCGCAGCGACGGCCAGCGACTGCGACGCGGAGAGAAATCCGTGGCCCATCTGCGCGACCACTTTCGTGCCTTCCGGTTCGATGGTGTAGTGCATACGCGGCATGCTGCGGCCGGCCATGAATTTCTCGAGATCGGCGTGCTGCCTCGAGGAGTACAACATGAGGAAACCCCCGCCACCCGCCCCGATGATCTTGCCGCCTAACACGCCGAATCGCCGGCGGACTTCATCGTAGATCTCGTCGACGCGCGACCACGTGATCTTGTTCGACAGCTTCTTCTTGCTCTGCCAGTGCTCGTCGAGCAGCTCACCCCATCGATCGAAATTGCTCGCCTCGATGGCTTCCAGAATGCGATGGCCCAGCTCCTTGATGCGGTGGAGGCTGTCCGCGACGCGGGCGTGGTCGACACTGTCCTTCCGCTGCATGGCCTGATTCTGATCCACCAGCACCTCCCGGGCATCGCGCTGCGATCCGGTGTAGTAGATGTGCGTGTGCGCCACGAAGTCGGCAACGTCGCCGCTGCTCGGCGAAAGCTGGCGGACTGCAACTCTCCCATCGCGTTCGATCTGCAGGACTGTCAGGCCGCCGAAGGCCGCCATGTATTGATCCTGTTTGCCAATGCCCTCTTTGAGGATGTCGAGCTCGATGTGACACGCTTCTTCCGCCAGCGTCTGCAATGGAACGTAATCGCGGCGATCGTGATGCAATGCATTGAGCAACCCGACCAGATAACAGCTCGACGATCCGAGCCCGGTGCCGGCGGGAAGATCGGCAATCGATGCGACCTCGAACGTATGTTCGATTCCGTGGGCCTTCAGCGCCTCGCGCGCCAGCTCGTGCTTCAATTCGCCAACGTGCTCGACCACCTCGGCATGCGAATAGTGGAGACGGATCTGATGCCCGACCACGGGGCGATTGACCGCCACATACATGTACTTGTCGAGTCCCATCGCGAAGATGAATCCGCCGTGTTGCGAGAAGTAGGACGGCAGGTCCGTACCCCCTCCCCCTAATGTGACTCGAAATGGTGTGCGCGTGACGATCACAGCTTGAATCCCGCCGCTGCCGCGTCGCTATAGAACATTTTCACCGTATCGAGCGACAAGTCTTCGAGCGATTTGCCGACCATCGCGAGTTTCTTGAGGATGTCGGACGTGACAGTGATGATGTGGCACCCGCACGCATCGGCCTGAAAAATATTCAGCAGTTCGCGAGGACTGGCCCACAAGAGCTGCGCTTTCGGCTTCGTGCGCACAATGGCGGCCGCCTCCGTCATGATCGGTATGGGATCGCGTCCTGTATCGGCGATCCGTCCGGCGAACACCGACACGATTGCGGCCACCTTCGAGTCCACGGCATCGACCACGCAGCGCACCTGATCGAGAGTCAGAATGGCAGTGATGTTGAGTTTGATGCCCGATGCTGACAACCGGCGAATGAGATCGATCGACGAATGGCCGCGCGTGTTCGTGATCGGAATTTTTACGAACACGCCTTCGCCCCAGGTCGTGATGCGCCTGGCCTGGCGCTCCATCTCGTCAAATTCGTCGGCGAAGACTTCGAACGAGATCGGAAGCCCGCTGACGGCTTTGAGCGCGTCGCGCGCGAACGTTTCGTAATCGGAGATGCCCGACTTGCGCATCAGGGTCGGATTGGTGGTGAAGCCCTTCACGAGTCCGCTGTCGCGCGCCGCGATCATGTCGCGAATGTCGGCGCCGTCGGCGTAGAGATCAATTTTGAGACTGTGGGCCATGCGACGATGGTTGACCGATGAGCGTGCGCACGAAGTGATCGAGATCACGACAGACTAAATCGGGCTTCTGTGCGCCTCTCTTCGAGCTCGAGTGTGGATATTCTAACAGTGCGGTGCGGCAGCCGGCACGCCGCCCGCTCTCGAGGTCGGTATCCACGTCGCCGACGAACCACGATTGCGCCAGGTCGATGTCGTATTTCTTCGCGGCCTCGAGAACGAAGTACGGCTGCGGCTTCCGGCACTCACACCGATCCTCGGCCCGATGAAAGCAGTAGAAAAATTCGCGGATCGGCGCGCCGTTGAGTTGACGGAGCAATTCGGCGTGCACGGCCTGCAGCGACTCGACGGTGGTGTAACCCTTGGCGGCGTCGGGCTGATTCGACACCACGAAAATCCACCAGCCGTTGTGTGACGCCCGGGCGATCGCGTCGCGGACTCCCGGCAGGAGGCGCAGCTCGGCCGGCGTTCGCGGAGCTCCCCAACCGTCGGAATACTGCACCAGCCCGTCGATGACACCGTCCCGATCCAAAAACAGAGCACGATTCATTGGAAGGGCACGTGCGTGACGGGTGGGGCGGCGGCGTCGAGCGTCACGCCCGGCGCAGGTTGCTGAAAGAGACTCCTGATGCCGTTCGGAACGACCATCACGCCTAACGGCCCGCCCGGCGAGATTGCACGAAGATGTTGTCCCCGCGTAAGGCGCAGGACATCGGTGGGCGGCACGGCAATGCCGTCAATCCTCCATCCGAGGTTCGCGCGGCGGAATCCGACCAGATTGATGCGCGTATTGCGGCTCTCGAATGTGCCATAGGCGACTGGATTTCGGAACCACGGATGCATTGCCAGCGCGCCCGAAGCGTAAACGCGGTATGTGCCGCTTGCCGGCACGATCCAATCCGTAAATTCTCCGGCGTTCAACCGCGCGCTCATTGCCGGCAGCCATAGATTGCGCCACACAGGCAGATAATGCCGCGTCGCAAACGCTGCCGTCTGTGGATGCGATTCGAGCCAGACATAAGCATTGTGATCCGTAATGATGGCCGCCGGCGGATCTCTCTGAGGATCGTAATGCTCGAATAGTCCCGCCTTCTCGAGACTCTGTACCAGCTTCGGCAAGAACCAGTAGCGATAGGCAGGATGGCGATCGAGCGCCCAGCCCACGCCGTCGAATACTTTGCCGTCCGGGGGTGTGAGGCGGTCGACCTCGCGCATGATCAGATCCTGGTACTGGAGGTCGGCTTCCTTTCCCCGAAAAATCGACGCAAAGACGTTCACTCCCGATGCCAGCAACAAACCGGCTGCCACGACGGCCCATCGCCGCGCCGCAAGCCGTTCAATCTCGGCGGCCACAAACGGGAGCATCAACAGGATCGTGATTTCAAAATGATATATATAAACGAACTTCATTATCGTGATAAATAAAATGCTGCCAACCTGCAGAATCGCCAGCGTGAAAAGCTCACCGCGATGCACGATCAGTGCGCGAGCGATGCCGACGACGCCCAGGAGCAAAATGCAAATTGTCGCGACGTCGATCGAGGCGGGTTCGAACGTGTGCGTGAGCGGATGCCACCCGAATACGCCCGCCAGACGATGCAGAAAAACTCCTGCTGTGCCTTCCGACAATCGATCCCCGAGGTAGTTTTCCGTCCAGACGCGGCGAAAGGCGATCGATGCGCTGTGCGTTGCAACGAAGTAAATGGTCGCCAATGCCAAGGTCGCGATTCCCCCGGCAACCATCGCGATGGCGGCGCGCACGCGCCTGATCAGCGACACGGCTGCTGTCAGCGCCAGGAGCGGTCCGAGGCGAATGTTCGCGAAGCCGGCCAGACAGAGCGCTGCGCCGCCGGCGAATGGAGAATCCTGCAACAGTACCAAGGCCAGCACGTAGAGAGCACATCCGAGCGAATCGATGCGATATTCGACGGCCGGCAGCATGAACATCGAGCTGCACAGCGCCAGAAGGATCGCGCTCAACGCTGCCGGAAGCGCAATGCCCGCGCGCCGCATCCACATCGACATCAACACGAAGGTTGCAATCCACAGGGGAACTTGGGCCCAGCGCATCGCGAGGATGGCCGATGTTCCGGCCGAGTGCACAAAAGCAGCGACAGGGGCGAACACGAACCACTGCAGCGGCGTGTGATGCTCCCAGAAATCGCGATAAGGCACGAGTCCGCGGCTCACCCAATCGGTGGCGCGAAAATATTCGATCTCGTCCCAGTTCAGAGGATGCAGCCAGCCGAGGGAAAGGCTGCGCGCCGCGGCGGCGATGACGATCAGCATGCCGGCGAAGCGAGGCCGCGACACGAATGAGTATACGATGTCAGCGATGTCGTTCAGCCGTACGTTTCTCGACGAGACCGTCGACATCGTCCGCCGGATCGACGCCGCCGCGATCGATGCTCTCGCCGCCGGACTCGCAAAAGTTCGTGACGGCGGCGGCCGTCTGTTCGTGATCGGGGTGGGTGGGTCGGCGGGGCACGCCAGTCACGCCGTCAATGATTTCCGCAAAATCTGCCGTTTCGAGGCTTACACCCCCACCGACAACGTTTCGGAATTGACCGCCCGCGTCAACGACGAAGGTTGGGAGAGCTGCTTCGCGGAATGGCTGAAGATTTCTCGCGTCGGCGCGAAGGACGCGATTCTGGTCTTCTCGGTGGGTGGCGGAAACGTCGAGAAAAATATTTCCGTCAATCTCGTGCGCGCGATCGACGAAGCCCGTAATCGCGGCGCGCGAATCTTCGGCATCGTCGGCAAAGACGGCGGCCACACAAAAAAAGTCGCCGATGAATGCGTCGTCATTCCAACAGCATCAGCAGAGCGCATCACACCCCACACCGAAGGATTGTGCGCCGTGGTGTGGCATCTTCTGGTCAGCCACCCGGCTTTGAAGGCTGCTGAGACGAAGTGGGAGAGCGTTTCCCGCTGACGCCGTAGACGCCCGGCACCGGCGAGGGCACCACCAGGCCTGCCGCACGCAACCGGGCAAAGCAGGCGGCAACGATCGGCAACCGTCGATAATCGCCGCTGAGAAATTTCAGGTTTGGCTCGAGTCCGCGCTCGAGCCGGCAGGGCGGAAGATCCTGCTCGCTTTGGTGAGCGTATTGCAGCGCGACGGGAACCAGGCTATCGAAACCGAACCAGTAGTAATGGGCGTCATGCGCGCCGATCGGATGCCGCGCCAGATCAATCCACACGCGATCGGCCGGCTCCAGATTCCGATGCAGATACGCGAAGGACTGCCAATACGAATCGCCGGCGGACCTTAGCGGAATGATATTGATCGCCGGAATCATCGCGATGATCGCAGCCGGAATTGCAATGGCGGTTGCCTTCGCACGCGGAACGAGCGCTGCGATCGCCTGCGGCACGAGCGCGAATATCGCCGAAGCGGCCATCGTATAAAGGATGTAGTACTGCACCCACGGCGTCGGATACGGATAAAGAAAACGGATTTCGATCAGCGTCGCTGCGACCAGCGCGCCGAGCAACCATACGATGCGGTGGCGCAACGCGACCATCACCGCTAGCGTCGCCGGAATAACGAATCGAGGCCAGAAAACTTCCGGACACCACGCCCACGGCGCGGCCGGCGGCCCCGTCACCGAGAGACCCGTCGCCTGCAGTCGATCGGACCACTGCACCATTGCACGCGTAAGGCCGAAGACATTGCTCCACATCACTCGCAGATCGGCGAACATCGCCATGAGTCCGATTCCTGCACCGATGACGACCAGCGCCGCGATGATGGCATCTCTTCGTTTTCGCTCCCACAGCAAAAACGCGATTCCGATGACCAGGCTCGCCAAAGGCCACTTCGGATTCCACATCGAGGCGTGCGCCACCAGACCGAGCCCGATGCCTCGCGCGATCGCGCTATCGGCGAGGAGGATCAGCGCGAGACCCCCCCACCAAAGCGCGAGCGCGACCGGTTCCGCATGCACGTCGGCAAAGGCGCGCAGCCACAGGCTGGGATCGTTAAGAAGAAGTGCGATGAAGAGGATGACCGCCCACATGCTCTTCGAGGCGTGCCAGACGATCGACGCCGCTGCCCCCATCGCGAACGTGCCGAAGATCGCGAATACGATCCGCGCGCGCACCACGTAATGCCGGATAGAGTCGGCGCCGTCGCCGGGCGCCAGGCGCGCGAGCGCGGCGAAGAGGAAGGGCGGATGGTGCTCGGCGAAATCTCTGTAGATCCGCTCGCCGCGCGCCATGCGCACGCCGGCCTGCAGCGATTCGACTTCATCGAGAAACGGCGGCCGCGCGATGAGCGCAGCCAGCGAGCCGACGTGCAACACGATCAGCAGCGCGAGTGCTGCGCCGGCCGTCAGCCTGCCAATCATGCGGAAGTCTGAGTATACACACCGCTACAATTGGACGTCTGCTCTCCATGATCTTCTTTCCGATCGTCTCGGCGGCCATCGTCGTCGTCGGATGGAAGACCATCCGCGAGACCGCGAAAGAGTTTGACACGACGCCCCTCGAGCGGATCACGGCGGCGGCAGTGATGGGCGCCATGCTGTGGATCGGAATCAATTGGCTGCTCGCGCTGACGCACACCCTGACGCGCACGACGCTCGCGGTCGCGGCAGTTGCGTTTGTCATCGCGGCGGTCTTCGAGCTGCGCCGCTGGCGTCTGCCGAGGGTCGATCCGTTCACGCTGCTGATGCTCATTCCGATCGCGCTCTGGATCGCTTATGTCTTGTGGCGCGGGGTGATTCTTCCTCCCGACAATCACGATGCGCTGGCCTATCACCTGCCCAAAGCGGCGTTCATTGCACAGACGCACGGATACGGCTATTTCGTCACCGGCGATCCACGCGTGACTGTATTGCCGGCGAATTACGAGCTGCTGCTGAGCGACGTGATGATTCTCACAGGAACGGATCACATTACGGAATGGCTCAATACGCTCTTCTATGTGCTGTTCCTGATCGCGACCGGTGCCGCCATCGAGCGATGGTCAGGGCCTGGACCGCCCGTGATGGCATCGATCCTCGCAACCGCCGCCACACCGGTGCTGCTGCTGCACAGCGGCGCCGATAAGAACGACCTGATGACATGCTTTTTCGCGATCGCAGCATTGTTGTTCGGAGCGCGTTGGGCCGTGCGTGGCGGCACGATGCCGTGGCTGTTGACAATCATCGCGCTCGTGTTAGGCGGAGGGACGAAGCCGCACGCGGCGGCCGTGCTGGTGGCGCTGGCACCGTTCCTCGCGGCCCGCCTCGTTCGGGAGCGGCAAATGGTGTGGCGCGAGGCCGCGCTCACGATCTTCTTTGCGATCGTCGCGTTTGCGTTTGGAGGAGGCGCGGTCTACGCGTACAACTTCGCGCACGCGCACAGCGCCGACTCCGTCATCGGCAAGACGCCGAACTTCGTCGGCTATGGGGACTGGGCGAACCTCTGGCGTTTTCCGTACATGGCGCTGGCCGAGCCCTTTTCGCGCGAGCCCCTCGCGGTCTGGGTGCCGTGGCGTCGTGAATTCTGGTTCTGGCCACGCTACGAGCTCTTCTTTTCCGGGTTCGGGCCGCTCTTCACGATTCTGATCTGCGCGATCCCGTATTGTCTTTACAAGTTTCGTCTGAACAACAGCGAGCGTACGGTCTTCTGCATCGCGGCTCTCCTTGCTAGTGTTTTGATCATGCCGCTGCAGTTCCGTCCGATCGGCTTCTTCGGCGGGCTGCCGCGGTTCATCGCGTTTGTGATTCCGGCCGTGATGGCGTGCAGCATCGCGCCGATCGCCGCGCATCTGCGCAATCCGCGTCCGCTTTTGATCGCGCTGGCGCTTTACTTCAGCTACGAAGCGTTCCAATGCGGATATCGCGATCGCTTTTCCCCTTGGATCTATGCGAAACAGGCGGCCGCCGAGCCAGGACCCACGCGATGGATCTGGATCAGTCGCTGGCGGGCCGGCAACTATCTCGAGCACTACGCCGGGCCGAATGACGTCGTCGCGATCGATTGCGATTTCGACACGTGGATTTATCCGGCCATCGGCGAGCGTCACAGTCGCCGCCTCGAGTTCATTCCGCACGACACGCTGCAGATTCCTGCGGACGCTCAATGGGTGATGGTGGATCGCACGTGGAATCTGATCTGGCGAAGCCCGGCCATGACCGACCTGAGCAAAGCGTTCGAGGCCATGTTCGCCGGCTATCCGACCGAGGAGGATACGAGGGTCATTCGGAAGCTGTGGAACGATCCACAATGGCAGCTGGTCTATTACAGGCCGCGGCTCAATCAGGCGGTGTTTCGGCGGCGCAATCATGGCTGAACAGAGAGAAGCGAAGCCGGCCGTAGCAATCGGATGCGTGGCGATTTTTACGTCGCCGCTGTGGGGCACGGGCATCTATCAGATCGTCGACATGGCGCGGCGCGGACTGATCAGCGACGGGTATTTCCTCCCATTTCTAACCTGCGTAGGACTGATCGTTGTGGGCGTCGTTCCGATCTTATTGACCGTTGCCGGAATCAAAGCCGAGCCGCAACGCAAGGCTTTCTACAAAGAGATTCGCGCGATTCCCGCGCATTGGAAACCGCAGCGGAGCGCCGGCCGTCTTGTGGACCAGACCGTCGAGACCGGATCCGTCATCAACACGATGACCATGGTATGGGCAGGCTTTTCGCTCGTCTTCGGCTTCTTCGCGTTTGTGGCAGTGCGTCAAGGCGCGTGGGCCGGTCTCGCGCTGCTCGTCGTCCCGCTCGTTCTTGTGGGCTTTGTGGTCGCAAAGATTCGCGGAGGCATGCGGCGAAAGCGATTCGGGAAGTCGGAACTCGCGCTCGACGAGACGCCGGCGCACATCGGCGAGACGCTGCGCGCGAATTTGATCGTCGAGAAACTGCGGCCGGAGACGCTGACTTCGCAGACATTCAAGATCGTCGTGACGTCGATCCGACGCCGGAGATGGACGGAGAGATACCACGGCTCGACGAGTACGCGGACCGACAGTACGGTCTTGTGGCAGAAGTCCACCGAGGTTCGGGGAGGGTCCGGCCATTTGAAGGAAGACGGCTTGTGGCTGCCGGTGGCCATGGAGATCCCGAGGGATCAGCAGCCGACGAACGATGCGCTGGAGGACGATGTCATTTACTGGCAATTGGAGGCGATGGCGTCGCTGCCGGGCATTGACTATTACAGCCGGTTCGAGATCCCGGTCTTTGCGCGATAAAGAGAAAGGCCGTTGGGTTTGAGCCCAACGGCCTTTGTATTATCCCGGCAGCGTCCTACTTTCCCACGCAGTTACCCGCGCAGTAACATCGGCGATGCGGAGCTTAACTGCCGTGTTCGGAATGGGAACGGGTGTGACCTCCGCTCTATGACCACCGGAAACTTGTCATCATAGAAACAATGAATATGGGCTGGAGTACAAATGCATGCACGACTGCAGATTCATGAAGATCAAGACACCTTACGAGCAAGTCAAACGACCGATTAGTACTGGTTAGCTGAGGGCCTCACGGCACCTTACACACCCAGCCTATCAACGTGGTCATCTACCACGGGTCTTCAGCGAGAACTCATCTTGGGGTTGGCTTCTCGCTTATATGCTTTCAGCGATTATCCTTTCCCGACTTAGCTACCCGGCGGTGCCGCTGGTGCGACAACCGGTACACTAGAGGTCGGTGCTTCCCGGTCCTCTCGTACTAAGGAAACCTCCCCTCAATTCTCGTGCGCCCACAACAGATAGGGACCGAACTGTCTCGCGACGTTCTAAACCCAGCTCACGTACCGCTTTAACCGGCGAACAGCCGGACCCTTGGGACCTGCTCCAGCCCCAGGATGCGATGAGCCGACATCGAGGTGCCAAACCCTGACGTCGATGTGAACTCTTGGTCAGGATCAGCCTGTTATCCCCGGCGTACCTTTTATCCTTTGAGCGATGGCCCTTCCATA
>DASPZU010000034.1:0-47772 GCA_035636095.1 Thermoanaerobaculia bacterium
GCCTCGCGCATCATCTTTCGCTCGCGGGCCTGCGCCAGCAGCATCTCGACTCGGGGCTGCCAGCCGATGCGCTCCTTGATCGAGATTCGCGAGAGTGCGATCACATGCAGCAACTGCATTTGATGGCTGATGCGAATCTCATTCGGAAGCGAGTCGGCAATTTGCAGTCCCTGCCGCGCGACGGCCATCGCTTCCCCGTACGCGAAGAGGCGCAGACAGCGGTGACCGGCAGCCGCCGCGGAATGCGCTGCCAGATGCAGATCGCCGCCCAGCGATGCGTGATGGACGATCTCGCCGGCCAGCGCGGAATCGGGATCGTGGGTGGCTTGAAGCGCCTGAGCGATCTGCCGATGGACGAGAAACTTTCTCGGGCCGGAGAGCTTGTGATAGGCCGCGCGGCGGATGAGGTCGTGCGTGAAGTCGTAGCGGTTCGCGTTCGGCGCGGCGCGCAGGATGGCGCAGCGTTCTAGAGTTTCCAGCGCCGTCATCATCTCGCCGGACGGCATTCCGGTCGCGCGGCCGAGGATCTCGACATCGAAGTGACGTTCCAGCGCCGCCGCCCACGGCACGAGCTCTCGCGCGCGCGGGTCGAGATCCGCCAGTCTGTCGGCAAGAAGCTGATCGAGAGTCGTCGACTCAGACGCCGTCGTCGCTCGGGCCAGCTCGATTGCGAAGAGCGGATTGCCTGCACTCTCGGCGACCGCGCGCTCGACGTCGGTTTCCACCGCGATGCGCAGCACCAGTTCGCGTGTTTCTTCGGCGCTCAGCGGCTGGAGGTGCAGTTGAAGCAGCCGTCGCTCGCGGCTCAATTCCCGGATGACGCGGCAGGCAGCTTCGTTCGAGTCCAGCTCGCCGCTCCGCGCGGCAAGAAAAATTCGCGGGCCGCGAATGGCGCGACTGGCATAGTGCAACAAAGCCGCCGACGCTTCGTCGAGCCACTGCAGGTCATCGAGGGCCAAAACCGCTCGCCCCGAGTTTTTCACGATGTCGACGACGCGATCGAAGAGCCGTGCCTGATCGGATGTGTCGGTGGGAAATCCGCCCGAATCCGCCAGGGCATCGATCCAGATGCCGTAGGGCCGAATCATTTCAGCGGCGAAAGCGCGACCGTAGATCGCGTTTCCTCCGCAGATTTCGCCGAGCAGCCGGCTCTTTCCGATTCCCGGCTCTCCGGTGATCAGCACGATCTTGTCGTTCGCCTGCAGAGCAGATTCGAGTTGCTCGCGACGGCCGATCAGCGGCTGTTCGGTGTAGGGACCGGCTCTGGCCGGTCCGGGCCTGCTGGAGCCGGCCATTACACCCACCGCCCGGCGTGCGTTCTCGACCGCTTCCGACGGTCGGCGCCCAAGCTCACGCTCGAAGAGCAGGCGGCAGTGTTCGTATTGACGAATCGCCTCCTGATTGCGATTGAGTGCGCCCAGGATTCCGATCAGAGCAATGTGGGCCTCTTCGCTGAAGGGATCGATCATGGCGCGGCGTCGCGCGTACGCCAGAGCGTCCTCAATCGGCCCGAGCTGCTGGACCAGGCGCGCGAGCACCGCCACGTGAGTCTGGCGCAAACTCTCGCGTTCTCCCTGCAACCATTGCTGGAACCGATAACAGGCCGGCAGCTCGAGGCCTTCGAGAAACTCTCCGCGAACGAGTTGCGCTGCGCGGTACAAATCGTGGACCGAAGCGTGTTCCACGCCGCGGCCGAGCAATCGGCTGAATTGGTGAAGATCGATCGTGGCGCCTTCCGGATGAAACTCGATGCGTTCTCGATCGGCTGCCAAATGATCTTCCAGCGGCAGGCGCAGCTTCGAAAGACTCCATCGAAGCTCGGCGCGCGGGTCGTCGGGGCCTTCCCAAAGGAGCTCACAAATGCGATCGCGCAGTTGCGGCTTGCCGGAGGCGATCAGATACGCCAGCAGCGCGCGCGTCTTCTTGGAAGGAGGCAGCGGGACGGGGTCTCCGTCCCGCTGCACCTCCAACTCGCCGAGGAGTCGGATTTCGAGCATGGTGATGGTCGCTCGATTCTACGCCCGGGCCTCGAACACCAGGTTGAAGGGCGTTTCGGAAGCCCGGCGGAATCGTTTGAATCCGCCGCGGGTCGCCACTTCGCGAATCTTCGCTTCGCCAGCCTGCGCGCCGAGGGCCAGACCGACTTCCTGTGATCGCGACGCCGGAGTGCACAGCAGCGTCGACGCAGAGTAGTAGACGCGTCCGACCGGATTGAGGTTCTGCTCCACGCGATCGTTCGCGAAGGGCTCGACGATCATCCACGTGCCGTCTTTGGCCAGCGAGCGCAGGACGTGCGTGGCGGCACCGACCGGATCGCCCATGTCATGCAGGCAGTCGAAAAACGCCACCAGATCGTAGCCCGTTCCCGGATATGCCTTGGCCGCCGCCTGTTCGAACGCGATGCGATCGGCCACGCCGGCGCGTTGCGCCGACTTCCGCGCCGCTTCGATGGACGGTCCGTGGTAGTCGAAACCATAGAACGTTGATTTCGGATAGGCCTTCGCCAGCAGAATGGTCGAAGCGCCGTGGCCGCAGCCGATGTCGGCGACCTTCGCTCCGCGCTTCAGCTTCTCTTCCACGCCCTCCAGCGCCGGGATCCAGGAAGAAATCAGATTGCCGATGTAATTCGGCCGGAAGAAACGCTCCGTTCCCTCGAAGAGTCCGGGATCGTGCTCGTGCCAGCCGAAGCCTGCGCCGCTGCGGAATGCGTCCGCGATCTGCGGCTCGGCTTTGATCGCCGATGTCGCGAGTTGGAAGGCGCCCGGAAGGTAAGCCGGACTGTCCTCCTGCGCCAGCGTGAACGCCTGTTCTTCGGTCATCGAATATCGGCCGCTGCCGGCGTCGTAGGTCACGTAACCGCCGGCGGCCTGCGCGTTGAGCCATTCCCGAACGTAGCGCTCGTTTGTGCCGGTCTTGTTCGCCAACTCGGCCGGCGTCATCGGAGCTGAAGTCGCGAGCGTTTTGTACAACCCGAGCTTCTCGCCGATGAGGACAAGCCCGGCGTGGAGCGTGGCGCCGATGTCGATCACGGCGCGGCCGAGGAATTCGTTGAGTCGATCTTGATTGAGTGACATTGTCTTTTCTCCTTACTTTGCGGTTGCTTTGATCCAGTAGTTGCGGCGAACGAGCAGCTTCCTGCAGGCGAACGTTCCCTCCAGACTTCCGTTGCGAATCGCTCCTTGCCACTTGATGGTCCCGCTGCTCTTGCTTTCGGTGGTGGCCGTGAAGGTGATGACGTCACCATTGCGCACGGCGGTGTAGGGACCCGGGCCGAAGCCATAGGCATCGCATGCCGTAGAGCGAAGAGTGCCGTTGGCGAAGATCAGATCGTCTTTTCCGTCGGCCGCCTTTCCCTTCGGTCCGATGCTTCCGCTGAATGTGCGGCCGTCGAGAATGCCCGTCGCGGCGACTGCCGGAAGGGATCCGATGGCCAGGGCCAGGGGTATCAAAACTGCGAGTTTCAACATGGTGCTGCCTCCTTTTTGAAGTGCCCTCAAGGTAGGTCGTGGCCGTGGGAGTGCCCGTTGGAGGAAGCGTTGGAATTACAATGCGCGGCTATGTTTCGCAAACTTGCACTTGTATTGCTGATTGCAGTTCCCGCTTTCGCCCAGCGTACGCAGAAGCCGCCCCTCCACGGATCGCATTGGATGGCGGTCACCGGAAAACCGCTGGCGGCTACCGCCGGGGCGATGATTTTTCAAAAGGGCGGCAATGCCGTCGACGCCGCAGCCGCGATGATCGCGGCGACTTGCACGATGTGGGACACGCTAAGTTGGGGCGGCGAGACGCAGGCGCTGATCTACAACCCGAACACTCACCAGGTCATCGGCATCAACGCCCTCGGTGTCGCACCAACCGGTGCGACGCCCGAGTTCTATCGATCGCACAACTACAAATACCCACCCGAATTCGGTCCGCTCGCCGCCGTGACGCCCGGAACTCCCGGCGGCGTGATGACGATGATCGCGGAATTCGGCAAGCTATCGCTGAAGGACGACCTCGCGCCCGCGATCGAGATGGCCGATGGCTATCCGATCGAGGCGCAGGCCTCCAACACCATCGAGCGCGACAAGGCCCGCATCAAACAGTGGCCGTATTCGAAGGCGCTCTTTCTGACACACGCCGGTTCACGCCGCGAGGCCCCTGAGCCGGGCGAGATGTTTCGTCAGCCGGACCTGGCCGCGACGCTGCGCAAACTCGTTGAAGCCGAGCAGACCGCGCTGAAGCAGGGCAAGTCTCGCAAGGATGCGATCTACGCCGCCTACGATCGCTTCTACAAAGGCGACATCGCGCGCGAGATCGTGCGCAGCGTGCAGGAACAGGGCGGGCTCTTCACCATGGACGATCTCGGCAACTGGAAAGTGCGCATCGAAGAGCCGGTCAGGACAAGCTACAAAGGCATCGATGTCTACAAGCTGACCGCCTGGACGCAAGGTCCGGCCATGCTGCAGTCGCTCAACATTCTCGAGAATTTCGATCTGAAGGCGATGGGTTATAATACATCACGATATATCAATACGATTTATCAGACGATGAGCCTGGCCTTCGCCGATCGCGATTTCTACTACGGCGATTCGCGCGACGTGCCCGTGCGCGGCCTTCTGTCGAAGGATTACTCGAAAGAGCGGGCCAAGCTGGTCCGCGCGGAGCGCAATGATCCGACCATCACCGCCGGCGATCCCTATCCCTTTCAAGGCGGACAGAACCCGTTTCTCGAGCTGCTGAAAGCCTGGCCCGCGACCGCGAATCATCCGGCTCCGACACGCACCGCGGCCAGCCAGGATGCGAGCATCCAGGAATCGAGTTTCTACGCCGGCACCACTTCGGTCGAAGCTGCGGATGCGGAAGGGTGGGCGGTTTCGGTGACCCCGAGCGGCGGCTGGCTGCCGGCGGTCATTGCTGGACACAGCGGCGTCGGACTCAGTCAGCGCGCGCAGAGCTTCGTGCTCGACCGCGCCGAAGATCCTTTCAATGTCGTCCAGCCCGGGCAACGCCCGCGCGTCACCCTGACGCCGACGCTGGCCCTGAAGGACAGCCTGCCGTATCTGGTCTTCTCGGTGCAGGGCGGTGACAGTCAGGACCAGAACCTGCTGCAGTTCTTTCTCAACATCGTGGAGTTCGGGATGACGGTGCAGGAGTCAACCGAGGCGGCCAACATCAATAGCTTTCAAATGCGGAGCTCGTTTGGCAATCACGAGATCCAGCCCGGGCGAATTCTCCTGAATTCGGAGACCCCGCCGTGGGTCCGCGGCGAGCTGCGCCGGATGGGCTACACCGCAGTCTTCGAAGATCGCACGTCGGGCCCGATCAACGCCATCATGTTCGATCGCGCGCACGGCACGCTGTGGGGCGGATCGAGCAATCACGGCGAAGACTACGGCATCGGTTGGTAGAGGAGGGCATCATGCGCGCGTTCGCGGTCATCACCGTCCTTTTTCTCGCGGCCTGTGCGGCCATCAGCCAGCAGAAATCGCAGCCGCAGGTCGCCGACAATCTCCAGTTTCACAATCTGCAGATATTCCCCCCCAACATCACGCACGACGAGCTCATCTCGACCATGCGCGGCATCGCGCGGTCGCTGGGCACGCGATGCAATCACTGCCACGTTGCGAATCCGGAAGGCGCGGCAGAAGAATTCAACTACGCCTCGGACGAAAAGCCGGAAAAGAAAGTGGCGCGCACGATGTTGCGAATGGTTCGCGACATCAACGCCAACTACGTTTCAAAAGTCAACGCTCATGGACAGACGGTGACCTGCTTCACCTGCCATCGCGGGCGCACGGTCCCCGAGACGATGCCGGCGCAAGCCGAGCCTTCGTCGCCGTAGCTGCCCTTGATAGTTATCGGGCGTACAATGCTCCCTCCGATTTTCCCGAGCATGGCGCGCCACCAACAACGAGACGATTCCTACGATCTCCTGAATCAATATCTCCAGGAAATCGCGCAGATTCCTCGGCTGACGCCCGAAAAAGAACGTGAGCTCGGTCGCCGCGTGAAGCAGAACGATCGTGCCGCGCTGGAGGAGCTGGTCAAGGCGAATTTGCGCTTCGTCGTCTCGTACGCCAAGCGTTATCGCAACTCGCACGTGCTCTTTCTCGACCTGATCAACGAGGGAAACATCGGGCTGATGCACGCTGCCAAGAAGTACGACCCCGACAAGAACGTCAAATTCATCACTTACGCCGTGTGGTGGATCCGCCAGGCGATCCTGCACGCGCTTTCCGAGCAGGGGGGCGCATTCCGGCTGCCGCCCAAGCGCGCCAATCTGATGTATCGGCTCGAAAAGGCGATCGCCGCCCGCATCACCGACGGCAATCAGATTCCGACGGCCGAAGAGCTGGCCAAAGAGCTCGGCGTCACCGTCCGCGAAGTGCAGACACTGATGCACGCCGGCAACGACAACTTTTCACTCAATGCCGAGCTCGACGACGAATCGCACACCGAGCTCGCGGATGTCATCGAACAGACTCAGGTTCCTTCCGCGGAAGACGAGATGCAGGAGCAGTCGCGCCGCGATGAGCTGCTGGCACACATGTCGGAGCTCTCTCCCAAGGAGCGACTGGTGCTGACGCTGCGGCATGGGGTCACCGACAACCTTCCCCGAAGCCTCCGCCAGCTCGCGAATTTTCTGAATCGCACGCCCGAGAATGTCTCGGGCGTCCTCGATTCGGCGGTCAAAAAAGTTTCGGAGGCGCTGGCCATCACATCCAGCGAATTGGCGACGCTGCTTCTCTACACAAACCCGAATCCGAAAGCGAATCTTCACTTCTGGCTCGAGCTCGACGATCTCGCTGAGGGAATGTCGTCTGACCTCGAGCCCGACCGCGTTCGGATGCTGGAGTCGCTCAAGCAGCAGGGCTCGGTGCAGAAGACCGTCGAAACTCTGACGCTGGAGGAGAAGACAATCCTCAAGCTGCGTTACGGCGTGCTGCAGGATGACGAGCTCACCCTTCGCGACATCGGCGAAATCCTCGGCCTCTCGCGGGAGCGCGTGCGGCAGATCGAGTCGCGTGCCGAGGCCAAGTGCAGGCGCAGCGTGCGGCGAGGCAGCGTGAGGCCGTCTTGAGCGAACCGACAGTGATGGGTCGGCTCGACGCCGTGGACATCGGATCGAAAAAACTCACCGTCCAGACCGAATTCTTCACGCGCCCCAGCTGGCGCATCGAAACCAAGGTCTACCTCGGCGGCGCGTTAAAGAAGGTTTACACCGAGGATCTCGCCTCGACGCCGCCAGCGGAGCTGCAGAGAACCGTCGACACCTTCCATCAGACCAAGATGGAGGAAATCGTGAACGGTCTGCGACGATTGTCGCAATGAAAGTCCTGAGTCCTGAGTCCTGAGTGCGGCTCGAAAAGCTCAACGCATCAGATGAAGAAAATTGGCGGCAGCAATTTGCGCGTCAGAATTGGATTTTCGGCGCCATCTCGCTCAGCGTCACCCTCCCCGAGTTCGCCGGCGGCACGACCGAAAAGCGCACCATGCACTTCGGCTACTACCTGCAGCCGCTGCATCTGAATGCCGACGATCGCGAGGACCTGCCCCGCAAAGTCCTGCACGTGCTGGCGCGCCAAAGGCCGCCGCTCGATTTTCTGGAGCTGAGCGGTGCCGGCATTCGCATTCCCCATGCGTTTCCAAAAGGTTTCACGCTGGAGAAGGTGCTGCGCATCACGCTGCAGCAGATCAAGCGAATTCCGTTGCGCGAACCGACGTTAGAATGACGAGTTCATGACCCCGCTCCGCCGCCTCATCTCTTATCTACTGCGTCACAAGAAATCGCTGGCACTCGGCGGCGTCTGTGTCGTCGGATCAGCGATTTTCTCGCTCACCAAGCCCTGGATCGTCGGCAACGCCGTCAACGAGCTGTCGAAGGCCGTGACGCGCGCGGTGCTGATCCGTTACGGAGTGATGCTGGTGGCCGCCTCGGCCATCGAAGGGCTATTCCTTTACCTCCAGCGCTGGATCATCATCAGCGCGTCGCGGCGGATCGAGTACGAGATACGCAACGATTTCTTCCAGCATCTCGAGAAATTACCGGTCCGCTATTACCACGGGCAGCGCACCGGCGATTTGATGTCGCGGGCCACCAACGATTTGGCGTCCGTGCGAATGCTGATCGGTCCGGCCGTCATGTATACCGCGTCGTCGCTGCTGGTTGTCACGGGCGCGTTCATCATGATGATCCGCATCGATCACACCATGGCGCTGATCTCGCTGGTAACGCTCCCGATCGTGGCCGGCCTGGTCAAGATTTTCGGTCAGAAGATCCATCTGCGCTTCAAAGCGGTGCAGGACTACTTCGGCGACATCTCCGCCCGCGTGCAGGAGAACCTGGCCGGTGTTCGCGTCGTGCGCGCATTCGGCCAGGAAGAGAACGAGATCGGCAACTTCAAGCGAATGAATCACGAATACGTCGAGCGCAACCGCTCGCTGATCAAGCTGACCGCGACGTTTTATCCCGCGCTCCACGGCGTGATCGGAGTCATGTTCGGCATCGTCTTCTTCATGGGCAGCCGGAAGATGATCTCCGGCGCGATGAACATCGGCTCCTTTGTCGCGTTCCAGTTCTACCTCGGCCGCATGATCTGGCCTCTCATCGCCATCGGATGGGTCATCAACCTGGTGCAGCGCGGCATGGCGTCGATGGTGCGGCTCGATGAGGTTTTGCGCGTGCAACCGGACGTGCGTGGAGCGCCGGCGACCTCGCCGGCCCGCGCCGCCGCGGTCGGCGGCGCCCCACACATCGACATCCGCAATCTCACCTTCGCCTATGCCGATCATCCCGTCTTGCGCAACATCTCGCTCAGCGTGAAGCAGGGCGAGACGGTTGGAATCGTGGGAAGGACCGGCAGCGGAAAATCGACTCTGCTCTCGCTGATCACCAGAACGTTCGAACCGCCGCCGCAGACAATTTTCATCGACAGCCATCCGGTCGAGACGATCTCGCTGCACCAGCTCCGCGAGTGGATCGGGATGGTGCCACAGGAAACCTTTCTCTTCTCCGAGTCGATCGCCGAGAACATCCGCTTCGGACGAGCCGAAGCGACGGCGGAGGAAGTGCGAACGTCGGCGGAGGAGGCGGGGTTATCGGGCGATGTGGCGACCTTCGGCCAGGGACTCGAAACGATCATCGGCGAGCGTGGCATCACGCTGTCGGGCGGGCAGAAACAGCGGACGGCGATCGCGCGCGCACTCATTCGCGATCCGCTCATCCTGATTCTCGACGATTCGTTGAGCGCAGTCGATACGGCGACCGAGGAGCGGATTCTGCGGGCGTTGCGAGAGATCCGGAAGGGGAGGACAGTGCTCATCGTGTCGCACCGCGCTTCGTCGGTGAAGGACGCCGATCAGATCGTGGTGCTCGACAGCGGCAGGATCGTCGAGCGCGGCACGCACGATTCGCTGCTGGCGCACGACGGCTACTACGCCGATCTCTATCGGCGGCAGACGATCGAAGAAGAGTTGGAAGAGATTGCTTGAAGCGGTTGCGAGGTCTCGAAGTTTCGAAGTCTCGGGGTAACTGCCCCGAGACCACGAGACCGCGCAACTCCGAAACCCATGGCTGAGATCGAAAAACACGAGGACGAAGGCGCCAAGGCCTTCGACAAGCACCTTGCGCGGCGGCTGCTGCGATATCTGAAGCCGTATCGCATGCGCGCCGCCACGTCGGTGGCGCTGGTGATTTTTTCATCGCTGCTCGAGATCGCCGGTCCGGCCATCATCGCCATCGGCGTCGATCTCTACGTCAAGCCGCTGAACGGCGCGAACACTGTCGGCATCAGTCAGCGCTTCGGAATCTGGCTGGCGGCGCACGGATGGAGTTTCGCGCCGCTGACCGGCATCAACATCGCGGCCACGCTTTACTTCATCACGCTCTTCGCCGACTTCGCGGTGCTCTACACGCAGATGGTGCTGATGAATCTGATGGGTCAGTACATCATGTACGACCTTCGGAAGGAGATCTTCAGCCACCTCCAGCGCCTGGACGTGCAGTTCTTCGACCGCAATCCGGTGGGGCGGTTGATGACGCGCGTGACCACCGACGTCGACGCGCTCAACGACATGTTCACGGCCGGCTTCGTCGCGATCTTCGGCGACATCTTCGTGCTGGTCGGCATCGTCATCGTTCTGTTCTGGATGAACTGGCGGATGGCGTTAGTGCTCTTTTCCATCACGCCGCTGATCGTGCTGGTCTCCATCTGGTTCCGTCGCGGGGCGCGCAAAACGTATCGTCAGGTCCGTGTGCGCATCGCCGCCATCAACGCCTTCCTGCAGGAACACATCTCCGGGATGTCGACGGTCCAGCTCTTCAATCGCGAGGCGCGCGAGGCGCAGAAATTCGATGCGCTGAACGCGCGCCACCGCGACGCCAACATCGACGCCATCTTCTACTACGCCGTTTTCTATCCCGTCATCGAGTTGATCCAGACCATCGGAATCGCGCTGATCGTCTGGTACGGCGGCGGGCAGGTGCTGCGCAACACGCTCTCGGTCGGCGCGCTGATTGCGTTCTTCCAATACGCGCAGCGCTTCTACGAGCCGATCTCCGACCTTTCGGAAAAGTACAACATCCTGCAGGCGGCCATGGCGGCCAGCGAGCGCATCTTCAAATTGCTCGACACGCCGGTCCACATCAAGGACGAGGGAGGGCGGACCATCGACGCATTTCGATCGATCGAGTTTCGCAATGTGTCGTTCGCGTACAACGACCAGGAGTGGGTCCTGAAGAACGTCTCGTTCCGACTCGAGCGCGGCGAGCGCGTGGCGCTGGTCGGTCACACCGGGGCAGGCAAGACCACCGTCACCGCGCTGCTGCTTCGATTTTATGAGCCGCAGCACGGCGAGATTCTGGTCAACGGGGTCAATATCCGCGAGTATTCGCTGGAGTCACTGCGCTCGCTCTATGCCATCGTGCAGCAGGATTTCTTTCTCTTCACCGGTACGGTGGCGCAGAACATCTCGCTCGCCGATCCCGAGATTGCGCCGGAAGCCGTCCGTGAAGCTGCTCGCCGCGTGCAGGCCAGCCGCTTCGTCGACCGCCTGCCCAACACGTATGACGCCGAAGTGCGCGAGCGCGGCGCAGGATTTTCGGTGGGCGAAAAACAATTGTTGTCCTTTGCGCGGGCGCTGGCGTTCAATCCGCCGGTGCTGATCCTCGATGAAGCGACGTCGTCGATCGACACCGAGACGGAGCGGCTGATCCAGGAAGCGATTCAGACCCTGATGGAAGGGCGGACGTCAATCGTGATCGCGCATCGGCTCTCGACGATCCGTTCCGCCGACATGATTCTCGTTTTCCATCACGGCGAGATCCGCGAGCGCGGCACGCACGAAGAGCTGATGCAGATCGACGGGCTGTATCGCAAGCTGTACGAAATTCAATATCGCGAGGCCGTTACCGCGTAGGCGGTCTCGAGGTCTCGCGGTTGCGAGGTCTCGCGGTGCACGACTCCGAGACCGCGCAACTCCGAGACCACGAGACCAGTACTTATTTGACCTACGCTCGAAAAAGGCTTACCGTTTGCTATCGTCCAAAAACGGTGCGAGCTCGGGCGTGAATGAGGAGGGGAGGATGACCGTAAGGTTTTTCCCCGGAAGCCGAAAACAAAAAACGACACTGATTCAGGGATTTCTCTCCAAGTACCGCGTTGCGCACGAGCTGGCGCGCCCCGAGGAGTACCAGAGCAAGATCTTTCACCTGGGGACCGATCCGGCAGTGGAAGTCGACGGGCGCCTGTTCGTCGATCCCAACGTCGACGCGCTGAAGAAAATCTTCCACGTAGAGTAGAGTCCCCCGCGTTTCCTTTCCTGTGCGTACGTCACTGCCCGCGAAGCTGACGGTAGGGAAACTGCTGCGATCGTCACTCCTTTCACCAGAATCTTCGCCGGAAGATTAGCCCACACAGTTCGCGCAGGAGGAATGAGTGAGCAAATGTGATCAGCGGACTTACGCATTTGCGGATGTCGTGTTGGCCATCGACATTACAGTCGACGGCAAGCGCACGAGCCAGCCGCGTCTCGCATTTCCTCGGATATCGTTGCGGGATCCAGGCGCCCCACCGCCAAATCTAAAATCGGCCGGAGGGGTATCGAAGACTACTCAGCCTAACCGTTCGAGCGGCAGAGCAGAACTTCACGGACTCTTCCCGCTGGGCGCGAGTGTTTCCGGTTCGATCGACTCTCAAGTAACCCTGCGCATTTCGCCCAACTTCTACTGTGATTGCGACGGGCCGTATTGCCTGAAGGGCAAGCTGCACGACATCAAGCTGCACCTTACCTTCGAGGATCCCACACACACTTTTCATCCTCGATTTTGCGATATCGACCACTCGTTTGAGACGTTATCGTGGGACGGGGGCTGCAAACCGCCCGATTGGCGACTCTGCTGTCAGGAGAATGACGTCGAACTGGAGCTGAAACTCGATCGGTTCGCGGTTACGAACTCGATGGAGCTCACGATCTCGGGCAGTGCCAGGATGGACTATGAGGTCTGGTACCGAGCTACCGGCAGTTCGACGGAGGCGTCGACGGCAACCTATGGGAAGGCAGGGACAAACAGCGATGGCTCCATGAAATTCGCCCTTAAGTCGTCATCGGTGAACGTATCCGTTCAGGTGCCGGCATCGCTGGGCGGCGGCCAAGTCAGCATCACCGAAGCGACTGGGTTTGCCACAGTCGCACTTGGCGATACGCGAGGGACGTCGCGCGAACTGATCGTTCGGGAGCTCGACCTCACGGCACCCGCCGTGAAGCTGCCCGATGGACGCTCAACTGGACAGAATCACGTCACGCTGGCGCCGGGAAGCTTGTCGCTGGGATACATTGACATTGGCAGCGGTGTACTCGCGCTGGAGTTGCACGAAACCATTACGAACGATCTCTTCAGCCCGGAGAACCCGATCGTCGTGAACAGCCAGGTTGTAGGTGTATACGACTGGAACACAGACGAAGCGCGTATTGTCGGACTTGCACACGATCAAGTGCCTTCTCTCGATCAACCGCAGCGACCAAGAAAGTGAGGCCCACCCATGTGGACCAAGAGCACGTTTACGATTGACTACACCTATTCGTCGGCGGCTGCTAGCGCTGTGCTTCGCCTGACAGTTGAGTGGGAACACAATGGGGAATGTCTGATCAAATCACGCCGAGCAATTCCTGCTGTCGTCAACAAGGCCTTCTTGGAAGTCGAGCAGGTTACGATTGACTACGATGATACCTACGACGACAAACCCGGCTGCGAGGATAGTTCCAAGCGACAGGATGCGTGGGATGTCCGATCGGCCACCGCGACGTTCCTTGTGAAGTCGAGTGTTCCAATTCCGATCTACTTCCCGGGGCCTGGATTCTTTACGGTACCGAATCCTTTTGCGACTGCTTCAGTCATCCAGCTGCAGATGACAGTCTTCCCGGATGGCTCACATCGTCGGGATGATGTGTTTGTCGACGGAGTGAAACAGCCGTAGAACGTTAACCCATCGCGCGGAAACAGAATCTATCCTGCGTAGATCTAGGCGTGGAACATCGTTTCCGCTTCTCTCTCGATCTGGCTCTTGATCCGCGGCTCGAACGGCTTTGCGAGAAGCGGAAGCTTGCCGTCGATGATCACTTCATCGTCGGTGATGTCGACTGTTCCGTTGGCCTTCATCCCCTTCGCTTTGCCTGAGAAAACGAGTCGGTCGCCTTCCCATCGATGCTCGACGTCGGAGAGGTAATGGCCATAGGTCGTCAGCAGTTGATGCAGGCGGCTTTCGATCTTCTGCCGCGCGGTGCTTCGATCAGTTTTGTGCGGAACGGCGATGCGCATGCGTGACTTTTATCACGAGCCGAGGTAGCCTCGGATCGGGGAGGGACCGCATGGCGATTCCGCCATGCTGTCCAAAGTTTGGTCGGCCGCGACGCTGGGCATCGACGCGGTGCGCATCACCATCGAAGTCGATGCTGCCCAGGCATCGCAGCCCGGCTTCACACTGGTCGGCCTGCCCGACGCCGCCGTCCGCGAGGCCTATTCGCGCGTCCGATCCGCTCTCCACAACTGTGGCTTCTGGCTGCCGCCGCGCCACATCACTGTCAATCTCTCACCCGCCGATGTGAAAAAAGAGGGTTCCGGATTCGATCTCCCCATCGCCCTCGGAATCCTTCACGCATCGGAGCTTCTTCATGAGGATCACATCGCCGGACGCGTCTTCGTGGGCGAGCTCTCGCTCGACGGAACCGTTGCGCCGGTCCGCGGAACGCTATCGATCTCGGCGGCTTTGGCGCACGACACGAACATTCGCGAGCTGATCGTGCCTGCCGCAAACGCGAACGAAGCCGCGGCCGTGCGCTCGCTGCGGGTCATCGGCGCGCCGCACCTGCCCGGTCTGCTGCGACATTTGCGGGCTGAGGCGTGCATCGTGCCGGCGAGATCGCCGAATGGAACGGATCCGCCGGCCGGCGGCGCCGACTTCGCCGACGTCCGCGGGCAGGCGCAGGCGAAGCGCGCACTCGAGGTCGCCGCATCCGGTGGTCACAACATTCTGATGATCGGCCCGCCCGGCTCGGGAAAGACGATGCTGGCAAAGCGACTGCCGTCGATTCTGCCGCGCCTCGCGCTGGAGGAGTCGATCGTGACGACGAAGATTCATTCCGTCGCGGGAGCTCTGCCGGCGGGAAGCGGTCTCTTGACGCGACGCCCGTTTCGCGCACCGCATCACACCATCTCGACCGCCGGTCTGGTGGGAGGAGGAACGCCGCCGCGTCCGGGTGAAGTGAGCCTCGCGCATCACGGCGTTCTTTTCCTGGACGAGCTTGCGGAATTTCGTCGCGACACGCTGGAGGTTTTGCGTCAGCCCATGGAGGATGGGATCGTCACGATCGGACGCGTGACGCGAACGGTGACGTTTCCGTCGCGCTTTACGCTGGCGGCGGCACTCAATCCCTGTCCGTGCGGGTTCTTCAACGACGGCCGCCGCGAATGCATCTGCGGTCCCATGCAGATCGCCCGCTACCTGGGCAAAATCTCGGGTCCGCTGCTCGATCGCATCGATCTGCAGGTGGAAGTTCCGGCGCTAACCGCCGAGGAGATCGGCTCGACCACCGCCGGCGAGGCGTCGAGCGCCATTCGCGAGCGCGTCGAATCGGCGCGCGCGATTCAGCGCGAGCGTTTCCGCCGGTCCAATGCCGAGTCAAACGCCGAGATGAGCACGCGACAGTTGCGGCGCTTCTGCGAGCTTGCGCCGTCATCGCGCCGGCTTCTCGAGCATGCGGTGTCGCGGCTCGGACTCTCGGCGCGGGGATACGATCGCGTGCTCAAAGTCGCGCGGACCATCGCTGACCTGGCAGGCTCAGAACGCCTCGACAGCAGCCACATCGCGGAGGCCGTTCACTATCGCGCGCTCGACCGGGCGTACTTCCGAACCGGCTGAATCGAATCATTTAGCGTATTGCGCTTTGGCCGTCCAGCCGTCGCCTGTCACGTTGTCTACGGACGATCCATATCCACTCCAAGAGACGGTCGCAGAATCGGGGGTGATTTGAAGGATCAGAGGACCGTAGTCTCCAGGCGGAATTGCGGTCTGGTTCATTGACAGACCGGGAAGGGTCATGGAGAACGAAGTACTTCCTTTCACTCCATTCACACTGACCGTGAACGTATGTGAGTCGCTGGAGTAGTTCACGATGCCGACGTTGGTCCTGAAGCTGGCGTCGGCTCGCATGCCGAGAACGAATGCTGAATCGGTGCTCCCGCCGAGATCGGTGGTGAAGATGCCAGGAAATGACTGGGACACGGTTCCGTTCACTCCGGGCTGCGGTGTCCAAATCCGAGAGAAACCGTCAATGCGCGCGTCGAAATCTCGGAAGTTTGATCCCGGCGGCACTGCTTCCACTCGAATGGCCCCAAGTCCCGATTTCTGCAGTACGGTCCCGAGTACGTCGTTGTAGGACACGAATGTGTTGGCCGGGATGGTGATTCTCGCCACGGGGTTGAAGTCATCACCGGACGACCCTCGAGGAAACCAGAAGAAGGCGATGTCCTGCGGCACATTCCTGTAGTTGACAATCATGAGATCAGATCGAAAAAACGTCCCCCCTCCGCCTGCCGCATTTCCGGTCACCGGAATGATGAACGCCGAATACGCTCCGTCCGAGATGATCACGTTCGGCCGCAAAGATAGCCTCCCCATCAGTGGAGACGCCGCGGCGAGAGGGAACGCGGACAGAAGAATTGAGAGTGATACGAGTGCGCGCACTGTTGACTCCTTTCCGCTTGTATGGAGGGAGATTTAGGTTCGGCCTTTCCAGCATGCTGTGTCGCGTCTCACACTTCCAGCGCGCGAAAGGACGTAATAGCCCATGGGTATTTCCGCACGGGCTAACCCGTCAGAACAAACGAGAGAGGATTTCTGCGGGGACGGAGTTTCGAAGTCCAGGACGACTTTCGATGAGACGGGCAATGTCTGCAAGATCCTTTTGACGCTTGCTGGGGCGGCGTTGTGGATCTTGAACCGCCCAGATTTTTTCGCGAAGCACATCTTCGATACTCGCAACGGGGAGCATCAGTCCGAGCAACTCGTGCGGCTCGGCGCGTTCCACAAATGGGAAGTATCGCGGGTCTGTTTGGAGCTGGACGCGGAGTTTCGAATCGCCCGCTGCGACGCATTTCAGGAGCGATTCAGCGCGGGCGAGGGCGTCAGCGACGACCGCCAAATCAAAATCGAGTGTTACTACGGGTTCCGCGTAAGCATTGACCGCTACATCGCCCACCGCGCAAAACCGCACTCCGCCGCTGCGCAGGGTTTCTATCACTCGCTCGAGGAAATCGCCCCGGTCGAGGGCAACCTCTTTCCAGAAGTTGAGTGCCTTCATGAACCTAACCCAAATGTATGCTTGAACATAGCGCGTTTATGTGTACGAATAGGGCCGTCCGAAATAGCGTCAGGATAAGGTAAGTCAGAATAAGTTTTTGGATGGAATCTGTTTATCGCATGCGGTTAATTGTTGACAAAATCCCATCGGATTTTATGATCGTAAGACATACGCTGCACACGCGGTCGGTGATGGGTGAGGAGTCGGACAATGGCTTTAGAGAAGTGGGAGCCGCAACCTGAATTCGGGCGCTTTCCTGCCTCAGCGACAATCGTTCAGTCACGCTTGATTCGCCTGCCGTCCTCGGTGGCGTCGCTGCTGAAGCTGCGCGGCAAAGCGAATGCGCATCTCTTTTACGACAAGAAGCGCAAGGTCATCGGCATCAAGCCGGTCGACCGCAAGGAAGAAGGATCGGCCAAGATCCGCCAGTCGGATAAGTCGACTTCCATCCACGTTCCGAGCTTCTTCCGCTTTTACGAAATCGAAGTACCAGGCATCAAGCGCTTTCACTGCTGGTACGACGAGAAAGAGCGGATGGCCATCATCGATATCTCGAAGCCATCGCCACGCGGGAGACCGGCAGGAACGTAGAGCCGTTGTAGCACGGACACTCTTGTCCGTGCCGGGACAGACAAGAGTGTCTGTCCCACACAGGCCTCAGTGCACGACGACGCGCGCTCGCCGCAGTCTGGGCGCGAACATCAGCATCTGCTCCGCCGCTTCTGCGCTCACCTCGTAGGGCATCCCCGGCAGGAACACCAGGCCCGAACTCGTCGTCGCAATGTTGTTGGCCAGGAACTGCGTCAGCGGCGCAAGCGGGACGTTCGACCCGTAGGCGTTGTTAATCGTTTTGATGAATTCATCGGCGAACAAGGTGTAGCCGATGTCGGTGAGATGGAATCCATCGAGGCTGAAGAATCCCCCCGTGATGAATGAGGCGCTGAGCGGAATCGGCCCCACGAACATGCCGGGCGCCACGCGATCGAACAGGCCCTTGACATCTGCCACCGGGATGTCGCGCTGCTGGGCCGCCTGCTGAATCACGGTGTTGAAATCATCGACGCGCTGCTTGATGACGGCCTGCTCGGCCGGCGTCAGCACGTCGCTGTCGGCCAGCGGTTTGCCGACGTTAGGCAATTGATTAAAGGGCGGGATCATGGCGAGCGTCGACGGAATGCCGTAGCCGCTCGCGATCTTCGCCGATGCTGGAAGCAGCACCAGGCTGCCCGCGGGCAGTTGTCCGATTGTTCCGCCACCGAGGTCGGCGACCAGCGAGATGGGCTGACCGTTCGGGCCGATGACCGGCCTGCGCGTGGCCGGATCAATCAACACCGGCGGCACGGTGGAGAGATAAGGAAGCGCCAGGACGTTGTTGGGAATGTTGCCGACCACCATGCCCGCGCCCGGCGCTCCGGCCGTCAGCTTGTCGAGCATGCTGTTGTACGACGTCTTGAACGCATCGAGCGGAGTCAGGACCGCCGGCGTCCCCGCCAGCACCGCGCCGAGCGCGTCGTTGCCGCCGATCCACACCGCGATGAAGGTCGGCTTTTGCACCAGCGCCTGGTCGACTTCCGTTCCCAATCCGCGGAGAACGAACTGCGCGAACGCGCGAGCGGTCGACGTGGCCGACTCCTTGCCGGTCAGCGTGATCACGTCGCCGACGGTCGCGCCGGGTACGCTGAGATTGTTGTACGGCCGCGGCAGATTCAGATTGATGGGCTGTCCCATGCCCGCTGCCGGCAGAATCGTGGGCGGAAATTTAATGATGTCGACCAGCTGCAGCTCGTTGCCAACGCCGGGAAAGCTGACCAGCGGTTGCTGAAAATCAACGACGCCTGCCTGCCGCGCGATGACCGCCGGCCAACTGAAGGGCTGATGATTGAGATTGAGCGAGCCGCTCTCGACACCCGCGCCGTAGCTGTCGCCGATGGCGACGAAGGTGGTGAATTTCGCACTCCCTCGAGCGGCGAACAGCGGCGCCGCGACAAAAACGATGAGCAGCAACATCAAGGTTCGAATGCGCGTCATGAATGTGGTCTCCTTTGGTCAGAACCGGTAGCCGAGGTTGACGGTTATCAGGTTCGCGTCGGTTTGGTATGTACCGTTAAAGTTGTCGTAGTTCTGTCCTTGTGAGCTGCGCTCTTTGAAGTGCAGAACGAATTCGGTGGCATCGACGATCCATGGGCCGCGGTGATAGCCGACGCCGAAGCTGACGCCGATGCGATCGCCGTCGGCCAGGAGCGGGCTGACAGCCGCCGGCGACTGCGGGTTCTTGTCGTACAGCGTACCGAGGCGGATGTCCCAGTCATCCGTCACGGGATGATTCGCGCCCAGCCGGTACGACCAGGTGTCCTTCCAGTTCTGCGGGCGTGTGAAGCTGGCCGCCGGAGTCGTCAATAAGTCGACTTTGATCTCCTTGAAGCGGCTCCAGTCATTGCGGACGGCATCGAATTCGATGTTCCAGTTCGTGATCGCCGTGGTCGACGCAGCCAGGTAGAGGAATGACGGCATGGGCACCGAAGTCGTCACCGGCTGCGATGGAGGAAGTTGGGTCGCGACCACAGCGTCGAATTGCGCGTTGCCGGTCGGAATCTGCGTGATGGTCGCGCGGCCGTTGAAATCAACCGTGACCGGCGCGCGATACGATGCTCCCAGACGCCAATTTGCGGTGGGCTTGAAAAGGACGCCGACGTTCCAGCCCCAGGCGTGATCCCAGTCGCTGGAGAGGTAGGAGTTCGCAACATCGACGAAGCGGCCGGTGAACGGATTGATCGCGCCGTTGTTGCGCACCAGAATCACCTTCGCGCGCCGATACTCCGGACCGCCGCCAATGGCCAGTCTTCCGTCGGATGTCTGCCAGGCAATGGCCGGCTCGAGCGAGACGGTCCTGATGTTGGCGTCCGATGATACGAAACGCCCGATCCACGGCTGCCTCCAGTTGGTGCGCAACCCGAACGGTGCGAATACGCCCACGCCGAAGGTCAGATTGCTTCCGATCGGAACGACGGCGTAGGCGCTCGGAACCATGAAGGTGTGCGCGCGATAGAGCCCGCCTTGCGTTCCGGCGGTGAAGAGATCGTTCGGATCGCCTTTGAACTGATTTTGAAACGTGATGGCCGTGCTGCCGAACATTACCTCGGTTCGGCGCAACTGCGCGATGCCCGCGACGTTGTAGAAGATCGCGCTCGGATCGTCGGCCGTCGCGGCGAATGCGCCGCCCATGGCGACCGCCTTCGCTCCTGCCTCGAAGAGCGCGAACCCGGAGCCGAATGCGGCGCCGGTGACCAGGAGCATCGCGACGGTGATCAGGAGCCGGAAAGGACGCAAGATGAACCTCCTAAATACCTCGTTTTATGCGGGAAAACCGGCGCGGGATGTTATCACAGGCATTTCCGCCGAATTCCGGCGTTACCATGCTTGCCATGAAACGTTTTCTGACTCTCTGCGCCCTTGTTGCGATCGCGTCTTCGGCATCGGCCGCCCTCACCTACAAATTTCAAAGCAGCACCTCCGGAGGCCGCTCCTCGACGATTGCCGGGACGGTTGCCGTGGATGGATCGCGACTTCGGATGGACATCGCCAGCGGCGATGGCATGCTCCTCAAAGACAATTCTGTGGTTCTTTCAAACGATGGCGGAAAGACGATGTCGGTATTCGATGCGTCGACGAAAAACTATTTCGATTTCCAGATCGAGCAACTGCTGTCCAGCAGCACCTCCATGCTCAACAGCCTTGGCGGCATGGTCAAGATCGACTTCAAGAACCCGCAGGTCAACGTGCAGGACGCCGGCGACGGCGGAACGATCGAGGGCTATCCCACCCGCAAGTACGTCCTGAGCGCCTCGTATGACATCGATATCGATGCCATGGGTCAGAAGATGACGATGCATTCCGTGCTCAACAGCGAGAACTGGATGACGGAGCGGCTGTCGTCGGAGGCCACCAGCTTCATTCAGACCCGCGGGTTGCGCACCGGTATCGACGTTGTCGACAAGATCATCGAGGCGCAGACCAGCTCGATGAAGGGCTTTCCGCTCAAGCAGGTCGCTACGGTCAAAGTCAACGACATGACCATCACCACCACGTCTTCGGTGAACAACATTCAGCGCCGTGACGTCGACCCGTCCCAATTCGCCGCGCCCGACGGCTACACCAAGGTCGACGATCCGATCACGAAGATGATCAAGCAGATGAAACAGTAGTCTCGCGGTTGCGGGGTTGCGCGGTCTCGCATTGCTGCGCTCCCAGACCCCGCAACTTCGCTACTTCGCAACCGCGTCCAACATCTCCCTCAAGATCGAATTGGCTAGCTCCGCGTTAGCTTTCCCCCGCGTCTCTTTCATCAACTGACCGACAAGGAACCCGAATACCTGCGCCTTGCCGCCGCGGTACTGCGCGACCTGGGTCGGATTTCCGTCGATCACGCGGCGCGCAGCGTCGCGAATTAGAGTCGGATCGGCGATCTGCGAGAGTCCGCGGCGCTCGACGATGAGGTCCGGCGATTCTCCGGTCGTCGTCATCTCTTCGAAGACCTCCTTGGCAACTTTGCTTCCGATCGTGCCCTTGTCGATCATGGTGATCAGCTTGGCGAGCATGGCCGCGGGAACGCGAACGTCGCGGAAGCGCAGCACCTCGTTGCGCACCCAGTTGGCGGCGGCTTTCGGATTTGAGCTGGCCGCCACTTCCTCGAAGTAATCCGCCAGCTCGCGCGTCGCGACCAGCGCCTCGGCGTCGACGGTCGAGATCCCGAGTTTGGTGTAGCGTTCGATCCGCGCGTCGGGCATCGGGGGGAGCTTGCGCGCGACATCGTCGATCCAGGCGCGGTCGACGCGCAGCGTGAATAGATCCGGCTCGGGAAAATAGCGATAGTCGTGCGCTTCCTCTTTCGATCGCATGACGCGCGTCTCGCCGCTCGGGACGTCGAACAGGCGGGTCTCCAGCGAGATCGTCCCCCCTTTTTCGAGAATGCCGGTCTGCCGCGCGATTTCGAATTCGATGGCGTTGCGCAGAAACCGAAACGAATTGAGATTCTTGATCTCGGCGCGAGTGCCGAGCGGTTCGCCGTGGCGATGCATGGAGACATTCGCATCGCAGCGCAGCGATCCCTCTTCCATGTTGCCGTCGCAAATCTGGCCGTACATCAGAATCTGTCGGAGACGGGTGAGGTAGGCGTCGGCCTCCGCGGCCGAGTGCATGTCGGGCTCCGAGACGATCTCGATCAGCGGCACGCCGGAGCGATTCAGATCGACCAGCGACGCGTCGGCAGCGTGGATCAGCTTCCCGGCGTCTTCCTCGATGTGAATGCGGCGCAGCCGGACGTTGCCGACGCGTCCGCCCGTCGCGAGCGGCCGCTCGAACTGCGAAATCTGGTAGCCCTTGGGAAGATCAGGATAGAAATAGTTCTTCCGCGCAAAGATCGAATCCTCGTGGATGGTGCATCCGGTCGCGAGCGCGGCGCGCAGTGCCAGATCGACCACGCCGCGATTGAGCACCGGCAGCGCGCCCGGGTATCCGAGGCACACGGGACAAACCTGAGTGTTGGGAGGCGCGCCGAACGCGGTCGGGCATCCGCAGAAGATCTTCGATCGCGTCAGCAGACGCGCGTGGACCTCGAGGCCAATGACTGCTTCCCAATCCGGCACGCAGCCGTGATTATAGGGAGGTGACGCTGACGGCATTGGTCGCGTATTTCCTGCGACTCGGCACGACCGGCTTCGGCGGACCGATTGCGCTTGCGGGCGCGATGGAGCGCGATCTGGTCGAGCAGCGGAAGTGGTTCACGCCTGAGGAATACCTGCGCGGCCTTGCTTTGGCGCAACTGGCACCCGGTCCTCTGGCCGCCCAACTGGCCATCTACCTCGGCTGGGCGCGGGGAGGAATCCTCGGCGCGACCCTGGTCGGCATCGCGTTCGTACTTCCGTCGTTTCTGATCGTGCTGGTGTTGTCGATGCTGTACATCCGCTTTCATGGGCTGGCGTGGATGCAGGCGGTGTTCTACGGCGTCGGCGCGGCGGTCATCGGCATCATCGCGCGCAGCGCCATCAAACTCACGCGCTTGACGCTGAAGCGCGACGTGCTGCTGTGGATCGTGTTCACGATCGTGGCGGCCATGACTGTCGTCACCGAGAGCGAGATCGTGTGGCTCTTTCTATTGTCGGGCTTCGCTGTGTTTGCGCTCCGCCGTGGAGCGCTGCCGCGTGGAGCGCCGCTGACCTCAGCGGCCGTTCTCGCGCCCTGGCTCTTCGCCGGAATTCGCGGCATCGCCGACTGGCCGCTGGTCTGGCGAATCTTTCTCTTCTTCACCGAGGCCGGCGCGTTCGTGTTTGGGAGTGGATTGGCGATCGTGCCGTTTCTCTACGGCACGGTGGTCGAGCAGTATCAATGGTTGACCCAGCGCGAATTCGTGGACGCAGTGGCGGTGGCCATGATCACGCCGGGGCCGGTGGTCATCACGGTCGCGTTCATCGGCTACCTTGTGGCAGGGCCGATCGGCGCGACCGCCGCCGCCATCGCGGTTTTCTTGCCGTGTTATCTGTTCGTCATCATTCCGGCGCCCTATTTCGAGCGCTACGCGAAGAAGAAGGGAATCGCCGATTTCGTCGATGGCGTGACCGCGGCTGCCGTCGGCGCGATCGGCGGAGCGGCGATCGTGTTAGGCCGTCGCGCCATCATCGATTGGAAAACTGCCGCCATCTGCGGCGTAGCGTTCGCTGTGGTGATGTGGACGAAAAAGATCCCTGAGCCGGTCCTGATCGCGGCCGCCGCGATTGCGGGTCTGATCCTGCGATAATCGCGAGCCATGAAATCGATCGTCCTCGCGTTTTTCGTCACTACATCTGCGCTCGCGCAATCGATCGACTCGATGATCGATCGCGAATTGCCCGCGCTGGTCGACACCTACAAGGCCTTTCACGTCGCGCCGGAGTTGTCGAAGCAGGAGGAAAAAACATCCGCGACCGTCGCTGCGCGGTTGCGGGCACTCGGATACACCGTGGCGGACCATGTTGGAAAGTACGAGGACGCCGGCTCGACGTGCTACGGCGTCGTCGCGATGATGAAGAACGGCGACGGCCCCGTCCTTCTGGTTCGCACCGACATGGACGCCTTGCCGGTGCCGGAGAAAACCGGTGTGCCATACGCGAGCCAAAACGCGAACGTGATGCACGCCTGCGGGCATGACATCCACATGACCACACTCCTCGGCACCGCCAGCATGCTGGCGCAGCTCAAGAGTCGCTGGCACGGGACGGTGATGCTGGTCGGCCAGCCGGCCGAGGAAGTCGTACAGGGCGCGTCGGCAATGATCCGCGATCGGCTTTACGAACGATTCCCACGTCCCAGCTTTGCCATCGCACTGCACGACAACGCTTCCATGGCGGCCGGCAGGATCGGCTATTGCCCGGGATACTTCATGTCGAACTCCGACTCGGTGAACATCATGGTTCGCGGACTCGGGGGACATGGCGCGTCGCCGCAGAGCACCAAGGATCCGATCGTGGTGGCGTCGGAGGTTGTCCTGGCGCTGCAGACGATCGTGAGCCGCGAAAACTCACCGCTCGATCCGGTGGTGGTGACCGTCGGAGCGATTCACGGCGGCGCGAAACGCAACGTCATTCCCGATCAGGTCGAGCTGCTCCTGACGGTGCGCACCTACAAACCGGAGGTGCGCCAGCGCGTGCTGGAGTCGATTGGACGCATCACGAGAGGTATCGCGCTCGCGGCCGGGATTCCGGTCGATCGCGCGCCGATCATCGAAGTGCAAAAAAGCGAATCGGCGGAGGCGACGTACAACGATCCCGCGCTCACCGAACGGCTCGCCCGCGCGCTCAAGCGCGACATGGGCGCCGACAACGTCGTGCAGATCGATCCGCTGATGGTCAGCGAAGACTTCGGCCGCTTCGGCCTCGAGCGTCAGATCCCGATCTGCATGTTGAACGTCGGCGCGGTCGATCCGGCGAAAATCGCGTCGGGCGCCCGCCTGCCATCGCTGCACTCGAGTGAATTCACGCCGCTGCCCGAGCCGACCATCCGGGGAGGGGTGAAGGCGATGACGCTGGCGGTGCTGGAGTTGCTGCGCTGACTACGTCAGCGCAGCGTTATCGGTCGTCAGTTGTCGGTTGTCGACGCTTCGCGTCGTTTGACGTACGCGATCAGACCAGACAACGGTTTCGCGGCACGCTTGATTGACGATCGAAGCCGTCGATACGAGTCATCGTCAAGGAATTCGAGTCTGTTTGCTGCGATGGCCTGAGCTTGCACCTCGTACAAAGACCCTCGAGCGTGGCTCAATGAGTTTCGCCACTCTCCGTCACTTAGTCGGCCCTGACCCTCGGCGATATTACTGACCACCGAAACCGAGGCTCTCCGAATTTGCGACGTAAGACCGTAACGTTCTTCGATTGGGAAAGCCGCACTTGCTCGATACACATCCACCATCAAGTCGACAGCATGCTGGAATGCATCCAGCTCTTCGAAATTCTTCATGTGATTGTTGGTGCCTGGACGGAGGCGAAAAACGTGTGGGCCGTTGGATTATACGACAACCGACCACTGACAACCGATAACGCGCGCCGCTAGGCGCGCAATTTATGCACGCATCGCAACACTTCCGCGACGCTCCACGCTTGCGCGGCGCAGCCGCGCCGGTGGTAGGGCGGTTCGGCGTCGAAGATTTCGCTGATCGTTCCGATGCAGGCGTCGCCGAGGTGGGGTTTGAAGCCGTCGAGAAGATGGAGAGCGCCGTTGTTGTCGCCGGGATGGACTTTCAGCCAGGCATCGATGAACGGTCCGATGAGCCAGGCCCACACCGTTCCCTGGTGGTACGCCGCATCGCGCGCCCGCAGATCGCCGTCGTACGCCGGCTTGTAGTCGGGATGGTCCTGGGCCAGCGACCGCAGGCCGAAGGGCGTGAGCAGCTTGTCTCGCACGACCTCGACGACACGCTTCCATCGCGATTCGTCGAGGACCGGATAATCGAGAGAGACCGCGAAGATCTGGTTAGGCCGGAAGGAGGAATCGTCGGGATCGACGACATCGTAGAGATGTTGACCTGAGGCGTACCAGAAACGCTCGTTGAATGACCTCCTGGCGCGGACGGCGTACTCGTCCATGCGGCGCGCCGTCTCGACATCATCGTGAATCACGAGTAACTGCTCGAGGATTCGCAGCGCGTTGTAATACAGCGCGTTGATCTCGACCGCCTTCCCGCGCCGTGGCGTCACCACCCACCCGTCCACCTTCGCGTCCATCCATGTCAGCTGGTACCCGTCGGCGCCTTGTGTCAGCAACCCGTCGTTCGGATCGACGCCGATGTTGAACAGCGTCCCGCGGATGTGGTGATCGATGATGTCGATCAGCTTCGGGATCAGAACGCGCATCGTGTCGTGATCGTTGGTGGCGATGAAATAGCGCCACACCGCGTGGAAGAACCACATCGTCGCGTCGGCGGTGTGATACAGCCCCGCGTGCTCGCCTTCCGGAAAAAGATTAGGGATCAGGCCGTCTTTGATGTAGGAGGCGAACGTCCTCAGGATGTTGCCCGCCTCGCGATAGCGTCCCGTCGCGAGCGTCAAGCCCTCCAGGCTGATCATCGTGTCGCGGCCCCAATCCGTGAACCAGTGATAGCCCGCGATGATCGTGCGCGGTTCGTCGCCCGCCGCCCGCACGCGTGCCTCGTCGGCCACGCGCGTATGCGGATGGACTAGAAACTGATCGGCAGCCAGCGCGAGCTGGGCAGGAAAGGCCTTCTCCGGATTCACGCTCGCAATCGACAAGAGTCGCTGCCGGCGTTCGATCTCGGCATCATTGGCGTCTGCAAACGTGAGCGCCTTGATGATTTCCCATCGCTCCACCGACGCCACGATGCCGGCGTCTTCGTCGATCTTCAACTCCGTCTCGACGACACCGGGACTCCACAGCGGACCTTCGTATTCGTAGCCGCGACTCTTCTCGATCCGATACAGCACGTGTTCGAAGACCCTGATGTCTTTTCGAAGCCGGGTATTCGTACCGAGGAGCAGGAGGCGGAGGGCGGGAAAGGTGCGTTTGTCGTAGATCTCGAGCGCATTGCCCTGCACCTCGCGCACGCCCCAGGAGTCGGAACGATCGGTCAGCAGGCCTTCGTGCGGACGAAAGTGCAGCGAAGGCCGGACTTTCAACTTCAGCCCAGCGGGCCCTTCCAGCAGTCGATAGACGATAAAGGTCGTGTTCTGGAGATGCGGCATCATCACGCGCTTCTCGATGCGGATGCCGTTCTTCGAGAATCTCCACACCGGCAGACCACACTCCAGGGCAAACTCCTCCAGGAATCCCGGCTCGGGATAGGCAATCTCTTTTTCGCCGCCGCGCTCGTCGCCGCTGAGGCGATAGCAGATGTCACCCGCCTCGATGACTTCTTCGAGATGGTTGAGCATCATGGTGCGGGCCAGCGGCGCGGGGAGGGCGGCGATCAGATGTCCGTGGAAGCGCCGCGTGCATGCTCCGCCGACGGTCCCCGTGGCATAGCCGCCGAGGGCGTTGGTGACGAGCCATTCGCGAGTGAGAAGCGCGTCGAGCGGATCGCCTCGCTTCCATCCGATCTGCAACGGTTGCGTGGCCGTCTGAGTAACTTTATTCATCCTGTCACGAGATTTGCGTGCTGAACTTGTGCCCGCTCTCTTGCCGGAAATCGTATTCGGCGACAAACTTACGCTATGGGAAGGCGATTCGCGGTACCGCTCGCGCTGCTGTCGCTCGTTTTTCTGACCGCGCAGTCGCCCGCCCCTGACGATCTGCTGCAGCGCGGACGCGACAACTATCGATCCGCCCATTACGCCGATGCGGTCAAAGATCTCTCGGCCGCCGCTGACGCGTTCCTGTCGCCGGCGCAAGTTCAGGCCTATGTCACGACCGGGCAGCTTCCTACGCTCGACAAATTCGAGACCGCCGTCATCTACCTTGGGATGGCGTATTCCAGGATGGGGAAGGATGCCGAGGCGGCCGAACAGGTTCGGCGTCTGGTCGCGGCCGAAGCCATTGCACCCACCTACAGGAAGTTGGTATTGCCGCCGGACGTGGAGGAGTTCGAACAGCTCGCGCAACGTGTCGCGCCTTCAACGCCGATTCCCCCGAAAGCGGCCCCACTGCCGGGCCCGCAGGTCGCGCAGGCGCCTGCACCACCGCCGTCACCGCCGCCCGCACCCGCTGCCACTACCGAGATCGCCGCTGCGCAGCGTGAAGCCGATCAGCGCGTCGCTGCCGCACGCGTGACAGCCGAGCAGGAAGCGCAGCAGCGGATCGCCGCGGAGCGCGCCGCGATTCAGAAAGCGGCGGATGAGAAGATCGCCGCCGAGCGAGAGGCGATCCGCAAGGAAGCCGACCGGGTCATCGCGGAGGCGCGAGCGGCCGCAGAGCGCGAGATGCAGGAAAAAATCGCAGCAGAACGCGCGGCGATGCAGAAGACGATCGAAGAACGCATTGCGGTCGAGCGCGCGGCGCTGGAGCGCGAGACGCAGGAGCGCATCGCAGCAGAGCGCGCCGCGGCGCAGAAGCAATTCGAATCGAATCCATTCACTGTCCTGCGCCGGGCGGAAACGCTGGCGAGCTCCGGTCAGGTCGATGAGGCCAATACGACCTACCTACGGTTATTGAATGCTCCCGATGTCTCGCGCGACACGGTCGCGGCAGTCGCTACGGGCCTCTATCGCACCGGCGATTATCGCAACGCGCTGCGCGCGCTTCAGAAGCTCGGCACGTTTCTGAGAGGGGAGGAGGACCTCCGCTTCTACAAGGCAGTCGCACTTTATGAGACGGGGAGTTACAACGAAGCGAAGAAAGAGCTGGCGTGCGCGCTTCCCTATATTCAGATGACCGACGACGTGTCGCGCTACCGCGTGAAGATCGAACAGACCACTCCATGACTGTAGAATGATGGCAGTGCGACGCCCGGCCACGTGGTTCGCCCTCGTCGTTGCCAGCGCAGTCGGCGCGTCCGCTCAACTCAATCCGACAGTCAAGGTCCTCGACAAGGCACGGGCCCCTGTGCCGCCGGAATGCGCGGAGGGGCTGATCACCGCCCCGCCGCGTGTGATTGCCCAGGCGCAACCGCCGGCGGAAACGCGGCGAGCTGCGGCGCCGCCGTCTCTCGATCTCAAGACGCGATTGCGCGCCGTGCAGGTGGCAGCCGAGCAAAACGACCGCGACGTATTCAAGGCCGCGCTGGCGGATGCGCGCTCGGCCGCCGCTTCATATCCGACCGGTGGCGAGCGTGACGCCGCCAGCGATGTGATCGGCGTGTACAGCGATCTCGAACGCCTGTGGGATTACGCATTCACTGCGCCGGCGGGAGCGTTCTTCGACTCCAGCACCGACTTCGTCAGCATGATGCGGCGCTATCCCGATTATCAGAAGTTCATCAGCGACTCGACGCTCAACGTCGGCGGACAGATCGTCTATCCGTCGCGCGAGACGCGGCAGTTTCTCACTTCCGAAGCCTCCCGCCGCCTAACGCGACTGGGCGTCCGCACTCCGACGCGAATCACGGAAGGGCCGCCGCGGGTGCAGCCGCAGCCGCTGCCCAGGGTCGTGCAACCGCAGCCGAAACCAAAGCCGACACCTGCGCCTCGCGTTGCCACGACAAAACCAAAAACGAAGCACGTGACCACTGCGAAAAAACCCAGCCACCGGAAACCGGCAACCAAGATGGCGCGCGCGACCACGACGTCGCCGCAGCCGCGGCGGTCGCAGCCCCGACCCACGCCGCCACCCGCCCCTGTGCCTGCGCCGATTCGCAAGCTGACTCCGACGCCAACGCCTAAGCCGGCGCCAACGCCTCAGCCGAAGCCAACTCCGCAGCCGCCACCTCCACCTCCGCCCGCGCCTGTTCCCAAAGTGACGCCGACGACCGCACCGGCACCGACTCCGGCACCGACTCCGGCACCTGCGCCAGTTCCTGCGCCGGCAGTCACCACGCCGCAACCTGTGCCTCTGCCACAACCGACAACCACGACATCAGCGACAACGACCACGACGACCAATCCACCCGCTGAGCAGCCCAGCGGGGGGAAGATGAATCTGCTGCTGGCGATCATCCTGATCATCGTCAGCATCGGCGTTCTCATCGTATTATTCCGCGCCTCCGACTGAGATCATATGAGAAAACAAATTCTATTATCATCACTAATATTCGTGTCCGTTTCTTCGATGGCTGCCCGGCTGCCCACGACCGTGATGCCCAATCACTACGCCATCGCGATCACGCCCGATCTGGCCGCCGAGACCTTCCACGGCGAAGAGACCATCGATGTCGACGTGAAGGAGCCGGTGGCGGCGATCACGATGCATGCGATCGGCTTCACGTACCACGATGTCGCGGTCACTTCCGGCGGCGCGACCACGTCCGCCAACGTCGGCGAGAACGCCGCCAACGAAATGATCACGCTGGCGCTGCCGCAGCCGATCGCGGCCGGCCCGGCGTCGATTCACATCGCGTTCGACGCTCCCATCAATAAGCGGCTCCGCGGCCTCTACCTCAGTCACACCCAGACCCGCAAGTACGCCGTCACGCAATTCGAGGCCACCGATGCGCGGCGCGCGTTTCCGTCCTTCGATGAGCCGGCGATGAAGGCGACCTTCGACATCACGCTGGTCGTCGACAAGGGCGACACCGCCATCTCGAACGCCCCCATTCTCAGCGACACAACGGAGGGCGACACCAAGCACCGCATTCGCTTCGCGACCACCAGGAAGATGTCGACCTATCTCGTCGCCATGCTGATCGGCGACTTTCAATGCATCGAAGGAGGCGTCGACGGAACGCCCATTCGCGTCTGTACCACGCCCGGCCGGCAACAGAACGGCCAGTTTGCGCTCGAAGCAGCGCAGGCCGCCGTCCGTTTCTACAACCGCTACTACGACATCAAGTATCCGTTCCAGAAGCTCGATCTCATTGGCATCCCCGATTTCGAAGCGGGGGCGATGGAGAACGCCGGCGCGGTCACCTTCCGCGAGACGTCCTTGCTGATCGATCCGGCAACTGCGTCGACCGGACAGCGCAAGGGAGTGGCCGGGACGGTTGCGCACGAGATCGCGCACATGTGGTTCGGCGACCTGGTCACGATGAAGTGGTGGGACGACATCTGGCTGAACGAAGGCTTCGCATCCTTCATGACGTCGAAGCCGATCGAGGCCTGGAAACCGGAGTGGAACGAGAAGCTCGATACCGTCGGCTCCTCGCTCGGCTCGCTCGGGCTCGACTCGCAACGCGCCACGCGGCCGATCCGCACGCCGGCCGAGTCGAGTGAGGAGATCGCCCAGCTCTTCGACGGCATTGCCTACGGCAAGACCGCCGCGGTCCTGCGGATGGTCGAGCAGTGGATGGGCGAGGACGCCTTCCGCGAAGGCATCCGCGCCTACTTGAAGAGATTCTCATGGAGCAACGCTACCGCCGAAGATTTCTGGGGAACCATGGCCGCGACGTCGAAGAAGCCGGTCGACAGCGTGATGAAATCATTCGTCGACCAGCCCGGCGCGCCGCTGGTCCACGCCACCGACTCGTGTTCTTCGGACGTGCGCGCGGTCACGGTGCAGCAGGACCGGCTGCTGCCGCGCGGTCAGGACGTCGCGCAAACGTGGGCGCTGCCGATCTGTCCAAAGAACAGCGACAAGTGCACCGTCATGTCGACGCCGAAGGAATCGCTGAGCGTCATCGGATGTCATGCGCCGCTGTTCCTCAATCGCGACGGGCGCGGGTATTACGTCACCGACTATTCGGCGCGCGAGCGTCAGTTGCTGCAGGTCAATCTGAGGAATCTGAATACCGCCGAGCTGATGACGCTCCGCGCCAACGAGAGCCTGCTGGTCGCTCTGACTCGTCGCGACATCGCCGACTACCTGGCGCTGTTACGAGCGATGCCGCGTCCGGCCGAGCGCCCCCTGGCCGAATCGATCGCGGGCAATCTGGAAGGCCTCGATCGTCAACTCGTGAATGAAAAGAATCGCGGGCAGTGGCAGCACGCCGTCCGCACGCTGCTTACCGGCTACGCGCCGCCGACGTGGGAGACTCCGGCCGGGGAGACGGAAGAGGGCCGCCTCATCCGCGCCGCGATTCTCACCGATCTCGGACTCCTCGGCGCCGAGCCCAAGGTCATCGCGGGAGCGCGCGAGATCACCGATCGCTATCTGAACGATCCGGCCTCGGTGAATCCAACCCTCGCAAGCCGCGCGCTCAATATCGCTGCCAAGTTCGGCGATGCCGCGCTGTTCGATCGTCTGATGTCCCTTTACGAAAAAACCGACAACCCCGCCCTGAAGAACAACTATCTGTTCTCGCTGACGCAGTTCCGCGATCCGAAGTTGATCGCGCGCGCGATCGAGTACGCATTCAGCGGGAAGGTGCGCACGCAGAACCTTCCCGGATTTCTGGCCAGCCTCCAATTCAATCCCTTCAGTCGCGACGCGGCCTGGACGGCAGTGAAAGCGCACTGGGGAGATCTGCAGCGTGACATCCCCACCGCCCTTGGCGGCCTGACCGGATCTCTGGGCGGCTACTGTGATGCCGCCGCCAAGAAAGACATCGAAGACTATTTCGCGACTCATCCGGCCGGGACGGGGAGTCGCAACCTGCGCCGCACGTTGGAAGGGATCGATCGTTGCATCGCCTTCCGCGCCGCGCAGCAGGCATCGTTCGATAAAGCGATCGCGACGATGCAGTGAGCAGGGAATACGATGTGGCACAGACACTCTTGTCTGTGTCGTTGCGCCCATAGCTCAGTTGGATAGAGCGTCAGCCTCCGGAGCTGAAGGCCGCTGGTTCGAATCCAGCTGGGCGCACCAGATCGCCTGATCGCTTACGTCGCCGAACGCACTGCGCAAGAATGCAGGCCCGGCTCGTGCCGTCCGACGCCGCATCGGGGCGCAGCGGTTCCTTTTCTGTCGTACCCGTGCAATATTCAGCATACAAATGATCGCCGAACGGATTGGGCGTTACCGCATTGTGCGACCCCTCGGCAGCGGCGGATTTGGTGAGGTCTATCTGGTGGAGGATCCGAATCTGCAGCGGCCGGTGGCGCTCAAGATCCTCTCTCAGGCCGACGAGAAAGCGAAGCGCCGCTTCGTGCGCGAGGCGATCACCGCCTCGAAGCTCTCGCACCCGAACGTGGCGGTGGTCTACGAAGCTGGCGAGGCGGATGGCACGGCATTCATTGCCATGCAGTACGTGGAGGGGGAGACGCTGCGCGAGAAGTTGCGTCACGGACCGCTGACCGTTCAGGAAGCAGTGCGCATCGCCGGCGAGGTGGCCGACGCGCTCGACGATGCGCACAAGCACGGCATCGTGCACCGCGACATCAAACCGGGCAACATCATGATCGACAGCCACGGTCACGCCAAGGTTCTCGACTTCGGCATCGCCAAGGTGATGGAGCTCGATGCGCTGACCAGCGACTCGACGGCGGTCGCCGAGACGACGGCCGGCAAGTTCGTCGGCACGCTGCAGTACGTCAGCCCGGAGCAGGCCGGCGGCGGGGGAATCGACGGTCGCAGCGACATCTTCAGCCTCGGCGTTGTGCTGTACGAGATGCTGACGGGGATGAATCCCTTCGCCGCGCCGAATTTCCTTGAAACCGTGCGGCGCATTCGGGAAGTCACTCCGCCGCCGATTAGTGGCCCGCCGGAATTGCAGCGGATTGTTTCAAAGTGTCTGGAGAAGGACCGCGAGCGGCGCTACCAATCGGCAAGGGACCTGGAACTCGATCTGGAAGGTGTAGGACCGGCTTCAGCCGGCCGTCGTGACCGGCCAAAGCCGGTCCGCACACTTGCCGTTGCCGCGCTCATCATCGTGGTGGCCGTCGCAGCAGCCGTGCTGTGGCCGCGGAAAGCGGCGGCGCTCTCGCAGCAGGACACGATCCTTCTCGGAGATTTCAACAATCGGACTGGAGATCCTGTCTTCGACACCACGCTGCGCGACGCGCTGTCGATCCAGCTCGCCCAGTCGCCATATCTGAATTTCTTTCCCGAGAGCCGCATTCGCGAAACGCTGCAGTACATGGGGCGTTCCCCTGACGAGCGACTGACGCCGCCGGTCGCCCGCGAGATCTGCCAGCGTCAAGGCGTCAAAGCTTTTCTCGACGGTTCGATCGCGCCGCTGGGGTCGAAGTATGTGATCACGCTGGAAGCGATTCGCGGCGACACGGGCGACAGCCTGGTGCGCGCGCAAGTGGAAGCGTCGCGCAAGGAAGAGGTGCTGCACGCGCTCGGTGATGCGGCGTCGAGCTTCCGGCGCAAGGTGGGAGAGTCGCTGCCATCGGTGCAGCGCTTCGACGCGCCCATCGAGCAGGCCACCACCAGCTCGCTCGAAGCTCTGCGTGCGTTCAGCCTGGGCGATGAGAGGTCCAATCACGGTAAGTTCGCTGAGGCCATCCCGTTCTACAAGCAGGCCATCGACCTCGATCCGCAGTTCGCCATGGCCTGGGCACGCCTCGCTGTAATGTACGCCAATACTCTCCATCCGGAACTACAGGTACAAGCGGCGACGAAGGCATACGAGTTCCGCACGCGGACAACGCAACGCGAACGGCTCTACATCGAGCAGCTATATTTCCGTGACGTGACCGGAGAGCTCGAGAAGGCGATCGAAATCCTTCGCTTATCGATCGACACCTACCCACGTGATTGGCGGGCACACGGGAATCTTGCAGTAACAATGGAAAACCTCGGCATGTACGAGCAGGAGCAGCTCTCTGAGGCTCGCCAAGCGATGGTGCTCGCTCCCCAAGCTGCTCAGCCCTACTATTTGGTGGCGACTGCTCTGATGGGTCTCAATCGCGGCAGCGAAGCGCGCGCGGTTCTGCAGAAGGCGGCGGCGATGCAGTTTTCGATTCCTGTCATTCATTGGAGATTGCAGCAAATCGCTTTCGCCGACAATGACCAGAAGAGCATTGAGAGGGAACTGGCGTGGGCGGAGAAGAGCTCGGTGGGCGATTGGATCATTCAGGAACACGGCATGATCGCCCTTGACCGAGGTCACCCTGCAGCAGGGGAGGGCGATTTTCGGCACGCGGTCGATGTCGCGTTACGCCGGGACTCCCGTGCCGACGCAGCGCGGCATTTGGGCGATCAGCTGCTCGGCCTCGCTTTGCTGGGCCGCTGCGCGAACACGCCATCGATGTCGCGTCAGGTGCTCGCGTGGTCCGATCGCCCGGACATCGCTGGACGCGCGGCAATGGCGCTCGCGCTTTGTGGTCGCGGCGATGAGGCCGTCTTGATCGGCGAGAAACTGGGGCAGACACGCCCGAGGGACACGCTCGTCAGCAGCATCTCGGTCCCCCTCATCCGGGGAGCTGCGGCTTTGCAGCGCGGGGAGCCAGCGAAAGCCGTTGAGTTCCTAAAACCTGCGCTTCGGTACGATTTCTCTTGGCAAGCGAGCGGATACCCGAATTACATTCGCGCTCTGGCCTACCTCGCGCAGCGCGACGGCCAAAACGCGCTCGCGGAATTCAACAAGATCCTCAGCCATCGCTACCTCTACGCCATCGAGGCTCAATATGCGCTCTCGCAGCTCGGCGCGGCGCGCGCCGCGGCGCTCATCGGCGACACGGCGCTGAGCCGGCAGCACTATGAGGAGTTTCTCGAATCGTGGAAGAACGCCGAGGCAGATCTGCCGCAGCTCGCGGAAGCGAAGAAGGAGTTGGCCGCGTTGAGATGACTGTCGTGCCGGCCACTTCAACCGACTGAGCCACACCCAAGGAGTCACATGTTTCAAAGTGTCCAAGCGGGTGTCTAATTCTCGAGACTACGGATATCCTCGGATGACTCGCGACGACCGCGGAGTAGAATCAATTCGCCAGGGCTAGTCGAGCGTAAACTCACATCAGCGCAAACTTTTCGCGTTGCGGACATCAGCTTCCGGAGCTGAAGGCCGCTGGTTCGAATCCAGCTGGGCGCACCAACGTCGGTAGTAGAAAAGATTGTCAATGAGTCCGCTGGCACGAGGGTCATACGCTTTGCCGATCATTGGCCTCTCCTCGCTTTGTCTGAGTGGTTGGAACGCATTGTCACAAACTGTGCAGCCGCGTGCTGTCGGATCATTCTTCGCCACGGGCAGTATGGCGACTGCCCGCGCTTCGCAGAGCGCTACTCTGCTACCGAATGGCAAGGTGCTCATCGCGGGCGGAATCTCAAACGGCCCGATCACGCATCTCGATTCAGCGGAGCTTTACGATCCCGCCACCGGAGTCTTTTCCGCAACGGGTAGTCTTACCAGCACGCGCGCCGCGCATGACTCGACGTTGTTGCAGAACGGTAAGGCGCTGATTGCGGGAGGAGACGACAGTTCCTTCCGTATTCTTGCTGCAACGGAAATCTACGAACCTTCGACAGGGACGTTTTCCGCGAGCGGAACTCTCGCGAACGAACGCCTCGGCCATACACAAACGTTGCTTCCGAACCGCCAAGTGATCTTCATTGGCGGAGACAACAACCGCGGCCAGATTGTCGGTCCCGCAGAATTGTATGACCCTACCTCCGGCACATTCTCCGTGACCGGCAGCCTGGGGACTGCGCGGGATTCCCACACGGCGACGCTACTGCAGAATGGGAAGGTCCTCATCGCTGGGGGTTTCAATTCAGTCCGTCTCGCGTCAGCGGAGCTCTACGATCCCTCGAGCGGTATCTTTTCAGCAACGGGAAGTCTGAACACCCCTCGAACAGGACACACCGCAACTCTTCTGCCGAATGGCAAAGTGCTGATCGCTGGAGGAGTCGGCAATTCCGGATGGATCGCCGCGACCGAACTTTACGACCCGACGGCCGGAACATTTTCGTCAAGCGGCAATCTGATCACAGCGCGTTACGCACATACCGCGACGCTGCTCCCGAACGGCAAGGTGCTTATCGTCGGCGGAATCGGTAACTTCACACCTCGACTCGATTCGGCTGAGCTCTATGACGTCTCTACCAGAGGTTTCTCTGCGGCGAACGCTCTTGTTTCCTCGAGAGCTTCTCACACGGCGACGTTACTTCCGAATGGGAAAGTGTTGATCGCGGGCGGCGACGACAACTCTGGTCGCGTCGTAGCTTCAGCAGAGCTCTACGATCCAAAAGCGCCCGCATCGCGGCGTCGCGCAGTGCGGAAGTGAGGAGCTGAAGACCGCTGGTTCGAATCCAGGTTTGGGCACCACCTCTTGTCCAAAACGCGATCGTCAATGGGGGAAATATCGCCTCGGCGTTGACCCGAGTTGGCGGCGAAACATCGAGACCCTCGCGGTGCTGTAGCCTGCACAGGCGTAAACGAACGTGTTCGCATCGTCCCAAACGAATGGCAAGGCCGAACGGTTGATCCAAACTCTGCTTCGCGAATGCGTCTACCGCTTGTCGTACGACAGTTCCGACCAACGCCGTGAGGCGATCGGTCGCTACGTCCACTTCTATAATCACCACCGACTCTCATTCATCGTTGAACGACGACGCGCCGATCTCTCGCCTCGTTGGGAACAACGTCTTCAAACGCCACGTCTAGTTCGCACTCGCCGGACGAATCCAGACAAGTCCAGATGGTCGTAAAATACTGAATCGCGTATGTCTCAAGACAAACGCGGAAATCGCACTCACGAGCTCATCACTTCGATGTCGATAAGTCCTGTACTCGTTCATTCAGGTCAAAAAGGATCGACGTTCTCCTTTCGCCGGGGTGTCTAACTGGGTGTCTAATTCCGCGACCTACGGACATCCGCGGACATCCTGCGACGACCGTGAATGAGCTAGAATCAATCCGATCGGGCCGATCGCGCGCAAGCCCGCATCAGCGCTCACTTTCAGAAATGCTGAACATCACTCTCTGGAGCTGAAGGCCGCTGGTTCGAATCCAGCTGGGCGCACCAACATTCGGCGACGCGATTTCACCTCGCCGGATCCACGCCGGCGAACCGCGGCCTGCTTCACTGTGGCATCACCAGCGCCGGTGCGAAACCGTTGGCCATTCGCCTAGAGTGGCAGCCGCTCGCCGCGCTTCAGTCGGTCAAGAAGCTCTTGCACCGACATGACCGGCCGCCCCTTCAGCTCCGGGTGGATCTCGAGCCACTCCGTGATTTCCTCTTTCGAACTGAAGAGGTTGTTCACCCCTCAACCGCCCCCGAGGAAGATTCTTGTGGTCGAGGGTTGTAATTCCGTCACCCGTCCCTTTTCAAAGACGAGGTGGATGCGCTGCCCACTAAATTGCGACGCATCGTCTACCGTGACCTTCTTGTCTCTCCATTTCGCGTTGACCAACGCGATAAAGTCGAGCGCTCAATAGGTGTCCAGCGGGTCTTGTCCTTCGATCTGCACGCGGTGGTACATGAAGTCGATCTTGTTCGTACCTTCCCAGTTGACATAATCGTCATTGGCCATCCAATAGCCCACGCCGCCCGCTGTGGCGTCCGCGCGCACGATGCCGAACCGTTCCAACATTCGCAGACTCTCCCTGATCACCGCCGGGCGAGCTTCCACGGCACGGGAGAGCTCGGCCATCGTCGGCGCAGATCTCTTCTCTCGCTCCGCCCGACTGAGCAGACGCGCGGTCACTTTCTCCTCGCGTGTGAGCGCCACAGGCACCCACCCGAAAGTTCGCACGACGCGATGGAGCTCGGGATGCTCACGAATGTACACAGCCAACGAATAGCGATCCTCGGTCGTGTAGCGGCCGCCCACGATCTTCATGCCGAGGTCGATGCCGGTCACCGCAGTGTCTCTGCCCCAGTGCGCGAGCAGATAGTCCAAGACTTTTTGCTGGTCAGCAGTAAGCGTCGCCTGCGGGGCTTGGGCCGCGGCTGACACCGACAGCATGAACAAGACAATTGTCGCGGTAAATGCTTTTCGCATGGCCTCCGGTTTACTGTTCTGAGAGCAGCTTCTGAATGTCCGCTTCGATCTGTGCCGCTTTTTCGGGATACTGCCCGGTGTATTTCTTGTAGATCTTGCCACTGCGGTTGACGAGAAACGTGGTGGGGAAACCGAATACGCCGCCGAACTCGCGTGCCACCTTGTCGTTTCCGACCACCAGCGGATAGTCGATCTCCAACTTTGCCTCTTTGATGTCTCCTCGAATGTCGCTCGCCCAGCCGGATTGCACTGTGACGCCCAGCATGGTGAAGCGTTTCGAGGCGTAACGCTTATACAAATGGTTCCAGGTCGGAATCTCCTGGAGACAAGGCATGCACCACGTGGCCCAAAAATCTACGAGCACAACCTTGCCGGAAAGGCTGCTGGAGGAAAACCGCTTGCCGTCCAGCGTCTCCAAATCGAGCGGTGGCATCGGCCGGAGTCTTACCGCAGCAGAGGATGTGTGCGAGCGGACAGCCCCTCCGTCGACTCCCTGCGCGGCGAGCGTCGCGCTCAGCGCCATCGCGAAGAGTGTCGCGCCCATGCCGAGGATTATCCCCTCCGGTGGATGGCTGGGAGTCAATCATCAGCAAACAATCCCCATGAAATTTTCCTTCGAGCATCGGCTTTTCGGTCGACGACACATCCCCCGCCGGGGGATATGAAGGAGGAAAAAGTATGACCAGGAAGTTTGACCTGGTGACAATAGGAACGGGATCAGCAGCGTCGGAGGTGGTGTCTCGCTGCCGCTCTGCCGGATGGCAAGTGGCAATTGTCGATTCCAGACCGTTCGGCGGTACGTGTGCGCTGCGCGGATGCGATCCCAAGAAAGTGCTTGTGGGGGCTGCTGAAGTTGTTGATTGGGCCCGACGGATGAACGGCAATGGGATTCGCGCCGAGCAATTGCGCATTGATTGGTCCGAGTTGATGCGCTTCAAGCGCACGTTCACTCAGCCGGTTCCCAGAAAAATTGAAGAGGCCTTCACGAAAGCTGGCATCGCGGCATTCCATGGTCGGGCTCGCTTCGTTGGGCGATCTACAGTTCAAGTGGGCGCGGAGGTCTTGGAGGGTCGCTACGTGGTCATCGCCAGCGGCCAGAGACCCGCAGACTTGAAGATACCGGGTGCGGAACACCTCACCACGAGCGAACAGTTCCTGGAGCTCGATGAGCTTCCGCGACGAATCTTGTTTATTGGTGGCGGGTACATCGCTTTTGAATTTGCTCATGTGGCGGTGCGTGCTGGATCGCAAGTCACCGTCGTGCATCGTGGCGCAAGTCCTCTTCCGCGCTTTGACCCCGAGCTGGCCGACCAAATTGTTCTTCGAAGTCGCGAGCTTGGCGTTGACGTGCAGCTCGGGACTCGAGCGGAAGGGATCGAACAGAGCTCCGGTCAATTCGTCGTTCACGCTGCGACCTCGGGTCATCAGCGGACGTTCGAGGCAGATATGGTGGTCCACGCTGCGGGTCGCGTACCGGAGATCGACGACCTAAATTTGGACGCCGCCGGAATCGAATGGGATGGTCGCGGGGTAACGGTCAATGAATTCCTGCAGAGCGTCTCGAACCCGGCGGTGTACGCAGCGGGCGACGCTGCTGCAAGCGGAGGCCTACCTCTTACGCCGGTGGCGCACTACGATGGCATCCTCGTCGCGACGAACTTACTGCACGGGAATCACAAGAAGCCGAACTACCTGGGGATTCCGACTGTGGTCTTTACGATTCCTCCGCTCGCCTCGGTGGGACTTAGTGAGCGAGATGCGCGCGAGCAGGGCCGAAAGTTTCGAATCAGGAAGGAAATGACTTCCAACTGGTACTCCTCTCGCCGCGTTGCAGAGAAATATTCTGGTTACAAGGTGATGGTCGAGGAAGGAACGGATCGCATCCTCGGAGCGCATCTGCTTGGTGACCACGCCGATGAAGTCATCAATCTTTTTGCGGTAGCCATACGGTCCGGGATGACTGCCACCGATCTGAGACACATGTTGTTTGCCTACCCCAGTCACGGATCGGATGTACCGTACATGCTCTAACCGTTCGAAGGAGTCGGCGCTACTGTCGCTTGACATCCCCCATGGGGGATGAGTAGCTTGTGTCGATGACGATTCGAACGGGGCTTCGGGTGGTGATCGTCGCCTCCGCGATCATGATGATCCTGGCGGTCCTCCTTTCGTTCTGGTGTGAGTCTGCGTCGTATTTTTCCTTTCGGGTCGAGGACCTCACCAAGCAGCCGGTCGCGCGATTTCCGATTGGACAGTTCAAATCCACTCTTCCAGGCTTCTTCGATTTTCTGGCCATCTTCATCCTCGCTGTTCTGATTCTGCGCCGGACGGAGCTGGCGATCCTTGGCGTCCCCGTCAGCCACGCAGCTCTGGCGTTGGCCATTCTCGGCCTGACCGCGTGGAACGTGCTCTTCGCCGGGTTCCTAGTCACCCTTGAATTCCGATATCTGCAGCCGTGTCCGGTATGACTGAGCTTCGACATCGTCCTGCTCGTGCTGGCAGGCTCGGTCATCGCGTCGTTCTTCTCCAGCTTCGCGCCGCCTCGGCTGAAGAGCTTCACCACCCTCGATGAGTAGAAAGGAATTTATATCCCCCCAGGGGGGATTAACTCGGATGATGGACAAAGAGAAATCCTTCACCAGAGCCGGGCTGGCAACCGCCGTCATTGCTGCATTTGCCGCCTCGATCTGTTGCATCGGGCCAATCCTGGCAGCCTTTCTCGGGCTGACCAGCCTCGGCGCGTTGGTGAAATACGAGCCCTTGCGACCTTATTTCGCTGGGTTCACCCTGGCCTTCCTCGGAACCGCGTCTTACTTCGCCTATCGAAAACAGCCGGCCGAGGCTTGCGAGCCTGGGTCGCTCTGCGCCACGCATGGGCCGACGCGCGTGCAGCGAATCAACCGCATCGTGTTATGGATCGTCACGGCCATCGTCATCATCATCTTGACGTTCCCAACCTGGTCAAACTGGGTCCTCGGATAAGGAGAATCGATGAAGAAAGTTTTTGTTGTTGTCGCCATCGTCGCGGCGGCGGTCGGGTCTGGGGTTGTTGCCGGGGCGGCTCCTGGGTGTTGTTTGATTCCGCAGGCGCGTGCTGCCGCCGCAGAGGCGACAAAGGTAACCACTCTGCATATTGACGGGATGACTTGCGGAGCGTGCGCCACGGCGGTGAAGCACGTGCTCAAGGGTCTCGATGGCGTGAAGGACGCCCAAGTTTCTCGGAGAAACTCCCCACATACAAGGCGACGGTGGTGAAGTAAATGAGCTCGTGTTGCTCGGATGACAATTGCAGAGTGGAAGCGGAGAGCGCCAGCGAGTTCTGTCCGAGTTGCGGCTCAAAGGGCACCAGCGTGGATCTAATCACGTTGAAAGCCCTGCTTACGGCCGACGGTCTCCGACGCGGCGTGCCCCCGGCACCTCGGTTGTGTGCGACGGCAGACTGCCCTGTCGTCTACTTTGACAATGCCGTGCCGATCGTCTTTCGCGAATACGAACTCACTGTTCCGGTGCACGCGAAGCATCTCGATGACGTTCTGGTGCCGGTCTGCTACTGCTTCGGCTACACTCCGCGAAAAATCCGGGAAGAAGGGGAAATCGCGTCCAAAACAATCACTGCCGAGGTCAAGGCCGGCCACTGCGCCTGCGAGGTAAAAAACCCGAAGGGCGTTTGTTGCCTCGGCGATGTGGCGAAGGTCGAGCGGCGGCTGGGCGCGGAGCTCGTCGCCGCCACTCGATAGGAGGGAGCAATGGCTCGAGCAAAAAGAAAAGCTCACGACTACATGACGCCGGAGGCGCAGAAGGCGCTTGCCGACCGCCTCGCCCGCGCGGAAGGACACCTGCGAAGTATCCGCCAGATGGTTGTCGATCAGCGCTGCGCGGATGACATTCTCATTCAGATCGCGGCTGTCAAAGCTGCCCTCAACCACTTTGCCTCGACACTGGTCGAGACCGAGATGAAAGCCTGCGTCGATACTTGTATGCCCGGCGAAATCGACGAGCGTTTAGGACGGGTCACCAAAGCACTTGCCGCGCTGCTCAAATCGTAGAACGCTCCGCCTCGCGAACGTGTATCAGCCCGTTGCGAAATGTTGACGGCATTGTGGCATCTTGACGTAACCCCCTGGGGGGATAATTCGTCAAGTCAGATTGAAAGGAACGAATGACCATGAGGAATACGATGTTTGCGATCGCCCTTGCCATGTCGGCAGCAGCCGGCGCAGCGGAGAGCAATTTGAGTACGACCACGATCGAAGTGACAGGTATGACGTGCGGCAGCTGCGCCACCGCGGTGAAGCACGTTCTCAAGAATGTCGACGGCGTCCGCGATGTACGCGTTTCGTACAAGGAAGGCCAGGCAATCGTTTCGTACGATGCCGCGAAGATCACTCCACAGAGAATCGCCGACACCGCAAAGCAGAAGCTACCCGGTTATACATTCGCCCCGCGTGCAGCGTCTTTGCCCCAAGCACTGCAGCCAACCCGGCTGAGTCAAATCGGAAACGAGCGTGTGAGCTTCTACGAGATCGGCCTGGTCTGCCCGGCGGCGCCGAAAATCGGATGCGGCGGTCACTCAAAACCGGTGCTCTCTGCTTTACAGAAAGATCCACACATAGCCGGCGCATGGATCAATGAGGCGGGAACGCGGCTGGCTATCGGCTGGAAGAGTGCCGAGGCCCTTTCCTCGGAACAGATCGATCAGATCATCTCCGGCTTTGGTGTGGCGGCGAACGAAGTCTCCAGCGACGCTCGCCCCAAGTTGCTGGAGACGTTTCATACGAACATCGGATGGTTTGATGCAGCGTCCGTCGACCGACTGAGTGAACAGGAGGCAGGCATCATCGCCTCCCGTTTGGTGAAGCGACTCACCGCCAAGGCGTCGATCACACCGGCGCAGCAGGATTCACTGCGGGAAGGGATGGCGCGAGCGTTGAGGGCAAATTTCATTGAGGGAGATGAGCGGGACCTCGATGAGCAGCTCATCGCGACCGCGAAAACTGTGAAGCTCAGCAGGCAAGCGACCGGGTTGCTGCGAGAAGTCGTCACTCTCGGCATTTACCCGCTACTAAACGAACAGTAGTCGCATGAGAGCAGCGGTATTGATGGCTTTTGTAATCGCGATGTGCCCAATCGCGGAAGGGAAAAACGATATGAACGGATCCGAAAGAATTGTCACCACAGTTGCTGAAGCCGCCGGGATCGAGTTGCTGTTCAAAGGGGTTCTCCAATACCGTTCGGAATCGCAAGCTGATGCCGTCACCGCCGGTGAGGAACAGGAAGGTGCGTACATCGGAAGTGGAGACGGCACCGTCAAAGGCGAGCGCCTACGCGGGAAGATTCGCTGGTCCCTCTGGGCTGGAAACTGTCTCTACCCGCTCGTCCGAAGCGGACAGGCGGTTCCCGAGGGCCTTCACCTCTGTACGATGAATCCAACGGGCGTGATCGAGACGCACGATGGAGCTCGGATTCGATTTCACGGCAGAGGCTACGGCCTTCGGACTCCGAATCAATACAAAACCAGTATGACGCTGGTATTCGGAACCGAGGACCCGCGCTACACATGGTTGACGAAGACCCTTGCCGTCACCGACGGCGACTTTGACGAGAAGGCGGGACGAGCGGTCTGGAACGTCTATGTCCCAACGACGGGTCAGTGACGCAGCTCAAGGCGTCTAACTGAGCGGCCTACGGATGGCCGTCGATCCGTGGGCGGTCTGGTTTCGGCAACGCTGATTCGCAAATCCGGAGGTCACCATGGGGTCGCGACACCCAGATACGAGGAACGGTCGTGCATTGCGGGCCGTAACTCAACAGAAGGCTGGGTTCGATTCCGGAAGGGCCTCACTCGATGACTATTGAACAAGAAGCGTTAGGCAGCAATCCTAAACCGCGCGTCATCGGGCGGTCGGTACGAATCGTTTTGGGAGCGGTGCTGCTCTATTTCTTCGTGAAAATCATTTTCCAAATCTCTGCCAGCCCTGGCGGGTTCCTCGCGGGGCGCGCCGGCTGGAGCGTGCCCGGCGGGGATTGGTGGGTGGCGGCGCTCATTTGTCTTTGGGTACTGCCCACTGTGGTCAACGGAGGATTCGGTGGAAAGTGGGGGGAATGGGCGCGCGGCGTCTATATCATCCTCGCTGGCGCGGCGATCTTCTGGGACCGAATCGCTCACGGAGGCCTTTGGGCGGCCCCTCTGGCCTGGCTCGTTCTGCTGTTGATCCTCTACGTTTTGGCGCACTCGGGCATCTCGTTTCTGGTGGCCGGCATCGCCGCGACACCGGGCTGAGAGATGCGGGCGATTTCCCACGTGCTGGGGAGAGTGACAGGACGGCAAGTGCGCGGCCACGGTTGACCGGTTGGCCTGACCCGCCTGGACCGGTGGGAGAACCGATCGAGGAAGCCGCAGGTATGAGACTCCTGATTGGCGTGTTCCGTCGATGCAATGGCCGGTACGCGGTGACGGGTTTGTGCCGCGTCGCGCACCTCCGCTGATCCGGTGAGTGATCCTCAATGAAGCTCCGGACTTCATCCGCCGCGTCCCCTCAGTGGAGGAATGGATAGGAGGCGGCTCGGCGCGCTGTCGCTCGATGTGCGGATACGACAAGGAAAGCTAAGGGCGCTAGGTCATCGCCGGATTCGAGTGTTGGGCCAGTGCAGCGCACGTGTCTAATGAGGTGTCTAATTCTGCGACCGCGCAAACTCGCATCAGCGCTCAGTTTTCGCCATGCGCGGCATCATTCTCCGGAGCTGAAGGCCGCTGGTTCGAATCCAGCTGGGCGCACCAAATCTTCCTTTTCGTCCCCGGGCGTCGGTCCACACCACCTGATCGCACAACTGTTTGGGGTACGATCACGGTTCTCAACTCGGGTGACGTCCATGGCGTCCGCTTCAGAATTCGATCAGACCCTGCGCTCGATCATTGATGCGATCCCTGGGGGCGTGTTCATCCTTGGCAGGAGCGGCCGCGACTATCTTTCGAATCTGGAGCTTGACTACCTCGGTCTGACGGGCGAGGAAATGGGCAGCCAGGACGTCGTGCGGCGGATCTTTCACCCCGATGACGTCGATCGAATCATGACATTGCGCGAGCAGGTCTTTTCCGACGGCAAGCCGTTCGAGACCGAGGCGCGCATACGAGGAAAAGACGGACGCTACCGATGGTCTCTGATCCGGATCAACCCGCTGAGGAATGCAGACGGCCAGGTCATTCAGTGCTACGGGACGCGAACAGACATCGACGATCTCAAGCGGGCCGAGGAACATTTGCGGCTGGTGATCGACACGACGCCGGCCCTGATTCACAGCGGACGTCCCGACGGATATCTGGACTACTTCAACAAGCGCTGGCTCGAGTACCTTGGCGTTTCACTCGACGCGATCATCGGCTGGCGCTGGACAAACTCCGTTCATCCAGACGACGTCGAAGAGCTGGTGCATCAGTGGAGGGCCGCCATCGCGACCGGCCAGCCGCTGGACTGCGAGGCGCGTGTGCGCCGTGCGGACGGAGAATGGCGCGCCATGCTGCACCGCAAGTTTCCGCTTCGCGACGAAGCCGGTGTCGTCGTGCAGTGGTTTGGGACCAGCGTCGACATCGAGGATCGGAAGCGCGACGAGGATGCTCTCCGTCGAAGGACCGCGGAGCTGCAAAGACTCAAGGACCAGCTCTACAAGGAAAACCTGGCCCTCAAAGACGAGATCAATGAGGCCTCGATGTTCGAGGAGATCGTCGGCTCGTCCGACGCCCTTCGGCGCGTTCTGGCGCTGGTATCGAAAGTGGCTCCGACCGATTCGACGGTGCTCATCACCGGCGAGACCGGCACTGGGAAAGAGTTGGTTGCGCGTGCCATTCACAAGCGCTCCGATCGCGCGGCACGGGCGTTCGTATCGGTGAGTTGTGCGGCCATCGCGCCCTCGCTGGTCACCTCGGAACTTTTCGGTCACGAGAAGGGCGCATTCACGGGAGCGCTCCAGCGTCATCTCGGCCGCTTCGAGCTGGCGGATGGGGGAACGATATTCCTCGATGAAGTGGGAGAGCTTCCGCCGGAGACGCAGATCACGTTGTTGCGTGTTCTGCAGGAGCGGACTTTCGAACGTGTCGGCGGGACGCATCCGATTCCGGCGAACGTGCGCGTGGTGGCCGCGACGAACCGCGATTTGGAAAAGGCCGTCGTGGATGGCATGTTCCGTCAAGACCTCTACTACCGGCTGAACGTGTTTCCTCTCTATATGCCGCCGTTGCGCAACCGCGTCGAAGACATCCCGATGCTGGTCGAATACTTCACCCAGCGTTACGCGGCGAAGGTGGGGAAGAAGATCGCTAAAATCGAGAAGACCACTCTGACGCTGTTGAAGGAATATCGCTGGCCTGGCAACGTGCGCGAGCTGCAGAACGTCATCGAACGCGCCGTGATCCTTTGCGACGGCGACACACTCGCCGTCGATGAAACGTGGCTGCAGCAGCCGGCCCCGAAGGAGAGCGTCGTTACACGCGGGCTGGGACGCCTGAGCGCGAGCGAGGAAAAGGCGATGATCGAGTCGGCGCTGGCAGGCGCGCGAGGCCGCGTCTCAGGCCCGAAGGGCGCAGCTGCGCGCCTCGGCGTCGCACGTTCGACGCTGGAATCGAGAATTCGCGCGCTGCGCATCAGCAAGAACAGCTTCAAATCCCAATAACGTTTTCCCGCCTAACAACCGAACCTGGCGAATCTCGCCAATTGGTGAGATTCGTCAGTCATTTCGATCGGTACTCGCACGAGAAATCAACAGGTTAGGCGTGGCACTTCGGTTGCTCCTAGCGTTCTCCTAACGTGGTGCTGAAAATCGAACAATTCTCGGATGGATCTCGACAAAGGTTCGTGCTCAGCGGGCGGATCGAATCGAGCAACGTGCAGCAGCTGAAGGCCCAAATCGATGGGAATGGAAAGGAAGTGGTCCTGGATCTCGCGCAGGTGCGGATCGTCGATCGCGATGCGGTGCGCTTTCTCGCTGACTGCGAAAGAAAAGGAATCGAACTGCGGGATTGTCCGCCATTTGTGCGGGCGTGGATCCTGTCGGAGAAACCGAGGGCCGGCGAGCTCGAATGAGACGGCCCTCCTGACCGCAAAAGCA
>DASPZU010000035.1:0-6174 GCA_035636095.1 Thermoanaerobaculia bacterium
ATCGGAAACGGCGCGACGGAATGGCCGCACGTGGCCCGCGTTCTGGAATTTCTGTGATGGACATCAATCCGCGCTACGCCCGCGCGATCGGCGCCGTGAATGAGCTTCTTTCCAAGCTTCGCATGGAATGGATTTTCGTGGGCGGCATCGCGCGCGCAGCGTGGCTCGGCGGCGTCATCGAAGGTGGATCGATCGACGTGGTGGCGCTGATGCAGCCACAGCAGAAAAATCAGGTCGCCATGATGGCCTCGAATCGTGGATTTCGCGTCGATCGCGAGGAAATCGACCGGACCGAGGAGCTGGATCTGATTCCGCTGCATTTCGCGGACGTTCGGATTCATGTCCTGGTGGCGAGCAACGCGCTGTACGCGAAGATGATCAGAGCTGCGCGCGTGGTGCATGAGCTCCGCGTCGCGTCACGAGAGGATCTGGCGCTTCTTCTCATCCTCAACGAAGACGCCGCCGGCGCGCGGGAGTTGATGTCGGCTCCCGATTTCGACCGTGCGCGCTACACCGAGACCCTGACCGCCATCGGACTGCGGGAGCTGCTGTGATCTGGATCGACCAGCAGGCGCCATTCGATGACGCCATGGCGCGCGTCGCGGCGCAGAAGACGGTCGCGATCGACACCGAGGCCGATTCTCTGCACTCGTACTTCGACAAGGTCTGCCTCGTTCAGATCTCAATTCCAGGCCAGGATCTGATCGTCGATCCGCTCGCGAAGATCGATCTCTCCGCGCTCGGAACAATCCTCGCCAATCACGACATCAGGAAAATCCTGCATGGCGCCGATTACGACCTCCGCATCCTGCATCGCGACTTCGATTTCACCGTTTCGAATCTCGTCGACACCATGATTTGCTCGCAGCTTCTGGGATACGAAGCCATCGGACTGGCGGCGTTGCTGGAGCGCTACTTCGCCCTGACGGTCGACAAATCGCATCAGCGCGCCGACTGGGCCGTGCGTCCATTGCCTCGGGTCATGCTCGAATATGCCGCCAGCGATACGCGACATCTGATTCCGCTCGCTGAAAAGCTTCGCGAAGAGCTGATCACGCTCGGGCGGTGGGAGTGGGCGCAGGAGGAATTCGCGCGGCTCGAGAACATTCGCTTTTCCGAAAAAGAAGACGAGGGATTTCGCCGCCTCAAAGGCATCGGCGGATTCGATCGCCGGTCACTCGGAATCGCGCGTGCGTTGTACGAGTGGCGCGATGCTCTGGCGCGCGCGGCCGACCGCCCGCCCTTCAAGATCTTCGGCAACGACGTGATCATCGACGTCGCCAAGAACAAAGCAGCGGATGCCGAAGCTCTCGAGAAGATCAAGGCGCTGCCGCCGACGCTTCGGCGACGCTACGGTCGCGAGGTTCTTACCCGCGTTCGCGCTGCCATGGCTCTTCCGGAGGAGATGCTTCCCGAAAAAGCCGACGCCCGGCCGTGGATGCGCGATAAAGCGCTCGAGTCGCGCGTTTCGCGCTTGAAAACCATCCGCGACAAGAAGGCCAAGGAGCTGAAGATCGATCCGGGCGTGCTCGCGCCGCGTCATGTCCTGACGGCCCTCGCCACGACCCGCGATCTCGGTCAGGTGCCCGCCATGCGAGACTGGCAGAGGCGAATTTTGGGAGACGAGTTGATGGCAGTCCTGAGTCCTGGGTGCTGAGTCCTGACTCACACCCTCCCGCTCAGGACTCAGGACTCAGCACTGTACAATCGCTCGCGATGCAACGGATTACAGACTACAGAGTCCTGGTCATCGGTTCCGGTCCGGCGGGCTGCACGGCCGCGACCTACCTCGCCCGCGCCAATCTCATACCGCTCGTCCTGGAAGGTTTGCAGCCGGGCGGGCAGCTCACCATCACCACCGACGTCGAAAACTATCCTGGTTTCCCGGAGGGAATCCTCGGTCCGAAATTGATGGACCTGATGCGCCAGCAGGCGGAGCGATTCGGCGCCATCTTTCGCATGGAGCAGGTCGAAAAGGTCAACCTTCGCACGCATCCGTTCGTCGTCACCACTGACCAGCGCGAGTATGAAACGTACGCCGTGATCATCGCCGCCGGCGCTTCGGCGATGCAGCTCGGGCTTCCGTCCGAGAAGGCGCTGCAGGGATTCGGCGTCTCGTATTGCGCGACCTGCGACGGATTCTTTTTCAAGAACAAGGAGATCGTGGTCGTCGGCGGCGGCGACTCCGCGATGGAGGAGGCGACATTCCTCACGAAATTCGCCAGCAAGGTGACGGTGGTTCATCGTCGCGAGGAGCTGCGCGCGTCGAAGATCATGCAGGATCGCGCCTTCGGAAATGCCAAGATCAAATTCGTCTTCAATTCGACGGTTGAAGAAGTGATCGGCACGAAAGAGGGCGGCATCACTTCGCTGAAGATCCGCAATCTCCAGTTGAATTCCATTTCCGAGATGAAGGCGCAGGGTCTGTTCGTGGCCATCGGTCACACGCCTAACACCGCGCCGTACGCCGGCCAGCTCGAGCTGGATGAGCGCGGGTACATCATGCTTCCGCACCGGAACTCGACTGTGACGAACATTCAGGGCGTGTTCGCGTGCGGGGACGTCGTCGATCACATCTACCGTCAGGCCGTGACCGCGGCGGGCACGGGCTGCATGGCGGCGCTCGACTGCGAGCGCTGGCTGACGCACGAACGCATCACCGAGCGGTGGGACCTTCCGAAAGGGGAAGAAGAACGGGTGTAGAAGCGCCCGCGTCCGGCACCCTTCTCATCCTCGGCGGCGCCGGCATGGTGGGCCTACAGGTCGCGCGTGAAGCCGTTCGCGAATTGCACCCGAGTCGAATCGTCATCTCGTCGCTGACGCAGCGCGAAGTGGACGAAGCGGTTGCCATTCTTCGCGCCGAAACGCGCGATGTCGCTTTCGTCCCGGCGGCCGGCGACATCTTCCTTCCGCCATCGCTGCAGGGGATCGACCGCGCGGAGCTGATCGCAAATCATAAACATTATGATGCACTATTTTCCGAGGAGCCATCGCTGGTGCAATTGATCCGGCAGCACCGGCCGGAAGTGATCGTCGATTGCATCAACACCGCCACTGCCATCGCCTATCTCGACGTCTTCACCGTTACCGAGCGAACGAAGCTGCTGCTCGACGCCCTCGAATCGCGGAGCGGGCCCATCGACGTGCAAGAGCTGCAGCCGCTGATCCGCTCGGTGCGCGAGCTGATGATCGCGCAGGGTGTGCCCCAAATCGTGCGGCACATTCTCTTTCTGCATCGCGCGCTCGAGAACAGCTCGGTGCGCGTTTACGTGAAAGTCGGGACGACCGGGACGGGCGGGATGGGCATCAACGTCCCGTACACGCACAGCGAGGACAAGCCGTCGGCGCAGTTGCTTTCAAAATCGGCGATCGGATTCGCGCACACCGGCCTGCTCTTTCTGCTGGCGCGAACGCCGGGCGCATCGATCATCAAGGAGATCAAGCCCGGCGCCATGATCGGATTCAAGCGACTGGGCGAGACCCATGTGCGCCTGCGCGGCGATCGAAGTCCTGCCTTTCTCATCGAGCCTCGCGATGAGACCCTCGGCCAGAAGCTCGACACCCATCAGCCGCCCCATACCTATCGAAAGTTCGAAGGACGCGATGTCCCGCTCAAGATCATCGGCGCCGACACCGGCGAGAACGGCTTTTTCACTATCGGCGAATTCCAGGCCATCACCTTTCCGCGACAAATGGAGTACGTGACGCCCGAGGAGGTCGCTCGCACCACCATCCTCGAAATCCTGGGGGCCTCGACCGGACGCGATGTGTTGTCGGCGATCGACGGCGCGATCACCGAGCCGAGTTATCGCGCCGGCGTTTTGCGGCAGCAGGCCATCCTGGCCATGCAGCGGCTCGAGGAGAGCATGGCCGGCGACGTTCTTCCTTCGATCGCCGTCGGCCATCTCGGTCCGCCGAAATTGTCGAAGCTTCTCATCGAGGCCTATCTGTTGCGCGAAGCGCTGAGCGACGACCTGGCCGCGATGCTCGGCGTTTCCGCGAGCGAGATGCAACAGCGCGTGGAATCGTATCTGTCGAAGAACGCGCACATCGTGAGTCTCGTGACCACGATCGGGATTCCAATTCTTCGCTCGGATCATCGGCTGACGCGCGGGCCGCGAATCAACATCCCCCCCGCCCCGCCCGACAACGCCCCCTCGCCGATCGATGGCGAGACGGTCGAGAAATACGCGCGCACGGGGTGGGTCGATCTGCGCCGCCAGAATTTCGAGCTGTGGCGCGAGCGCATCGAGCGCTTGTCGCGCTCACATCCCGACATCGTGGCGCAGGGATCTGCGGCTTTCGACCTTTCGAAGTACAACGACGATCGCTTTGTGCCGGGAGAGGTCGTCGGCTGGCTGCTGACCAACGAGATCGACGAGCAGGGGATGGTCGGGCACCGGTTGTTCTGATGCGCGCACGGATCGCAGCGGTGGTGTTTGCAGTGGCATCCCTGGCGCGGGCGGAGTACCGCGGTTTTTGGGTCGACGCGTTCAACAGTGCGCTCAACAATCACGCCGACGTCGTTGCGGTGGTGTCCAATGCCAAAAGCGCGAACGCCAACACGCTGCTGGTGCAGGTACGCCGGCGGGGAGATGCGTGGTATTTGCGATCGCTCGAACCGCAACCCGACTTCATTCCCATTGCGGCCGGCTTCGATCCGCTCGCCGATCTGATTGCCGTCGCTCATGAGGAACACATCGAAGTGCACGCATTCGTCATCATCGGTGCGATCTGGAACAAGAATCCGACCTTCGAACCGAGCGCCACGCTCGGTCCACCCACCAGTGCGCGCCATGCGTTCAATCTTCATGGCGGATACGACCCGATCAGCAAAACCATCGTTGACGGGCCTGACAACTGGTTGACGCGCACGCTGCTGCCCGATGAAGGCGCGATCAGCTTTCAAGGTCACCGCTTCGGCAACGATTTCTGGGTCGACCTCGGCCATCCGGCAGCGGCGGCCTACACATTCAACGTACTGATGGAGCTCGTACGCAATTACGCCATCGATGGACTTCACCTCGACCGAATTCGCTATCCTGAGCTGAGCGTCTCCGGTCAGACGCCCGCCACCGGAACCAACATCGGGTACAACCCGACCAGCGTCGAGCGATTTCAACGTCGATACGGAATTGCCGCAGGCTCGCCGCCGCCGGCGCCGAATGATCCCCGGTGGTCGCAATGGCGTCGCGACCAGGTCACGAATTTTGTTCGCCGCGTCTACCTCAATGCGGTTGCGATGCGGCCGGAGCTGAAGATGTCCGCGGCGCTCATCGCGTTCGGCGGCGGGCCAACCAGCGAGAGTTCGTGGACCGCGGCGGAAGCTTATTGGCGTGTCTATCAGGATTGGCGCGCGTGGACCGAAGAGGGAATCCTCGATCTCGCGATTCCGATGGTTTACAAAGCCGAACACAATGCCACTACCGCGGCGCAGTTTGATCAGTGGCTCGATTGGCTGCAATGGCATCAGTACAACCGTGCCGGCATCATCGGGATCGGCGGTTTCGTCAATGGCATTGAAGGGACATTGCGTCAGACGCGGCGTGCTCAGGCGGCACCGATTGCTGGCGTGACGTTCTACTCGATGGCGACATCGAACATCGCGGTGCAGACCACGCCGCAACGGAATTTTGCCGAATTCGCTTCGGCGCTGACGACCGGAAAATCGGTCGACGGCACGACGCTGTATCAGCCGGCGGATGCCACGCCTCTCTTTGCGCAGACCGCGATCATTCCGCCCATGCCGTGGAAGTCATCGCCGACACGTGGGCACCTCATGGGATTCGCGCGCCGGCCGGATGGTTCTCCTCTCGATTCCGCGACCGTCACGATTCGGGAGACTGTCAGCAGTCGAACGGTCACGACAATTGCGGACGGAGACGGATTCTTCGGCGCGGTCGATCTCGAGCCCGGCCGCTACCTGATCAAGTTCGAGCTTGGATCCGAAACGTTTCTCAGCCCTCTCGTTTCAGTAGTCGCCGGCGCGGTCACGCGAACAGATGTCGGACCGCGCCGGCGGGTTGTGCATTGATTACGGACACGTCGCCAGCGCGTTAGTGTCCTGAATCGGCTGGAACGCCGTGTTGATCGGATTCGTGTACGTCTTGGTCGTGCCGGTCTGCGTGTCGCGAATCGTCATCACGACGTTGACGTTTGTCAGTCCGCCCGCGA
>DASPZU010000036.1:0-17093 GCA_035636095.1 Thermoanaerobaculia bacterium
CTCAGCGACTGGCTTCTCGACCGTCGCGAATGGGAGCGTCGCCGTGCATACGCCGGATTCGAATGCCGGCACATCAAATACGTCAGCGACGGGTTGAAGGTCAGCGGATATCTCTGGAAACCGAAAGACACAACCGGCGCACCGCGGCCGCTGATCATCTTCAACCGCGGCGGCAACCGGGAATTCGGGACCCTGTCACCGTGGATGTGGTCCGGCTTCTTTCCTTTTTTGGAGCAGGGCTTCGTGGTGGTTGGATCGCAGTATCGCGGAAACGATGGCGGAGAAGGCCGCGAGGAATTCGGTGGTGCCGAGATTCGCGATGTCCTCAATCTCCTCCCGCTCGCCAAAGCCCTCGGCTATGTCGACATGAACAATGTCTTCCTGTTAGGCGCCTCACGCGGAGGCATGATGGTTTATCTCGCTCTCAAGGAGGGAATGAACGTCAATGCCGCTGCCGTGATGAGCGGAGTCAGCGACGTTCCCGCATTGGTCAAGGACAGACCGGAGATGCGCGAGCACGTTCTCAAAGAGCTGATTCCGGATTTCGACAAGCGAGCCGACGAAGCGATGCGAGAGAGATCGGCGATTTACTGGGCGGATCGCATCAATGTGCCCGTGCTCATCCTGCACGGTGCAGCGGACTGGCGGGCCGATGCCGGCCAGGCGCTGGGCATCGCGCAGAAGCTGCACGAGAAGCACAAGACTTATGAGCTGATCGTCTATGCCGGCGACAATCACGGGCTGCTGATGCACCGCGCCGACAGCGACAGGCGCATCGTCGACTGGTTCAAGGAACACTTGCGCGGGAAGTAGGAACATCGATGATGCCGTGCGTTGTCGTTGAACCGGGCGACGCGCTCGGGAGGCATCGTCAGATTGAAGTGAGCGATTTGCTCATCGAGGCCGGGGTCTTTTCCGCTCCTGAAGCTTTTCGAGCACGGCAGTCTTTCGGGCCCTGACATCCTGCGGACGCGGGCTCTCCCCACATCTCTTGCAATACAAATTCTCCTTCACGTGACCGCCGCACGCCTCGTGTTCATAGACGATCGGTGGTCCCTCGGGCGCGGCCCAGCGGTCGCCCCATTGCGTCAGCGCGATGATCACCGGTTTGAAATCCAGACCCTTTTTCGTCAGGTGATACGTCGCAAACCCCTCAGCGCCACCCGAGGTGGTCATGAGGCCTTCCTCCACGAAGCGCTCCAGCCGCGCGGCGAGAACGTTGGGCGCGATGTCGAGGCTCTTCTGAAAATCGGTGAAGCGCGTCATGCCCGCGAAGGCCGCGTTGCGGAGGATGAGCAGACTCCAGCGCTCTCCGACGATCTCCAGCGCGCGGGCCGCCGAGCAGACTTCCTTGTCATAGGTCCGGCCTAGCATTCTTGAATGATAACACTTGCGTGACGCAACTATTTCGTTACTTGCATCACGCTAGTCTTGATGCTATCTTGATGCAGGCATGTGCCCGATGTGCATCGCCACCGCAGCCTGGATCACCTCCGCGAGCGGCATTGCCGCGCTGGTCGTCGCCAGGGTCGGCGGCAAAAAGGAGAAAAAGGATATGGAGTTACCGAAAGTCGTGTCCCGAGACGAGTGGCTGCGCGCACGAAAGGAGCTGCTCGTCAAGGAGAAGGAGTGGAGCCGGCAGCGTGACGCGCAGAGCGCGGAGCGACGCAAGCTGCCCATGGTGCGGGTCGAAAAGGACTACGCGTTCGACGGGCCGAACGGCCGCCGCACGCTTCTCGATCTGTTCGATGGCCGGCGTCAACTGATCGTCTACCACTTCATGTTCGACCCGGAGTGGGAGGAGGGATGTCCCGCCTGCTCCTTCGTCGCCGACCACTTCGATGGAGTGCTCCCCCACCTCGCCGCGCGCGACACGTCGTTCGCGGTGATCTCGCGCGCGCCGCTTGCGAAACTCGAGCGCTTCAGGAAACGCATGGGATGGGGCTTTCCGTGGCTGTCGTCTTTCGGCAGCGATTTCAACTACGACTTCCAGGTCACCATCGACGAAGAACATCCCGAGTACAACTATCGCGACTACTACCCGATCGCCGACGCGATGGCTTCGAAGATGAAGGGGCCGCCTCCGGGCGAGGGGCAGGGCTTGAGCGTGTTTCTGCGCGACGGGAAGCAGGTCTGCCACGCCTACTCGACGTTCCAGCGCGGCCTCGATCCCTTCCTCAACACTTACAACTTCCTCGATCACACGCCCCTCGGCCGTCAGGAGAACGACCTGCCGATGACGTGGGTGCGCTACCACGACAAATATCAGGAGAAAGAAAAATGAACATCACAGGCAAAACAATTCTTGTCACAGGAGCCAATCGCGGGATTGGACGAGCACTCGTGGACGAAGCATTGAAGCGAGGCGCCGGGCGGGTGTATGCCGGCACGCGTCAGCCACTGACGCATCCCGACGCGCGCGTCACACCTTTGACGCTCGACGTCACGAACGCTGCGCAAATTCAGGCAGCGGTCGAAAAAGTCGGATCGCTCGATGTCCTCATCAACAACGCCGGCGTGGCGCTCTACGATGACCTCAGCGATCGCGCGGTGATCGAACAGCACCTGGCCGTCAATCTCTTCGGACCGTACAGCGTGTCGCAGGCCTTCGTGCCGCTGCTGTCGCGTTCTAGCGGAGCGATCGTGAACGTGCTGTCGGTGGCGGCCCTGGCCCCCTTCGCGCCGATCGCGGCGTACTCGATCTCGAAGGCTGCCGCGTTTTCGATGACGCAATCGCTGCGCGTCCTTCTGGCAGCACGTGGCGTCAGCGTTCACGCCGTCCTGCCCGGCCCCGTCGATACCGACATGAGCCGAGGGGCCGAGATTCCGAAGAGCAGCGCGGAGTCGGTCGCGCAAGGCATCTTCGACGGAGTGGAGAGAGGCGACGAGGAGATTTTCCCGGATCCCATGTCAGGATCTCTTGCGGAAAGCTGGCGCAGCGGCGCTGCTAAAGCGCTCGAGCGCGCGAACGCGGCGATGTTGGAGGCAGTGCAAGCCAAGTCGTAAGAGACTCGATCGAGCCGGCTTGTCTCTCGCAAAGAGCGAGCCGGCTCCAACCTCTATGCCGTCGATGCCGACGGCGAGTTCCCATGGCCGCGGGTCGTCAATTACGCCAAAGGGAGCGGCCGATCGAAGGATCTCGACGCGCTGACGAAGCGCCGGGCGAGAAGATGACCATCGCGCCGGGAAGCGGCCCCTCGACCGACGTCCCGCTGCCGGTGCAGCCGCAGCCCGCGCCGCAACGGGAGGGGTAAAGAGTGGAGCGCCGCCGACTCCGGCGGCGGCGCGGCACTGACGTGACGTGTTACGCTGACCGAGGAAATAGAAGTTGGGCGGCTGGAGGACCAGTTCATGAGGCTGCGCCGATCTGGGGTCATCACCGTCATGATGTTATGGGCACTAACCGTTAACGCGCAGCATCGTCCCATCTCATCACAGAGCCCGAATCTCGAACGACTTCTCACAGCCGTCCAGAAGCTGGTCAATTCGTACTATCCGAAGGCCCAGGTGACCTTGGACGGCCAGGTCATCCACTTCGAGTCCAACACGCGGAAGTTCATGATTCACGAGCCGTTGCTTACGGGCGAATGGCAGGACGCGCGCGAGGAAACCGGCCCCCAGAAGAGTGGAATCTACGGCGATGTGGAGCTCAGATCCGGGGTTTACGCAGGACAGGCGGGGGTGCCGCAGACGTTCGACAAGCGGTACTTCACTTTATTGGTCATGGCTCCGTACGATCCGGTCCACGATCAACATCTCTACGTTCGCGTGAAGTACCCGTACGACATATCACACCGTTTCCTCGAGGACTTCCGTCGCCTGGTAAATCAATTCGGTCGGCTCGTGTTCCCGGAGTCGGGTGGTCAGCAGTCCAACTCGCGGTTGCCCCGTTAGCCGGGCCGAACGAGGTGTGAAAAAGCCACTGCCTGTGCTCCTTCTCCCAGGTATGGACGGCACTGGTGATCTTTTCGAGCCACTCGTAGCGTCGGCGCCGCCAGAGTTCAAACCCATTGTGGTTCGGCTGCCCCATACCGGTTCGTACGACGAACTCGAAAGATCGATCCAAGCGAGCATTCCGCCCGAGGGCGAGTTCGCAATCGTCGCCGAGTCATTCTCGGGGCCGCTGGGCGTTCGTGTCGCCTCTGCCGCTCGCGATCGAGTGGTGGCACTCGTACTCTGCAACACGTTTGTTTCGCGGCCGGCACACCGGGTATTCGGGCTTCTCCCATGGGCCGTACTGTTCGCGATGCCGCAGCCAATGTTCGTCGTTCGCTGGCGTCTTCTCGGGCGATACGCATCACCAGGTTTGCTCACACAACTCCGCTCCAACATCAACAAAACGCCTGCTCACGTCCTGGCAGCGAGGATGAGGAGCGTTCTTCGAATCGACGAGCGGATCGCTGCAAAATCACTTCGTTGCCGCGTGCTTTATCTACGCGGCACGGAAGATCGAGTCATATCAGAGCGAGTCGTTACAAATACTCTTCGTTGCCTGACGGGCGCGGTTCGCAAAGACATCGGCGCCCCACATCTTCTTCTCCAAACTTCTCCGCAAGTCGCATGGTCTGCGATCGCTGAATTCCTGGGTGCCGGAAGCCTCACTTTGAGCGCCGATACGTGTCAATGATAATTCGCGATTGCGGATAAGCACCCTCAATGATGGCGATGAGTTTTCCGTCCGGTGACAGGCGGGCGAAAAATCCATTGCGCTCGAGGCGGCGAACCCGGCCATCGCGATCGAGCAACATGATCTCCTTTGTCTTCCCCTCGTTTGCCTTGGTGAACAACACCTCGCCTCGCTGGCTCCAGCTCGGATAGATGGCGTGGATGTCCGCCGCCGTCAAGAGCTGTTCGTCTTTGCCCTCCGCGTCCACTCTGCAAACGACGTCCAGTTTCCCTCGACGATCGGAGTAAAACACGATGCTGGCGCCATCAAGAGACCACTGCGGATTTGACTCGTTCGCATCGCCCGAAGTCAGCTGGTGAAGATCGGAACCGTCTGCATTGACGATGTAGAGGTGCGATTTTCCGGCTCTGCGTGACGTGAACACCAGGCGCTTTCCATCCGGCGACCAGGACGGTGCACTGTTCATAGCACCGTCACTCGTGACCTTCCTTTCGTGGTTGCCGTCGCGCACTGAAACGACAACGATATCGGTGCGACCTTGCGAGCCAGCGGCGAACGCCAGCGCACGACCATCCGGCGACCAGGATGTCCACGTTGCGTTTAGATCCGCGCTGCTCATGCGCCGTTCAGCGGAGCCATCTCGGCGTGCAACGTAGACACCCCATTGCTTGTTGCGCAGCACTGAGTAAGCGATCCACTGCGAATCCGGTGACCACGAAACGTCCTGGTAGAATCCCGCGCCAGCGATCTCGTGACGAGCGGTGGTTGCGCAGGCGGCAAAACAAAGTATCAGTGAAAGCGAAACGATCGAACGCGGGGCGGGCATTGGTTTCGTTACGCTAGCATCGATTTCGATGCGCCCACATATCGCCGAGGTCACGAAATGCTTACAACGAAATCAAGACATGCTCGTTCGCGATGTCACACCAAGTGACGCTCCCGCCTGGCTGCGACTTAGGCGCGAGTTGTGGCCTGGTCACGGCGAATCGGAGCACGCCGCCGACATCGCCGAGTTTCTCGAAGGGCATGCGCGTGAGCCGCTCGCCGTCCTGGTCGCGGCGGATGGCGCCGGACAGCTCATCGGTTTCGCCGAGCTATCCATCCGCGCCTACGCCGAGGGCTGCCACACCGACCGCGTCGCCTACCTCGAGGGTTGGTACGTCGCGCCAGATGCCCGCAACCAGGGAGTGGGACGCGCGTTGATCACAGCCGCCGAGGCGTGGGGACGATCCCAGGGATGCATGGAGTTCGCTTCCGACGCCGAGATCACCAACGACGGCAGCGCGGCCGCGCACAAAGCACTGGGCTTCACAGAAGTCGGACAGGTTCGCTGCTTCCGAAAGGATCTGTAGACATTGAGCGCATCATCGCGACGCTGGCTCGCCAGCCCAATCATCGCGCTCACCGCAGCGCCGCTCTTTTTGGTCGCGGTCGTTTACATCGTGCCGGCGATTCTGCGGGCCGCCGATTCGCGGCATCTGGCATTGGTGAATGTGGGGCTTGCGTCCTTCATCGCAGTGATGCCCACTTTCATCGCAGGCTGTGTCTCTCTGCTTTTCATCCGTAACTGGTCGGAGATCTCGACCACACGATCCGTCGTCTCCGCAGTGGTCGCCGCAGGTGCCTCGCTCGCCTTCGCCTTTCTTCTCGTGTCGCGATTCCACGGTAAGCATGTCTCCATCGGGCTTTCCCTTTCTGCCATACTCATCTCGATTCTGCAGATCGTGGTTCTCCGCAGCGGACGCAGCGCGACCTAGCGAGAAATGCAGCAGGACCGCCACGATTACTGGCGATCCTCTACGCGGTCGTCTACGCGATCTGTTTCTTCATGGAGGCTTGATGCGGCTGCGGCGCTGAATCACCACAGAGTCACAGAGCACACAGAGATCTCTCTGTGCTCTCTGCGCCTCTGTGGTGCTATCGTTTTCCGCGGATGTGGCCATTTCGAACCGCCAGCGAGAGGAAACGAGAACGGTAGCGCAGGCAGTTTTTGAGAGAAAGGAACCTGGCGAGGATGGCTCGCACGATCCCGAATACGTCGCCATGCTCGATCGCCAGCGCCGCGAGATGCAGGCGCACAAGGACGCCATGCCCGTAAGCGAGGAGAAGGCCCGGGCACTGGGCCGGACGATTGCCGGCATCGGCTTTTTCAAGCTTCAATCCGAAAAGCAGAAGAACCGCTGGTGTTTGTTCCTTACCGTGATGACAAATTACTCAAAGAAGCGCGCGAGAAGTACGGCGACGAGTTCGTTCAGTGGGTGCTGGCGCGGCAAAACACGATTGTCGAGTCGATGAAGCGCTGAATCACCACAGAGTCACCGAGCACACAGAGACCTCTCTGTGCTCTCTGTGCCTCTGTGGTGCTATCGTTTTCCGGTGGCAACGGTGCCGCTCGACGCGGCCGTCAACCAGAAGCGGATCGCGGCCGCGCTCCAGCACCGCTTCTTCCTCCGCGCCCACATGACCGCGATTCTGACCGCCACGATTCTGGTAGGACTCGGCGTCACGCGCCTTCTCTTCCTCGCGCACGTCAACGTCTTCGCGATCCGCTACGGCGTCGCGGTCATCGCCGCCTACGCCGCCTTCGTCGGCTTCATCAAACTGTGGCTGTGGTACGTGGAGTGGTGCGGACGGCGCCGCTCCGGCGGCAGCTCGTCGGACGACTGGTTCGACTGCGTCAACTTCACCGGCGGCGGCAGCAGCTCATCGACGTCAGGCGGAGTTTCTTTTGGCGGCGGTGGCGGAAAATTCGGCGGCGGAGGGGCGACCGGAAGCTGGGCGTCAGAAGCGAATGCGCAGCCGGCGCCGGTCGTGGTGGTGCCGCCACCCAGGTCATCCTCGAGCTCTTCCTCGAAAGGCGGCGGTGGCGGCGGCATCGACGACCTCGGCGAGCTGGTTCTGGTCCTCCTGATCATCGCGCTCGTGTGCGCGATCATCGCCTCGTTCGTATGGATCGTGTGGGCCGCGCCGACGATCCTGAGCGAAGTGGTGTTCAACGCCGCACTGGCGGGAGTACTGGCGCGCCACGCGCACCGCGCCACTCACGGCGATTGGATCGGCGGCGTGATCAAGAAGACCGCCATTCCATTCGCTCTGATCCTGACGCTGTCGGTCGCGATGGGATGGTGGGCGCAGCACATCTGTCCGCGCGCGCTGCGCCTCAACGACGCGTTGCACTGCCGGCGTCAATAACGCCACCGTCCCGCGATCCACACGCGGTGAAAGCCGACGCGCTCGTAGTGCGCCGGAATCCAGACTGCGCCAATGCGAGGAGGAACGACCCACACGCCTTCCACGAGGACCATTCCGGAGCGCGGCGGACGCGCGACGATCGCGGTGGTGCAGGCGGCGGTTGATAAGCTGAGGGCAACAAGCACTGCTGTCATCGTTCGTTTCATGCACATCAGACGAAACGCGCGCTCCGCATGTTGACGCGCCCTCGTGACGCCGATCACATGAACCTCGCGATTTTCGACATCGATGGAACGCTCATCGACAGCAACGCCGTCGACAATGAATGCTTCCTCGCCACGTTCGAGGTTGCGTTCGGAATTCCAGCCGCCGACGTCGATTGGCGCGACTACCGGCATCACACCGATCGTGGACTGACGCACGAATTTCTGCAACGCGCCTGGGTTCGCGATCCGGCTGAAGAAGACATCGCGCGGCATCGCACTGCGTTCCTCGGCGCGTTGCGGCGCCGGATCACGACGCTCGAGGAGATTCGCGGCGCGCGCGCATTCCTCGCGTTTCTGCACGAGCGCGGATGGGAGGTCGCGCTGGCCACCGGCGCGTGGTCGGAATCGGCGCGGCTCAAGCTCGCTGCCGCCGGATTTCCATCCGATCTCCCTCTCGCCTGCTGCGATGTCTGGGCTTCGCGCGAACAGATCGTGTTAGGCGCAATTGCGGGCCGTACTTGCGATCGCATCGTCGTCTTCGGCGACGGCTGGTGGGATGTCCGCACTTCGCGCACCCTCGGCTTGCCGTTCATCGGCGTCGGCAGCAATGCGATCGGTGCGGAGGAGATGATCGCGGACTTCGGCGATCCGGAGGACGTGCTCGCGACGATGCTGCGGATTTCCTGATGAATCACCACAGAGACACCGAGAACACAGAGATTTCTCAGTGCCTCTGTGGTGAAGACGGCGGTCTATACTTCCCGCACACAACAGGGAGGTATGTATGGCACCAATCCTGACGCCGCAGGCGATCGAGATTCTCCGGCGCGCCTGCAAGAGCAACAAGACCCTGGCTGCCGCGATGAAGGACCCGCGCGCGCTGCTGGCACGCCACGGCATCAAGCTCCCCGACGACGTCGAGCTGCGCATCTATCAGCGAAAAGGCGGCTCGAAGAAGAAACACGACGCGCCGAATATGGCGGATGCGATGCTGACGCGGGACTTCGACAAGATCGTTCAACTCGGGGAAATCTCACCGGCTCTCGATGCGTGGTGGCGGTCCACCCACGGCGGATGTCCTTTCCCGACCTGGCCCTATACGACGACGAAGAAAGTCTTTGTTTGCGACGTCTGGGGCGTTTACGCCGGGCCAATAGAATGGGTCCAGGACGTGCCCGGGACGTCGTTCGGCCACTGGACCTATCCGAACGCACAGACGGTGTGCCTCCGCGGCCACGAAGTGCTGCAGACGGTCACCGAGTGTCTCCCCAACATCACCATCAGCCCGTAGCGCGCGGGCTTCGCATCGACAAAAAGAGAAGTCCGATGGCGATGGCGAGGAAGAAACCCTGCGTGAAGTCGATGAAGTTCTCGCCAGCGCCATGCGTCCAGCGCAGCGACAGATGCGCGAGGTTGCTGAGGATCAGTGCCGTCATGCCGGCGCGGAGGAATGTGATCGATTTTTTCGTTCGGAGGTCCATGTTCAATCCTTGATCCAATACCAGATCATCAGAATGATTTTGATGCCGGCGATCGTGACGGCCACCGCCAGCAGGTCCCAATTGAAAACGTGGTTCGTGTAGTACCGATACGCCCACAGAAGCGCGGCCAGGATGCCGCCCGCAGTTCCGGCCACGCCCATGGAGCGTCTTCGGTGATCGAAAAATCGTTCGTCGATTACGTTCATTTCTTCGTCTCCAGAGAAAAGATGTCGTCCATCGGATGCCCGAAGACGCGTCCGAACAGTAGCGCCAGGGGCAGGCTGGGCACGTAGCGGTTGTTCTCGATCGAATTGATGCTCTGCCGCGAAACGCCCACCTTCTCGGCGAGCTCTTCCTGAGTCCACCCCTTCCTGGCGCGGAACTCCCTCACCTGATTGCGTACCTTCGGAAGCATGTCAAGTCTACTTTACATCAACTTTTGCGGGGGCGGCGCGTATTCCCAAGGTGTCGGAACACGATCACTTCGCGGAGGCGCTTCGCGGATTCGGTCCGATCGGAATCCTCGCGATTCTCGCCATTCTGCTGACGGGAAATGTTTTCGTCGGTCCGATGATCGTGTTGCCGATCGGAACGCTTCTCGTGCTGGTGTGGGTCCGATGGTCGCGCACCTCATGGAGCGCGATCGGATACGCGCGCCCCGCGAGCTGGGTGGCGACGATCGCGGGCGGGATCGCGTTCGGCATCGCGTTCAAATTCGCTATGAAAGCGGTCGTCATGCCGCTCCTCGGCGCCGATCCGATCAATCGCGCCTATCACTTCCTCGCCGGAAACCGGGCCTTGCTGCCCGCCGCGATCTGGGCGATGTTCGTCGCGGGCTTCGGCGAGGAGACAGTCTTTCGCGGCTGGGCATTCGAGCGGCTTGGCAAACTCTTCGGCAATGGCATCGTCGCGAAAATATCGATCGTCGTCCTGACCTCGATCTGGTTCGGGCTCGATCACTATCAGAGTCAGGGTCTGTTCGGCGTCGAGCAGGCAACCATCACCGGTCTCGTCTTCGCAACCATCTTCGCGATCACAGGACGGATCTGGATGGTGATGTGCGCGCACGCGGCGTTCGATTTGACTGCGCTGTGGATGATCTACAACGATCTGGAGGCGCAGATCGCCCACCTTGTGTTCAAATAGCCGGCACCATGTGCCGGAACATCAAGATCCTGTTCAATTTCGAGCCTCCCGCCACCGACGACGAGATCCGGGCCGCCTCGCTGCAGTTCGTGCGAAAGCTGTCGGGCTTCAACAAGCCGTCAAAGGCGAACGAGCAGGCGTTCAATCAGGCCATCGAGGAGTTCGCCGCCGTCGCCAAAAAACTCCTCGTCTCGCTGGAGACGAGCGCCGAGCCGCGCGATCGCGAGATCGAGCGCCAGCGTGCACAGGCACGCGCGGCGGTGCGATTCGGAACGGCGTAGCCCCTCACCCGCCGCTTCGCGGCACCCTCTCCCCGCTTCGCGGGGCGAGGGACTTCGTGAGACCTTCGCCCCGCTTGTGGTGAAATATCGCGCATGAACCTCGCATTCGCTGTCGCGTTCACCCTCTACGAGCTGCTCGCGCCCGACTCCCATCAATTCGCGATCACCTACGACGTGGCGCAGGAAAAAGAAGGCGCCGATGTTTTCCTCAATCCCATTCGCCCCGGTTCGATTTCCACGAAGGAACGCGTGGTCGACCCCGCCACGGGAGAGGAGCTGAAATTCGAAGAGGTGACAGACGAAAAAGGGGCGCGCTTCATCAAAGTCCACCTTCCCGCTCCGGTGCCGAAGGGCGGTCAAACGCGCATTCGCATCATCAAGACCTACACCGATCCGGCGTCGTACTCTCTCAAAGATGGCCAGCTCGTCTTCGAGCGCCCCCTCGGCGTCAAGCGCAACGTGGTCGTGATGCCGAAAGGATGGGAGTTGATCGGATGCGCTTCGCCGGGGATCGTCTCCACCGACGCTGACGGCCGCGTTCGCGTCAGCTTTCTCAACGATCGCGACGATCAGCTTCCCGTGAAGATCATCGGCAGGAGGCTGCCGTGAAGAAGCTGATGCTGCTTCTCCTTTTGCCGACCGTGCTGCTGGCGCAGGAGGCCTTTCATCGCGCCGAGCAGGACCGCGAGATCAGCTACTGGCTCCTCGATCCGGCGTCGCATCAGTTTCGAATCTCGCACGACTTCACCGTCACGCGCGCCGGACAGAAATCGGTCCACAGCTTCGTGCGCAAAGGGAGCGTCGTCTCGCCCGACGCGAAGATGATCGATCTCGACACCGGCAAAGCGCTCGCGACGCACAATGTCGCCGGCAAAGATGTCAACGCCCTCGGCTACTACCCCAACAAGGTCGAGCCGGACTCGGTGGCGGTGCAGGGCGATCTCCCCGATGCGGTTGCTGAAGGAAAATCGAAACGGATCCGAGTGGAGGAGACCTACACCGATCCTGTCGGGTACGCTGTGGAAAACGGTGAGCTGGTTTGGAAGCGCACGCTCGGGCGTCCCCTCAATTACGTCACGCTCCCCGCGGGCTGGATGCTCACGTCGGTCAACGTGCCGGCCGCGATCTCCGTCGACGACGAAGGGCGGATCAAATTGCGGTTCGTGAACCCGCGCAACGACGAGCTGTCGGTCGCGATCAAAGCGCGGAAGCGATCGAAGTGAGCAAAGACGACAACGTCGAGCAGGCCGTCCCATTCTTCGGCGTCTCCAACCTGGAGAGCTCACTGCGCTTCTACATGGACGGCCTCGGCTTCACCATGAAGTATAAATGGATCGACGACGGGAAACTGCGCTGGTGCTGGCTGGAGATCGGAAGTGCGGCGCTGATGCTGCAGGAGTTTCGCGAAGAGCATCGGCCGAAGATGAGAGTCGGCGAGGGCGTCACCATCTGCTTCACGTGCAAGGACGCGCTGAAGATCTATCGCGACGCCAGGGCTCGCGGCCTCGAGGCCAGGCGGCCGTTCGTCGGCAATGGCTTCTGGGTCACCGAGCTGAAAGATCCCGACGGCTTACCGCATCGATTTCGAGAGCCCGACCAAAGTTTCGGAAGAAACGGAATACGACGGATGACCGTCTTCGACAAAGGCCTCATCACGATGGCGGGCTGTGCGCTGCTCTTCGTGATCCCGGCGATCCCGCTCATGCTACGCAAGGTCCCGCGAAACATCGTCTATGGACATCGCACGCGAAAAACGTTGAGCGACGACGCGATCTAGTACGACGCCATCGCGTCTCGGTCGTGACGCTGGTCGCGCCGGCGGCGATCGCGGGACTCGCGACGGCCGCCTACGTCAGGCGGATTTCCGGGCGGTGAGAAGCAGTCGCGGCGAGCCGAGGCGAAACGGTTCGCCGTCAGTGGAGGCGAGCATCGACTCGACCTCGAGACCGCTGGCTTCGAACATCTGACGCAGCTCGCCGCTGGTGAAGATCCAGGTGTGGGCGGTCTTCTTCTCGTGCACGCTGCCGCGCACGAAGGTGTATTCGACATCGAGGCGGCTCTCGTTGACGTCGTAAGTCGCGGAGCTCAAGAAAAGAATGTCGCCCACCGCGATCCGTCGTCGCGTCTTCAGCGAAGGCAAGAGCGACTCGGCGGCGCTGCCGATGTCGAGAACGAATCGCGCACCAGGCTTCATGGCCTTCGCGATCGATGCGATCGAAGCCTGCGATCCGGCGCGGCCAAGGTAGCCGAAGCTGTTGCCGAAGCAGAAGGCGCCGTCGAAGCGCGCGCTCCACGGCAGATCGCGCATGTCGCGTTGATGCCATTCGATCGCGACGTCGGATGCGCGCTTCGCGCGCTCCAGAAACTCCGGCGAGATGTCGACGCCGGCGACGCGAAATCCCGCGCGCGCCAGTGGAATCGCATGCCTTCCCGCGCCACAGGCGAGGTCGAGGATCTCGCCGCCGTCGGGGAGCAGCGAGCACAGAAACGCAATGTCGTCGTCGGGCGGAGGGGCGGCGGCCATCCAGAAATCGACGGCCAGGCCGGAGAAGAAATCCCGATACCAATTCACATCCACGGTTCGTCCGCGGTCGGGCCATAGATCGACGGCACCTTCGCGTCGGCCATCCGGAGATAGATCGAGAACTGTCCGCGGTGATGGATCTGATCAGAGAGCAGAAACCATGCGAACGCGAGTCGGGACATCGCGCCCATGGTCTTCGGTCCGGTGAGGAAATGGACTTTCTCGTCGAGCTTCGCCTCGGGCGTTGAGGCGATCAAATCGCGAAAATCCTTGTATGCTTTCTCGAGTCCCGACAAGAGATCGTTCCAATCCTCGGGCGCTTTGGGCGGTGATCCGGCCGGAACACCTTTCGCGAACTCGTCATGCCAGACTCGCGTTCCGAGTCCGCACTCGAGCGCGAAAACCCAGGCCAGCCCGCGAGCGGTCTTCAATTTCGAATGCGGCTTCAGATCGAGCTTCTCTTTTGGGTAGGCCTTCACAATTCGCATCGTGATGGCGTGCTCGCGATCGTAAGCGTCGAGAAACTGTTCTTTCGGGCTCATGAACCAATCATTTCAAATTCCGTAAGTGAGATCGAGATGAAATTGAAGCACCTCTATCTCGCACTCTGCTTCCTGGGCACGCTTCTCCCCTACTGGCAGTTCATCGGATTCGTCTCCGATCACGGCCTCAACGTCCGCCTCTTGTTCGAGCAGCTTTTTTCGACGCCTGCAGGCGGATTCTTCGGGATGGACGTGCTGGTGTCGTCGATCGTGTTGTGGATCTTCGTCTTCGCCGAGAGAAAACGGATTGGCGTGCGACATCTGTGGGCGCCAATCGCCGCGAACCTGCTGGTGGGCGTCTCGTTAGGCCTGCCGCTGTTCCTCTACTTGCGAGAGGTCCGGCTCGAAAAAGTCTAGTCTCAGCGAGCCGGCGTGGTTGGTGACGTTCGCGAATGCTGCGACGGCACGAACTTGTCGTACCGAGTGCGTGCAAAGAGAACCGCCAGGACAGCGGCAAGGATCGCCACAACCGCGTAAGTTCGGAATCGAAGACCCCAATGGCGCCGCTCCGCCCCCACGGTCACGGGCTCGATGAAACGATAGCCCTTCCGCGGCACGGTCTCGATGTAGCGAGCGCTCGCGCTCTTGTCGCCAAGAACTGTGCGGAGGCGGCTGACGATCACGTCGAGACTGTGCTCAAAGCCAACATGGGTATCGGGCCATAACCTTCGCTGGATCTCGTCGCGGGTGATCAAGTCGCCTGGCCGCTCGAGCAGCAGAGAGAGTAAGTCGACGCTTTGCCCTGTGAGCCTGACACGATGCCCTCCCGCCCTGAGGGTCCTCCGCCGATCATCAAACTCGAAGTCTCCGAAAGTCTTCAACATGGGGTCAGGTCTTTGATTCTCGCTTCACTCTTCAAAGAGTAGAGACTGAAGAGTCAAAGAAGGCCATTCAATCACTTCCTAGCGCGCGACACCTCTGCGTCGTCCGACAACGATCGTTTTCGCCGAAACGTGAAAAAACACGCCCCTGCGCGGCGTCGACGCGCGTATGTCGATCTTCAACCTGTAGAACTGAGCGAGAAACAAAGATCTGACCCCATTGCGAATTTGAGGGTTTGTGAGTTGGATTCCCGCGATGGGGATCGCAGGATACAACAATGATCAGGCTCCCGCGCGCGGCAGTGCTGGCGATCGTCATCTTCCTGGCAGTGGTCTTTGTCCTGGTTGGCACTTCGAAGCTGCAAGGGCCATCGGCGAGGCGATGGACGGAGAGGTTCGTGCGCTGGGGATACCCGGCCGGTGCTGCACGCGTCGTGGGCGTGCTCGAGATTCTCGGCGGCCTGGCGGTGTTGATCCCGAAATTGCGGCGCGCCGCTGCCGCGATGTTGATCGGAATCATGCTGGGCGCTCTCGGCACCCATCTCGTCCACGCCGAATTCCTCCGCCTCATCGCGCCGATGGCGCTTGGCGGCCTGGCGTTTGTGGTGGCACAGACACGAGTGTCTGTGCCACACAATCAAAATCCTTAAGCCATTGCCGGGGCGGCGGTGTACTTCGCGTCACCCCACGCCAGCATCGGCCAGAAAATAATCGGTAGGAGCATGAGTCCGACGCCGAAGCCCGCGCCTTTGCCGAAGCGTTTGGCGATATCGAGCGCGGTAACGATGTACGGAATGGGAAAAAACACGAACCAAAGGAGAAGCCACCAACCCGGCCTGCCGGCGATCTCATCGATCACGTAGTAGTTGTAGATCGGAATGATGGCCGCCCACCCCGGCTGCCCCGCTTTGCTGAACACTTTCCACATGGCGGCGATCATCAGAACGACGACCACCAGCCATACGATCATCACGCCCGTCCCCATGGCTGCGGCACCCGCCGGGACACCGGTATCCGTTTGCTGCATCAGGAACGCAAGCACATTGCTCATCGATGAATACCCTCCTATCACGTGAGCGCAAATTTTGGACTGATTGACTGGAATGATAGCAGAACAGGCTGGATATACTCCCCCGCCATGAAAAAGCTCGTCATCGCGCTCTCGCTCATCGCCTCGGTTGCGTCGGGCCAACCGATCGTTCTCAAAGCAGCTCGCATGTTCGACGGAACCTCGGATTCGGTCGTGCGAAATGCCGTGGTGGTCGTCGATGGAAAGCGCATCAGCGCGATTTCGCCGGGTTCCATCCCGCCCAACGCCCAGGTCATCGACCTCGGCGACGCCACGCTGCTTCCCGGGTTCATCGACGCACACGTGCATCTGACCGAGGAGGCCGGGGACAACTGGTATCTGGACCATTTTCAGGAATTGATGCGGCAGCCGGCCGAGCAGGCGCTGCTGGCGGCCACATTCGCGCGCAAGACCATCGATGCCGGATTCACGACGGTGCGCAACGTCGGCGCGAGCGATTACGTCGACATCGGACTGCGCAACGCAATCAACAATGGATGGGTGGTTGGGCCGCGAATGCTGGTCTCGGGATATGCCATCGGCGCAACCGGCGGCCACGGCGACGCCGATCCGATTCCGCCCGCGCGCGGATTCCAGCAACTCGGGCCGATGCAGGGCGTCTGCAACGGCGTCGGCGATTGCCGCGCGGCAGTGCGCTATCAGATCAAGTATGGCGCGGACGTCATCAAGTTCATGCCTTCGGGCGGCGTGCTGTCGCTGTCGGATCCGGTCGACGCGCCGGAGCTTTCGCAGGACGAAATGAACGCCATCGTGGAGGAAGCGCATCACTGGGGCCGCAAGGTCGCGGCACATTGTCACGGAGACGCAGCCGCGCGCATGGCGGTGCAGGCGGGCGTCGACTCGATCGAACATGGCTCGTTCATGAAGCCGGAGACGCTCGCGATGATGCGGGACAAGGGCATCTATCTCGTTCCGACGCTCCTGGCAGGCGACTGGATCGGACGCAAGATCGATAAGTTTCCCCCGGCCATCGCGGTCAAGGGACGCGCCGCGCTGGCCGCGCGCAGCGACATGTTTCGCAACGCGCTCCGGACGGGCGTGAAGATCGCGTTCGGCACCGATTCCGCGGTCTCGCCGCATGGAATGAACGCTCAGGAGTTCGCGCTGATGACGGGCCTGGGCATGTCGCCGGCGGCAGCGCTCCGCGCAGCAACCTCCGCCGCCGCCGCGCTCCTCGGCGTCG
>DASPZU010000037.1:0-31365 GCA_035636095.1 Thermoanaerobaculia bacterium
GCTCGGAGCTCGACCACTGACCGCGTTCTTTGTAATTCGACTCTGCACGGCGCGATAACATCGCGCCGTGCGCGTTTTTGACGTTCATCTTCATGTGCAGCCGTGGTCGATGATCCGCCCCGACGCAATGACGATGATCGACGACCCCTCCCACGCCGGCGCCAAAGAGATCCTGGCATCCGCCGACAACCTGATTCGATTTCTCGATGCCAACGGCGTCGACCGCGTCTGCTGTATCAACTACGTGGCACCGGAAGTGATGGGATTTACACGCGAGGTCAACGAATGGATCGCTGATTTCACGCGCGGCCATCGCGACCGGCTGCTTCCGGTCGGATCGGTGCATCCGCGTCACGAACGCGATGTGCGCGGGGAAACGCAACGCGTACTCGACCATGGTATTCGGATGATCAAGATCCATCCGCCGCACCAGGAATTCGCGCCGAACGCCTACCGCAGTGAGCTCCCGCAGCTGGCGGAGTTGTATCAGGAGTGCGAAGCTCGCGCCGTCCCCATCATGTTTCACACCGGCACATCGGTATTCCCCCGCGCGCGCAATGTCTACGCCGATCCGATGCCGATCGACGATGTGGCGGTCGACTTTCCGCGCATCCCGATCATCCTCGCGCATGCCGGCCGTCCGCTTTATGGAGAGACGGCGTTTTTTCTGGCACGACGCCATCCCAATGTGCACCTCGATTTGTCGGGCATTCCGCCGAAGTCTCTTCCGCGATATGTCCCACGGCTGGCCGAGATCGCAGACAAGGTGCTGTGGGGAACGGACTGGCCGGCGCCGGGAGTCTCCTCGCTGCGCAAGAACATCGACGATTTCCGCGGGCTCGGTTACGGCGAAGCGATCGAGAAAAAAGTGTTGTGGGAAAACGCGGCCAGATTGTTCAGCGATTGAGAAGGGCGGTGACATCGACGCCCAGGCGCTCCAGCGCTTCGAACGATCCGACGTCCGACCACCCGAAATCGCCGCGAATGGCGGCCACACGCGGCGCTTTTTCCATCAGCGCGTAATCGATGGAGATCGAGGGCATGTGCTGGTAATTCTGCCGCGTCACTGCCGCGATTTCCGGTGCGGCCACCGCGATTTCCCGACGAAATACGCTGGCGCGCCAGACGAAGATGCCCGCATTCCAGGCGTAGTTGCCGCGCCGCACAAACTCTTCGGCCTTTTCGCGTGACGGCTTTTCGAGAAAGCGTTCCACGGCCATCACGTCGGGCGCGAGCGCGTCGCCGAGGCGCAGGTAACCGTAGCCGGTGTTGGGGTCGCTTGCTTTGATCCCAATCGTGACGAGGTAGTCATTCGACCCGGCAAACTCGAATGCGCGGTCGAGCACGCGCGCGAATTCCTGCTCGTCGCGGATGAAATGATCGGAGGGGAGCACCGCGATCACGACCTCGCCTTCACGCGTTTCGATCTCGTGGCAACAGAGCGTAATTGCGGGCGCGTTGTTGCGGCGCGCCGGTTCAGTCAATATGTTGGCTATATCGAGCTGCTCGCTGCATTTTGCGGCGTACTGTTCATTGGTCGAGACGTAGACCGTTGTGACGCTGCCACGAACGCGGGCATACGTCTTTTCCAGCAGCGAGCAGCCGTCAAAGATTCGCAGGAATTGTTTCGGGTTTTCGTCCGAGCTGAGCGGCCGCAGGCGTGTACCGGCGCCGCCTGCCAGGATGAGCGCGACGCGCTTCAAGATGCTGTCCCGGCCGCCGCCATCGCTTCTTCGCTTTTCACAACCACCGGCCCGCCACCCTTCCGCCCGATGACGATCAGGCTCAGGCCGCTGCGTGGCCGATCGCCTTCGAGTGTTTTCAACAGCGGGACCATTCGGTCGAAGAGCCGTGATTGCGCCAGCGGCAGGCCCTGGCGATTCAGAACCCGCGAATTCAACCACCATGCGAATCGCGCGACCTGGTTCTGATACGAGGCGTCTTCGACCTCAAATCCCGCCTGCCGCAATTTGTCGACCAGCTCGTCTTTCTCGTAGCGACGTTGATGTCCGACCCCGCGATCGAGCGAGCCGTACAGATCTTTTCCGGCGGGGACGAAAATCACGATGCGGCCGCCCGGCTGCAGAAGCTGATTTGCGCGACGCAATGCCGCCGCATCGTCCACGGTGTGCTCGAGAACGTTGATGCACAGGATGGTGTCGAAGGCATAGCGTGAAAGATCGAGACCGTCGTCGGTGTCGAGATCGAGACGCTCGACGACGATTCCCGGCCGCCGGCGAAACGCGTTTCTGAGACGATCGATGTATGGCGTTTCCTTGTCGGTCGCGACGATCAACTCGCGCCCGTACAAAAAGCGAGTCATCGTGCCCGATCCGGCGCCGACTTCGAGCACGCGCTGCCCGACGAACGCCTGCACGCGCTCCCAGATCCATTTGTTGTAACGTTTCAGCCGATCGAGGCGGCGGATCGTCTTATAGGTCGATGGCTCGTTGGCCGGATCATCGAACAAGCCATACTTCAGAATGGTCCAGATGGCGCTGAAGCCATCCTTCCAATTGATTTTTTTTCCTTCCCAGTAATCGCGGCCATAGTACGAAATGGGCACCTCGAAGATGCGATATCCGCGCTTGGCGACTTTGGCCGTCACCTCAGGCTCGATGCCGAATCGATTGGACTGAAGATTGATGGACTGGATGACGTCGCGCCGAAAGACTTTGTAGCAGGTCTCCATGTCGGTGAGATCGAGGTTGGTGGTGAGATTCGACAGAAACGTGAGAAAGGTGTTACCGAGGCGGTGCCAGTAGAGCATGACGCGGCGGGGGTGACCTTCGAATCGCGATCCGAAAACCACGTCGGCGTGGCCGTCCAGGATCGGCTGGATCAGCTTCGGATACTCCTCAGGGTCATACTCGAGGTCGGCGTCCTGGATCAGCACGATGTCGCCGCGCGCCTCTTGGATGCCGCGGCGGATGGCAGCGCCTTTTCCCTGGTTGACGGGCTGCAGGATGTGGCGGATCTCGAGCCACTGTTGCGCCAGCGCGGCCACCACGTCTTTCGAGCCATCGGTCGACTTGTCATCGATGACGATGATCTCCTTGTCGACCGGAACTTCCTTGACGCGGCGCAGGAGTTCGGCGACTGTGGCGCGTTCGTTGTAGCAGGGGATGATGACGGATAGAGTCGGGACCATCACCTTCATTTTAAAGGGATGAGGGATGAGGGATGAAGGATGAATGAGCACACGACCAATGAGACGCTGCGGAAGTCGATCCACATCGGCACGGGCTTTCTCGCGATCACGCTGAAGTGGCTTCCATGGCGGATCGCGGCCGCCATCGCCGCCCTTGCCGCCATCGGAAACTGGCTGGTGCTGCATCGCATCGTCGGAAAGCGCATCGCGCGCCACCAGCGCGGCTACGACGCCGGGATCGTTCTATATCCGCTGGCAGTATGCGCGTTGATTCTCACCTTCAACTGGCACATCGAGCTGGCGGCGGTCGGGTGGGTGATCCTCGCGTTCGGCGACGGTTTCGCGACAGTGATCGGCCGCGCCCTCCCCATCGCTCCGTTGCCGTGGAATCGAACGAAGTCGTGGGGCGGAACGCTCGGATTCGTTGGCGCGGCTGCGCTTGCAGGCGGTGCCATCGCGCAGTTTTTCGGCGGACCGTCGCTGCTCCTGGTCGCGGTTGCGGTGATCATTGCAGCATTCGTCGAATCGATGCCGCTTGGCCTCGATGACAACGTCAGCGTTCCTGCCGCCGCTGCCGCGACGCTGGCCGTGCTCTCGATCCAGCCCATGGTGGGCGAGATCGTCCACGCGCCCATCCCCTGGCCGTGGATCGCGCTCAACACCATCCTGGCAATCGTCGGATACGGGCTGCGCACCGTCGACCTCTCCGGCTTCATCACCGGCTGGCTCCTCGGCACCATCGTCATTCTTGGAGGCGGCCCGCCGATGTATGTCGCACTCCTCGCGTTTTTCATCGTCGGCACGGCCTGCACGCGACTCGGCTACGCCCGCAAGGCCCGCGCGGGACTGGCGCAGGAGAAGGGCGGGAGGAGGGGGGCGGGGCACGCCTTTGCCAACGTCGGCGTGGCCGCGATCTGCTCGGTGGCGGTGTGGCGAGGCCTCGGCCTGGTGCCGCTGTTCATGGGAATCACATCGCTTGCGACCGCGGCGGCCGACACCGCCGGCTCAGAGGTCGGACAACTCATCGGCAGGCGCGCATTCCATCCGCTGACCTTTCGCCGCGTGGAACGCGGAACCGATGGAGCGATGTCACTGGAAGGAACGCTGGCGGGTGTGCTCGGCGCGCTCATCGTCGCCATCGCCGGCACTGCCATGGCGGTCCATCACATTCGTCCGGCCTTCATCGGGACGGTGACGATCGACAAAGCACGCGCCATCGCAGTCGTCACGATCTCCGCGATCCTCGGCTCGTACATCGAGAGCGTCATCGGCAGCCTGACCAAAAACGTGAACAATCATGTGATGAATTTCTTGAACACTGCCATCGGCGCGATTCTCTTCTGGGTCGCATGGAATTTCGTTCCGATGTTCGGCTTCGAGTTCTAAATGCGCCCCTCACCCTGGCGGCGGTGTGAGGCCCCTCGCCCCGCGGAGCGGGACCGGGTGAGGGGTTGTAGCATGGCGGCCGATGAAGCGCGTCGTGATCGTCGGGCGGCCTAACGTCGGAAAGTCGACTCTGTTCAATCGGCTGGCCGGATCTCGCCGCGCTCTGATTCACGATCTGCCCGGCATGACGCGCGACCGTCTGACAACCATCGCGACTCTCGACGATGGCCGCAAATACGAGCTGACCGACACCGGCGGCCTCGAGTACGGCCACTCGCCGATGTCAGACTACGCGCCGGAGATTCGAGCGCAGGCGACGCGGGCCGTTGAATCGGCGGATCTCATTCTCCTTGTTGTCGACGGCGTCGCGGGTGTTCTCCCCGAAGACCGCGAAATCGCGACTGAGCTGCGCCCGCACGCGTCGCGGACGATGCTCCTCGTCAACAAGACCGATCGGCGCGATGTCGAGGAGAACGCGCCCGAGTTTTACGAGTTGGGCTTCGAGCGTCTGTTGCTCATCTCCGCCGAGCATGGCCAGGGGGTGGACGAAGTTGTCGACGCGATTGCGGACGTTGTTCCGGCTGAGCCAGAAACGGAAGACGACAAAGCGGAGCCGATCCGCGTCGCCATCATCGGCCGGCCGAATGTCGGCAAGTCATCGCTTCTGAATCGATTGACGAATGAGGAGCGCGCCGTCGTTTCGCCGATCTCCGGAACGACGCGCGATGCCATCGATTCCGAGATCGAGCGCCAGGGGCGGCGGTATCGCATCATCGACACCGCCGGGATCCGCCGCAAGGGAAAGACGACCGATGGCGCCGAAAAGCTGGCGGTCATCTCGGCGCGCAAAGCGATCGAGCGCTGCGAAATCGGGCTGGTGATGATCGACGCCACCGAAGGTGTCGCGGCGCAGGACGCCACTGTGGCCGGATATGCCGAGGAGGCCGGGAAGGCCGCACTGATCGTCGTCAACAAATGGGACGCCGATCAGCACACGCCTGAAGATGCGAAAAAGTTCGAGGACGCCATTCGATTCAAATTGAAATTTCTCGCCTACGCGCCCGTCGAATTCATCTCGGCGAAAACCGGACGGCGCGTCGAAAAGATCTTTCCGCGCATCGATACGATCGTGACCGGCTATCGCAAGAGATTCCGGACCTCCGAGCTCAACACCATCCTCGAGCGCGCCATCGCGCAGCATCAACCGCCATCGACCAAAGGCCGCGCGCGGCGCTTCTATTACGCCACGCAGCTCAAAACGCAGCCGCCCACGATCGCTCTCTTCTCGAACAGCGATGCCCCGCTGCATTTTTCTTACCGGCGCTACCTCGAGAATACGTTTCGTGATGCGCTTGGCCTGGTCGGGTCGCCCATTCACCTCGTCATCCGCGCGCGCAAAGGCATGAAACGCGGTTGACAGGGGCGCTTCCGAGGCGCAGAGTTCCCAAAAAACGCCCGGTATCAAAAAAGAAAGGAGCCCTGTATGCATCGACATTACAGTTGCCGGCAGTACGTGCGTTTGATCATGACCTTCACCGCGGGACTGCTGATGTTGGCGGTTGCGGCGTCAGGGCAGGAGAACAGCGGCAACGTTTTCGGAAAGGTGGTCGACAAGAGTGGCGCCGCCCTTCCCGGTGTGACCATCACATTGAACGGACCCGGAGCGCCGCAGACCTTCGTGACCGACTCGCAGGGACAGTTTCGATTCCTCAAGCGATCTCCCGGGAAGTACACGCTGCGAAGCGAGCTGGAAGGCTTCTCGAAAGTTCAGCGCCAGGTCGATGTCGCGGTCGGCAGCAACACCGAGGTCAGTTTGCGACTCGATCCGGCGGTCAGCGAGACGATCACCGTCAGCGCGGCCTCGCCGGTCATCGATCGCCGCGAAGTCGCGACCGGGGCGAGCATCGAGCAAATCGAGCTCAAAGAGGTGCCGACCGCGCGCGATCCGTGGGTGGTATTGCAATCTGTGCCCGGTGTCCTGGTCGACCGCGTGAACGTGGGCGGCAACAAGAGCGGCCAGCAGTCAAACTTCGCCGGCAAAGGTGTGGACCGCACCCAGACGGTCTGGAACGTCGACGGTGTGACGAGCACGGATATGTCGGGATCGGGAGGCGCATCCGGCTTTTACTTCGACTTCGATTCATTCCAGGAATTCAGAGTCACCACCGGCAGCGCCGATCCATCGGTGCAGACTCCGGGAATCCAGCTCAATATGGTCACGAAGCGCGGCACCAACGATCTGAAAGGCTCGGGACGCTATTTCTGGACCGGCCATCAATTGCAGACCGACCCCAAGGTTCCGTCCGAGGCCACCAGCTATCTGAAGGTCGTCAACTCCATCAATCAGATCAGCGAAGTTGGAGCGGAGGCTGGCGGACCGATCATCAGCGACCGCTTGTGGATGTGGGGCGCCTACTCGCGCAATCCCATCAACGTTGTGGTCTCGAGCAACAGCACGGCACTGCAGAAGACCGACCTCTGGAACTACAACGGCAAGTTCAACGGACAAATCAGCTCACGGAATGCGGGCTTTCTGGGCTATGTGTACAGCAACAAGACCGTCGACCATCGCGGCATCAGCCCAACCCGGCCGGTCGAGACTTCCTACAATCAGAGCGGCCCGGGCTGGCAATACACATTGGAAGATACACACACGTTCACGCCGAGCCTGTTCCTGACCGCTCGCGTGGGACGCATTGTCAATGGCTATCACCTCAGCCCGGTCGGCGGCCGCGACACGAACATGTATTACGACAAGAACGGCATTCCGCACGGGTCGTATTGGCCTTATGACCAGTCGATGCCTCAGAAGCAGGCGAACGTCGAGGGCTCGAAGTTCTTCAATGTTGCGAACATGAATCATGAGCTGAAGTTCGGGTTTGGCTATCGCCGCACGCCGGTGACGTCCGCTTCCGCCGCGCCCGGCGACCAGGTCGTCGCACGCCTCGACTTCGGTGAAGCGGAGATTACTCGCGCAGCTCGGCCTAACTACGGCTCGAATTACAAGAGTGTTTTCGCGGGCGACACGATCACCACCGGGAATCTGACGCTCAATGCGGGATTCCGCTACGACATCCAGCGAGCAAAAAATAACGCCAACTCCGTGGAAGCCAATGGCCTCTTCCCCGATCTGCTGCCGGCAGCGACCTACGCCGGCGATACCCGGGCGCTGCAGTGGAAATCACTTTCCCCGCGGCTGGCTGCCACGTACGCGCTCGGCGCAAGCAAGAAGACGCTGCTGCGCGGCAGTTACGCGCGATATGCCGATCAGATCGCGGCCGGGACTGTCGGCGCAAACAATCCTTTCTATCTGATCCAGTATCTGTACTTCTATTGGAACGACATCAATAAAGACAATCGCGTACAACGCGGTGAATTGACGGACTTCGACGTCGCAATCAATGTCGACCCGAAAAATCCGGCGGCGCCGTTCTCGGTAGGCCGCGTCGATTACGGCATGAAAGCCCCTCGGACGAACGAATACATCCTCGGCTTCCAGCGCGAAATCGGATCGGCATTCGCAGTCGGCGTCGACTACACGTATCGCAAGCGAACGAACTTCGTCTGGACGGTTTACGAAAAGACGCGTGGGGCCCGCGACTACTACACCGCCGCCGACTACGGGCCGTCAACGCGATCCACTGTCAATCCACAGAAGGGGACGCTACCCAACGGCGATCCCTACAACATCACCGTCTACGCGTTGAAGCCGGGTGTTCCTACGCCGCGATGGAAAGTCACGACCAATCGGCCTGACTATGACCAGTCCTACAACGGCATTGAGCTCACCGCGACCAAACGCATGGTCAACAACTGGATGGTGCGCGGCAATGTGACGTTCGCCGATTGGAAGCAGCACATCGGACCGAACGGCGTTCCGAATGGAGATCCAACGCCCCTGCTCAGCAACGGATGTAGTACGTGCGTCGGAACCGGCCTTTATGCCCCAACCGGCAGCTATCTCAATGCGAAATGGTCAGGTGCTTTCAACGGCGTTTATCAATTCCCGCACCAGATCACCCTGGGGGCGGCCCTGACCGGACGTCAGGGCTACATCCTCCCGTACTATCGGCGCATCAATGCCCGAGACGGCTTCGGCAACAAGAACATTCTCGCCACCGACTTCAACGCCTTCCGATTGCCCAACGTCTATAACCTCGACTTTCGTATTGCAAAGACGTTTGCGCTGATTCGCGGCACGGGTGTCGAGCTGTCCGCGGATCTGTTCAACACCACAAATCAGCAGACAATCGTCACGCGCGACAATCGTCTGCGTTCGTTGAACGGTGCCGATCTCGCATCGGGAACGAACTGGATTCAGGAGATCCAGAGCCCGCGCATCGTACGGCTAGGCGCCCGGATCACGTTCTGACGTTGACCCCTCACCCGGTCCCGCTCGGCGGGACCACCCTCTCCACCGCGGGGAGAGGGACGGGGTGAGGGGCTCAATAGGGATCCGCGCTCAATCTTCCGTCGATCACGTCAATAGTCCGGTAACCGCTGGTGGGCCGATGGGTGAAGTCGATGGTGTCGCCGGCTGTGAACTTCCACACTTTCAAGCCGCGATACGTCAATGGCTTCCCTTCTCGACAACCTCTGGCGGATGATCGACAACCAGCAGGTAAGCCGCCCCTGGTCCGTAAACCTTGCCCTTCAGATCCGGCATCACGATCACTGAAGTCTGCTCATCGATGCCGAGGCCGTCGACGCGCTGGCCGTGGAAGGTGCGGGCGAGGAAGACGATCAGCCGCCCGAAACGATCGCGCCGATGGAAGTGGGTATCGGTAATGGTGTCGCGCAGCGCCGGCCAGCGGAAAAAATCGGAGGAAAGACTGACATCGCGATGGAACGGATCGTCGAGAACATCCTTGGAGGCGGCACTGACGTCGGGACACGCGTCGTAGACGACATCGCCCTGAATCGCCAGGCCGGCGCTGTTTCCGCCGACGCCACCGCCGCGGCGAAAGACCCGCTCGACGCCGCGATGGACGCGCGTTCCCTTGATCCAGCGAATGTAATTGCACTGATCGCCTCCCGCGAACCACACCACCTCGGCATCGCGGACGGCGCGTTCGACATCGCGGCGATTCGCAGAGTCGCGATCGGTGATTACAAACGAGACCGCGGAATCGACACCGCGCAAACCCATGAAAACCGGATTGAGGCCCTGATCGCCCGATGCGCGGATGATGACGACGTCGACCTTGGCGGGGCAGTCGGTGCAACCGCGCACCGCGTCGACCATGGCCTGAAGCCCGGCCGGCTCAGCGCTGCTGCCCGCCAGACCGAGGATCGGTCCGTGAAGTTTCGGCCTGACGTCGGCCGGATTGCCCGCGAGATAAACAGCCAGCGCGGCAAAGATGATCACTTGAGGTACTTCGCGAGAAACTCGTAGATCTCCTTGCGCGACTCCTTCGCGATGGCCGTGTCGATGCGGTTGAATTCGTGCCCGCCCGGCGCATTTTCATAAATCTTGTATTCGAACTTCTTCCCGGCAGCCTTCAGCGCGTCGATCAGATGTTCGACTTCCATCACGTTGACATCTTCGTCGTTGGTATTGGTGTGAATGAGCAGGGGAGTCTTCAATTCTGATGCATGGAAGTACGGTGACCGTTTGCGATACTCCGTCGGATTGTCGACGGCCTCCTTGCCCATGAATTCCTTGAAGGTGCTGCGATATCCCTGGGTCTTGTAGCCCATGCGCATGACGAGATCGCTGACCGGAACGCCGGCGTACGCGACCTGATAGGCGTCCGGAAACTTGAAGACGCCCATCAGGGTCTGATAGCCGCCGTGACTCCAACCCATGACGCCGATGCGCTTCGGATCGATGTTCGGCAGATTTTCAACCGCCCAGTCGCGCGCGGCTTTGACATCGTCGACCTCCGCGCCGCCGTAGTCGATCTGATCGTAAAAGTCGCCGCCATAACCGGTCGAGCCGCGATATTCGGGAGCGAGGATCACGTAGCCTTGATCGATCAGCTCTCGGACGATGTGGGCGTAGAAAGTATTGAAATCACCATGAACGCCGCCGTGGATCAGAACGATCATCGGCGCCTTCCCGCGCAGGTTTTTCGGAGCGAAGACATAGGCCGGGATGATCATCGGATTGCCGGCGCCCTGGCCGGTCGGATTGGTGGTGCGTTCCGGCTTGCTGGTGTAATTCACCTTGTCGATCGAGGCCACGTCGCCGAGTTTGAAGTACCAGAGAATGTCGTCGGCGTGTTTGGTGACCTGCTCGAACGCGCGGTCGTTGCGGCGGTCGCGCGGGGGCGGTTCAGGCGTCTGAGCGACCGCGGACGCTGCCAGACTGATGGCGAGAATGGCTGTCATTACTTTGCGCATGGGGCGGGATGTTACACTGCCCAAAAGGGCAATCAGGATGCGCCGCCTTGCGGTGGTGTTGGCGCTGTCATTCATCTGCGGATCCGCCTACGCAGTCGATGCTGGACGCGCACAGGGATCCGTGACCATCGATAGCAGCCGCATCGATCTGAGTTACGCCTACGCCATCGACCATCAGTCGAATGATGTCACGCATCGGAAAGATGATCGGCGAGTTGTTCTTTCCAACAAGCCGCTGCCTGATGGCTTCAAGCTCGCGGAAATCGATGACGGCTTCCCGGAAGGCGTGTTCGGACTCGTGATCTGCATCAGCCACGCCGATAAAGTGACGCACGTGCTTCTACAACATACGAAAGGGATGTACGACGCCTCTTACTTCGAGGAAGACCCGAACTACACTTTCAAGCCGCTCAAGGGTGAGCATGACGTCGTGGCAGGAAGTCTCTCCTCCAGGAAAGTTCGGACGAATACGATGTCGTTTTCGTTCGACGTCGAATTCAGCGCCGCCATGAAGTGACCTTCCGCCCGGTTGGGATGTTGGAATGTTGGGATGTTGGCGCCCGGAGGGCGGGACCGCCTAACTTCCCAACTTCCTAACCGGGCGGGCGGGGGTCAGTGCAGAAACATCGGCATGCCCATGACGTCGGCGACCTTGGGCCGATACGCCGCCGCGTCGTAGAAGCGATCGACGTCGACGCGCTTTTTCGACTCGCCGCTCATATCGATCGGAACGGCGGTGTAGCGGCCTCCCACCACCGCCACCATCTTTCCCGCTTCGCCTCGGCGCAGAAGATCGGCGGCCAGGCTGCCGAAATTGTTGGCAACCAGCTGGTCCAGTGAATCTGGCGCTCCTGAGCGCATGAGATAGGCCAGTCTCTGGTAGATGACCTTGTCTCGCGTGCGCTTTTCGAGGAAATCGCTGAGGATTTCGCCGATGCCGCCCAGGCGGCGATTGCCGAAGGCATCGGGGGTTCCGGTGGCGATCATCTCGCCGCCGACAACCGTCGCCCCCTCTGAGATCGCGACCACGGCGTAACTGCTCGGATTCTCGCCCTTGTCGCGCTCGAGAAGGCAGTACAACTTCTCGCAATCGAACGGCACTTCGGCGATCACGGCACGATCGACACCAGCCAGATACGAGGAGAGCAAACACGTCTCGCCCGAATAACGGCCGAAGAGCTCCACCACCAGGAAGCGCTCGTGCGATCCGGCGCTGGTGCGGAGATCGTTGATGAACATGACCGAGCGCGTCACAGCGGTCGAGAATCCCAGGCAGTAGTCGGTGCCGTAGACATCGTTGTCCATCGTCTTCGGGATCGCGACCAGCGGCACGCCCTCCTGGTGCAGGCGGCGCGCGAAATTCAGCGTTCCGTCGCCCCCGAGCGCCACCACCGCGTCGAGCTTCAGGAAATCGATGACGCGCAATGCGGCCGCAGTGAGGTCATGACGTCCGCCATTGTCGGCTGGACCGAGTTTTGAGGCCAGGTGTGGAGGAACATTTTCCGGTTTGATGATCGACGGATTGATGCGCGAGGTGTGTAACACCGTGCCGCCGCTGCGATCGATCGCACGCGTATTCAGCCGGGTCAGCGCCATGATCCACGCCGAGTTGTCGGCATGGGCCTCGGGAATGATGTTGAGCAGAGACGACCAGCCCCGGCGAAGGCCGATGATCTCGTGGCCTGCGTCATCGAAGCGATAAACGAATGATTTGATCGCTGCGTTCAAGCCGGGGACGTCGCCGCCGCCGGTCAAGATTCCGATGCGCTTCATATCAGGGATGAAGGATGAGGGATGAGGGATGAATTCCAGATCCTACGTTCAGCCCTCATCCCTCAGCCCTCATCCTTTTCTGTGCAGCCGCCTCTCCCTCGGGGAAAAAAACAACCTTCAACGCCTCATGCTCATCGAACTTCCCCATGCCCTCGTGAAAATCCTTCAGCGAGTCGAAGGTCGCCTGCACGACCCACTCCACGTCCAATCCCGAGCGCAGAAGCGCCAGCATGCGCTGCCAGGTGCCATACATGCGGCGGCCGATGATTCCCTGCAGCCGCACACCTTTGAAGATGACATTGCGGGTGTAGTCGTCGATGGTGATTGCGTGTCCGGCAGGGAGTCCCAACAGCGAGAGCGTGCCGCCCATCTTCACGACATCGAGTCCGAAGTTGATGGCGGCCGGCGAGCCGGACATTTCCATCACCACGTCCACTCCCTGCCCGCCGGTGATCGCTTCGACTGCCTGCTTCACTTTGGCAGGCTCGGTCGTCCGCACGTTGAACTCGTGCAAGTTCGCGAAATCGCGGGCGGCCGCCCATCGCCGTGCCGTCTCGAGCGCGTGATCGCTGACATCGGTCACCACCACCACGCTCGCTCCGCTGTGTTCCGCGATTGCAGCCGCCATCGCGCCGATTGGCCCGAATCCGGTGATCGCGACGGTGGCGCCGGCGAGATCGCAGACTTGCGTGGCATGCACGGCATTGCCGAGGGCGTCCAGAAAGGCACCGACGCGGAGTGGAACGTACGGCCCGAGCTTGATGACATTCGAGGCCGGGACTTTGACGAACTCCGCGAACGCGCCATCGCCGTGCAGGCCGAGGATTCTGGTGCGAGCGCAAATGTGACCCTGACCCGATCGGCATTGGGGACACTCGCCGCAAACAACGTGCATTTCGGCCGAGACGTAATCGCCGATGCTGAGGTCCTCGCGTCGTGCGCGCTGGCCGAAGCTCTCGATGAATCCGCAGAATTCGTGGCCATAGATCCGCGGCGGCTTGAAGCCCTCCCGAATCGAGGGATCCCAGTGGTAGATGTGCTTGTCGGTTCCACAGATTGCGGCGGCCGCGACGCGAATCAGAACCTCATCGGGTCCGGGTTTCGGCACGGGGCAATCGCGAATCTCGGTTCCGGATGCACCGTCAACAGGAGAGGTCTTGACGACGGCCTGCATGGCGAGCGGCCGCGGATGCTATCAGAAATGGCCGAGCGCGAAGCGGTTCACCACTGCGGCCATCGCTGCGCCATCGCGGTCCCACAAGTCTTTGTGTTGTCCGCCTTCGATGCGATAGATCTCCTTCGACGCCGATCCGCAGGCATCGAACATCGCATCGGCCATCCAGCACGGGCAGGCCTCATCGTTCGTGCCATGAAGAATCAGCACAGGAATGCGAAGCGTCTTCAGCGCGCGCACGGTGTCGAACGCCCATCCGCTGACCAGATGCAGCGGCACTCGCGGAAACGCAACGCGAGTGACGTCGGGAAGCGTGCTGAACGTCGACTGCAGGATCAGCCCATCGAATGGATACTGCTGCGCGACCTGCGCGGCAATCGCACCGCCGAGGGAGAAGCCGAACAGAAGAGAAGGGACATTCCTGGGACGGATTGCGTCGTGGTATTTCGCCGCCGCCACCGTGTCGGTCACCACGCCGCGGACCGTCGCTCGTCCGCTGCTTTTTCCGTATCCGCGGTAGTCGAAAAGAAGAACATTGATCCCGCATTCGAGCAAGCGCGGCATCAGATGCGCGGGGTTGGTCAGGTTTCCGGTGTTGCCGTGGCAGTAGAGCGCGGACGCGATGGGATTGTTGGCGCGCAGATGCCATCCGTAGAGCAGTTCGCCGTCGTCGGTCTCGATCCAGACCTCTTCCGCTTGCTCACGCCGAATTCCGTAATCCTCCGGATTCCAGGTGGCGACGGGGTCGCGGGTCGGCCGGAAGAGTTGCGTGATGCGGAAAAGGCGGCGCGCGACTTCCAGGGCAACAATGGTTCCGCCGCCGACCAGCAGCGGCAAGGAAAACTTCTTGATCCGCCTCACGCTCGCTCTCTGCACTGCCAGATACATGAGCAATTCTAACAGCGTGTTAAATTCCCGCCGTGCCTCGCCACGTCGACAGCCGGACGCGCGTCCGCTACCAGGAGACGGACCAGATGGGAATCGCCCATCATGCCAACTACATCGTCTGGTTCGAAATCGGCCGCACCGATCTTTGCCGCGCCACCGGGTTCCCCTATCGCGAGATCGAAAATCGCGGTTTGATTCTGGTCGTCACTGAAGTGAACTGCCGCTACCGCGCGCCGTATCACTACGACGACGATGTACTGATCCGCACCTTCGTGACCGAGGCGGCCAGCCGGGCCATGACCTTCGGATACGAGCTTCGCGATGGCAACGGCGAGCGGCTGCATGCCAACGGCTTCAGCAAACACGTGTGGGTCGACCGCCAGACTCGCCGCCCCACCACCGCTGACGCCGAAGTCATGAAAGCCTTCGAGCCGTTCCTGCCGTAGACTACGTCGATGCTCGGAAAGATCGGGGTCCTCCTGATCGCTGCAGGTATCGTCTGCTCGGCGTACGGCCAAGAAACGCTTTCGGTGGTGGTCACCGACGGCAAAGGAAATCGCGTCCGGACGCTCGCTCGCGCCGACTTCCAGGTTGTGAGTCGCGGTTCGAAAAACGACATCGTCGCGTTCACCGACGCAACCGGCGCCATTCCGCGCCGGATTGCCATTGTTCTGGACACCACCACCATCTCCCTCCCGGCGCGAGTTGCGATCGTCGACGCCACGCGCGACTTTCTCGCGAAGTCGCTGCGGCCGGTCGATCGGGTGCTGATTCTCACGGCGGGTCAGTCACTCACGCCGTTGTCCGAATGGACGTCGGACAAGGGCCAGATCGAGGCAGCGCTGCAGCGCGCCTCGACAGCCACTTCGCAGACCATGGCCGGTGATCGTGCGCAGGCGGAGAGGCGCGTCCAGGAGCTCATCACCAACATCCAGCAGACGCGAGGCACATTCGACAACTTCGACACCCTGATGAACGCCGTTCGAAACTACGCGGCAGCGGTGTATCGCGATACACGCCAGTCCATCGGACTTCTGGCAACCGTCACCGATCTCTTTCCGTCGCGCGCAAACCGAAACGTTCTGATCATCGGCGGCGCGGGGCTTCCCATTCGACCCGGGGCCGACATGTTCCAGTACCTCGACACCGTGAAAGCGCAAGCCGAGCAGGGACTGCTTGGAAGCGCGTTGCGACAAGGCGCTGCGCGCAGCTCGCCCATGGCCGACGCAAACGCCTTCGACCTCACCCAGATGCTCCGCGATTTTGCCGGCGAAGCATGGAGCAGAGGAATCGCGATTTACACCATCGATCCGGAGATGTCCGATTCGGCGTCGACCATGGTCGAGTCGCAGCGAACGATCGATCGCGCCGCTTCCTTCGCCACCACCGCCAACCGTTCGGCGGGCTACCAGCTCATCGCCGACGAAACCGGCGGACTCGCGTTTCTCGCGCGCAAACCGAGCGACGCCATCGCCGAGATCGCATCCGACCTCGACACGTTTTACTCGATCGGCATCCAGCCGTCAGCGCCGATCGCGAACAGACAATCGGTTCAGATTCAGTCGAAAGGCTACAAGATTCGTTTCACGCCCGGCGGTGGGCAGCCCACCGCCGACGCCGAAATCAGCAGCCGCGTGATCGCCCACCATCTCCTCAAGCCCGACACCAACGACCTCGGCATCACGGTGCAAGCGGCGACGCCGGTCGCGGAAGGTGAAAAACGTCGCGTGGCACTGAAGGTGATGATTCCCATCAAGAATCTGAAATTCGTTCAGGAGGGGAGCGAGGTTACCGGCGGCTTCTCTGTCTACATCGCGACCGGCGATCGCCTCGGGCACGCCTCCAGCGTGACCAAGCAGACCAAGCAACTTCGCTGGCCGGCCGCCGCGCTGCAGGCAGCCGGCGATAAGCAACTCACCTTCGCCGTGGAGGTCGTTCTCGAGCCCGGACGCACGCAGATTTCGGTGGGCGTGCTGGATGACCGGTCAAAGACGACCGGTTACGAACGCGTCTCGATTTAGGCGTCACTTCGCGATGCGCTTCGCCGCCGCGCTCAAACGCGCTTTGTAGCGGTCGGCGGTGTTGCTCTTGATGATGCCGCGCCTGGCGGCCTTGTCGATCTCGGAGAATCCGATGCGAAGATCGGTCTTGCCCTCCGCAACCGCAGCGCGGGCGGTCTTGAGCGCGCTCTTGAGTCGCGATTTTCCGGCGCGATTCCGAATCGTTGCCTTAGCGGCCTGACGACGCTGCTTTTCGGCCGAACGGATATTAGCCATTACCTCTCCTTGTGGGTGCCGGACCTACAGTTTTCACTTTTTTCCACACACCGAAGAAATGCTCTACAAGGAATAGAAAAAAGTGAAAACTGTAGGTCCGGCACCACTCATTGTATTCCGAGCTGCCGTAATCGGTCCTTGGCCAGCCCGGACTCGCGGGAATTCGGATATTCGTGCACCACGTACTGAAATTGAACGATGGCACGGGGCCGGTCGTTCATGGCCAGATAGGCGTAACCCTTTTTCAAAAGTGCGGCCGGAGCCTTGTCTGACTTCGGATACTTGTTGACGACGCCGTTGAACTGCTCGATGGACTCCGAATATTTCTTTTGCGAATAAAGACTCTCGCCGATCCAGTACTCGGCGTTGGCGGAGAGCTCGGAATTCGGATACTTCGCCAAAAAATCGCGGAAGCCTGACAGCGCCAGATCGTAGTTGCCGCGCTGATAGTCGCGATAGGCGGCCTGATAGACCTCCATCGGATTTTCGTTCGGGGCCGGCACATTGACCTCGGTCACCGCCGGTTGTGGGGCGGGGGCGGCGGGCTGGGGGGTGGCGGCGGCGCGTTTCAGATCGTCGATGTCGTGCTGCGCCTGCGTCATCTGCTGGGCCATCCGATCGAGGCGGAAATTCGTCTGCTCGATCGAGCCCTGGGTGTTGTTCATCTTGTCTTCGATCTGATCGACCTTCGCGACCAGCGTGGCGTTCGACTTCAGAAGCTGCTGCGTCTGATCCGCGATGCGCTGATTGACCGCCTGCACTTCTTCCTTGCCGGCGGCGCTGCGCTTCGCCTGCGCGAGCTGCTCCTGCAGCTCGTTGATCTGACTCTGCAACTTCTGAACGTCGGAGGAGGTGGCGCAGCTACTGAGGAGGAAAGCGAGTGCGATGCACGTCTTCTTCATTTGCCGACGATCACCAGATGCGCGCGGCGGTTCTTCGCCCACGCCGCGTCGTCATGCCCCGGGTCGAAGGGCCGCTCTTCGCCGTAGCTGACGGTGCGGATGCGCCCAGCATCGACGCCTAACGCGACCATGTATTCCTTGGCGGCGTTGGCGCGGCGGTCGCCGAGGGCGAGGTTGTATTGCTCGGTGCCGCGCTCGTCGCAATGGCCTTCGACCAGGAGGCTGTACTGCGAATTCCTTCTGAGCCAGTTGGCGGACGTCGTCAGCGCCGTCTGCGCATCGGCGGACAGCGTCGACTCGTCGAATCCGAAAAAAGCATCCTGCAGATACCCGCGTTGCTCGGCGACGCGATTCAATTCCTGGATGTCGCTGGGAAGATTCTCGACCGTAACCGAGGGCTGGGGCTGCACGAAGTCCGGCGGGTTCGTGACTTTGGTTTCAGTGGTGGTCACCGGAACGGGGGGTGCCGAGGCTGTGTCGGTCGGCCCGACTTTCGGCGGCGGCGGAGCTTTCTTGCTCCGGCACGCCGGGGCGATCGCCAGCGCAATCAAAACGACGCCAAACAGAAATGCCTTTGCAACCTTATTCATTGTCTTTTCAGCTCCTTATCGCATGATAACAGACGGAATCATTCCGCCTTCTTCGACCAGTCGGGTTCCTTGTTCTCGCCGTCGACCGTGAGCTGTACGAGATCCGTTCCATCCACGCGCATTCGATAAATTTGCCAGCGGCCGCTGCGGTTCGATTGGAACGCGATCCACCGGCCATCGGGTGACCACGTCGGCTGCTCGTTCGACCCTTCGCCCGCCACGATGCGGCTCTGCCGGGTGATCACGCTCGCAATCCGAATCTGAAACCGGCCGTTTACGCGCGAGGTGTAGGCGATCTGTTCGCCATCCGGCGACCACGTCGCGTCGTCGTTCCAATCCCCCTCGAACGACAACCGCTGCACATTCGTCCCCTCGGCATCCATGACGTAGATCTGTGGCGTGCCGCTGCGGCCGGACGTAAACGAAATCTGCCTGCCGTTGGGGCTCCACTCGGGCGTCGATTCGATCGAGTAACTCGAGGTGAGACGCCGCACGTTTGTGCCGTCGTCGCGAATCAGGTAGATGTCGGGATTGCCATTCACCGATCCGACGAACGCGATGTCGTTGCTGATCGGCGAGAACGTCGCCGAGGTGTTGAGTCCGAGTCCTGTCTGAATGTGGATGCGGCCGCCGCCGAGGCGGTTGATGATCTGCATCTCGCTGCGGCCGCCGGTGAACAGCGTGTACACCATGCGGTCGTTGTCGGGCGACCAGCTCGGAAGAATCGCGAGCGCGTTGTGCGAGCTGATGCGGCGCTGATTCGATCCATCCCAATCCATCAACCAGATCTCCCAATGCCCGCTGCGATTCGATGCGAATGCGAGTTGCGACAGAAAAATCCCCGGCTTGCCGTTCACGGCGCGAACGAGATCGTTCGCGAGCATATGCGCCATGCGCGTCAGCACCGCCGGGATTCCACGATAGCGCCGCGCGAATTGCGATCCGCCGTTGGCGTCGATCAGCCGCGCTTCGAGGACGTAGTCCTGTTCGTCCTGCTGAATCTTTAGTGAGAGAACGAACTCGGCGTTGGCAGTTCGCGCGAGATCGGCGTTGACCGCGACATTCGGCGGAATCGGGGCGAGCGCGAAGACGCCGGACGCCGCCAGATCGCGCGTCAGCGGACCAAAAAAAGGCTCGACGGATTCGAGCGGAAGGGCCGTGTCAGGGCGCGGCACGGCGATGCGCACGATCGTCGTCGCCAGGCTGCGCGGGATTTCCGTGTGGATTTGGGTCTGAGCGAAGACGGACGTCGAGACGTACAGTGCGAGGAGGATGGTTCGTTTCATCGGAATTTGAGATGGACTCCGAGGTAGGTGCCGCTGTAGCCGAAGGGAAGGGGAGGAAGCGGTGATGCTTCCAGGACCGCCCGAAGTGCCGCGCGATCGTAAAGTCCATTTCCGCTTTCGGTCTGGACCTTCGTATCGCGGATCGTGCCGTCGCGATCAATCACAAAGTACACGATCGCAGTCGTGCTGTCGGCGACGGCCGGACGAAAAAAGTGGCTGCCGATGAGCGTCTTCATGCGCTCGATGTAGATCGTGTACGGGAAATCGCCGCCTTCGAGTTGTGTCACGCCGGAGCCGCCGACCGGAACCTCGGGTTGCTGGGTTACTGGGTTGCTCGGTTGCTGGGGTTGAGGGACGGGCTCGGCTGCTTTCTTCGTCGATTTTCCAAATGGTGACGGCGGGGCGGTTTTCTTCGATGGTTTCGGTTTTTCGATCGGCTTCGGCGTCGTCGGCGTGACGGAATCAAGGACGGGTTGTGCGGCCGGCGTGATCTCCGCGGTCGGTTGTGGTTGCGCGAAGCGGATCGTCATCACCGCAGTCGATGCCGTTGAGCTGTGATGCCATGCCGACCATCCCGCCAGCGCCGTGAGCGTCGCGTGAAAGAGGATCGATAGGAAGATTGCGGCGCCGATTCCGCTCTCGAGTTTCGCGCGCTGCGCGAGGATGTCACCGACGCGGTCGTCCATCATGCTCCTGCGGTTGGGTCACCATTCCAAGCTGCTCCACCCCTGCACGGTTCATAACATCGAGGACCGCCACCACCCGCCCGTACGGAACGGCTTTGTCCGCCTCCAGAAGCGCGCGCTTGACTCGCCGCGAGCGCAGCATCGGGCCGAGGGTAGCCTCGAGATCTGTCGATCCGGCCGGCGTGCCGTCGAGGTAAACCGCGCCGGTCGAGGTCACCTGGATCTTGGCAGGATTGTTCGAGGCCAGCTCGAAGCTTTTCCCTTCCGCGGTCGGCAATGCCACAGTGAGACCTTGCGTCAGCAGCGGCGCCGTGACCATGAAGATGATGAGCAGCACCAGCATGACGTCGACCAGCGGCGTGACATTGATGTCGGCCATGTCGCCATAGTCGTCTTCCTGATGGAACCGAAAGGCCATTGCCGTTTAGACGCTCCTACATGAAATTGCGTTCCGTGAGATTGAGAAACTCCAGCGTGAAATCCTCCATCTCGCCCCGCGCCTGACGCATCTTCTGCACGAAGTGGTTGTAGGCCAGCAGCGCCGGAATGGCGGCAAAGAGTCCCGCTGCCGTGTTGATCAGCGCCTCGCTGATTCCCGGCGCGACCGCCGTGATCGAAGTCGTTCCCATCGCGCCGATGTTCGCGAACGAATCCATGATTCCCCACACTGTGCCGAACAGCCCGATGAACGGCGTGGCGGCAGCGGTGGTCGCGAGAAAGGGGAGATATCGACTGAGGCGCGCCGACTCGATGCGCGAAGCGCGCAAGAGCGAGCGCTCCACGCTGTCGAGCGAACGGATGGTTTGCCCTCCCTTGGCAATTTGCGCTTCGATCTCTGCGTAACCTGCCTTGAACAAACCGACCAGCGACGAGTACGCCGTGGTGGTCGTCACCGCCTGAACATCAACCAGGCGCTTCGCGCGCCGGAAGGCGGCCATGAATCGTTGCGAGGCGGTGGCCGAGCGGCGGAATCGTCTGGAGATGATGAAGATCACCGCCCACGAGGCGAGGGAGAAGACGAGAAGGATGGCCAGGACGGACTTCCCAACCCACCCCGTTTGCAAAAACGCCGTCCACAGCTGCACGTGATCGAATGTAGCACGGGGACAGCGCGCAGCTTCGCAGGTCACGAATCTGCAGCGGGCGGCGTGATCTGTTGGTGGCCCCGGGGTGACTCGAACACCCGACCCACAGTTTAGGAAACTGCTGCTCTATCCACCTGAGCTACGGGGCCTTCCGGGCGCTGAGAACACCCGATTCTGGCGTCGAATTCGCACTCTTATTTGCAGTGAACTCGCGCCTTCTGATGCTCGCGTTCGCCGTCAGTCTAGCAGTACCAGCCGGCGCCGACGATTGCCGATGGTGGCAGTTCTGGAACTGCGATCGACAGGTCGAGGGTCTGCCAGATGAAGCGCCGCGCAACGGCGTCGTGATCACGGTCGACGTCTCGAAGCATCACGCCTACCTTTTCCGGGATGGTCAACTCGTGGACGATGGACCGGCAGCCACCGGAAAGGAAACCGTCCTCGAATACGGCGACGATCTCTGGCTCTTCCACACGCCGCGCGGACATTTGAAGGTCCTTCGCAGGATCGTCGATCCGGTGTGGACGAAGCCGGATTGGGCGTTCATCGAAGCGCGCGAGCCGATCCCGCCGCCCGATTCGCCAATGCGCCAGGTGAGGAATTTCCTTGGTAAATACGCGCTGGCGCTCGGCGACGGAATTCTGATCCACGGGACAAACGACAAGCGCTCGTTAGGCCGCCCGGCCTCGCACGGATGCATTCGCGTGCCGGCGAAGCTGCTCGCGAAGATGTGGAAGGAAACGAAGGTCGGGACCGACGTCTATATCTTCGACAGCGCGCCGAAGACAGCGTCCGTCGGCTCAGGCCCTGAGCACCACAGCGATCTCGATTACCGGCGCAGGTGATGGGGTCAGATCTTTGTTTCTCACTTGACTCTACCCCTTGTGGAAACGGACGCCATCGCTTGCTCCGACAATGGGATCGACGTGATAGGCCGGCCGTACGAAGTTGGGCGATCTCGACGCGTAAACCCCCTCGCTTGAAATAGTTTCACGAAATTCTTCGAGACGTAGAGTCAAGCGCGAAAGAAAGACCTGACCCCATCACAGGTGCGCGAACACGCCCTTGAGATACTGTTCCGGCCCTGCCAGGAACGTCCGCTTGTTGGCTTCGGACGAAAAGTAGAAGAAGTGACCCTTGTACTCGGCCACCGGCGTTCTGGTCCGAATCGAAATCTTGCTGCCGTCGACCGGATCGAGCGCGATGGCCGGCGCGAAGGGGAGTGACGCGCGCAGCGCCTCATCCTGCGGGGTGGGCGGCGGGGGAGCATCTTCGGAGAGAACGTTGCCCTTCGGTTTCGGCGCCGGTCCTTCGTCGGTCAGGACCGGCGGAGGATCGATCGCAGCCGGACGCGGATCGACCGAATCGACCGTTTGCATTTCCTGCGCGGGACGCGCAGCTCGCTGCCTGGGTGCCGATCGAGTGCAGGCGAGGGCGCAAACGCAGATGAGGATGAAAAAGCGCTTCATCACTGCAGATAGTGGGCCTAGGCTGCGCCGCGGACCTGCTCTTCGATCACGATGTCGCCGCGCTTGACCGCGATCACGAACGCTTCGACGACTTTCGGATCGAATCGGCTGCCCGCGAAGCTCTTCACCTTTTCGACGACGTACGAGATCTCCATCGCTTTCTGATAAGGACGATTGGTGGTCATGGCGTCGAACGTGTCGGCGATGGCGATGATCCGCGCCTGCATCGGGATCTGCTCTTCCTTCATGTTGTCAGGGTAACCGCCGCCGCTCCACTTCTCGTGGTGAAATTTCATTCCCGGGATGATGTCGATCAACTGCGCGACGCCGCCCATGATGGCGGCCCCCTTCACCGGATGCTGCTTCATGACTTCGAACTCTTCGTCGTTGAGCGCGCCGGGCTTGCGCAGGATGCGGTCGTCGATGCCGATCTTCCCGACGTCGTGAAGAAGAGCGCTGATGCGAAGATCGCGCATTTGTTTTTCCGGCAACTGCAGATTCTTGCCGATGGCCATCGAGTAGCGCGCGACGCGCTCGGAGTGGCCGCGGGTGTACGGGTCCTTGGCATCGATCGCTGCCGCCAGCATGCGCACGGAATTGATGAACAGCAGATTGTTCTCGTGCGCGGCCTTCTTCAGACCCTCGATGGCCAGCTCGATGGCTGCGGACATGGAATTGAAGTTTTCGGCGAGCTCGCCGATCTCGTTGTGCGTCTTCAGCTCGACGCGCTGACCGTAGTTGCCCTTGGCGATCTCGTGCGTGCGGTGGGCGAGGATGCGGATCGGACGCGAAATGCCCGACGCGAAGACGATGGCCGCGATGATCGCGAGTCCCAGGGCGATGGAGATCCACTCTTTGGTGGCGCGGAACATTTTCGCGACCGACGCGTACGCCATGCGCTCGGGCTTTTCGACGACCGCCCCCCATTCCGGTCTGCCGACCGGCGCGACCGTGCCGAGCATCGTGACGCGCTCGCCTTCGCGCGTTTCGTCATACGACTCGGTGAGGCGCACCGGCGCCTTCGCGAACTCCTGGACGATTTTCAGTGATGAAAAATCGGGACGTTGTACATCAACGCTCGGTTCACTGTGGATGAGCACCCGGCCGTTTCGATCGACCAGAAATGCTGTGACGTCGCCCCGGCCGACTTCACGGATGTGCTGCGAAATCCGGCGCAGGCTCACCAATCCTTCCACGACGCCAATCACCTGGCCGCTGTCGACGACCGGCACTGCGATCACGACCGCGGGCTGGTTGACCGAAGCGACATATTGGAAGGTGCCGGTGATGGTCTGTCCTTTTTGCGCAGCGCCGCGCGCGAAATCGAGTTCCTGCACGATCGTTTGATCGAGTCCCTGCGGCTTTGCCTCCGCTCCTTCTCCGGCAGCATTGAGAATGCGGAGCGCCAGCAGATCGCTGTCCGCCGAAATGTAGGAAGTGATCGCCTGACGCCGCGCGATGTAACCGAACGGATCGGTATCGGGCGGCAGAGCGCGGCGCATCACCAGGACGCTGCCGGCGATGGTGTTGAGTTGCTGGGTGTTGCTGGCAATCGTGCTTTGGACATCGGTAGCAATGCTGACGGCCGCGCGCGTTAGGTATTTCTTTTCAAGAGTTTCCAGCGAGTCGCGGTTGATCCCGATCAGGAAATAGTGCGACACCGCCAGCGGCACGATGGCCACCAGCGCCATCGCGCCGATCAGCATCCACATGAGGCGCGGCCGGCGCGCGCGAGGTTCGGGAACGACTGCAGGCATCGGACAATTATAGAGGAACAGCGCATCGCGACTTTCTATGCTCGGGCTCTACATTCACCTTCCGTTCTGCCGCGTACACTGCGCGTATTGCCCGTTCGTCGTCAGCACCGACGCCGCGATGCAGGACGCGTATGTCGACGCGCTGGTGCGCGAGATCACCACTGGCAGCGGCGGTGAAGAGGTCGACACGATCTACTTTGGCGGAGGGACACCTTCGCGCACGCCGCCGGAGCATCTCCAGCGCATCGTCAATGCGATTCGATCGCAATTCAGCGTCGAGCGCGACTCGGAATTCACCATCGAGGCCAACCCCGAGGATGTCACGGTCGACGCGATGGCGCTCTGGAAATCGTTGGGCATCAACCGGCTCAGCATGGGGGTGCAGTCGTTCAACGATGCCGAGCTGCAGGCGATCGGACGCATTCACGGATCGCAACGCGCGCGCGACGCCATTCGCGACGCGATCACGAGCGGCGTGCGCACGAGCGTCGATCTGATCCTCGGCCTGCCCGATCAAACCGCGGATTCTTTCCGCGCCTCGATGGATGAAGCGATCGGCAGCGGCGTCGGACATCTGTCGGTGTACATGCTCGACCTCGACGAGGAGACGGCGCTGAAGAGGCGAGTGGAGAGCGGCGTGGTCACGCTTCCTCCGGAGGAGCTGATCGCGTCGCTTTACGTCGAGATGGTCGATGCGCTCCAACGCGCGGGCTTCTCGCAGTACGAGATCAGCAACTTTGCGCGGTGCGGCGAAGAATCGAAACACAATCTGCGCTACTGGAGACGGCAGCACTATCACGGCTTCGGCGTGGGCGCGCACTCGTTCATCGGCGAGAGGCGATTCGCCAACACGCGCGATCTTCGCCGGTACATCGCGGGCGATTTCGCTCCCGTGTTTTCGGAAGAGCTCACCGAAGTCGAGCGGCGTCACGAAAGCGCATTCCTGCAGCTCCGGCAGAGCGTCGGCATAAACTGTGATGACCTGCTGCAACTGTGCGGCAAGGAGGCTGTCGAATGGATCGAGAACGGCGTGAACAACGGGTGGCTGCGGCGGGAGGGCGTGCGGGTGGCGTTCACGCCGGAGGGATTTCTCGTCAGCTCGGAGCTCATCTCGCAGCTTTTCTGATCGCGCTGCCGCTCTCGGCGGCCGACATCGCGTTCAATCCGAAGATCACGCAATCGGAGTTCGCGAAATTTTCGCGAGTGCTCGGGCAGGGCATCTTCGCCACCCCCGTCCAACCCGCCCGCGGCACCGGCCTCCTCGGATTCGACATCGGGATCGCCGCGACCGCCATGAAAATCGACAAGGGCGCCGCGTTCTGGACAAACTCGGTCCCCCAGAATTCGAGCTTCGTTCGCGGCAATTACGCCGCCGTGCCGCGGCTGGTGGTGTCGAAGGGTTTCGGCGGCGCGACCATCTCCGGCTCGTACGCGCAGTTTTCCAACAGCGGCGTGCGGACGTACGGCGGCGCGGTCGACGTGCCCATCATTCGCGGGACAGTCGCCACACCGGAGATCGCGTTGCGCGGCTCGTATGCCACCATCACCGGCGTCGACGTGCTGAAGCTCAAGACATACGGCGTCGAAGCTTTCGTCAGCAAGGGATTCGGCCCGTTCATGCCCTACGCTGCCGTCGGGAGGATGCGAACCGATGCCCGCGGCACCATCACTCCGACCTTCTCGCTCAGCGATCGCGTCGACATCAAGCGCTACACAGCCGGCCTGCGGATCTCGATGCTCATTCCGAAGCTGGTAGTCGAGGCCACCCAGGCGGAACAGCGGAGCTACGCCGCGAAGATCAGCGTCGGCTTCTGACCCTTGACATCCGGCCGATCGCGGACATATATTACCGTTAGGTTATGAAACCGAACGGTTATGGACAAGAGCGGCTCGACGCGACCTTCGCGGCGCTGGCCGATGCGACGCGTCGCGCGATCCTGGCGCGACTGGCCACAGGTGAGGCCTCGGTCAGCGAGATCGCCGAACCGTTCGAGATGACGCAGCCGGCCATCTCGAAGCATCTCAAAGTCCTCGAGCGCGCGGGCCTGATCTCGATCGGCCACGACGCCCAGCGCCGGCCGCGCAAGCTCGAGGCCGCGCCGCTGGCCGAGGCCACGGAGTGGCTGGAGCGGTACCGCGAATTCTGGGAACGAAGATTCGAGCAGCTCGACGCGCTGCTCGACGAATTAAAAAAAAAGGAGAAGAAACGTGGACGCCCAAAAAAATAAAGGAGCACTGACAGTTACTGCGAAAGGAGAGCGCGAGATCGTGATGACTCGCGCGTTCGAGGCGCCTCGCCATCTCGTCTTCGACGCTTTCACGAAGCCTGAGCTCGTCAAACAATGGTTGCTCGGCCCGCCGGGGTGGTCGATGCCGGTCTGCGAGATCGATCTTCGCGTGGGCGGCAAGTATCGCTACGTCTGGCGTCACGACCGCAACGGAAACGAGATGGGTATGGGCGGCGTCTACCGCGAGATCGTGAGGCCCGAGCGCATCGTGAACACGGAGAGCTTCGACGACCCATGGTATCCGGGCGAGGCCGTCGGCACACTCGTTCTGACCGAGGATCGCGGCAGAACGACGGTGACGCAGACGGTGCTGTATGCCTCGCGGGACGCGCGCGATGGCGTCCTCAAATCGCCCATGGAGAGCGGCGTCGCTGCCAGCTACGATCGACTGGAAGGTCTGCTCGCGACCGCGGAGGCGAAATGAAGCTGCGCCCCTCACCCGGCGCTCCGCGCCACCCTCTCCCCGCAAGCGGGGAGAGGGCCGGGGTGAGGGGTCGCGCTCTTGCCGCCTGGCTGGCTCCCTCCCGCCCCATGGCCCACGCGCTCGCCCTCGGCATCGTCGGCGTTGTATTGAGCACGGTGGCGACGATCATGACGTGGAATCGCGGCCCTGCTTTCGGGCCGCATTGGTATCCGATCGCGCTCATCCTCGTCTCGATGCCGTGCGCGTGGATCGGCGCAGCGCTCTTCACTTCACGCCGAGCGCGCGCTTGATCTCGGCAATGGTGAAGCTGCCGCTCGGGCCGAAGCCCATGATCTGGCCGTTGATGATGTAAGTCGGGGTCGAGTTTACGCCCATGTCGAAGGCGCGACTGACTTGCTCGAGCATGTCGGCGCGCTCGGCAGTTGAGCGGTAGATCTTCTCGACCTTCTTCCAGTCGATGTCGTGATCTTCGCAGAAGTTCTGCAGCGTGGTGTCGAAGGAAGGCGTCTTATCGACCGCCTCCTGATTCTCGAAAACGAAATTGACGTATGCCCAATACTTCGACGGAGCGACCTGCTGGATCGCGCGGGCGCCCATGGCGGCCGGCAACGCCCATTCGTGATGCTCGAAGAGGGGAAGGTCGAGTCGTTTGTAGTCGACTTTCTTGAGGTTTTTCGCGATCAGCGGCTCGACACTCTTGTGCGCCTTGGCGCAGGTCGGACATTCGAAGTCCGAGAGCTCGATGATCTTCACCGGCGATTTCGGATTCCCGCGACGCACCGCCTTCTCGATCCCCAGGCTTTCAATGAGCGTCGTGCCGGGCGATACCAATAGATTCCCCCGCGACCCGACGATCAGAAAGCGTCCGGCCGAATCGATGAATGCGTGATACGAAAACGGTCCCCACGACGTTTCTTTGGTGAGCGAGATCGGACGGAGTCCGTCCGGCAGCGGAAAACCCGTGATGGTGGCATTGACGTTCTGCTTCAGCAGCCTGGAGGCTGTTTCGGCGGCGCGTACTTCGACGCTGCGATTGTCGAGGGGCAACGCGAAGACGGTCCCGAGGATGACCTGACTCGTGGCAGGAGAGTAGAGCGCGATGGCCTCGCGGCCGCACGCGGTGTCGCTCGACGTCTGGGCCACCGTGAACGGAAGGAAACCGAAAGGTCCGGGCTGGTCGATCGGCTGGACCGTGATCTTCTGGTCAGGACATTTGGCGAGCGCTTTGGTGACGTAGCTTCGCAGCGCATCGATGTTCGCCGCGGCGAGGAGAGGAAGAGTTGCGAAAAAGAGGAGCGGGACGAGGACGATTTTCTTCATTCCTGCGAGTTAACCGTCCGATAGCCGCGATCAATCCAGCCTTTGAGTCCGCCGGCGATGTGAACGATGTTTCGGAAACCGGCGACGTGGAGCAGCTTGGCGGCCACTTCGCCGTCGGTCGATGTTGCCCCGTACACGATCACGGTCTGGTTCTGATAGGGCAGCAGCTCGGGGAGCTGCCGTTCGATGCTCTCGAAAGGCGCATTGAGCGACCCGGCGATGTGGCCTTCGGGTCCCCGGTAGTCGTTCGCGGACCGAACGTCGAGAACGACAACCTGTTGACTATCGAGGATCATCTCCGCTGCGACGTTGGGCGAGACTTCTGCGAATCCTCCGGAGGTCCGCGTGATGCCGATGGTGCGGCAGCCGGCGGTTGCAAGTGCAATCAGGGCCATGGCGATCATTCTCTTCATACGAACTCCAGCTCGAACTCAGCGCGGACCTCGCCCACCAGCGTTCCGGCGACGTTGCGCAGCGGCCATTCGCGATAGCGTTGCAGCTCCGGCTTCGCGGCCACATCGAAGCCGAGGATTTCGAGTGTCTTCAGAATTACCGGATTGCGACCTCGTGTCATGGACCCATCATCGATCTTGAGCGCGATTCCGATCGCGCAATCATCCGCGAGCCGGAGGCGAGAGGTCAATGTCGAAGCGAAACTCGGTGCCACCGCCATGGCGTAGAAGCCTTCCGCCCCTTCCTTGCCGACCAGCGCGCCGCCATAAGACTCGATCAGCGGAGTGGTCATGCTCCAGGCGCCGGCGACGAAGTAAGGAAACGCGGTCATGGCCTCGACCACATGCCCGGCACTGTTCTCGTATCGATCGAGCGCGCCGGGAATATCGCCCTCGCTCGACGCCATCAGCCGCGCGTAGGCGTACGCCGCGCGATGCAGCGAGAGGAAAAACGCCGGGACCCCGCAGCCGTCGACCGCGATCGGAATGTCCTTCGCTTCCACCCCCGCGAAATCGGCGACTGTCGATCGCATGGCCGCCTGGAGCGGATGCTGCGGATCGATGTAGTTCCCGCTGGCCACATCCATGACTTTGGTCGCCAGAAGCATTCCGGCATGTTTGCCGGAGCAATTGTTGTGGAGCGGAGAGGGAGGCTCGCCGGATGCGCGGACGTCGGCAGCCGCTTTTTCGTCGTAGGGAAGGTGCGCGCCGCAAAGGAGGTCTTCCTCATCGAAGTCGCCTTTGCGCAACAGAGCGGCCGCGGTCGCGACGTGCACCGCTTCGCCGCCGTGCGATGCACACGTGATCGCGATCTCCTCGCCGGTCAGATCGTATTCCTCGTCGCCGCCGTATTCGAGGAGCGGCAGCGCCTGGAACGGCTTGGCGGCCGAGCGAATACAGGTCACCAGTGCCGGATCACCGGCGAAGGCCAGAAGGCGGCCGAGGGAATCGACCACGGCGATCGATCCGCGATGGAATGATTCGAGATGGCCGCCGCGGTAGACGTTGGCCAATCGCATTGCGGCGCAGTTTATAGGGTAGCGAGGTCTCGCGGTTGCGTGGTCTCGCGGTTGTATGCACCACGAGACCGCGAGACTTCGAGACCGCAGTCTATGCCCGCGCCGGTGCGCTGCCGCTTTCGGCCGCGATCGCTTCCTCTTCGGTGTTGTAGATCTTGAACACCGTGTCGAGCTTGGCGAGCTTGAGCAGCTTCATGATCCTCTCGGAAGGATTGACCAGGATCAGCTTTCGATTCTGGGTCGTGAATTTGCCGAGGTAGCCGACCAGCTCACCGATGCCGGTGGAGTCGATGTAGTCGATCTTGGTGAAGTCGATGATGACGTTGGTGCTTTCGTTCTTCAGCACGTTCTCGAGCGCGGAAGAGAAGAACTCCGCGCTCTCGCCGAGCTTGATCAGCCCTTCAACATAAAGAATGGTGAAGTTTTCGGTGTGCTTCTTCTCGACAATCATCTTTTGCTGGCGGATCTTACCAAATCAGAGGCCATGGATTGTGCGCAACGCAACCACACCATTCAACCCGCCGAAGCCGAAGGAATTCGACAGAAAAATCGGCACGCGCGCGGCGCGGGAAGCATTCGGAATGTAGTCGAGGTCGCAGGCCGGATCGGGTTTTTCGAGATTGATCGTGGGCGGGAGGAAGCCATCGTTGAGCGCGACCAGCGAGCAGACAACCTCGATGGCGCCGCTGGCGCCCATGGCATGGCCGTGCATCGATTTGGTCGAGCTGACCGGCACGCGATCGCCCAAAACCGACTTGATGGCAGTCGTTTCGGTGGCGTCGTTCGCGCGCGTCGCCGTCCCGTGCGCATTGATGTAGCCGACCTCTGACGCCGCCACATCGCGCAGTGCCATCCGCATCGCGCGCGCCGCCCCATCCGCTGACGGATCGGTGAGGTGGCCGGCATCGCTGGTGATGCCGAATCCGACGATCTCGCCGAGAACGTTTGCGCCGCGTCGCTGCGCGTGTTCGAACGATTCGAGGACCAGCACGGCCGCACCTTCGGCGAGAACGAGTCCCTTGCGATCGGCGCTGAACGGACGGCAGGCTTTCTCAGGATGCTCGTTGTCGATGGCCAGCACGCGCATCGATTCC
>DASPZU010000038.1:0-7421 GCA_035636095.1 Thermoanaerobaculia bacterium
GAGCCATGGATCGATGCCAAGCATGAGTCGGGGGAAAGTCCTGAGGCTGGTGGTAGCCAGAACCTGCCGCACGAAGTCGATGGACTGGGTCGTTTGCCCGCCCAACAAGACATGATCGATCACCTGCTGGACTGCGAATGCATCGTGAACCTGCAAGCGAAACTCGGCCGGAATCGAGCGCTCGACGAACCGGCTGGCCAGAAAGTTCCGTTCAGCGTCACGCCTCCACTGCGGCACATCGGCCGTCTGGCCCCGCGACTGCTCGGGCGAGAGTCGAGATGGGCGGTCATCGGTCACCGGCCGAGAGTTCCCGGCGAAGGCGAGCAGCATGTCGGCATCCGCCAAAAACGTTGCGAGTAATTGCCGCGGATTCTCAATTCCGACTGCGATCAACGACGGTGTCGTAGCAGGATCGCGCCACTGCCCGGCGAATGCATCCGCGGTGGGCCCGACAATTCCGCCACGACTCCCCATCAGGATCCAATTGGGACCGGAACCGTTCCACACACTACAGTCGTCGAACGCGCCGCAGAAGGCGGCAATCAGCGAGCGAGAATCCGCTACGGTGAGCTGGTCGACCGGAAGCCAGTAGCTGGCGATGCCGCCCTCCGTCAGGCGATCCCGCAAGAGCCTGAAGTACTCCAGCGTGTACAGACTCACGACGCCGGCGTTCTTCGGCGGTGGTGGTTCGGCGGTGATCAGATCGAAGCGTCTCGCGGTGGTGAGAAGAAAAAAGCGACCGTCCTCGACATGGACGTGAACGCGCGGATCGCGGAGCGGGTTGGCAGCTCCGGGCCAGATGATCTGGCTGGAGTCGAGGATGTCGCGCGATACGTCGACCACGTCGATCGAAGTGAGCTGCTGCGAGCGGGTCAAGGCCTTCCCGGTCACACCGACGCCGTAGCTGATCAGCAACGCGCTGCGCGCGGATGGCCGGAACGCAAGTGGCAGCGTTGCGAAGAGAGTCATGTAGCGGCGGGAAAGAAAGGTCGTCGCCGACATTGAAAAGCCGTTCGTAAATAGCCGGTAGACATAAGGCTCGCGCGCAAAATCGGTCTGCAGGTAGACCGAGGTCTCGACAGATCCTTCACGAATCATTCGAATGCTTGTCGTGTCGGTTCGAAACGCAGTCGTCGCGAGCGGGATGAACTTCTCTCGCATCACTCCAAACGGAAAAAGGAGTAAGGCAGCTGTCAGCGCCGCCGGGCCGGACAGCAAAGCGAGGGAAAGGCTCCGAATCGTCAAGAGGCTCGCAACGCCATAGAGAACGGCGATGCAAAACAACGAACGCTCGACGCCAAGCCAGGGGATCAGAAGAAATCCAGCAGCGACCGCGCCCACCGCCGCGCCGGCCGTATTCGCGAAAGTCAGGAGCGAAGTCGCGCGCGGCGTTTCGTTCACGTCGCGCTCGATCGATCGGCCGATGGCCGTAAACAGGAATCCTGAGCCGATGCAGACCGGCAGCATGAGCCGCAGCGAATCGACGATCACTGCCACGATTTCTCTGCGCAGCCAATAATCGGGACCCGCCGGCATCATGGGACCGAACGCCCGGTACGCAACGATCAGAACGATGCCGCACAATGCCGCCGCGCCAGGCGCGAATCGGTCAATGGGCGCCTTCCCACCGAGCCACGAGGCCGCCATTGCGCCGAGGCCGATGCCGCACAGCACGACAGCGAGCATCACCGCGAAGGCGAGCGCATTGGCGAGCAGGAAGAGAATCAGGAAGCGGAACCAGAGGACTTCCAGCGCCAGCAAGGCAAAGCCGCAGAGTGCTGCCGCGATGAGCCGTCGCACCACACCCGACGACCACGCGTTCGAGCGTGACACACCGTTGCGATGTATCGCGGCCGGCAGCATCAGGACGATCGCGCCGGCAAGAAGATCGAGCGCTCCCGCGACCATGCCCGTGCCAAGAATGCCCAGACGCCGGATGAGGAGGAACTCTCCAAGGAGCGCTCCCGACATTGCGCCGAGAGTGTTCCAGCCGTACAAAATTCCGAGAGTGCCGGCGTAATCGTCGCTGGAGGGCCGAAGCGCACGAATGCCGGTTGGCAATGTGGCGCCCATCAGCGTCGCTGGGATGACGAGCAGCGCAAACGCGAAGACGAGTCGAAAGAGGTTGAGCGCCAAGGGACGGTCCAGCACTCCCCCTCCCCCCAGCAGGGGCGCGAGCAGATGCGGCATCTTCGGCAGCAGCAGCACCAGCGCGATGCCAGAGAGCATGATTCCCACCTCCAGCATGGCGAACAGACGGAGCGGATCCCGCTCAGGCCAGGCCCGCGCAGCCGCCAGGTTTCCCATCGCGATCCCGGTCATGAAACTCGACAACACAATGGCTGCCGCCCAGGCGGTGTTGCCGAATGCCAAGCCCGCGAGACGGAACCACAGGGTCTCGAACAGCAGCCCGGCCGCTCCCGAGAGAAAGAAGGCGCAGGAGAAGCTCAGTCGTCGTTTCAGAACAACCTCGCCACCAGCGCCGCCACTGCCGTCTCAACTCTCAAAATTCTCGGACCGAAACTCACGGCGCGAAATCCGATCTTCTGGAGTGACGCAATTTCTTCAGCGATGAATCCACCCTCCGGCCCGACGACCAGAGTTACCGCCTGCTTCACATCGCGCGGGCATTGGCTCGATGCGCCGGGATGTGCGACGAGCGCCATGGAGTTTTTCGCGATCGCGGGAAGCTCGTCCTCGACGAACGGACGGAAAAGGCGCCGTCGCTCGACGACCGGCATCACGGTGTCGCGCGCCTGCTCGAGACCGAGAATGCACTGCGCGCGGATGTTGTCATCGGAAAGGCGCGGCGATTCCCAGTAGCTCTTCTCGACGCGCCAGGCGTTGATGAGGAAGATTCGCTTGATGCCCATCGACGTCGTACCTGCGATCACGCGGTTGAGGACTTTGGGACGCGGCAAGGCCAGAACCAGCGTCAGCGCCAGTGGCGGCGGCGGATCGCTGTCGAGAAGAAGCTCGAACTCTCCGGGCGCGACGACCTTTCCGGTTCCGCAGCGGCCGTTCACCACCCCGACGCGCACCGCGTCGCTGCCGATGCGCGCGATCTCTTCGAGTCTGCGTCCGCTCAATCGCACGCGTGTGGCGGTGATGAAGTCGTCCGGAAAAAGCAGCACCAGATTCATGCGGTATATGATTCTGACGTGAACATCGAAACGCGCAAGAAAGGCGACGTCGTCATCGTCGACTTCCAGGGCCGGCTTGCGATCGGAGTCGGCGACGAGCTGCTGCCGGCCCTCGTCGAGCAGCTTCTGAGCGAGGGAAATCGCAAGATTCTGCTCAACCTCTCCGACATGGACTACATCGACAGCAACGGTCTGGGCGAGCTCGTTCAGAGTCTGAAAACGTCCAAGCGATTTGGCGCGTCACTGCGCCTGCTCAAGCCGCAGGACCGCGTCCGCAAGACGCTGCGGCTGACAAATCTCCTTCCCATGTTCAGCGTTTACGAGAGCGAAGCGGACGCGCTGAAGGGATTCGCGAGCGAGGCGTGAGTCCCGCAATGCATCGGTCTGTAAACGAAGCGTGACAGACGTTAAACGCGCTCCACGTCCTGCTAGCCTGCTGCGTAGAAAAACGTGAAGTAAGGAGGTGCGTCGGTGCCACGACGCCTCACGCTGGTGCTCTCTGCCCTCATTCTCATCGGAGCGCGACCCGATCTTCCGGTTACCGATGTCGTCGACTACTCCGGCTGGTGGACGCAATTCGGCGGAGGTGTCGGGGGGCGGAAACCTCGCAGCGTCATCACGCAGCAGAACGTCCATGAGCTGAATATTGCGTGGCAGACCGCGCTTCCCGAACCATCCGACGGTTCGCCGGTCTACGTCAGTGGAGTGGAGACGCGTCGCGGGACTCTCGATCTGCTCGTCGTCAACACCACGACCGGCCGTCTGGTCGCGTTCAACGCCAACAACGGTGCGCTTGTGTGGCAGACAACTCCGCCCGAAGGTCCGCGCTGGACGACGTCCTCTCCAGCCGTCGATCCGACTGGAACGTTCGTTTTTGGCTACTCGCTCGATGGGTACGTCCACCGATACGAGCTGGCAACCGGGCAGGAAGCTGTCGGAAACGGCTTTCCGGCGCTCATTACCCTGAAGGGCGACGTCGAAAAAGGATCGTCCAACATCACGATCGCAACCGCTCGCAATAGGCGAACTTTTCTCTACATGACCATCGCGGCTTATCCGGATCCCGGCGACGACGGCGACTATCAAGGCCACCTGGTGACCGTCGACATCAACAGCGGCGAGCATCATGTCTTCAACGCCCTCTGCAGCGACGCCGACATGCACTTCGCCCTCGGCGACTGCTACGCGCAGCAGGCCGGCATCTGGGCGCGTGCCGGCGCGGTCTACGATCCGGTCACCGATCGCGTGTTCGTGACGACTGGAAACGGTCCGAACACCGCACTCGATGGCGGCCACGATTGGGGCAGCAGCGTCGTCGCACTGCGACCGGATGGAACGACCGATCGTGGAGAGCCTCTGGACAGCTACACGCCGGAGAATTTTCAGGAGCTGACTGACGAAGATCTGGATCTCTCCTCAACCGGCATCGAACCTCTGCCCCACGTGCACAAAAACTGGCCGCGGCTGGGAGTTCAGAGCGGCAAGGATGGCCGTCTTCGCCTGTTGAATCTCGAGAATCTCAGCGGCGCCGGCGGTCCGGCTCACATCGGGGGAGAGCTTCAAATCCTCGACCTGCCTCAAGGCGACGAGGTGTTGACCCAGCCCCAGGCATGGCTCGACGGCAGGAAGACATGGGTGTTCATTGCCGACAACCGTGGCATCGCCGCCATCGAGCTGGTTGCCAGTGAAGACGGCGATCCCCAGCTCGTACTTCGGTGGAAGAGTGATCTTGGCGGCACGACTCCAGTCATCGTCAACTGCGTGCTCTACCTCGCTGCTCCGCATCGATTGGTCGCGCTCCGGCCGACGACCGGCGCCGTGCTCTGGAAGGACAACACCATCGGCGATATCCACTGGCAAAGCCCGATCATCGTCAACAACATGGTCTACCTCAGCGAGAACGCCGGCTACGTCACTGCGTACTCGCTGCCGCGCCAGTGACGCGCGGGGCGTGACGCGCTGGCATTCGAATTGCCGAGTGCGCCTGCAATGAAAATCTGGCCCGGGAACCCCTACCCCCTGGGCGCAACCCACGACGGAGCGGGGACGAACTTTTCGGTCTTCTCGGAAGTGGCGACTCGGGTCGAGCTGTGCCTGTTCGACGAAAAGGGAGCGCAGAGCTGCGGCGATCTGCCCGAGATGACCGGATTCATCTGGCACGGTTATCTTCCCAACATCAGTCCGGGACAACGCTACGGTTTTCGGGTCCACGGTCCGTGGGATCCGGCGCGAGGGCAGCGCTGCAATCCTTCGAAGCTTCTTCTCGATCCGTACGGCAAAGCCGTGGAAGGAGAAGTGAAGTGGAACGAAGCGGTTTTCCCGTATCACTTCAATCAGGGAGAGGATTCCAAGAACGATATCGACAGCGCGGGCTTCATACCGAAGTCGGTGGTGATCAATCCGTACTTCAACTGGGGAAACGATCGCTATCCTCGAACACCGTGGCACGAGACCGTGATCTACGAGGTGCACGTCAAAGGGTTCACCAGGCGCCACCCCAACATTCCCGAAAATCTGCGCGGCACATACGCCGGACTCTCGCATCCCGCCGCCATCAAGCATCTGCGCATGTTAGGCGTGACGGCGATCGAGCTGCTTCCGGTGCATCAGTTCGTGCATGACAAATTGCTGGTCGAGCGTGGATTGCGAAATTACTGGGGCTACAACTCCATCGGATATCTGGCGGCCCACAATGAGTATTCGTCGGGCGGCCAGCTCGGGCAGCAGGCGCAGGAATTCAAGCAGATGGTCAAGATCCTGCACGACGAAGGGATCGAGGTCATCCTCGACGTGGTCTACAACCACACCGCCGAGGGCAACCACCTCGGCCCGGTCCTGTCGATGAAGGGAATCGACAACGCCGCCTACTACCGTCTGGTCTCCGACAATCCGCGTTACTACCAGGATTACACCGGCACCGGAAACAGCCTGAACATGCGGCACCCCCACGTGCTGCAGTTGATCATGGACTCGCTGCGTTACTGGCATGTCGAGATGCACGTCGACGGCTTCCGCTTCGATCTGGCGTCCACGCTGGCGCGCGAACTACACGACGTCGATCGACTGTCGGCGTTCTTCGACATCATTCAGCAGGACCCGGTGATCAGTCAGGTCAAGCTGATCGCGGAGCCGTGGGATGTCGGTGAGGGTGGCTATCAAGTCGGCAACTTTCCACCGTTGTGGTCGGAGTGGAATGGCAAATATCGCGACACCGTCCGCGACTATTGGCGCGGCACCGATCAAACTCTGGGCGAGTATGGAAATCGTCTGACCGGCAGCTCCGATCTGTACGAGCTGAACGGGCGCCGTCCGTACGCCAGCATCAACTTCGTCACGGCACACGACGGTTTCACGCTTTGCGATCTGGTCTCCTACAACGACAAGCACAATGAAGCGAATCACGAGAACAACGCCGACGGCGCGAACGACAATCGCTCGTGGAACTGCGGCGCGGAAGGACCGACCGACGATCCGAAGATCAACGCCATACGATCGCGGCAGCAGAGAAATTTTCTCTCCACTCTGCTGCTGTCGATCGGCGTGCCGATGCTTTGCGGCGGAGACGAAATCGGCCGCACGCAAAAAGGGAACAACAACGCCTACTGCCAAGACAACGAGACCTCCTGGTTCGACTGGGAACACATGGACGACGAGCTGGCCGCGTTCGTCTCGCGCATGATCCACTTCCGGCACGAGCATCCTGTCTTTCAGCGACGGCGCTGGTTCGTCGGCCGCCAGCTCCGCGGAGCGGAAGTCAGCGACATTGGCTGGTTCAAGCCTGACGGTCAGGAGATGAGCGAAGACGATTGGAAGACCGGCTTCGCGAAAAGTCTGGGAATCTTCCTCAACGGCAAGTCGATCCCCACGCCCGACTCGCACGGTGAACCGATTGTCGACGACAGCTTCTACATTCTGTTCAACGCGCATTACGAGGCCATGACCTTCAAGCTGCCGACCGGTCAGTGGGGAGAGCGATGGGTCAAAATCGTCGACACCAACCGTCCCGTCCCCGACCTGCGCGAACACCATCAGATGCGCGCCGGCGAAGAGATCAAGCTCGAGTCGCACTCCATGATCGTGCTGCGGCGCGTCGATTGATGCCGTAACATTCGCGGCGTCATGGCCGTCTCACCGTCGATGAACTGGCGACGGTTTTTTCTGGAAGCCGCGACCCTGATTGCCGCCGCGATTCTTTGCGCGCTGGTCGCCAACGCGTTTGCATCGCGCGAGCGAAAGCTGGCGGTGGTGAGTCACGGTGTGGCGGCGGGCGCCTCGCCC
>DASPZU010000039.1:0-2677 GCA_035636095.1 Thermoanaerobaculia bacterium
GGGGAAGCTCGCGGACCTGACCATCGTCGAGGGCGATCTCTACGCCATGCCGCAGTCGGAGTTGTTCAAGGCGAGGGTGCGGTACACGGTGGTGGGAGGGGAGATCGTGTATGGCGGCGTAAAATGATGTCATGCCGTGGATTGTTCGCGACGCGCCGTTCGACGGCACACTAAGAGAAGCCGAACGGCGTCGTGAGGCTGTCGCGGAAACGCTGGCCCGCCTTACGGATCGTCTCCACGAAGAAGGCATCGACTACGCAATCATCGGCGGAATGGCCCTGGTCGCCCATGGCTTCGTGCGCTTTACAAATGACGTTGATGTTTTGACCACCCGCGAAGGCTTGGACCGTATACACGAGCGGCTGGTCGGACGCGGCTATCGACCTGCTTTTCGAGGTGCGCGAAAAAAGTTACGCGACACGCACACGGGCATCGACGTCGAGTTCATTACAGCCGGTGAATATCCGGGAGACGGCAAACCAAAAGCTGTCAGATTTCCGGTGCCACATGACGCGTCCATTGAGCGCGATGGCCGCCGCGTAATCACACTGCCGAAGCTGATCGAGTTGAAGCTCGCTTCCGGTCTGAGCGCCGAACACCGGCGTCTCCGCGATCTGGCCGATGTCCAGGATCTCATCATTGCGCTCAACTTGCCTCGCGACTTGGGCGAACAGATCGATCCCTCAGTCCGCCAAGAGTTCTACCGCATGTGGGACGCGGCTACCAAAGAAACGGAATGAGCGTCCGGACGTCGCGTCGATAATCGCGATAGGCGTCGCCGAATTGCTCCGTCATCATCCGCTCCTCGACGCGAATCTTGATCAGGCAACCGACTCCGATCAGGACGACCCCGCAGAACGCGCCGATTGTCGCGCGCGCGAGGGCGGTTCCTGCGACACCGGCAAGAAGGCCGGTATAAATTGGGTGACGCACGACGGCATAGGGACCGCTGCGGATCAGCTCATGATCCGCTTTGACCGTGACTGAGCCGCTCCATTGACGGCCGAGGTGCAAGCGCGCCCAGCTGGCGAAGCCGAGGCCGAGAATCGTGATGACCACTCCGGCATCGAACACTGCGGGCGCGTTGAAAAGTGGAGTTGCGAGAAACGGTGACAGCGCGCGGGGGTTGAAGATCGGCAGGAATCCCAATGCAAAAAGCACGAGGACAAGCAGTCGTGAACCCGCCGACTCTCGCTTGACAGTGCGCGCCGACCACACTGCGGCCACCATCCAGCCCACAGCCCACGCGCCCCAGATCGCTGCAAGGATGTTTCGGGACATCGGGTGGTTGCTAGACCTCGAAATCTTCGAAGTGCGTCAGCGTGCGGAAGGCCCGGTATCGCTCCTGGACATCGGTCAGCGTGATCTCGCGCAGTCGATCGAGTGAGAATTTCTCGACCGTGAACGACGCCAGCACGCTGCCGAAAATGATGGCGCGGCGCAGCTCGCGATCGTCGTTTTCGCGGCAGGAGGCCAGATAGCCGAGGAATCCGCCCGCGAAGGTGTCGCCGGCGCCGGTGGGATCGAAGACGTTTTCGAGCGGATAGGCCGGCACCGCGAAGACTGCCTCGCGAGTGATCATCAGCACGCCGTACTCGCCGCGCTTGATCACGAGTGTCCGGGCGCCTAACGCGAGGATCTGTCGACACCCTTTCACCAGATTTGCTTCTTGTGTGAATTGGCGAACTTCCGCTTCGTTGATGACGATCAGGTCGACGTTTTGAAACGCGTGGGTCAGCGCTTCTTTTTTCGCCGAGATCCAGTAGTTCATGGTGTCGAGCGCGACGATGCGCGGCTTCCGGCACTGTCGCAGCACGTCCATCTGCAGATCGGGATCGATGTTGGCGAGGAAGATGACTTCCGAATCCCGCTGAACGTCGTTGAGCTGCGGTTTGAAATCTGCGAAGACATTGAGCTGCGTTTCGCGCGTCTTGGCGACATTGAGATCGTAGCCGTACTCGCCGGCCCAGAAAAATGTCTTCGCCCCCTTCACTTTCTGCAGGCCGTCGAGATTGATGTTGCGGCCTTTGAAAATCGCGGCATCTTCGGCGGTGAAATCATCGCCCACGACGGCAACCAGATTCACCGGCGCGAAAAACGAGGCAGCCACCGCGAAATAGGTCGCAGAACCGCCCAGGCATCGATCGGCGGTGCCGAACGGGGTGGTGATGCGGTCGAATGCCACGCTGCCGACGACGAGAATGCTCATTGGATGTACTTGCCGATGATCGGCGCGAGTCTCTTTTTGGTCTCAGAGGAGATGTGCGCCCGGTCGGTGACGATCGCAAACTGCAGCGCATTGGCGCACGGACAATCGCGTTTCCGCGCAGCGGCGCGAGGAACGGCCAGGAGCAAGATCCGCTGCGCCATCTCGGCGTTCGCTTTCAGATAGCCGAAGATCTGCTCCACACTCACCGATTTCTCCGTCTCGTGCCAGCAGTCGTAGTCCGTGACCAGGGCCATGGTGGCGTAGCAGATCTCGGCTTCGCGCGCCAGCTTCGCTTCCTGCAGGTTCGTCATGCCGATGACGTCGACGCCCCACGAGCGGTACAGATTCGACTCCGCTCGCGTCGAGAATTGCGGCCCTTCGATGCAGACGTAGACGCCGCGATCGTGGACTCGCGCCCCCGCTTCGCGCCCGGCGGCGCTGGCCAGCGACGCGACATCGGCGCAGATC
>DASPZU010000040.1:0-8941 GCA_035636095.1 Thermoanaerobaculia bacterium
GGGGCGGCCACACCGGCTTCATCGCCGGAAGCGTTCCCTGGCGCGCGGAGTATTGGGCGGAGGAGCTGATGGTCGGGTGGGCGGCGGAGCGGGCCGGAATAGCTGGCTAACGTATGGTATTGCGTCTGGCATGGTGAAGACGACCATTTATTTGCCCGAGAAGCTGAAGCGGCAAGTGAAACGCGCGGCCGCCCGCTCGAAACGCTCCGAGGCCGAGGTCATTCGGGCGGCGATCGAGCGCGCGATGCAGTGAGAACTAGCCCCGAAACCGAGATTCCCGCTCTTCGATCATGGGCTTGGTGACCCGACGATCGCGAGCGCGTCGACGAGCTCCTTTGGAAGAACCGCGACCGGTGATCCTGCTCGACGCCAGCGCTCTTCTTGCGGCGCTTTATCCTGATCAGCGTGGCTATGAAGAATGCGCAAAACGCGATCGGGAGCTCGGACGCTCCACGCATCTTGTCTCCGTTCGTGTTAGCAGAACTCGACTACTTGCTCGTGCAATGGAGCGGGCCATCCCACGAACTGCGTTTCCTCACTGAGGTCACACGGGGCGTTTTCCATCTGCCGTTCGACACGGAGGACGTGGACGAGGCGATAGCCGTCATTCAAACCTACCACGACCTGAACATCGGCCTGGCGGACGCATCGATCGTTGTTCTCGCGAACGGTTATGGATGCCGAGATGTCCTGACGCTCGACGAGCGTCATTTTCGTCCGTTGCGGACGCGACGCGGCGCTTTCCGCATCTTGCCGGCAGACGCGTAAAATCGACCCGTGACCATCACCGAAGCTGCCCGACGCGCCGGCGTGCGCGAACGCTTTGCGGCCTTCATCGCGGAAAGGCATCCGTTCGCTCTCAAACCGGCATTGACGGCCTTCGACCGCGGCGGCGATTTCGAGCAGGCATTGCGCGAGGCGCTGATCCCCCACAGCGGGATCGCCATTCCCGAGACCACGCCCGGCGTTTCGGCGAGCGAGCGGCTGCAGCAGGCGGTTAGTGAAGTCATCGACGCATGCCACGGGTTTGTCCGGCGCGAAGAGATCATCGAGTCGCTGACCGCCGACGAGAAGAGCGAGATGCTGCACGGAATGATCCTGACCCGCGCGCTCGACAATCGCCTCAAGCAATTTTTCACCAGTGGCGAGGTTCGCTGGGGCACTGCCACCTTTCAGGGCAAAGGATTTCGTTCGTTAGGCCAGGAAGCGATCTATGCCGCCGGCCTTCGACTGCGCCGTGGAGCAGGCGGCGATGTCATCGCCCCCATGATCCGCGACCTCGGCGCCGTGCTCGCGATGCACAACGCGCCCGAAACGATCCGCATGGTCCTCAACGCCCAGATGGGCAAGGCCGGCCCGCCCATGCACGGAAAGGACCTGCACATCGGCGACTTCGAGCACGGAATTCTTCCGCCGATGGCGCCGCTCGGCAGCCCATCGCTGACGATCGCCGGCCTTGCCATGGCGTTCAAGCTCCAGAAGAGTCAACGGGTCGCGGTCTCCTTCATCGGCGAAGGCGGAACTTCGCTGGGCGAGTGGCATGAGGCCATCAACGCCTGCGCCGCGCGCAAGCTGCCCGCGATCTTCTGCGTGCAAAACAATCAGACCGCGCTCGCCACGCCGGTGCCGGAACAATCGGCGGTGCGCGTGTTCGCCGACAAGGCCTCAGGCTACGGCATCCCGGCCGTCACCATCGACGGAACCGACCCGGAGCAGATCGCGGCCGCCTTCGCGTGGGCGGCCGAGCGCGCGCGGGCGGGTGAAGGTCCGACCCTCATCGAGCTGGTGGCCATGCGCATGTGCGGCCATGCCCATCACGACGACATGCTGTACCTCGGCAAAGACCCGCAGCCGTCGTGGTCCTATCCCCAGTTGAGCGAAGGCGGCTACGCCGATCGAGCAGCGTACGAATTCTGGAGCGCGCGCGATCCGATCGCGACCTACGCCGCGAAACTCGAAGTCGACATCGAGCGTTGGAAACGCGAAGCAGAAGAGCTGGTCGAACGCGAAGCGCGAGCGGTGATCGACGCGCCATGGCCGGAAGCGACTGTTGCGCGGCAAGGGGTTATTGTCGCCGCCGAGGTCGGCGGCGCTCCACTGAAAGTCGTAGACGCCCCTCCATTCGATCCCAAAGGCAAGACATTTCTCGAAGCCGTGATGCTCGGCGTCGGCGACGCGCTTCGGAATGATCCGAGAACATTCGTGTACGGCGAGGATGTGGGGGGAAAGTACGGCAACGCCTTTCTGCTTCTCAAGCCGCTGCTGAGCGAGTTCGGCGATCGCATCCTCAACTCGATTCTTTCCGAGGGGGCCACGATCGGGGTGTGCGTTGGGGCGGCGCTGGCGGGAATGCGGCCGATCGGCGAAATCCAGTTCAACGACTTCGTCGCGACCGGCTTCAATCAGCTTGTCAACAATGCCGCCAAGGTCCGCTACCGCTGGGGCGGATCGGTGCCCATGGTTCTGCGCATGCCGTGGGGCGGATTGCGTCATGCCGGTCCGTATCACTCGCAAAATACCGAAGCGTGGTTTTATCGAACGCCGGGTCTCAAGATCGTCGTGCCGTCAACGCCGCACGACGCGCGCGCGTTGATGGCTGCGGCGGTCGCCGATCCCGATCCCGTTCTGTATTACGAGCACATCGCGCTGTATCGCGACCCGCGGGTGAAGCAGATGATCGGGGATGAGAAGATTCCCATCGGCAAAGCGGCGCTGCGCCGCGCCGGCGATCGCCTGGCCATCATTTCTTATGGCGCGTACGTGCACGTCGCCATGCGCGTGGCTGAGAAGGTCGATGCGGCCGTACTGGACCTGCGGACGCTCGCGCCACTCGATCGTGAGGCGATCCTGGCGCTGGTTCGCCACTGCAATCGCGTGATGATCATTCACGAGGACACGCGCACCGGATCGATCGGCGAGTCGATCGCGGCGATCATCCAGGAGGAAGCGTTCGAGTTTCTCGACGCGCCAGTTCGGATCATCGGCGCCCTCGATACGCCCGTCCCTTATTCGCCTCCGCTGGAGGAAGAATTTCTGCCCAGCGAAGAGGAGATCGAGCAGGCCGCGCGGGAGCTCATCGCGTATTAGCGGCCGGGTCGATGACCTTCAAATGCGCGAAGTAATCGCGGTAGAAGCCGCGATCGCGCGTCATCAATCGATCGGCCTGCTCCAGCGCATGTGCGCCCACGAGAAAATCGGCGACCACTCTGTGACGTTGTCCGCCGCCATCGAGATATCTGCGCCATGCGCGAGCGGAAGTCAGGGTCGTCTTTTGCTCGATCGGAGAAAACTCGACCCCGAGCCTGGCCATCGCTTCGATGAATTCTTCGTGGCGGTGAAAAACGACTGCCGTCTCGGTCCAGACGACCTCGCAGGCGATCAGCGCACCTTGGGACAGGCAGCGGCGCATCAGGTTGGCTGAGGGCACTCCGAATTTGGCATCCGCCCCGAAGATGTCGATCAGGACCGACGAATCGACGGCGGTGATCACGGTTTGTGAGGGCGAAGACGCTCCATGATCTTGTCGGTGCTCCGATGACCTGCCGCGCCGAAGACGGCGCTGACAGGATCCTGGACTGTTTCCTTGATGGCAATCAGTTTATCGCCGTCGGTTTCGAAGCGCAGACGCGTTCCCGCTTCGATCCCCAGTTTCTTCCGGATCGCTCTCGGGATCGTCACTTGTCCTTTCTCTGTGACCGTGAAGTAAGATTTCTTACTTGTCATCATTTTACTTATTCATGAAATTCACAACCAGCGTGATCGGGATCGTTCCCTCGTCGCCCACGGGCTCGTTGACGAGAAACCGCTGACCATCAGCCGTTACATCCATCGGCCAGCCGCCTAACTTGACGCGATAGGAGAAGAGTTCCTTGGGAACGCCAGCCTCGAAATTCTTCCCGTCGGTGTGAATTGCGACCGACATCACCTTGTGTTCCGGCGTCACATAAATGATTTCGCGTCCTTTGCCAATCCAGCGGGCCTGATGTCCTCCGTTCGTCGAGACTTTCGCGACGAATGTCGCGTTTGGAAACGGCTGGACATAGACCTCCTGGCGTCCCGACTGGTCGGATGTGTACGAGAGCCAGTGTCCATCGGGCGAGAAACGACCGACAATATCCGGGAAAGGTGTGCCGACAACCTTGACGATCTTTCGATCGGGGATCGAGTAATAAAAGACGTCACTTCCATCGTGAAAGCAAATGTATTTGCCGTCGCGGGACCAATCGGTGACTGACGAGCCGGTGGTGGCATCGAATAGCTTTTCGGTCGTGCCGGAACCGCTCGAGTCGCGCTTGATTACCGCCCGCGTGCCAGTCTGCAAATCCTCGGCCGCGTAAACGATGTAGCGATCGTCGGCGCTCCAGAGAGCATTGTTCTCTGCGCCCGGATCCGACGTGAACCGCGTCGCGGTCTGGCGAACCATGTCGTAGATCCAGAGATCGGGTTTGCCGTTGGCGGCGTTGATTTCATACACGACATGGCGGCCGTCGTGCGCCAGCGAGGGACGTTGATAATCGGCCGGATCGCCGATCGTGCCGAGGACCTTCCCGGTTCGATCGTGCCACACGAGCTGCGAATGCTCTCCTCCCCCTCGGACGTACGCCAGGACACCGTTCGATGAAATTCCGAAACAGGCCGTTCCGAACAACGTGAAATTGTTGATGTTGTCGGTAATCACTGTCGCTTCGCCGTGCAATTCGAGTTTTTTCAAATCGAAGGGCTGCGCCACCAGAGCGCGATCGCGGCAGTACAAAAGATGACCGGTTTTCGAGTAGCTCGCTGGCAAATCCGAGGTCACAACGAGCTTGCGTTCGTTGCTATCGAGGCTGCCGACATAAACGTGTCCGCTTTCAGACGTTCCGTACATGGTCGCGACGTAGAGAAAGTGTTTCCCATCCGGCAGGAATGAAGGCCAGCGATGGCTCGTCTCGTGTGCCGGATCGACTTTCGTGACCTCGACCGGAATGCCGCCCGACGCCGGCACGCGGTACAAACCGTGGCGTGCGTTGTGATGGAAAAGAATGACGCCTTCCGAGTTCCAGGTGCCGCCGATGCCTCGCTGAGCAAAGTCGGTGATCACTTGCGAGGGGCCGCCGGCCGCCTCGATTCGCTTCAGCTTTCTGTCGGCGCCATCGAAGTACGCGATCGACCGGCTGTCGGGCGACCAGAATGGAGCGTATCCATCGACTCCAAGATCCTGCGTCGCGCCGTTGTCCAGCCGATAGACGTAGAGATGACTTCTCGTAACGGCTCTTGGCCTGGCAACGAACGCGACACGCGACCCGTCCGGCGAAACGGCAGGCGGACTCACGGTGAGTGAGAATTCGCCGTTCTCGGGCGGCAGGATCGAAGCTTCCACGCGGCGCGGCGGCTCGACGGTCGCGCGATACCACAGATACGCAAAAGCGCCTGTCGCGACGACCAGCGCTGCCATGATCGCTCGCGTGATCCATGCTCCAAGCGCAGTTTTCTTGCGCGTCTGCGGTGACGCTTCGGAGATCCATCGCAATTCGGCCGCAACGTCGTGCGCCGATTGGAATCGCTCATCGGGATCCTTTTGCAGGCACGTGCGCACGAGGCGATCGAACGGCACGGGCGTCATCGGCTGGATCGTCGTAATCGGCTGCGGCTCGGCGGTCAGGATCGACGCGATCAGGCTGGCCTTCGACTTCCCCTCGAATGCCTTCTTCCCTGTCGCCATCTCGTACAGCACCACGCCCAACGCGAAGATGTCGGTGCGTGCATCGGCGGGTGCGCCTTCGATCTGCTCGGGCGCCATGTATTGGAACGTGCCGATGATCGCTCCTTCCTGCGTGAGTGGCTTGTGCTGGGTCGCGCCGTCGATGTTGAAGACCGAGGCCGGCTTCGCCAGACCGAAATCCAGCAGTTTGGCGCCGCTCTTCGTGAGCATGATGTTGCCGGGCTTGAGGTCGCGATGGACCACGCCCGCTTTGTGGGCTTTGTCGAGCGCGCCGGCGATCTCGATTCCGTAGCGCAGCACCTGCTCCATCGGCATCGGACCCTTGGCCAATCTGTCGGCGAGCGTCTCGCCCTCCAGCAGCTCCATGACGAGGTATCCGTCGCCGACGTCGTAGAGCGTGCAGATGTGCGGATGATTGAGCTGCGAGATGGTCTTCGCTTCGCGCTCGAAGCGGATCTTGAATTGCGCGTCGTGGGCAAATTCGGCGGGAAGGACTTTGATCGCTACGCTGCGTTCCAGCCGCGTGTCGCGAGCCTTGAACACCTCTCCCATCCCACCCGCCCCGAGCGGCGCGATGACCTCATAGGGTCCTAAACGGCTACCCGCGGCGATGGACATTGGACGTGTGGTCGGAATTGTAACGCCTAGTGGCGGTCGAGCTCGCTTTGCCAGTTGACCACGACCGTGATCGGAATCGATCGCTTGTCAGCCGGAACGGTGTTCATGAGGAACCGCTTGCCATCGCGCGTGACGTCGTACTCGCGCTCTTCGTCGCGCGCCGGACGCAGGACGACGTCGAAAAGATACACCGGCGTTCCGGGCTTCAGCGTGCCGCTGGACGTATCGATGGAAACGGACATCATCCGCCCTCCGGCGCCGAGATAGAACAGCTCCCGCTCGTCGCCACGCCAGGTCGGTTGTGTTCCTCCATCTGCGGTGATCTGCACGCGCGAGCCGCCGCCGGGATAGCGGGCGGCATACACCTGATACATCCCCGACTCGTTCGAGACATACGCGACCCAGCGTCCGCTCGGAGAAAAGGCGGGCCCGATTTCATTGAACGGTGTGGCAACGAATGGCGTAGGAGTTCCGGTATCGAGCGGAAGCGCGAAAATGTCGTTCTGGGTCTGACCGGAAATGCGCCGAAACAGGAGTACGCGACCGTCGGAAGAGATGTCTTCGGCGAAATCGGGATTCCCAGCGCTCATCAAGAGCTGCTTTTCCTCGAGTCCCTCGAGTGCTTTGATGAAGAGGCTCGGAAATCCGAGACGGTTGGAAGAAAAGATCACCCGAGTTCCGTCGGGCGTCAGCACACCGCCGAACTCGTCTCGCGGATGAAATGTCACACGCCGCGGGACCGCTCGCGCGACGTCAAAGAGCCAAAGGTCGAGCGTGCCGGTGACGGGATCCGGTGCTGCGTAGAGAATCCCTCGTCCATCACGGGTCAGCCGCGGACTCGTGTAAGCGCTTGGAGTCGCGAGTGCCGGTTCGCTGCGTCCATTGCGATCGAACCATTCCAACCTGCCCATGTGGTAAGCCGATCCGAAGGCCAGAACGCCGCTGCGCGAGGCGCTGAATACGCCGAAGCCGGAGGCGTGGTAAGCGACCGGCTCACTGATGACCGGCGACGCCTCCCCCTCCAACTGCAGCGCGCGGAGGTTGAACCGCTGCATCACCAGCCTCTGATTGCGCAGAAACAGCAGGTATCCGGGATCGACAAACGTTACATTCGACGAGGTATCCAGCAGACGCCGCGGCAGGGGTGAGTCGAGCGACGCAAGGTTGAGGGTCTCGCCCAGTCTCTCGCCGACTGATGGTGTCCGGATGAGAAAAATGAAGTGCTTTCCGTCGGGAAGAAAGCAGGGTAGCCGATGCGAGGACTCGTGGCGCGAAGCGTCCAGGGTCGTGACCTGCCGTACACTCCCGCCGCTGGCTGCGACGCGATAGATCGGCGAATTCCCCGCCGGCGCAAAGATGATGTCGTTGTTCACCGACCAGCTTCCTCCGCGGCCAAATGAAGCCGGACAGAGGATCTGCGGCGAACCGCCGCGAACGTCGATGCGTTTGAGGTAACCGCCCGCGAAGAAGCCGACCGATTTCGAATCGGGTGACCAGAAGGGAAAGCCGGCTCCGTCGGTGCCAGGCAGCGCGACCGCCTCGCTGGCCGAGAAATCGCGCAGCCAGAGCATGACGCGGGCGCCGCCTTCGTCCATGGCGGCGAAGACCATGAAGCGACCATCGGGCGAAACTGCCGGCGGTCCGAGGTTGTAGTTGACGGCGTAAGTCCAGCCGTGAGGCGCTGTAACGCTGAAGCGGATCGTGCGCTGCGGTGTGTTAGGGCGAAACGCAATGATGCCGAGGAGCGCAGCGAGGATCACAGCCGCCGCCACCATCCACGGCAGCAGCGGCGTGCGCTCCGGCTTGCCGACGGCAGGCTGCTGCGCTTGCAGCAGCTCCCATCGCAGATCGGCGGCGCACTGCCAGCGATCATCACTATTTTTAGCTATGCATTTACGTACGATATTCTCGAAGGAGACCGGAGTGAGAGGCTGGATCTCCGAAATCGGTTTCGGTTCGCCTCTCACGATTGCTGCGATGAGGCTGGTCTTCGTTTTCCCCTCGAAGGCGCGTTTGCCGGTCGCCATCTCGTACAGCACTACCCCTAACGCGAAGATGTCGGTTCGGGCGTCCGCTTGCTCGCCTTCGAGTTGCTCGGGGGCCATGTACTGGAATGTCCCGACGATCGTGCCTTCCGCGGTGAGAGGCTTGTTTTCTGTGGCATCGAATGCCGCCGAGGTCGGCGGCGCTCCACCTTTCGCCAGTCCGAAGTCGAGCAGCTTCGCCCCCGATTTCGTGATCATGATGTTGCCCGGCTTCAGATCACGATGTACGATTCCGGCGCGATGCGCTTTGTCGAGAGCGTCGGCGATCTCGATGCCGTAGCGCAGCACCTGCTCGAGCGGCAATGGTCCCTTTGTCAGGCGGTCCGCCAGCGACTCCCCTTCCAGCAGCTCCATGACGAGATAGTTCTCGCCGACGTCGTACAAGGTGCAGATGTGGGGATGATTGAGCGACGAGATCGATTTCGCTTCCCGCTCAAAGCGCTGCGCGAATTCCGGTGGAACGATCTTGATGGCGACGTTGCGATCCAACCGCGTGTCCCGCCCCCGCCACACCTCCCCCATCCCGCCCGCCCCGATCGGCGCGACGATCTCGTACGGCCCGAGGCGGCTGCCGGAG
>DASPZU010000041.1:0-21886 GCA_035636095.1 Thermoanaerobaculia bacterium
GAGCAACAAACTCACGCCTCGATGACATCGTGGACACCTCTTTCCACGGCATTCAAGCAGCCTCCCCTCAGGCTGCTCTTCCTCCGCTTAGGTGTCCACCATGTCTCCGGCCACCCGTCCACCATCTCCCCGGTACGTACACTCCTCCCGGCTTTCAGTTTCCGCCGCCACAGCCGTACACGCTAACCGTAAATCTTGGTCATCTGCCGGACGCCACTTACCACGTATCGTGGTCCTTTGTCGGTGGTCCTCCGCAAACGTTCTCGTCAACATTCACGCTCTCCGGAGGGAACTTGCCCGTTCCGGCCCCTCTTTTCTCACCAACGTTCACAGGTGCACTCGCGCTACTCCTTGCCAGCGTCGGTTTGGCCGTACTCCATCGAAGCACGGGCGCATAACTCGCTTGCGGCAGACGCGGTGCCGTTCGCTGGCCCGGCGCCTCCGCACCTCGTTTTTCTCCGAGAGCCTCGGTCAGCTATGGTAGCTCGTGAAGGCGCGCGCCGCTGGGCGCTGGATCCGCTACGCCGGCGCGGGGCGGCCGATGAGCTGCTCGACGCCGGCAACAATCTGCTCGGCCGCCAGCGCGGCCAGAAGCAATCCCATCACGCGCACGAGCACGTTCGATCCCGTCGAGCCGAGGACGCGGTGAATCGGCTGCGCCAGGAGAAGAGTGACCAGCGTGATCGCCAGGACGACCAGCAGCACCGCGCCGGTGAGCGCCTGCTGCGCAATCGACTGGCGGTGATTATCGGTCAGCAGCACCACCGCCAGGATCGATCCGGGGTTTGCAATGACCGGCAGCGCCAGAGGAAAGACGGCCACGTCGTGCCCCGGCTCAGCACCTCCGGCGGTCACCGTGCCAAACACCATCTGCAGACCGAAGAGGAAAAGGATGACGCCTCCGGCCAACTGAAACGAGACCAGCCGGACGCCGATCCCCGACAACAGCAATTGTCCAGCGATCAGAAATCCGATCAGAACCAGCCCGCCGTAGATGACGGCGCGCCGCGCGATCCGGGCCTTTTCGTGGTGCGAAACGGCGGAGGTGATGGGAACGAAAATCGCGAGCGTGCCGATCGGATCGATGGTCACCAGCAGCATCAGGAAGTCGCGAATGGCCTGTTGGATCACGCCGTGCGCCGCTCGCCCACCGCGTGCTGCTCTTGCAGCGCCGCGATGGTGTGCAGGCCCTCGCGCAGGGAGCGGATCCCTTCCACGCAGGCCGCGGCCGCGGACAGGGTCGTGATGCACGCGATGCCGTGCTGCAGCGCGGTGCGGCGGATGTAGGTGTCGTCGTAGAACGATTTGCGGCCCAGCGGCGTGTTGATCACCAGCGTGATCTCGCCGTTGATCATGCGATCGGCGACGTTAGGCCGCTCGTTCTCGTGAATCTTCCACACCTGCTGCGCGCGCACGCCGTTTTTCTCGAGAAACTCGCGCGTGCCCGACGTCGCCACGATCTTGAATCCGAGGGCGGTCAGGTCCTTGGCCAGGGTGACCACGACCGGCCGCTTGTCGTTGTCGTTGACCGACAAAAACGCCGCGCCGCGCAGCGGCAGATTCGTCCCGGCGCCGAGAAGCGCCTTGGCGTAGGCCTCGCCGAAACTGCGTGAGCTGCCCATGACCTCCCCCGTCGATTTCATCTCCGGGCCCAGCACGCTGTCTTCGCGCGGGAAGCGATTGAAGGGAAAAACGGGAGCCTTGACGAAATACTCCTGCACAGACGGCTCGTGCGTGAGGCCGAGTCCGCGCAGCGTCTCGCCGGCCATGACCTTGGCGGCGATTTTCGCGAACGGGATTCCGGTCGCTTTCGAGACGTACGGCACCGTTCGCGATGCGCGCGGATTCACTTCCAGCACGTAGAGGTCTCCGTGAACGATCGCGTATTGCACGTTCATGAGTCCGACCACCTCCAGCGCTCTCGCGAGCTCCACCGTGCGCCGCCGAATGCGATCCTGCTCGCGGTGGCCGATGATGTAGGGGGGAATCACGGCCGTCGAATCGCCGGAGTGAATGCCCGCTTCCTCGATGTGCTCCATCACGCCGGCGATCACGACGTCGTGACCGTCAGAGACGGCGTCGACATCGATCTCGATGGCATCTTCCAGGAAGCGATCGATGAGGATCGGATGCCCCGGCGCCGCTTCCATGGCGTACCCGATGTATTCGCGCAGCGTCGATTCGTCATACACGATGGCCATGGCGCGGCCGCCTAACACGTACGAAGGCCGCACCACCACCGGGAATCCGATCTTTTGCGCCACCGCGACTGCATCGGCCTCGGTCATGGCCGTCCCATGTTCGGGAACGAGGATGTTGTGTTGCCGCGCCAGAGCGCCGAATCGCTCGCGATCTTCGGCCATGTCGATCGACTCCACCGACGTCCCCCACATCGGCACGCCGGCATCGGCCAAGGCCTTGGCGAGCTTCAGTGGCGTCTGACCGCCAAACTGCACGATCACGCCTTCCGGTTTTTCCAGATCGACGATCTCCAGCACGTCCTCCAGCGTCAGCGGCTCGAAGTAGAGTCGATCGGAGGTGTCATAGTCGGTCGACACCGTCTCCGGATTGCAATTGACCATGATGGTCTCGAATCCGATGTCGCGCAGCGCGAACGAGGCGTGAACGCAGCAGGTATCGAATTCAATGCCCTGCCCGATCCGATTCGGTCCCGATCCGAGGATCATGACTTTGCGGCGAGAGGTCGGATTGGCTTCGTTTTCGCGCTCGTAAGTCGAGTAGAGATACGGCGTCGATGCCTCGAACTCCGCGGCGCAGGTGTCAACCCGCTTGTAGACCGGACGGATGTTGTGACGATGGCGTTCTTCGCGGACTTCGCGTTCGGTCAGGCCGACAAACTTTGCAATCTGATGATCCGAGAATCCGTTGCGTTTCAGTTGTGGCACAGACACTCTTGTCTGTGCCTGCTGTTCGAGTCGAATGATTTCGCGCATCTGGCGCAGGAACCACGGATCGACCGCCGACAGCGCGTAGATCTCTTCGACCGGCATGCCGCTCCGCAATGCATCGCCGATCGCGAAGACGCGATCGGGTCCGGGCGTACGCAGGAGCTCGGGCAGTTGTTCGAGCGGCGTGTTGCGGGTCTCGAGTCCGTGCATGTCGATCTCGAGCGAGCGCAATCCTTTCTGCAGCGCTTCGTTGAAGGTGCGGCCGATGGCCATCGACTCGCCGACCGATTGCATCGAGAGGCCAAGGACCGGCGGCGTGTTGCGGAACTTCTCGAATGCGAAGCGAGGGATCTTGACCACGACGTAGTCGATGGTCGGCTCAAACGACGCCGGCGTCTTGCGGGTGATGTCATTCGGTATCTCGTCGAGCGTGTAGCCGGCGGCCAGTTTGGCCGCGAACTTGGCGATCGGAAATCCGGTGGCCTTCGAGGCCAGGGCTGACGATCGCGAGACGCGCGGATTCATCTCGATCGCCAGGCGGCGTCCGGTGGTCGGATGCACCGCGAATTGAATGTTCGATCCGCCCGTTTCGACGCCGATGGCGCGGATGATGCGCTTCGCTTCGTCACGCATGGCCTGATACTCGTTGTTGGTCAGCGTCTGCTGCGGCGCGACGGTGATCGAGTCGCCGGTGTGCACGCCCATGGCGTCGAAATTCTCGATGGAGCAGACCACGATCACGTTGTCCGCTTTGTCGCGCATCACTTCCAGCTCGAACTCTTTCCAGCCGATCACCGACTCCTCGACCAGCACGCGGTGCACCGGCGACAGCTCCAGGCCGCGCGCGGCGGTCGTGCGCAGCTCTTCGACGTTGTACGCGATCCCGCCACCCGTCCCGCCCAGCGTGTACGACGGCCGCAGCACGATGGGATATCCGATGCGCGTGGCGATCTCTTCCGCCTCGTCGACCGAGCCGGCGTACCCCGATCGCGGAACTTCCACGCCGATCCGCACCATGCACTCTTTGAACATCTGGCGGTCTTCGGCGGTCTTGATGGCGTCGTAGTTGGCGCCGATCATCTCCACGCCATGTTTTTGCAGCACGCCCGCTTCCCACAGGGCGCTGGCGAGGTTGATCCCGGTCTGCCCGCCCACGGTGGGAAGCAGTGCGTCCGGTTTTTCGCGCTCGATGATCTTTTCGAGTGTGTCGGCGGTCAGCGGCTCGATGTAGGTGCGGTCGGCGAATTCGGGATCGGTCATGATCGTGGCCGGGTTCGAATTCACCAGCACGATCCGATAGCCTTCCTCTTTGAGCGCTTTGCAGGCCTGCGTGCCGGAATAATCGAATTCGCAGGCCTGGCCGATGATGATGGGCCCCGAACCGATGACCAGAATTGTTTTGATGTCGGTCCGTTTCGGCACGCCGCGCAGATAATAACAGCCCTGAGCGCTGAGTCCTGAGTCCTGAGTGGGCGGGCTCAGGACTCAGGACTCAGGACTCAGGACTTGAAAAGACTCGTCGAATGGGACCAAATCGAGCTTCGCATCAACGGCGAGAAGCTGAACGCCTTCGTCCAATCCTTCCGTGTCGAACCGATCGAGAAGCTCGAAATCCGGTTTGAAAACGGGCTGATCCGCGTGGGCGGGTCGGTGAAGAAATTCATCAGCGTTCCCTTTGAAGTTCAAATCAGCGAAATTGCCGCCAGCGGCCGGCAGGTGAGCATCCCGCTGCGCTCGGTTTCGGCATTCGGCGTGATCCCGATTCCGAAATTTCTCTTCGGGCTGATGCGCGACCGCCTTCCCCCCGAATTGGTACGCTACCAGGAGCCGGCCACGCTGGTGTTCTCGTTGGATCGTTTCTTGCCAAATTTTGTTGACGCCGAAATTCACCGAGTCTGGATCATCGACGGCGGCCTGGACGTGATTCTTGGCAAAGGCGGCGCAGACCTGCCTGCAGCCCCGGAGGAAAAAGATGGAGGAGACTCGAACCCCCGATGACCTCGAGCGAAGCGTCGCAGAAGAAGCCGGCCGCGGACCGGTGACGGAAGAGCGGGCGAAGCGCTTCTACGATCGCGTCCGATCGTCGATCCAGGATTTCATCGATAAGCAGCACGCCGTGATCGGCAGGTCCGCCGAGTTTCTCCTGCTCGTTCCCGATGTCTTCATCCTTTTGTGGCGTCTCACCACCGACCGCCGAGTCGCCGGCAAGGACAAAATGCTCCTCGGCAGCGCGGTGGCGTATTTCATCCTCCCCTTCGACCTCATGCCCGAAGCGCTCCTGGGACCCATCGGCTACATGGACGATCTGATCTTCGGCGTCTACGTGCTGAAGAATATTCTCACCAACACCGACGTCGCCGTTTTGCGCGAGCACTGGAGCGGACGCCAGGACGTCCTCGACATGATCCAGAGCGTGCTCAACGCCGCCGACTCGCTGGTGAGCGACAAGGTTTTGGGCCGGCTCAAGAAGATGGTGAAGAAGTGACGCGAAGCGTCAAGGTGACGGCTGAATCCCCACGTAGCGCGCACGCGGCCGGATGATCTCGTCGCGCGCGTACTGCTCGATGGCGTGACCGACCCATCCCATGGTGCGACCCAGCGCGAAGATGGCCAGCGCGGTTCCCGGACCGGTTTTCAGCGTCAGCGAAAGCGCGACCAGAGCGAAATCGATGGTGGCCTTCTCCCCCATCAACTCCTCGGCCGCCTGCGCTGCCCGCAGCGCGAAGTGCAGCTCCTTCGACTTCGGAAAATGTTCGCCCAGCATCTGGATCAAAGCCATCGCGCGCGGGTCGCCGTTGGGATAGAGACGATTTCCGAAACCGTGAATCGGCTCGCCGCGCCGCAGGCGTTCAGCGAGCGCGGCCGGAAGATCGCGAGCGAACCGAAGCTCTTCCAACATTCTCTCGACGCGCGCCGTCATGCCGCCGTGCTTGTTTCCTTCGATGGCACTCAGGCCTCCGCTCACCACGGCGTACGGATTCGATCCGGCCGACGCGACGCAGCGGGCGGCGAACGCCGAGACGTTCAATTCGTGATCGGCGCACAGAATCAGCGCCGCCCGGATCAGATCGCGCGCGGGACGAATTCGAGGGGCCCAACGTTTCTGCAGCGTTTCGTCGACGGTCGTCGCGAGCTCGGAAGTTTCGGCAGCCACGCTGGTGAGCAAATTCAAAATCCGCCAGCCGGTTTGCGCGACGGCGTGCGGGCGGAGGTCGTACGCCAGCGGATCGCGCGCCGCGACCATCGGCAAAATCGAAGCGGCGCGGTTGATGAAGGGCAATCCTTCCGAGGAGCGACCGGAGACGACATGCAGAGGAGTCAGAGCGAAGATTCCGCTCGCCATCGCTCCGGTCCAGATCAGCGAGGCGACGTCCTCGACGGAGTGCGTTCGCGCCAGGACCGCCACGTCCTGACCGCGATAGTAGAGATAATCGCCGGCGATGAGGGTGATCGCCGATTCCAGGACCGGGCCGCCCCAATGCAGCGCGCGCTCGCCCGCTTTCTCCGGCCTCCGGCGCTCGATGTCCTCCTCGGAATACAGTCTGCCGCGCGGATTGCCGGGATCGGGGAATGAGCGGATCAACCCGCGGCTGACGTAAGCGTATAGAGTCGCCAGAGTGATCCTCAGGCGAGCGGCAGCCTCCCCGGCGGTCAGCATATATTGATTCTATCATCAACATTGACTGTATTGATAACATGCTGCAATGAGTCAAGGTTTAGAAGGCGTCGTGGCGGCCGAGACCGCTATCAGCATGGTCGACGGCGAGCGCGGAGAATTGATCATCCGCGGCTATCCGGTCGAGGAACTGGCTCCGAACGCCACTTTTGAGCAGACGGTCGAGATCCTCGGCGTCGCCGAATTTCTCAGCGCCGATCGAGAATTGGCGCCCATCGCTTACGAAGTCCTCCGCGCCGCGGCGAAGCGCAACGACGATTCGATGGATGCTTTGCGGGCCGCCGCCGGGGTCGGCGGCGCTCCACTGACAACATTCCCAACGATTGTCGCAGCGTACTGGCGCATGCTCCACGATCGGGATCCCATCGCGCCGCGCACCGACCTCGGGCATGCTGCGAACTATCTCTACATGCTCGACGGGCAAGCGCCCGCGGTCGAGCGTGTGCGCGCGCTCGAGACCTACCTCAACACGGTCGTCGATCACGGCCTCAACGCGTCGACCTTCACCGCCCGCGTGATCACGTCGACCGGTTCCGATCTCGTCTCCGCGGTTGTGGGCGCTGTCGGCGCTCTCAAAGGTCCGCTGCATGGCGGAGCGCCTGGACCGGCGCTCGACATGGTCTTCGAGATCGGCGATGCCTCGCGCGCCGAAGAAGTTCTGCGTCGAAAAATCGAGGCCGGCGAAAGGCTGATGGGCTTCGGACATCGCGTCTACAAGGTGCGCGATCCGCGGGCGGACGTGCTTGCCGCGGCCTCCGAGCGCCTGCTCGGCAATACACCGTTGTATGCACTCGCCCGCGCGGTCGAGAAAACCGCCATTCGACTTCTCGAAGAGTACAAACCGGGGCGCCGTCTGCAGACCAACGTCGAGTTCTACACTGCCCTCCTCCTTCACGGCCTGGGCCTCGAAACACCCCTGTTCACGCCAACCTTTGCGATCAGCCGCGTGGCGGGCTGGATCGCGCACTGCCTGGAGCAAAAAAAGACCGGCCGCCTGATCCGGCCGCAATCGGTTTACGTGGGCCCACGGGGGCTCAAGTGGACGCCCCTCACCCTACCGCTCTCCCCGCAAGCGAGGAGAGGGAACTCGTGAGGTCCCTCGCCCCGCTTAGCGGGACCGGGTGAGGGGTGCAACCCCCGCCGCCGCCCCTCGTATCCACTGATTTGGAGGCAACCATGTTGACCCTCATCACGATTGTCGGGTTGCTCTTCGTGGCCTTGCTCGCTACGGCCGCGCTCAAGCTCGCTTTCAAGCTGGTCCTGCTGCCGCTGAAACTCCTCTTTCTGCCGATCATCGCGATCGTTTTGCTCGTGAAGTTTGTAGTGTTATTCGCGCTGGGCGTCGCCTTGATCGCGATTTTGATCCCGGTCGCCGTTCTGTTCCTGATCTTCGTCGGTCCTTTCCTGCTCTTCGCGGCGCTCACGTAAGATGGCCGGGTGCGGGCGTTGATCGTCGACGACGACGAGCCAATTCGGGTGATGTTGTCGGCGATCGTCCGTCAGCACGGTTTTGCGGTCGACACCGCGCGCGACGGCAGCGAGGCCATCGAAAAACTGAAACGCGGTTCCTATGAGGTCTTACTGCTCGACCTGATGATGCCGCGCGTCAACGGCTACGATGTTCTTCGGCACATCCGCGAAAAGTCGCCCGACTTTCTGCGGCGAACAATCGTCGCAACCGCAGTTCCGGAGCGCGAGCTTCAGACGAAGCTGACCGATCCGGTCTTCGCGGTCCATTCGAAGCCGTTCGATCTCCCTGCCTTGCTTGCCGACATTCAGCGCTGCGCGGCGTCATAATGCGCTGATGCCTCAGACACTGCACGTCGAGCGGCATTTCACGTCCAGCGCGATCGTGCGCGACATCGTCATCGGGATGGCGGACGGTCTCACGGTGCCGTTCGCGCTGGCAGCCGGACTCTCCGGCGCGATCTCGCAGGCCGGCATCATCGTGACGGCCGGTCTCGCCGAAATCGCCGCCGGCTCGATCGCCATGGGTCTGGGCGGCTACCTGGCTGCCAAGAGCGACGCCGAGCATTACGCGGCCGAAGAGAAGCGGGAGCATCTGGAAGTGAAGCAGATGCCGCGCGAGGAGATGAAGGAAGTCGCCGACGTCTTCCGCGAATACGGCATCGCCGAGGAGCACATCAAGCCGGTGGTCGATGCGATGACGCAGAAGCCGAAGCAGTGGGTCGACTTCATGATGCGCTTCGAGCTCGGCCTGGAGCGCCCCGATCCCAGACGCGCGCGCACCAGCGCCGCCATGATCGCCACGGCGTACATCGTGGGCGGACTCATTCCGCTCGCACCCTACATGCTCTTGCACAACGCGCGGACGGCGCTCGTCTTTTCAGTTTCGGTGACGCTGGTCGCGCTCTTCGTCTTCGGCCTGATCAAAGGGCGCTACACCGGCGCGCGTCCACTCAAGAGCGCCTTGCAGACGACCATCACCGGCGGCCTGGCCGCGACGGCGGCGTTCCTGATCGCGAAAGCGATCACCTAAGAATTCGGACTCGTCCCGAAGACGAAGATCGCGTCGCCGGTATCGTTGCGCACTTCGGAGGCATAGCCGTAGATCGGGCTGCCGGAGTTGAATTGCACCAGAACATCGGCCTGCGGCGCGATTCCGAACGTCGCGAAGATGTCGTTGAACTGCCGCGTCTCATGCGGCTGCAGCGTAAACCCCTGGGTTGCCAGCGACACGTTGTTTTTGTCGGCGATGCGCACGACGACATTGATGGTCTCGGCATTCGGATTCGCAGCACCGACGTTGACGCGATTTCCATTGATTCCTGAAACGCCGTAAAGGTACGCCTGCCGATTCAGCAATACCATCCCGAGGCCGGGAACATTCTGGCCGAACTGACCTGCCGGATTGCCGGCGTTTTAGATTCGCGCGCGCGCCTCGATCGAGAGGGAGGTGGTCAACACCAACTGGCCCGAGGCGTTGCTGAGTCCGAACGTGTTCAGCGTGATGTCGGGAAACGAGACCGTCGAAAACGCGCCGATCGTCAGCGATGCCGTCATCGGTGAGCCGCCGGCGACGTAGAACGTGGCGGTCACGGTGGCCGCCGGTGTGTACGGATTGGCGATGAAGACATCCGTGCGCCATTGCGTGCCGCCCGCGCCGGGAAAGCGGCCGATGATCGGAAGGATGACAGTGGAGTCGCCGGTCCTGAGAGCCATCGCGGCCGGCGCGACGAGAAACACGAGCAGAAGAAAGATTCGACGCATGAGATCCCCCTTTTTCCTTAGTTAACGGCGGGCGCCGTATTGCTTGTCGTAGTACTCCTTGAACTCCGCGCTCCGCTCTTTGATGGCGCGCCACCACGGCTGATGATCGACGTACCACTGCACCGTGCGGCGTAGGGCGTCGTCGAAATTCGCGTCGCATTTGAATCCGAGGCGCTCCAGCTTTTTGGTGTCGAGCGAATAGCGGCGATCGTGACCCTGACGATCGGCGACGGGCTTGATCAGCGATTCCGGCTTCTCGAGAATCTCGAGGATCTTGCGCGTGATGTCGCGATTCTCCTTCTCGTTCCCTCCGCCGATATTGTAGACCTCGGAGTTCTCACCGTGGTCGATGAGGAAATCGATGGCGGCGCAGTGGTCTTCGACGAAGAGCCAGTCTCGAATATTTTTTCCATCGCCATAAAGCGGCAGCGGGAGGTCGTCGATGGCGTTGGTGACGAAGAGCGGGATCAGCTTCTCGGGATATTGCCAGGGACCGAAATTGTTCGATGCTCGCGTGATGATGATCGGCAGCCCGTACGTCTGGGCGTAGGCATACGCCATGCGATCGCCGCCGGCCTTCGATGCCGAGTATGGATTGCGCGGGCTGAGCGAATCGGTCTCCTTGAAGGAGCCGCGATCGATCGAGCCGTAGACCTCGTCGGTCGAGATCTGTACGAAACGCTTCAACTTCGGCGAATGCTTGCGCGCTTCTTCCAGCAGCACCAGCACACCGTGGATGTCGGTGTGGATAAACGACCCCGCTTCCATCAGCGAGCGATCGACGTGCGTCTCGGCCGCGAAGTTGACGACCACGTCGACTCCGCTGCCATACCCTTCAGCGACGTCGGCCGGGTTGGTGATATCGCCGTGGATGAATCGGTAGTTCTTCTTTCCTTCGTATTCCGCGAGGTTTTCACGGATTCCGGCATAGGTCAGCTTGTCGAGATTGACGACCTCGGCCCCCTGGCCGTACTTGCCAAAGAGAAAGCGGATGAAATTCGATCCGATGAAGCCGGCCCCGCCGGTGACCAGATAACGCATGCCGTCTGAGTTTATCCTGAGCCGTGAGCTGCTTACGATCAGTCGCCGGCGTTGGTGGCGAGAATCGTCACAATCGTGTGTTTTAACTTGGGATTCGTAACGCTTTCCAGCGCATGACGCAGATGATCCTTGGCTTGGGCTTTCGCGCCAGATTGGAGCAGATTAAGCCCTCGAACGTATTCGCCAAAAGTCAGGTTTTCCTGCGACTCGTTGAGGAAGCGGTCAATGCCCGCTGGCCTCACGACTCTCGCAATGATCGATCGGGCGAGATTGTCCCGGCCGGCAATTTCGTACAAAAGAACGAGATCAACGGCGATGTCGAGCCGAGAAGGAGCGAATTGGAAGCTTTTTTCGAGGGCCTTCATGCCGATCTGCGGATCTTCGCCGGGGAAGCTGTACGTTTGGCCGAGAATCGCCATCGCGTTTGGATCATTTGGTGCCATTCGGACTGCACGATTAGCTAGATCCCTGGCAAACGCGATCGACTCCGACGTGACTTTTTCGCCATCCCGAGCTCTCTTTTGGAGTTCCGCGACGCGCTGTGCACCGTACAAGACGAGCGGCCGATGATCATTTCCGGCCGCGTCAACTGCCCTCATGCAGAGCTTCTCGCCCTCGCCACAGCGATCGTGTGCGCACTGAAACACACCAAGATCAGCAAGGGCGAAAGCATTGCGCGGGTTGATCTCGACGGCCTGCCGAAGAAAAACGTCTGCGCCCTCGCGCGGGTCGGTGTGAAGAAGCAGATCGCCGAGAACGGTAAGAACTTCGTCGCGCGCCATCTGCGCCGGCTCGGGAACGTTCGCAAGGCCAGTTTGTGAAAGCGTGTATGTCGTCGCGTTATAGCGGCCGCGCTGGAGATAACTGTTCAGTTCTCCCTGGACGGTTTGCATCGTCGTCCCGAACGCCCGCTCGAATGCTTCCACGACCGGTTCGCCTTGATCGAGGAGCGAAAGGAACTGACCGAGGGCGGCGCCGCGTTTGGGATTTCCAATCAAAAGGTAGTGCGCGAACAACCATGACTCGCCATAGAACTGCTCCATGATTGGATCGCTCGATTTGTACTTCCACGGATCGAAAGTGAGCAGCGCCGACAGTGGCATCAAACCCTTCTCCTGCAGGAAAGTGAGATGCACCTTGTTAGGCAGCCCGACACGAACAGAGTTTGAACCGCCGCCAGGAGAAAAAGTCCCATAAAACTCGCCGAGACCCTCATCGAGCCAGTGGGGAACTCCGACCACTGTATTGCGAACGAAATAGTGCGTTAGCTCGTGATAGATCACTTCGTCGACTCCCGAATCCGCAGGAAGGAGGATGCGATTCGCATCAGAGTTTTCGACGAAGATGCCTTGAACCGCCTTTCGATTTTTACCGACGGCCGCCTCGCGAAAAGGGGCAAACGAGGCTTCATTTCGAAATGCGTAGACGTAAGTCGGAACAGCGGAGCGCGTTTCAAGCTTCGAGACTTCCGCCAGAGTCTGACGGAGTCGCAACAGATCCTCAGCAACACGCCGAACCTGTCGATCAGGTGCGTTGCTGAAAATCAGAAAGTTCTCGAACTCCGTCTTTGTCCATCGCTCATTCGTCCGGGGAAGCTCGACTGCAGCAAGAAACGCAGGGATTGCAAAAATCACCGCGGCAGCCCCGCCGGTGACCAGATAACGCATGCCGTCTGAGTTTATCCTGAGCCGTGAACTACTGGGATGACGTCAGCCGCCACGTCGATTACGACCAGATCTGGATGGCGCATCCGCTGGTGCGCGCCGCGATCAACCGGCGCGTGAGCGGCGATCCTCATGTCTGGCCCGTGGCCGCTCTGAAGCGACGACTGGGAAAAACAATCGGCCCGGTTCTCAGCATCGGCTGCGGCCTGGGCGGCCTGGAACGGTCGCTGGTCGAAGAGCAGATCTCGTACGACGTCACCGGCATCGACGTCAGCGAAACGGCGCTGGAGGAGGCGCGCCGTGCGGCAGGCTCGATGCCCATCCGATACATCGCGGCCGACGCGCGAGACTTTCTTCGCGAGAAATCGTTCGACGCGATCTTCTTCCATCAATCGATGCACCACTTCGATTGCCTTGACGCGCTGATGGATCTGGTCGCCCGCTCGCTGAGACCAGGCGGGTTTCTCTGGTACGACGAATACGTCGGCCCCTCGCGCAACGAATGGAATTTGTGGAAGTTGCTGCCGGCAAACATCGCCTATTACCGGTTGCCCTCAGCGATGCGACGGCCGCATCTGATTCGCGCGCCGATCAACCGCGAAGATCCGACCGAGGCCATCGCGTCCAGCAAGATCATGGCGGCGACCGAGCGGCGATTTCGCATCGTCGATCGCCGCGATTACGGCGGAGGCCTCCTCGCCATCCTCTATCCGAACCTGCGCACGAAGCCTGACCATTGGATCGCGCGGCTGATCGAATGGGACGCGCGACGACCGAGTTTCTACACCATCGTGATCGCCGAGCCGCGTCAGTAAATCGCCCAGAAGCGCGTCAGGTAGTCGGCTCGAGGTGGGCGAAACCGGGGCAGCGCAGGCCTTCACAGGAGCGTAGGCGACGTAGACGCCGCCGATGGCACCGAAGAGGACGCTGACGAAGAGATAGATCGCGCGCGGCTATAATCGCCCGAAACTCGGCGAAGGAGATGACGATGCATTGCAGTCGATGGCTGGCGGCCGCCGCGGCGGCCCTGATCGTGGTTTATGCGGGCGCGGCGGAAACGAAGAAGCCGCTGAAGGCGGCGGGCTCTATTGAACTCACCGATCCGACCGGCGACGTGCAACCGATTCACACCTCCGACAATGTCGACTATCCCGGCTTCGACATCGTGAAGCTCTCCGTGAAGAGCGACGGGAAGCAGATCGCGGTCGTGGCCACGCTGAAGGACCCTCCGGGAGTCTTCGCCAGCGATGTCGTCGAGCTCTACTTCGACACCGACAACAACGCGAAGAGCGGCGCGAAAATCACCTATCCGGACATCGGCGGGTTCGAATACAAAGGCCAGTTGAACGCGTGCGTCGACTACGCGGACGGAAGCAGCGCCTGCGCGGGCGGCTCGAAGGCCAAACCGAAGGCGCACTGGGCGGCGGTCAACCTCTCCCGCTACAAAGGCAAGAGCGAGTACGACAAGGACACCATCGTCGACCGGATGGGCTTCCCGGGGACGAAAGCGTCATCCAAAGCGCCGATCACGGGCAACGTCGTTCAGGGCTCGTTCGACTACCAGGACCTCAAAGTCAAATCGGGCCAGACGATCCGGTTGCTCCTCAAGGAGGCCCATGGCAACGACGCGGACGACGGCTTCTTCCCCCCGATCCTGCTCACGTTGAAGTAGTCCGCGCCAGCACCGGCTACGTGCGCTGTTTCATTTCGCGAATTTTCGTTTGGAGACACATCGCCGCGGCGCTGTTGCGACGGAAACCTCGTGCACCCGTTATCCCTCGTCCGCCGAGCCGCGTCAGTAAATCGCCCAGTATCGCGTCAGGTAGTCGGCGAAGGTCAGCACGAACAGCACGCCCAGCCAGACGAACGATGCGATGACGACCACCCACGTCAGTCGCGTGGAGTAGATCAGGTGCATGAAGAAGAGAATGACCAGCGTCGCCTTCGTCGTTGCGATCACCAGAGCGATGGGCGTATTCATCCAGCCGAGATCGATGGTCGAGGCGAACCAGGTCAGCAGCGTCCCGGCGGCGAGCGCAAGGAATACGAAGATGTAGGTGCTCAACGGCGCGATGTGATGCGGTGCTTCGTGTTCGTCAGCCATGGTGCACCCCAAAATGCGGAATCAGATAGAGGAACGGGAAGAGGAAGATCCAGACGATGTCGACGAAGTGCCAGTAGAGTCCCATCACTTCGACCGGACCGTAGTAGTCAGGGCCGAAGTGACCGCGCCACGCGCGCCAGATGAACCACAGGAGCAGTCCCACGCCAATCACCATGTGCAGCGCGTGCAATCCGGTCAGGCCCCAGTAAAAGACCATGAAGAGCTGGACCTTCGGCGCGAGTGCCGGCACTTCGTTCCATGTGAAGTGGACGCCGGGGAAGAGGCCCTCATGGAAGTGCCTGGTGTACTCGTACGCCTTCACGCCCAGGAAGACGCTGCCGAAGAAGAGCGTACCGATCAGCATGGCGACCGTGCCGCGCCGGCTGCCGAGCTGCGCGTTGCGCACCGCCAACGCCATGGTGAGCGAGCTGATGATGAGGACGATGGTGTTGATGCCGCCGGCGAGCGTGTTTTGCTGCTGGCCGCCGATGGCCCACGCGTCCGGATAGATCGTTCGGTAAATCCAGTACGCGCACAACACACCGCCGAAGAACAGAATCTCGGTCGACAGAAACATCCACATGCCGAGAATCGACGCTTCGTGCTGCTGCCCGAGGTCCTCGAACTGATGCTGGAGGAAGGGGTGGTGGACGTGTTCGTCGTCGTCGTGCGCTAATGCCGTCATCGCGCCCCCATGAAGGCAGAAGGCAGAAGGCAGAAAGCAGAAGGACGAAAAATCATCGTCAACATCGCACTTCCGCCTTCTGCCTTCTGCCTTCCGCCTTCTGCCTTCATACGTTCTGCGTTTCTCCCATCGCCTTCAGCATCGCGGGATAGTCGTAAGCCTCCCAGGTGACCACCGGGGTCTCGTGGAAGTTGTCCTTCGGCGGAGGCGAGTTGGTGGTCCATTCGAGCCCGACCGCGCCCCACGGATTGACGCCCGCCTTCTTTCCGAATCGCAACGACCAGAGCAGATAGACGAGCGGAAGAGCGTATCCGAGCGCGAGGATGGACGCGCCGGCGGTCGACATCACGTTGAGCACCTGAAACTCCGGCGCATAGGCGTGATAGCGCCGCGGCATCCCCACGTATCCGAGGATGAACTGCGGGAAGAACGTGAGATTGAATCCCGCAAACACGAGCAGCGCGCTCAGCCTCGCCCACCATTCGGGGTACATTCGCCCGGTGATCTTCGGCCACCAGTAGTGGATCCCGGCGAAGTAGGCCATCACCGCGCCGCCGACCATGATGTAGTGGAAGTGCGCGACCACGAAGTAGGTATCGGTGACGTGCACGTCGAGTCCGAGCGCGGCCAGAAAGAGTCCCGTGACTCCGCCCATCGTGAACAGTCCGATGAATCCGAGGATGTAGAGCATCGGCGTCTGCCAGGAGACCGATCCCTTGTAGAGCGTGGCCGTCCAGTTGAAAACTTTGATCGCCGACGGCACCGCCACGAAGTAGCTGAGGAACGAGAAGATCATGGCCGAGTACACCGAGATGCCGGCCACGAACATGTGGTGCGCCCACACCAGGAATCCGAGAAACGCGATGGCCAGCGAAGAAAACGCCACGAATTTGTAGCCGAAGATCTTCTTGCGCGTGAACGCCGCCACCACCTCGCTGGCCACGCCCATGGCCGGGAGAATCATGATGTACACGGCGGGATGGGAGTAGAACCAGAACATGTGCTGGTAGAGGAGCGGATCTCCGCCTAACGCCGGATCGAAGATGCCGACGTGGACCACGCGCTCGATCATCAGCATCACCAGCGTGATCGCGAGCACCGGCGTGGCCAGCAACTGCACCAGGCTGGTCGCGTACATGGCCCATACGAACAACGGCAGGCGGAACCACGTCAGGCCCGGCGCGCGCATGCGATGGATCGTGACGATGAAATTGAGTCCGGTGAGAATCGACGAGAAGCCGACGATGAATGCGCCGAAGGTCGTCCCCAGCACATGCATGTTCGAGTACTGCGTCGAGAAAGGTGTGTAAAACGTCCAGCCCGTGTCCACGCCGCCGAGGATGATCACCAGCAGGCCGAAGAACGCGCCGATCATGTAGAGGTACCAGCTCAGAAGATTGATCTTCGGAAAGGCGAGATCTTTTGCGCCCAGCTGGATGGGCAGGATGAAATTCCCCAGCACCGCCGGAATGGACGGGATGAGGAAAAAGAAAATCATGATGATGCCGTGCAGCGTGAAGAATTTGTTGTAGGTGTCGCTGGTGAGCAGATCGCCTTCCGGCGTCAGCAGCTCCAGCCGCATCATCATCGCGAAGAAGCCGCCTAGGATGAACATGATCGAGATCGAGAACATGTAGAGGATCCCGATCCTCTTGTGGTCCTTCGTCAGCAGCCACGAAAGCGCGCCGTAATCGACATTCAGGTAATTGCGCGTCTTGGCGGGCTCGAGGAATTGGACGTCGTGATAGGTAACTGAGGTCATGCTTATCCCTTCGGCCCCTCACCCCCAGCCCCTCTCCCCGCTTGCGGGGAGAGGGGGGCCGAAGGTGGCGGTGGTGTCAGCGATTTGATGTACGCGAGCAGCTTGAGCAGGTCCTCCTCATTCACCTGCCCCTGAAATGTGGGCATGATGGGACCGAACCCCTTCACGATTTTCTCCTGCGGATTGAGGATCGATTCGCGGATGTAATTCTCATCGGCGACTACGGTCCGGTTGTCGGAGAGCGTCACTGTTTTCCCGAACAGACCAACCAACACCGGCCCGCGGCCGGTGGCGTCGTTGGTGTGGCACGTCGCGCAGGCGTATTTTTCAAAGAGCTTCTCGCCCTGCGAGGCCAGCGATCCCTCTGTTCCGCCGGCCAGCCATTTCTGATAATCGGTCGGCTCCATCACCTCCACCCACCCGATCATTCCGGAGTGAAGCGTGCCGCAATATTCGGCGCAGAAAATGTGGAAGCGGCCGGTCTTGGTGGCCTGGAACCACAGCGTGCGATAGCGATTCGGCAGCACATCCGCCTTAGTGCGGAAGTACGGGAAGAAAAGGCTGTGGATGACGTCCTCCGACGCCATGGTCACGCGAATGGGACGGTTGACCGGAACGTGCAGCATGTTGATCTCGCGCTGTCCGCTGGGATGCTGGAACTTCCACATCCACTGCTTGCCGGTGGCGTAGATGTCGAGGGCGTTGTCGGGCACGCGCGCCAGCTCGAAGTACAGCCACGATCCCCACACGAAGGTGGCCATGAAGAAAATGAACGGGATGACGATCCAGGCGATCTCCAACGCCTTGGGCGCCTCTTCCTCCTCGGCCAGCTCGTTGTCGGGGCGGCGGCGATAGATGATGGCCAGGACGAAGATCATGGTGAAGATCAGCACCGACACCGCGCCGGTGACGACGGTCAGCATGATGTAGAGCGCGTCGACCTGCTTGGCCATCGTCGACGCCTGTTCGGGGAAGAGCGGGAAGTCGGTCAGCATCATGCCGCGCGCCGCTCCCTGCGAATCATGATGACGATGAAGCTCGCCAGGCCCAGCACCGTCGCGATGCCGCCGGCGCGCACGAAATTCATGGCGGTGCGGCTGTACTTGCCGGTGGCCGGATCGTAGTGATAGCAGAGCAACAGAAGTTGATCGGTGGCGGTACCGATCTTGTTCGCGGAGGCTTCCACCAGCCCCAGGCGTACATCGCGGGGCTTGTATTCGAAACCATACAAGTAGCGCGAGATGCGCCCCTCCGGCGTCGCGACGATCAACATCGTGGCGTGTGCGAACTGATCGTGTTCCGGATCGTAGGCGTAATGGAATCCGACCGCATTCGTCAACGCGCGAATCGACGATTCGTGTCCCGTCAGGAAGTGCCAGCCATTCGCGGCGCCCAGGCGTCCATAGCGCTTGATGTACCTGTCTTTTTTCGCGACCGCTTCCGGCGGCATATCGCGCGGGTCGATGCTCACCGTGATGACCTCGAACTCTCTGCCGACATCGAACTTCAGCTCGGTGAGCGTGCTGCTGATCCCCTCCATCACCATGCTGCACAGCATGGGGCAGCGGTAGTACATGAAGTTGAGCAGCACCGGCTTGCCGTGAAAGTACTCGCGCAACCGCACGATCTTTCCACTCTCATCGCGGAACATCAGGTCGAGCGGAAGCTGGGCGTTGAGTCGCTGTTCGATCGAAACGTTGCCGGGGAGTTTGGGCGGCGTGGCGGAGTTTTCTGCCAATGCGGCGCCGGCGACCAGCAGCGTGCAGAGCGCCCACTTCATTTCTGAACTCCGGCGGCCTGCAGCCGCTGCACCGCTAGTTGTTTCGCGACGTCGATCGGAACGCGCGCGATGCCCTTCTGTTTGTCCACCCACCCCGGCAGGTGCAGGGCCTGCTCCTCCGCAGCCCGCATGTCCTCCATGTCGACGGCGGGCGTGGTGGTGTTTGGCGCCGTCATGTTGCCGCGTGGATCGCGATTGGGAAACGGCTGCAGACGCGGCTGCTGTGGAATCGAGGCATCGGGCGGTCGCGCGACATCGGTGAGCGGCGCGGCGGTCTTGTTCCGCGCCATCTCCGCGAAATACTTGAACATTCCCCACAGGAGCAAGTGGCTGACGGCAGCGAAGACGACGAAGATCGCCATGAACATCAGCAGGGCGCGGACGTTGACGTCGCTGCGCTCGTGATGCGTTTCGGGATTGACGATTTCAGGCATTGACTCGAATCGCTCCCTCGCGAATGGCCTCTTCGACCCATGTCTCGTGAATCGGAATGATGGTCTGTCCTTTCAATTGCTCGATGAACGTCCAGATCCACACGCCGCCGATGCCGACCAGCGAGGTGAGACTCCAGATCGAATAATGGAAGTGGTCGTACCACGACGGCGCGATCAGCCAGTAGATGGCAACGTAGCGCATGATCAGGATGACGACCGTGACGACGGAGATGGTCTCCGCGCGGTCTTTGATCGACCGCATCAGCAGCATGAAGAACGGCAGGAAGAAGTGGAAGATGATGATGACCGCCGCGATCGCGCCCCACGAGCCCTTGATGCGAACGATGTAGTGTCCGATCTCTTCGTGCAGGTTCGCATACCAGATGAGCAGGAACTCGGAGAATGCGACGTAGGCGTAGAACATCACGAACGCCAGCATCAGGTTGCCCAGGTCGCGGAGATGCGTCGGCTTGAGGATGCCGCGCATGGCGTCAGTGGTTGCGAGGCGCGCGAGAAAGAATGTTACGAATGCGAAGGCCGAGAGTCCGCAGCCGACGGTGAAGGTGATGCCGTACATGGTCGAGCTCCACTTCGGCTCGAGTGACATCATCCAATCGATGGACGCGAATGTCAGCGTCAACACGATCATCGGCAGTCCCGCCGCCGCCCAACGCCGGCGCGCCAGATCGGTGTAGGGCGATCGATCCTTGTAGAACTGCAGCGACAAGGCGCGAATGCGCCACGCCCACAGGATCCACGCTCCGAAGTAGGCGACCGCGAAAATGCCGAAGCGTCTCCAGTTCAGGTATCCGAGCTTCTGGCTGACGACTTCATCGTGCCGCGCCCAGTCGAGGTTCATCCACGGGTAGAGGTACTTCATGCCCATCGCGACGGGGATAGCGAAGAGCACCATCCACATCATCGTCCGCGCGGCGGCGGCGAGCGGGCGGCGGATCATCAAGCCCCACTCGCCGCCGGTCGTGTACTGGAGCATCAGCACGGCCAGGCAGCCGGCCACGATCGAGAACCAGAAGATGAAGCTGGGCAGATATCCGCGGAAGAATTCCTCGGGATTGATGAACCACCCGATCGCGCTGGCGGCGAGTCCGATGATGCCGACGATCAGCGCCGGACGCTGGAAGCGGACGATGCCGGTCGTCGGTGCGCGTTGCTCAGCCATCAGCGAAGCTTCTCCCGCATCTCGGGCGGCACGTCATTGATGGTGGCGTGCTGACTCAATTGCAGCGCACGGATGTAGGCGATGATCGCCCAGCGATCGCTCACCGGCACCTGCGCGGAATACGACGGCATCGCCCCGAAGCCGTTGGTGATGACGTCGAAGTAATGTCCGTTCCTGGCGGCACGGAGAATGTCGCTGTGATACGTCGGCGGACGGCGATAACCGCGCGACGGAATCATGCCGTTGCCGTCGCCGACTTTTCCGTGGCACTCCGAGCAGAAAATGTTGAATCGCTCCTGCCCCCGATTCATCACCTCCATCGTGATGGGAAACGGAAACCCGTCGCCATCCTGCCCGTTGACCTTGCCGGTGGCGAGGTAACCGATCGTGGAGGCCTCGCCGCGTGCGACCGTTCCCGGAATTCGCGGGCGTGCCGACATGCCGTCGGCGAAAAAGTCGCTCGGCTCGAGCGGATCGTATTTCGGTTGCACGGCCATTCGCTGTCTACAAGTCAGAAGGCACAAGCAAGTCAGAAGGCAGAAGGCAGAAGGCAGAAGTGACGCAACACGCCTCTTCCTTCTGCCTTCTGCTTTCTGCCTTCTGCCTTTACCACGGGACATCGGTGACCTCCCGCGGATCGAGCGTCTCCATAAAATCCCAGGTCTTGTCGAGATCGAATTTCGGATCGCGCGCCTGTATCACCAGGAAGAATTTGTCGCGCGACGCCTGATCGAATCGCGGCACGTTGAAGACCGGGTGATAGGGCATTGGCAAACCGTTGAGCGCCAGCATCCCGAAGACCGCTGCAAATGCCGCCAGCAAAATTGTGCATTCGAATGTGACCGGAATCCACATCGGCCAACTGTTCAAAGGCCGGCCGCCGATGTTGATGGGATAACTGAGGACGTTCGCGTACCAGCACATGAAGAATCCGCTGAGAGCGCCGATGATGCCCCCACCCAGGACGATCATGGGAAGCTTGGTGTGGTGCATGCCAACCGCTTCGTGCAAACCGTGAATCGGAAAGGGCGAGAAAGCGTCCATCTCGGTGTAGCCGGCGTCGCGGGCAGCCTCGGCCGCGCGGATGAGCTCCTCCGGGCCGCCGAACTCGGCGATCACTCCGTACGTCCCTTCGATGACTCTTCCGATCGCCATCAGATCCTCTTCTCCACCGTCGGCTCATCGGCAACCGGATGCGCCTCCGGAACCAGCGTCCGCATTTCGAAGATCGAGATCATCGGCAGGAACCGGACGAAGAGGAACAGCAGGAAGAAAAAGAGTCCGATCGAGCCGATGAACATCGACCAGTCCCACACTGTGCCGTGATACATGCCCCACGACGACGGCAGGAAGTCGCGGTGCAGCGAAGTCGGAATGATCACAAAGCGCTCGAGCCACATGCCGACGTTGACAAACTGCG
>DASPZU010000042.1:0-56791 GCA_035636095.1 Thermoanaerobaculia bacterium
CCCCGCTCGCGGGGAGAGGGTCGGGGTGAGGGGCTGGCTCGGCGCGCTGGCGATTTTCATCGTCATGTTTTTCGTCCACGATCATCCGTACGTCGTGATGGATCCCTTTCACGAAGGCGAGCACCTCACGCCCGCATTTCTGTTTCGCGCGGGCGAGCGCCCGTACACCGATGTCTTCGTCCTGCACGGTCTGGCATACGACGGCGGACTCGACGCGATGGTCCTCGGCGATCCGCCTTCGCCGCTGCGAGCGCGCCGGCTCGAAACGATCCTCGATTCCGCGACGCTGGCACTGCTCGCACCGATCGCGGCCGAAGTGTGCGCCACCGTGGGAGGCGGAGTGGCGGCGGTGATGGTCGGGTTGTGCGCGATCGGAGCGGGACAGGTGCCGGTTTTCCCGTACTACCGCTTCGCTCCGCTCTACCTGGCGATCCTGGGCATCTTGCGCTACCTGCGAACCGGACGCGGACTCTTCCTCGCGTTTGCGGCATCGACGCTCGGGATTTTGTGGAGTCTCGACACAGGAATGTACGCGCTGGCGGCGACCGCGATCGGTACCGCCATCCTCCGTCCGCCCATCAAGCGCGTTGCGGTCGCGGCGGCGATCGCGATGGCGTTGCCGATCGTGATCCTGCTCGCGCTCCGCGCGAATCTGTGGCGCTTTGCGATCGATTCCTTCGTGGTCATCCCGCGCTCGATCGACGCGATCTGGTCGCTGCCGGCGCGCCGCAGCGTCGATTGGGAATCGGCGCGCTACTACCTTCCGCCGATTTTTTTCGGCTGGCTGCTGGCGGCTTCGATTCGCCGCCGCGATCTTCGCGGAATCGCCATTGCAATTTTTTCCATCATCGCGTTCCGGAGTGCGGCCGGCCGATGCAGTTGGAGTCATACCCGCTATGGCACTCCGCTCCTCGGCGTCGCGGTGGTGGCGTTCGTCTTCGAGCCGCTGGTCATGAAGAGGCGATGGATCGCTGCCATCGCTGCCGCGATTCCTGTCATCGTGCTGGTCGAGCTTGGACCGAATGCCATGGCCGCGACGAAGTTCATCGCGAGCTGGAGCGCGCGCCAGAAACATACCGGCCTGGTGGCTTACCCCGTCGCGACCGGAAGAGGCATCTACACGACGCCCGATGATGCGCGCGATCTCGCGGCTCTCAACGCCTTCATTGCTGCCCATGCCGCTCCGGGGGCGACCATCCTCGATGTCGCGAACGAGCGCGCGCTCTACTATCTGCTGCAGCGACGGCCGCCGATGCGTTGCTTCGACATCCCGTTTCTGGCATCGCCGCCGCTGGCGCGGGAAGCGATCGGGCAGTTGCAAAGGAATCCGCCCGCGATCGTGATCGTGGAAGGATTGCCGGCGGTCGACAACTTTGATGGCAAGCCGAATCGCGTCCGCGTCCCGTGGCTTTTTTCGTGGGTCAATCAGAACTATCCGAGGCGAACGCGGATCGGACGGTTCGTCGTCGCGACGCAGTGACGCGAAACCATGACGCCGTGGGCTCGCTCAGGAGGAACTGCAGCAGCAAGTTAGCCGCCTTCTGAGCGCCTTTGGGAGAAATGTGTTCGCCGTCCGATGCGAAGTCGTCGCGCTGCCATGTCAGGCCGTCGGACCGCGGCAGCGTCCCGTTCGCCCAAAAATAAGGTCCCCACGCCACCCACGGCACTTTTCCGGTTTGGTAATTCACGTCGCCGATGCGCGTGTCCCACAGAAATCCTGTTCGCATCAGCGTGACCTGTCCCAGGATCACCCACCGATTCGAGAGCGCTGACTCGTACGCGTACGGCTCCGGATTCCACGGCGTGGTCGCGTAGCCGCCATAGATCCGGCTCGATAGATATGCGATCTGCAAATTTGGATACCGCAGTTTCAGGGTGAACAGCGCGTATGCGATCGCGCCCTTCAGCCGGTAGGCGTCGGCGTCCGCCGGCGGAAGCGGATGGTACGGTGTGTTGGTGACCATCTGCACCCACGCCACCTGCACCTGATCCTCGCTGAGGCCGGCGGGACGAAGAAGCGTGTCGCGAATGCGGTTCAGATTGGCGGCGCTCATGGGCGGGATCCACTGCTCGCTGTCGGCGCCCTCGCGCGCGCCATTGACGAAGACGACTTGCCGGTCGATGCGCGGATCGTTGCCCGTCATGGCGGTGAAGGCGTTGAAAATCTGCTCGGTCTCGCCGAAGCCAACCGACAGGAAAACGATTTTGCCGTTCCGCGGGGTGATCAACTCCGCGCGCCGCAGCCCGGCCGCGAGATGATCGGGCGGAATCGCGTTGCTACCATTCTCGTATAGGCCGCCGAAGTAGCCGTACGCGTATTCTGTGGGTCCGAGGTCGTTGAACGGGACGAGATTGATGGAGAGCGAAAACAGGATCGCCGCCAGCACGGGCAACGTGTGGTCAAGAACTGTGCCACTGGTCGCGCTTGCGATCTACGTCGCCATCGTGGTGGTCGTCGAAATCCATCACGAGCCGTGGCGGGACGAGGCCGATCCGTGGCTGCTCGCGCGCGACGCCGATCTCTTCACTTTTTTTCATCGCATGGGTCTCTCGGGCACGCCGGGGCTGTGGCACGCCTTGCTGGTCCCGCTCGCGAGAACCGGATTGCCGTACGCGTCGCAAGCGGTTCTGCACATCGTCATGGCGGCGTGCACGGCGGCGCTGATTCTGTGGAAGGCGCCCTTTCCGCTGCTCCTCAGAATCATGATAATTTATTCGTACTATTTTTCGTATGAATATTCCGTGGTGGTCCGCAGCTATGCCCTCGGCGTTCTGCTCCTGGTCGGCATTGCCGCGATGTACCCCCGCCGTTACGAGAAGCCGGTCATCTTCGGGCTGCTGGTGGCGCTGCTCGCGAATGCGAACACGCACAGCCTGATCATCGCCGCGATGATCGGTGCCGGATTTGTCCTGGAGGGCTTGCTGCAGCGAAGGGCGATCCGAGCCGGCGCCGCGGTGATGCTGATCGGCGGTCTGGCGGCAGCGGTGCAGGTCTATCCGCCCCACGACGCCATCGCGCGCGGCGGCGTTTTGCTCTACACGCCGCAGGCCGTGCCGCTGGCGGTGAGCGCGGCATTCTTCCCGACATTTCCGTTTCCGGGCGGCGCCATTGTCGGGGGGGCCGTCATCGCCGTCATCGTGTTTTCGCTTCGCAAGGATCACGTGCCGTTGCTCGTTCTCTGCGGCGCGTATGCCGGCCTGGCGCTGCTGTACACCTTCAAGTGGATCGGTGGCTTTCGACATACCGGGTTCGTGCTGCTGGTGATCGTTTACGCGCTGTGGATTTCGTCGACGAAGAACATCGTGGCGCACGCCGTGCTCCTGCTGACGTTGATGGTGTCGATCTGCGGCGCGTTTCGCGTGGCGCGATTGGACATGGAGTACGCGTTCTCGGGAGCGAAGGAGATGGCGACCTACATTCGCGGTGCGCGACTCGAATCTCTTCCGATCGCCGCGCACAGCGAGACCACCACATCCGCTGTCTGTCCGTGGATCCCACATCCCTTCTGGTATGCCGGCAGTCAGCGCGAGGGCAGCTTCAACATGTGGGACCTGCGGTTCGAGCGCGGCCTCGAGGTTCCGTATCCGCAAGCCGTTGAGAATGCAAAGCACCACTTCGGGTCGACTGACTATCTATTGTTGCTGAACGTCGAGATGCCGAATCCTGCGTCAAACGGATTCCAGCTGGCGTACCAGACCACCATTCCCGTGTTCGCACACCCCGACGAGCGCTTCTGGCTCTATCGGCCGCTGCGCCGGTAACATCGGATCGATGGCGGCGATTCAGCGATGGAAGCGGACGTTCTACGAGCGCATTGCCGACGAAATCTCGGCCATGACGCGCTACTACGACGCCGTGGTCCAGTTCGAGCCAGCCGCGTCCGATACCGGATATCTACTCGAGTGCATCGATGCGCCGCAGAAATCGGTCAGCAGCGCGATCGATCTCCGCACTGAGCGCGAGCGTCGCACCGCCGTTCTGCTCAACGGCAATCTGAATCGCGAGCTGAACATCCAGGAACTGCTCATGCGGATTCGCGAGCGGATGTCGCGGACCTCGCGCGTCGTGGTCGTGACTTACAACCCGTATCTCGCGCTTCTCTATCGCCTCGCCACGTGGCTCGGCCTTCGAGCGGCGGAGCCGAACATGACATTTGTGACGCTGACTGATCTGCGCAATCTGGCGCGATTGTCGGGCCTCGAGATCGTGCGCGTCCGACCCTGCGTCGCGTTTCCGTGGCGCATGATCGGGATCGGCACGGCGATCAATGCGCTGCTCTCGATCCTGCCGTTTTTCCGATGGCGGGCGCTCGTGCACGTGATCACGCTGCGACCGCTGATCGCCGACATCGAGCGTCCCTCTCTCTCCGTCGTGATTCCCGCGCGCAACGAGCGCGGCAACATCGAGGAAGCGCTCCGCCGAATGCCCGATCTGCGCACCAAGGTCGAGATCATCTTCGTCGAGGGCAACTCCAGCGACGGAACATGGGATGAGATTCAACGCGTGGCCGCCGCCTGGCGCGACCGATTCGAGATCAAGGCGCTGCAGCAGGCGGGAAAGGGGAAGAACGACGCCGTCCGGACCGGATTTGCGCGCGCCGGCGGCGAGCTGCTGACCATCCTCGACGCCGACCTTTCCATGCCGCCCGAGCTATTGGTTCAGTTTTATGAGGCATGGGTTCGCGGTCTGGCCGACTTCATCAACGGCAGCCGTCTCGTCTATCCGATGGAAGGCAACGCCATGCGCTTCCTCAATCGCCTCGGCAACGTTTTTTTCGCCAAGGCTCTGAGCTATGTGCTCGACACCTCCATCGGCGATTCACTGTGCGGCACGAAGCTGGTCACCAGGCACGATTACGCCCGGATGACCGTCTGGCGTCGCGACTTCGGCGAATTCGATCCGTTCGGCGATTTCGAGCTCTTGTTTCCGGCGGCGGTGATGTCGTTGGGCGTGATCGACGTTCCGGTGCGCTACCGCGCCCGCCTGTACGGCTCGACGAGCATCAATCGTTTTCGCGACGGGTCGGTGCTTTTGAAGATGACGCTCCTGGGATGGTGGCGCGTCAAGGCCGCCGCCAGATCACGTCGGCGTAGCCGCGCCGATCCACAGCATCCTTGAGGTTCGAGATCCTCTCCAGCCGGCCGCCGGCGCCGATGCGATGCGGTGAAAATTCGCAGAGCGGCGTTTCGACGTCGGCGATGGTGTAGCCGAACGATTGCAACGAAGGCACGTCGACCTCCGTGCTGACGGTGAGGTCCGAATGCAGCAGCTTGTGCATTCCGGCGAGGACTGCCGGCTCGTAACCCTGGACATCGATCTTCACGAAGCGGATCGGCCCCGAAAACTCGTCGAGTGCCACAAGCGGCACCGTCGCCCCGGTTGGGTCGACCTGATGATCGCCGTGATGCAGCGGATTGACGCGAAGGCCGATGGCTCCCGATGTCGCTCCGGCCGCGGCACGACGCGCCGTCACGCGGTCCGCAACTCGGTAGCGCTTCAGATTGCGTTCGAGTCGTGCGAAATTTTCTTCCTCCGGCTCGAGCGCGAACACTTTGAACGCGGCGTCGATTGCGCGGGCGAACAGCACGGTCGTGTAGCCGATGTTCGCGCCGACATCGATGACGTTTCCGCCGCGAAAAATCTCAGGGTGTGCACGAATCAGCGACGCGTGCCGGTCCTCGAATCGCTTGTAGGCGAAGTACGCGCGGCTGAACATCGCGTCGCCCAGCGACGTGTTGAGAAATCCGGTTCGATGGGCCAGCGCATAGGCGCGGAGAAGCGGACGCACGATCGTGCGATGATACGGCGCGTGCCCAAGGTCCTCATCCTCAACGAGCATGAGGTGACCGAGCTCCTCACCATGCGCGACTGCATCCGCGTGATGGAGGAGGCCCTGGCCGACCTCGCGCGCGGAAAGGCCGTCAATCCGCTGCGGAATATGGTTCGCGCGGAAGGGGCGGCCGGGTTTCTCGGACTGATGCCGTCCTATCGTGGAGATTTCGGGCTGAAAGAGATCTGCGTTTTTCCCGGCAACCCGGCTCGCGGCCTCGACACGCACCTGGGCGCCGTGCTGCTGCACAGCGGCGAAACCGGCCAGTTGCTCGGCGTGATGAACGCGTCCGCGATCACGGCCATCCGGACCGCGGCCGTCTCAGCCGTGGCAACGAAACTTCTTGCCCGTGAAGACTCACGCGCCCTCGCGATCCTCGGCGCGGGCGTACAGGCCAAGAGTCACCTCGAGGCGATCCCGCTGGTTCGAAAGATCGACGAGATCCGGATCTTCAGCAGAACCCCCGAGAAAGCGAAAAAGCTGGCCACCGGCAACCGGCAACCGGCAACTTCCGCCGAGGAGGCGGTCCGAGGCGCCGATATCATCGTGACAGCCACAAGCTCGAGGGAGCCAGTCATTAAGCGAGAGTGGATCAAGCCTGGCGCGCACATCAACGCGGTCGGATCGAGCGTCAAAACCAGCCGCGAAATCGACTCCGAGACCATGGCCGTCGCCTCGCTATTCGTCGATCGTCGCGAGTCGACCCTGAACGAATCGGGCGATTACCTGATGGCTGGTGTCGGACCCGATCACATCCGTGCCGAGCTCGGCGAAATCCTCACCGGAAAGGCAAAAGGGCGGGCGTCAAAAGACGAGATCACGCTCTTCAAATCACTGGGCCTGGCGGTTGAGGATCTGGCCTCCGCACAGTTCCTTTTTGGGGAGGCCAAACGCCGCGGAACCGGCACATGGGTCGAGTTTTAGCGGAATAAGGCCCGGCGGCGGGGCGTTGAGTCGCTACCAGACTTGACAGGTCGGAGATCCGCGCTTACAGTACGCGGGTTTGCCTCCTCAGGCAGTCACTTTTCGCTGTATGTGTGTCTCAACAAAGGATTTTTCAACGAATGCCAACGATCAGCCAACTCGTCAGCCAGGGCCGCAGCAAGGTCCGTTACAAGACCAAGTCGCCGGCCTTGCAATCGAGCCCGCAGAAACGCGGGGTGTGCACGCGCGTCTACACTTCGACGCCGAAGAAACCGAATTCCGCGCTGCGTAAAGTCGCGCGCGTCCGTCTGACCAACGGAATCGAAGTCACAACCTACATCCCCGGCGTCGGGCACAACCTCCAGGAACACTCGATTGTTCTGATCCGTGGAGGGCGCGTGAAAGACCTGCCGGGCGTTCGCTATCACATCATCCGCGGCGTGCTCGACACGGTGGGCGTCGCCAAGCGGATGCAGGGCCGCAGCAAGTACGGCGCGAAGCGGCCGAAGAAGGGTTAACGCCGATGCCACGCAGACGCGAAGTTCCGAAACGCGAGATCCTTCCGGATCCCGTTTACAACAGCCAGTTGGTGACGAAGTTCATCAACTCGCTGATGATCCAGGGAAAGAAGTCGGTCGCCGAGCGCGTGTTTTACAGCGCGCTGAAGAAGGTTGAAGATCGGGCCAAGGATGATCCGGTCAAGCTGTTCAAGAAGGCAGTCGACAACGTCAAGCCGGCACTGGAAGTGAAGAGCCGTCGCGTCGGCGGATCGAACTATCAGGTTCCCGTGGAAGTGCGGCCCGCCCGCCGCACCGCCCTGGCCATCCGATGGCTGATCACCTTCGCGAACGGTCGCGGCGAGAAGACGATGCAGGACAAGCTCGCCGGCGAGATCATGGATGCCGCCAACAACCGCGGCAACGCGATCAAGAAGAAAGAAGATACGCACAAGATGGCGGAGGCCAATAAGGCCTTTGCGCATTACAGGTGGTAGGGCAGTAGAAGCGAAATGAAGAATTTCAAATGAAAAATTAAGAATGAAAAATGAAGAAGTTTTTTCATTTTTCATTTGAAATTTGAAATTCTTAATTTGCAGTTTTCCAGGTTTTCCCTTAGCTCCGTCTCGACCGGATAACACAGAAAAGCGGTGGTTCTGCGGTTCCGGACCGAGCAACGGGAAACGAACAAGAGATTGGAATGGTGTATCGGCGCCACGTGTGCGCCGATCACGAGTTTTCGAAGAAGAAAAGAACATGGCACGGCAAGTACCTCTGGAGAAGACGCGCAACATCGGCATCATGGCCCACATCGATGCCGGTAAGACGACGACTACCGAGCGCATCCTCTACTACACGGGCATCACTCACAAGATCGGTGAGGTGCACGAGGGGACTGCCACCATGGACTGGATGGTCCAGGAGCAGGAGCGCGGCATCACCATCACCTCGGCTGCCACCACGGCCTTCTGGGGCGACTGTCGCATCAACATCATCGACACGCCCGGCCACGTCGACTTCACTGTGGAAGTGGAGCGCTCGCTGCGTGTTCTCGACGGAGCGGTCGGCGTCTTCTGCGCCGTCGGCGGAGTCGAGCCGCAGTCGGAGACCGTCTGGCGTCAGGCCGACAAGTACGGCGTTCCGCGCATCGCCTTCGTCAACAAGATGGACCGCGTGGGCGCCAACTTCATGGCGGTCGTCAATCAGATCAAGAAGAAGCTCGGCAAGAACGCCGTCCCTCTGCAGCTTCCCATCGGTGCCGAAGATCAATTCAAAGGCGTGGTTGATCTCGTTCAGATGAAGGCTCTGGTCTTCAAAGACGAGACCCTGGGCGCCAAGTTCGAAGTGATGGATGTTCCGGCCGACATGAAGGCCGACGCCGAGCACTATCGCGAGAAGATGGTCGAGTCGATCGCCGAACAGCACGACGAGCTGCTCGAGAAGTACCTTGCCGGCGAGACGCTCAGCATTAGGGAGCTGAAGTCCGCGCTCCGCGAAGCGACCATCGCGCAGAAGATCACGCCTGTTCTGTGCGGATCGGCGTTCAAGAACAAAGGCGTGCAGCCGTTGCTCGACGCAGTGGTCGACTACCTTCCGTCGCCGGTGGACATCCGGCCCGTGAAGGGCATCAATCCCGATGACGAGTCATTCATCGAGCGCAAAGCGTCCGATGATGAGCCGTTCTCGGCGCTGATCTTCAAGATCATGACCGACCCGTTCGTCGGCCAATTGGCCTTTTTCCGCGTCTACTCGGGGCACGTCGATTCGGGGACCGCCGTTCTCAACACCACCAAGGGAAACACCGAGCGCATCGGGCGCCTGCTGAAGATGCACGCCAACAAGCGCGAAGAGATCAAGGAAGTGTGGGCCGGCGACATCGGCGCCGCCGTCGGTCTGCGAAGCGTCACCACCGGCGACACGATCTGCGACAAGGACGATGCCATCGTCCTGGAGACGATGAGCTTCCCCGAGCCGGTCATCGCGGTCGCGATCGAGCCGAAGACGAAAGCCGATCAGGAAAAGATGGGCGTCGCGCTCGCCAAGCTGATGCAGGAAGACCCGACCTTCAAGGTCCACACCGACGTGGAGACCAATCAGGTCATCATCCGCGGCATGGGCGAGCTCCATCTCGAGATCATCGTCGACCGCATGATGCGCGAGTTCAACGTGCAGGCGAACGTCGGCAAGCCGCAGGTCGCGTATCGCGAAGCGATCACGCGTAGCGCCGATGCCCATGGACGTTTTGTCCGGCAGTCGGGCGGCAAGGGTCAGTACGGCGACGTCAAGATCCGCATTGAGCCGAACAAAGAGAAGGATTACGAATTCGTCAACGACATCGTCGGCGGCGCGATCCCCAAGGAATTCATCAAGCCCACCGATCAGGGAATTCGCGAGGCCATGGAGAAGGGCATCCTGGCCGGGTATCCCATGACCGGGATCAAGGTCACGCTGTACGACGGCGCGTACCACGACGTCGATTCGAGCGAAATGGCGTTCAAGATCGCGGGCTCCATGGCTTTTCAGGAAGCGGCCAAGAAAGCGGGTCCGATTCTCAAGGAGCCGATCATGGACGTCGAAGTCGTGACTCCGGAGGATTACGCCGGCGATGTGATGGGCGACCTTTCGCGCCGGCGCGGAAAGATTCAACACATGGACGAGCGTGGCGGAGCGAAAGTCATTCGCGCACACGTCCCGCTTTCGGAGATGTTTGGATATGCCACCCAACTGCGATCGATGTCGCAGGGTCGCGCCAGCTACACCATGCAGTTCTCCGCCTACGAGCCGGCGCCGAAATCAGTGGCGGATGAGGTAATAGCGAAAGTGGCAGGATAAGAAAAAAGTCCTGAGTCCTGAGTCCTGAGTCCTGAGAGACGAAGGGCGCGCAGGCTCAGGACTCAGCACTCAGGACTCAGGACTGGAGGTAAGAAGCAAATGGCAAAAGAGAAATTCGATCGCAGCAAACCGCATGTGAACGTCGGCACGATCGGTCACGTCGACCACGGCAAGACCACGCTCACCGCCGCGATTACCAAGATCCTGGCGGCGCAGGGGACGGCCCAGTTCGTGGCCTTCGATCAGATCGACAAGGCCCCCGAGGAGCGCGAGCGCGGCATCACGATCGCAACGGCGCACGTCGAGTATTCGACCGCCAAGCGTCACTACGCGCACGTCGACTGCCCGGGCCACGCCGACTACGTCAAGAACATGATTACCGGCGCGGCGCAGATGGACGGCGCAATTCTCGTCGTCTCCGCCGCTGACGGCCCGATGCCGCAGACGCGCGAGCACATCCTGCTCGCTCGCCAAGTCGGCGTTCCCTACATCGTGGTGGCGCTCAACAAAGTCGACGCCGTCGATGACGCCGAACTGCTCGACCTGGTCGAGCTCGAGGTCCGCGAGCTGCTCTCCAGCTACGAGTTCCCCGGCGATGAGCTCCCCGTCATTCGCGTCTCTGCCCTCAAGGCGCTGGAGAGCGGCAATCCGAAGGACGAATGGGGCCAGAAGATCATGCAGTTAATGGATGCGGTCGACAACTACATTCCGATCCCGCAGCGGGCCATCGACAAGCCGTTCCTGATGCCGGTTGAAGACATCTTCTCGATCTCCGGCCGCGGCACGGTCGTTACGGGCCGCATTGACCGCGGGGTGATCAAGGTGGGGGAGGAAGTGGAAATCGTCGGCCTTCGTCCGACGCAGAAGAAGGTCGTCACGGGCGTGGAGATGTTCCGCAAGCTGCTCGATGAGGGGCAGGCGGGTGACAACGTGGGCCTGCTGCTCCGCGGCGTGGAGCGGAAGGACGTCGAGCGTGGTCAGGTTTGCGCCAAGCCGGGCTCGATCACGCCGCACACCAAGTTCAAGGCCGAGGTTTACATTCTGACCAAGGAAGAGGGCGGACGGCACACGCCCTTCTTCAATGGCTATCGTCCGCAGTTCTACTTCCGCACCACCGACGTCACCGGGACGGCGGAGTTGCCGGCAGGGGCGGAGATGGTCATGCCTGGTGACAACACCTCGCTGACGATCAACCTGATTGCGCCCATCGCGATGGAGAAAGGACTCCGCTTCGCCATTCGTGAGGGGGGCCGCACGGTCGGCGCCGGCACGGTGACGGACATTCTGGAGTAAGGGTGTAGCGGCCGTCCCGCCGTGCGGGACCGCCGAACTGTTCTTTAAAGGCAAACAAAAAAATGATGAACGAAAAGATCCGCATCCGACTCAAAGCGTACGACTACCGCGTCCTCGATCAATCGACGTCCGAGATCGTCGACACGGCCAAGCGCACCGGCGCCAAAGTGGCGGGACCGATCCCGCTGCCGACGCAGGTGTCGCGCTACACAGTTCTGCGCAGTCCGCATGTGGACAAGAAGTCGCGTGAGCAATTCGAGATGCGGACGCACAAGCGGCTGCTCGACATTCTCGAGCCGACGACGCAAACCGTCGACGCGCTGATGAAGCTCGAGCTTCCCGCAGGTGTGGACGTCGAGATCAAGGCGTTCGGAAAATGAATAAAGTCCTGACTCACACGAACCGAGCAATCGGCTCCAAGGTGAATTGATATGGCTATCGAAGGAATCATTGGCAAAAAGGTCGGCATGACCCAGGTGTTCGCCGAGGATGGTGCACTCGTCCCGGTGACCGTCATTCAGGCCGGGCCTTGCCTGGTGGTGCAGAAAAAGACTGCCGAAGTTGACGGCTACAACGCCGTGCAAGTCGGGCTGGTCGAGAAGGTCTCGAATCGTCGAGTGACCGGCGCGCAGCGCGGTCACTTCGAAAAGGCCGGCATTCCGCCGGTGCGCACGCTGGTCGAGCTTCCGTACAACGGCGAAGCGAACGTCGGCGACAAAGTGCAGGTCGACATCTTCAAGCCCGGCGATTCGATCGACGTCGTCGGTCAGTCCAAGGGCAAGGGTTTCCAGGGCGTCGTGAAGCGGCATCACTTCAAAGGTGGCCGCGCGACGCACGGCTCGATGTTCCACCGCGCGCCCGGATCGATCGGCGCATCGGCCTTCCCCTCCCGCGTGCTCAAGGGCATGCGCATGGGCGGGCGGATGGGCGGCGATCAGGTGACGGTCAAGAATCTGCGCGTCGCCAAGGTCGATGCCGAGAACAACCTGCTCTACGTTCGCGGCGCTGTTCCAGGCGGGCGCAATGGCCTGGTGGTGGTTCGCTTTTCGAAAAACGGGAAGCGGGGTGAATAGCCATGCCGAAAGTTGACGTCAAAGACTGGAACAACAAGAAGGTCGGATCGGTCGATCTGCCGGAAGACATCTTCGCGTATCCGTACAAGGAGCATCTGATTCACGAGGCAGTGCGCAACTACCTGGCCTCGCTCCGGCAGGGAACCCACAAGGTGAAGAACCGCTCCGAAGTCAGCGGCTCGGGCAAGAAGCCGTTCCGACAGAAAGGCACCGGCCGCGCGCGGCAGGGCGGAAATCGCCCCCCCATTCATCGTCACGGCGGGACGGTGTTCGGTCCTGTTCCTCGGGACTACTCCTACAAAATGAATTCGAAGGAGAAGAAGAACGCGCTGAAATCCGCGCTGTCGCAGCGGGTGAAGGAAGGCAAGCTCGTTCTTCTCACCGATCTTTCGGTGGAAGAGCCGAAGACCAAGATGCTGGCGGACAAAGTCACCAAGATCGGCGTCGATGGAAAGGCGTTGATTGTCGAATCATTCGAGAACACCAACCTCGCGCTGGCTGCCCGCAATAATCCACGGCTGGTGCTTGTCGATCCGCTGCATGTCAACGTCTACGACGTCGTCAACAGCCGCTACATCGTGCTGAGCCAGGATGCGCTGCAGCGTCTGACGGAGGCGCTCGAGTCATGAAGGCGAATCAGATCATCCGACGGCCGCTGGTCACCGAGAAGTCGACGCTGATGCGCGAAACCGGCGCGAACGTGATCGCCTTCGAAGTCGATCCAAAGGCCAACAAGATCGAGGTGAAGGGCGCGGTCGAGGAGCTGTTTAAAGTCAAAGTCGACGAAGTGCGGCTCTTCAACGTGAAGGGAAAAGTGAAGCGCATGGGCCGCTACGCCGGCAAGCGCCGCGACTGGCGCAAGGCGTACGTGCGGCTCAAAGAGGGAGAAAAGGCCCCCGATTTCATTGAGGGCGTTTAAACGATCATGGCGATGAAATCCTACAAACCGACCACTCCCGGCCGACGGGCTCAAACCCATTTGGGGTTTGAGGAGATCACCAAGACCAGGCCGGAAAAGGCGCTGACCCAAGGGAAGCCGAAGACCGGCGGCCGCGGCAACCTCGGGCGCGTGACGTCGCGCTTCATCGGCGGCGGTCACAAGCAGCGTTATCGCGAGATTGATTTTCGCCGCGACAAGCGCGGGATTGCGGCGAAGGTTGCCGCGATCGAGTACGACCCGAACCGCAGCGCGCGCATCGCACTGCTGCACTACGTCGACGGCGAGAAGCGCTACATCCTCGCGCCTAACGGCCTGCAGGTCGGCGCCACGGTGATGTCAGGTCCGGAGGCCGACATCCTGGTCGGCAACGCGCTCCCTCTTTCCGGCATCCCCCTGGGCACGATGGTTCACAACATCGAGCTGAAGGAAGGAAAGGGGGGGCAGATGGCGCGTTCGGCGGGCACTGGCGCGCAGCTCATGGCCCGTGAAGGCGAATGGGCCACGCTGCGGCTTCCGTCGGGCGAGATGCGCAAAGTGCACACGCGCTGCTACGCCACCATCGGTCAGGTCGGAAACCTCGAGCACGAAAACGTCTCGATCGGTAAGGCCGGCCGCAAGCGTCACATGGGAAAGATGCCGCACAACCGCGGTGTCTCCATGAACCCCGTCGATCATCCCCTCGGCGGCGGTGAAGGAAAAACATCCGGCGGACGCCATCCGGTGAGTCCGTGGGGCCAGCCGACCAAGGGCTACAAGACGCGGAGAAACAAACGCACAACGAGGTTCATCGTCAAGCGGAGAACGAAGTAATGGCGAGATCACTAAAAAAAGGTCCCTTCGTGGATGAGCACCTCATGAAAAAGGTGGAGGCGATGAATCGCGAGCGCGAGAAAAAGGTCATCAAGACCTGGTCGCGCCGCTCGACGGTCGTGCCGGAGATGGTCGGCCACACGCTGGCCGTCCACAACGGCCGCAAGTTCGTCCCGGTGTACATCTCCGAGAACATGGTCGGTCACAAGCTCGGCGAGTTCGCGATGACGCGCACGTTCAAGGGTCACAGCGGCAAGAAGGTCGAGAAAGTCGTCACCCCGACGCCGGGCGCGCCGGTGAGCGCACCTGGTGCACCGCCGCCCGCTGGAAAGGCGCCGGCAGCGGCAGGTCCCGGTGGGGGAGCGCCGAAGGCGTAACGGAGATCGAAATGGAAGCGACCGCAACTCTGAAGTACTTGAAAGCATCGCCGCAGAAGGTCCGCCTGGTCGCGGATCTGATCCGCGGGAAGAAAGTCGATGAGGCGTTGAGCATCCTGCGCTTCACGAAGAAGTCTTCGGCAAAGGATCTCGAGAAGCTGCTCCGCTCCGCGGTCGCGAACGCCGAGAACACCGAGAGCGGCGTCGATACCGACGACCTGGTGGTCTCGAAGATTTATGTCAACGAAGGTCCGCGCGAGAAGCGCGTGCAGCCGGCTCCGATGGGCCGCGCCTACCGGATTCAGAAGCGCAAGGCGCACGTGACGGTGCATGTTTCGGACGAAGTCAAGGCAGTGAACGAACGCAGCAGTGAAAGCAAGCGCAGCACGGCTCCACGCTCGCGCGCAGCGAAATAACGGAGGCAAGCTTGGGTCAGAAGGTCAACCCGTACGGATTTCGGCTCGGATTCAACAAGACGTGGCACTCGCGATGGTACGCGGGAAAGAACTACGCCGAGACGTTGCATCGCGATCTGAAGCTTCGCGAGGATCTGAAGAAGCGTCTGTCGCACGCCGGCGTGGCCGAGATCGACATTGAGCGCACTGCCAACAAGATGCGGATCAACATCTACACCTCGCGTCCCGGCATCATCATCGGCCGGAAGGGCGCCGAGGTGGACAAGCTGCGTGACGAGCTGCAGAAGCTGGTCAACGGCGAGGTCTATATCAACATTCAGGAAATCCAGCGGCCGGAGCTCGACGCCCAGCTGGTGAGCGAGAACATCGCCACCCAGCTCGAGCGTCGCATCGCCTTCCGTCGCGCCATGAAAAAGGCGATGGAGAGCGCCTTCCGATTCGGCGCCAAGGGCATCAAAGTTCGCGTGGCGGGACGGCTCAACGGAGCCGAGATCGCGCGTTCGGAGTGGTATCAGGACGGACGCCTTCCGCTGCACACGCTGAAAGCCGACATCGATTATGGCTGGGCGACGGCCAACACGACCTACGGGACCATCGGCGTGAAGGTGTGGATTTACAAGGGTGAGATGGCGAAGACCAGATCGCGGAGGCGGCCATCATGATGATGCCGAAGAAAGTCAAATTCCGAAAACAGCAGCGCGGACGCCGGCGTGGTCGGGCGACGCGCGGGCAGAAAATCTCGTTCGGAGATTACGGTCTGCAGGCGCTCGAGCCGGGCTGGATCACCGCCCGGCAGATCGAGGCGGGGCGTATTGCACTCACCCGCCACGTGAAGCGCGGCGGCAAGATCTGGATCCGCATTTTTCCCGACAAGCCGGTCACCAAGAAGCCGCTGGAAACGCGCATGGGCAAGGGCAAGGGAGCTCCGGAGGAGTGGGTGGCGGTCATCAAGCCGGCGCGCATTCTGTACGAAATGGAAGGTGTGACGCGCGAAGTGGCCGAAGAAGCGTTCCGACTGGCGGCCCACAAGTTGCCGCTCAAGACGCGCTTCGTCAGCCGCGCCATGCTGGAGGTGGCGGAGTGAAATCGAACAACACTGCCGAGCTGCGCGAAAAGTCGGTTGACGAGCTGCACACTCGCGAGCGCGAGCTGGTCGAGCAGCTTTTCAAGCTGCGATTTCAGCGCGCGACCGGACGGATGGAGAGTCCAGCCAAGATGCGACAGGTTCGCCGCGAGATCGCACGAATCAAGACATTGCTAAACGAGAAGTCGAGGGCCTAGCCGATGGCAGAGCAGGAAGAGAAACAGTCGAGAAAGCAGACGAAAGTCGGCGTGGTTGTCTCGAACAAGATGAACAAGACCGTGGTGGTGGCGGTCGAGAACCTGGTCAAGCACGGGATGTACCAGAAGTACATCAAGCGCACCAACAAGTTCCTGGCCCACAACGAGGACCCCAACCTGAGCGTCGGCGATCGCGTGCTGATCGAAGAGACGCGTCCGCTCTCCAAGCGGAAGCGCTGGAACGTTCGGGAAGTCCTGGAGAAGGCGTCATGATTCAAATGCGAACGATTCTCAACGTCGCCGACAACACCGGCGCGAAGAAAATCGCGGCGATCAAGATGCTGGGCGGCTCAACCGCCGGCAAGTACGCCCGGATCGGCGATGTCATCACGGCCTCGGTCAAGGAAGCGGCGCCGGACGGCACCATCAAGAAGGGCGCAGTCGTGAAGGCGGTCATCGTCCGCACGGTGAAGGAGCTTCGTCGCCGCGACGGCTCGTACATCAAGTTCGACGATAACGCCGCCGTACTCATCAACGATCAGAACGAGCCCGTCGGCACCCGCGTCTTTGGACCGGTGGCCCGCGAGCTTCGCGAGCGCAAGTTCATGAAGATCATTTCGCTCGCCCCAGAGGTCATCTGAAATGTACGCAGGATCGAGAAAGGTCAAGGAAGTAACGCCGCACAAGGGCCATGTCCGCAAGGGCGACACCGTCCTGGTGCTTTCGGGAAAAGACCGCGGCAAGCAGGCGAAAGTGCTTCGCGTGATCCCGTCCAAAGGGACGGCCATCGTCGAGCGCGTGAACCTGTTCAAGAAACACACACGTCCGAATCCGCAGAAGAACATCCAGGGCGGAATCCTGGAGCGCGAGGCACCCATCAAGCTGACCAAGCTCCAGGTGGTCTGCCCGAGCTGCAGCACACCGACGCGGACGGGCTCGCACCGCACGGACGAGGGGTCAAAGAGATTTTGTAAGCAATGCGAGACGGAAATGTAGTCCTGAGTGCTGAGTCCTGAGTCCTGAGTGGACAGGGCGGGACTCAGAACTCAGGACTCAGGACTCAGGACTGACGAAAATGGCAGCAAGATTAAAAGAGAGATACCAGAAGGAAGTTCGCAAGAAGATCCAGGACGAGTTCGGGATCAAGAACGTGATGGCCGTGCCGAAGCTCGACAAGATCGTGCTGAACATGGGCATCGGGGAAGCGATCCAGAACATGAAAGTCCTGGATGCGGCCGCCGAAGAGCTGGCGCAGATCGCGGGGCAGAAGCCGGTGGTCACGCGCGCGAAGAAGTCGATCGCCAGCTTCAAGCTGCGCGCCGGAGTTCCCATCGGCACCATGGTGACGCTGCGCGGCGAGAAGATGTACGAGTTCCTCGATCGGCTGATCAACATCGCGCTGCCGCGCGTCCGCGACTTCCGCGGCGTGCCGACGCGCTCATTCGACGGCCGTGGCAACTACACCATCGGCGTCCGCGATCACTTCATCTTCCCGGAGATCGACGTCGCGAAAGTCGACAAATCGAAGGGCATGAACATCACCATCGTCACGACCGCGAAAAACGACGAGCAGGCTCGCTTCCTCCTTCGGGAACTGGGAATGCCGTTCGGGCAGAGGTAAGGGAGACACATGGCAAGAACGGCAATGATCGTCAAAGCGGAGCGGAAGCCGAAGTTCATGACCCGCAAGAAGAATCGCTGCAAACAGTGCGGTCGGGCGCGCGGCTATCTGCGCAAGTTTCAACTTTGCCGGATTTGCTTCCGGCATCTCTCGCTCGGCGGATACATCCCGGGTATCACGAAGGCAAGCTGGTAGGAGCTCACGAATGACAATGACAGACCCAATCGCGGATATGTTGACGCGCATCCGCAACGGCATCCAGTCGCACCACGATCGCGTGGAGATTCCGTCCTCGAAGCTCAAGGTGGAGATCGCCAGGATCCTCAAGAGCGAGGGCTTCATCCGGAACTTTGTGCTGGTCGAAAAGGACAAGATCCAGCCGACGTTGCGGATCGACCTGAAGTATTCGCCGGAAGGCGAGCCGGTCATCCACGGGATCGAGCGCATCTCGCGTCCGGGCCGCCGCGTCTATCGCAATAGACAGGAAATCCCCAGCGTGTTGGGCGGACTCGGACTCGCGATCGTCTCCACCTCGAAGGGGGTGCTGGCGGGACACGAGGCCGCCAAGAACGGCATCGGCGGCGAAGTCCTCTGTCAGGTCTGGTAAGGAGAACATTCCATGTCGCGCATTGGTAACAAGTCGATTCCGCTGCCGAAAGGCGTGGAAGTCAAGCAGGACGGAAAAAGCGTCACCGTCAAGGGGCCCAAGGGCAGCCTGGTGACGGCAATCGTCCCCGGCATCGGAGTGAAGGTCGAAGGGAACGTCGTTTCGTTCACCCGCGGCGATGACGAGAGAAGAACGCGCGCGACGCACGGCCTCATGCGCGCGCTGGTCGCCAACAACGTCCTGGGGGTCACGCAGGGATTCAAGAAAGAGCTCGACATCGTCGGCGTCGGATATCGCGCAGAGGTCAAGGGGAAGGAAGTGGTGTTCCAGCTGGGATACTCCCATCCGGTGCGCTTTCCGATCCCCAAAGGCATCGACATCAATATCGACGGCAAGACCGGTCACATCATCGTGAGCGGCATCGACAAGCAGCAGGTCGGCCAGACGGCGGCCGAGATCCGGGCGCTGCGCGAACCCGATCCCTACAAAGGCAAAGGCATCAAGTACAGCGATGAAGTGATTCGTCGCAAGGCCGGCAAGGCGGCCGGGAAGTGAAACAAGTCCTGAGTGTTGAGTCCTGAGTCCTGAGAAGGGCGGCGGGACTCAGCACTCAGCACTCAGGACTCAGCACTCAGGACTAACTTATGGATCGAGCAAAAGAAAGACGAGTAGCACGCGGCCGCATTCGGGAGCGGATCCGAAGTAAGGTGGCCGGCACGGCCGAGCGGCCCCGTCTGGCGGTGAAGAAGAGTCTCAAGCACATCTATGTGCAGGTGATCGACGATGCCAACGGCAAGACCATCGCCGCGGCTTCGACGCGCGACAAGGACTCCGGAGTGAAGGGCGGATCGAATCAGGCGGCTGCCAAAGCTGTGGGCGCGCTGATCGCGAAGAAAGCGAAGGACAAGGGAATCAAGCGCGTGGTCTTCGATCGCGGCGGCTACCAGTATCACGGAAACGTCAAGGCGCTCGCCGATGCGGCGCGCGAAAACGGATTGGAGTTCTGATGCAGCGTCCAGGTCAAGGTGCACCGCGCGGCGATCGCCGCAGCGAAGAGAGAAGCGAAAGCGGGATGATCGACAAGGTCGTCCACATCAACCGCGTGACGAAAGTCGTCAAGGGCGGCAAGAACTTCAGCTTCAGCGCGCTGGTGGTCGTCGGCGACGGTCAAGGCCGCGTCGGCTTCGGATCGGGCAAGGCGAAGGAAGTCCCGGCCGCCATCAAGAAGGGAATCGAGATCGCGAAGAAGAACATGATCTCGATCTCCATGTCCGGCACGACCATTCCGCACGCCGCCACCGGCCACTACGGCGCAGGACGCGTCCTGCTCAAGCCGGCCGCGGATGGAACGGGTGTCATCGCCGGCGGTCCGGTGCGCGCCATTCTCGAGTCGGCAGGCATCCAGAACATTCTGACCAAGTCCCTGGGCACTGCCAATCCACACAACGTCGTCAAGGCGACCTTCGAAGCGCTCAAGCAGCTTCGCAACGAAAACGAGTACAAGAATCTGCGCGGCCGCAACGGCGAGGAGAGCGAGGGAGGCGAGGCGTGAGCGCGAAGAAAGCGGAACAGAAAAAGATGCTGCGGGTGCAGCAGATTCGCAGCGGCATCGGGTGCCCTCGCGAGATGCGCGAGACCCTCAAGGCCCTCGGCCTCGGCAAAATGCACCGGGTCGCCCAGCGGCCGGATACGAGGGAAGTGCGGGGGATGATCGCCAAGATCCCGCATCTCGTTCAGGTGGTGGAGTAGAGACGAATGAGGGATGAGGGATGAGGGATGAGGGATGAACCGCGACATTCAGCCCTCATCCCTCCGCCCTCAGCCCTCTGAGGAAAGACAATGGAACTAAACAGTCTCAAACCAAAAAAGGGCGCCAGACACGCACGGAAGCGCGTCGGCCGCGGGCCGGGCTCCGGTCACGGCAAGACGTCCGGCCGCGGTGAAAAAGGGCAGAAGTCACGCTCTGGATTCAGCCGCATGCGCGGATTCGAAGGCGGTCAGATGCCGCTGCATCGCCGTCTGCCCAAGCGCGGCTTCACCAACATCTTCAAGAAAGAAAACGTCATCGTGAAGGTTTCCGATCTGGAGCGATTCGACAACGGGGCCACCGTCGATGAAGCGGCGCTGCGCAGCGCCGGCCTGATTCGCGGCCGCGCCGACAGCGTCAAGATCCTGAGCGACGGAAAACTCACCAAGAAGCTGACCGTGCACGCGAACAAATTCTCCGAGGCAGCCCGCAAGCAGATCGAAGGGGCAGGCGGGACCTGTCAGGAGATGAAGCAGGAGACTGGGGAGTGAATTTCGCCGAGACCGTTCGCAACATCTGGGCAATCGAGGATCTGCGCAAGCGGGTCCTGTACACGTTCGGTCTGCTGGCGGTCTATCGCCTGGGCGCGCACATTCCCACGCCCGGTGTCGATCCGATTGCGCTCGCCGAATTCTTCAAGGCGCTGCAGGGCGGCGTCTTCGGATTCCTCGACCTCTTCTCGGGCGGCGCTCTTCGCCGCCTGTCCGTCTTCGCCCTCGGCATCATGCCGTACATCTCGGCATCGATCATCCTGCAGCTTCTGACGGTCGTCTGGCCTTACCTCGAGAAACTCTCCAAGGAAGGCGAGATGGGCCGCCGCAAGATCAACCAGTACACGCGCTACGGCACGATCGCACTGTCGATCATTCAGTCGCTGGGCGTGGCGTTCTGGCTCGAGAAGCAGACCTCACCCGGCGGCGCGGCACTCGTGCCGCCGCACATTCAGGACATGTTGTGGGGCGTCGGCTTCCCGACCATGACGGTGCTGACGCTGACGACGGGCACGGCCTTCATCATGTGGCTCGGTGAGCAGATCTCCGAGCGCGGCATCGGCAACGGAATCTCGCTGATCATCTTCGCCGGTATCGTCGTCAACCTGCCCCACGCCGCGATTGGTCTGATCGAAGACATTCGCACCGGCCAGCGCAACCTGTTCGCGATGCTGGGACTGGTGGTCTTCATGATCGCGGTGGTTGCGTTCGTGGTGTTCATGGAGCGCGCCCAGCGACGCATTCCGGTGCAGTACGCCAAGCGCGTCGTGGGCCGCAAGGTCTATGGCGGCGCGAACACCTACCTGCCCCTGCGCGTGAACACCGCCGGCGTCATTCCGGTCATCTTCGCGTCGTCGATTCTGGTCATCCCGCAGACGCTGGCGTCGATGATCAAGACGCCGTGGGCGGCGGCCATCGGCAATCAGATGAAGGTCGGCGAGCCGCTGTATTACCTGCTGCAATTCATCGGCATCATCTTCTTCGGATATTTCTACACCTCGATCGTCTTCAATCCGGTCGACACTGCCGACAACATGCGCAAGTATGGCGGCTTCATCCCCGGCATCCGCCCGGGGAAGAAGACCTCCGACTACATCGATCGCGTTCTGACGCGAATCACGTTCGTGGGATCGATATACCTTGCGGCGGTGTGCCTGCTGCCCGAGTTCCTGATCACGGGCGTGCACGTGGCGCAGATTCCGTTCATCGGTCCAAACCTCGATCGTTTCCTGCCGGTGTGGTTCACGGAAGGCATGGGCTTCAATTTCTACTTCGGCGGCACATCGCTGTTGATCGTGGTCGGCGTCGCCATGGACACCATCCAGCAGATCGAATCGCAGCTGGTGATGCGCCACTACGACGGATTCATGAAACGCGGGCGGATTCGAGGGCGTCGCGGTTGATGATTTTAGCGACACCCCTCATCCGGCCTTCGGCCACCTTCTCCCCGCAAGCGGGGCGAAGGCCTCACGAGTTCCCTCGCCCCGCGCAGCGGGGAGAGGGTGCCGCGAAGCGGCGGGTGAGGGGCTGATGAAGCTGATCTTTATCGGCCCGCCGGGCAGCGGAAAGGGTACGCAGGCGAAGCGCCTCGCGGCGACGCACGCCCTTCCACATATTTCGACCGGAGACATGCTTCGCGAGGCCATCGCCGACGGAACCGAACTGGGCAGGAAAGCGGCGCCGATCATCGCCTCCGGCGGACTCGTCCCTGACGACGTCATGGTCGGCATCATCAAGGACCGGCTCGCCAAGAACGACGCCCGGAAAGGCTTCATCCTCGACGGTTACCCGCGCACTCTGGTGCAGGCTGAGAGGCTCGACACCCTTGTCGGGAATGGGTCCGGAGGCCTTCGCGTTCTCCAACTGCTGGTCCCTGATGAAGTTATCGTAAAACGGATCGCCCTCCGCCGATCGTGTCCACAGTGCGGAACGATCTACCACCTGGAATCCGCTCCTCCCCGAAGCGATGAAGTTTGCGATCGCGACGGTGCGGAGCTAATCGCGCGTCCCGACGATAACGAGCAGGCTGTCCGGACTCGACTCGAAGCGTTCCACAGACAGACGCTTCCGGTCGCGACGTTTTACAAGACGAAGAGTGTTCTGCGTCAAGTCGACGGGGTTGGTCCCGTCGATGAGGTCTTTGAACGAATCGAAAAATCCCTGTCGTAGATGCTGGACCGAATGAAAGGGCCGATCCTGAAGAGCCGCGATGAGATCGCGGTGATGGATCGTGCCAATCGGGTCGTTCTCGAGATTCTCGAGATCCTGCGCGCGATGGTGAAGCCGGGCGTGACGACGGCGCAGCTCAACGCGGTGGCGGAAGAGGAGCTGGCCAGGCGTGGCGCGAAGTCGCCTTTCAAGAACTACGCGCCCATGGGCCTTCCGCCCTATCCCGCGGTGGTCTGCGCCTCGGTGAACGACGTCATCGTGCACGGCATCCCGAATCGCGCAAAGCTGCAGGAGGGCGACATCATCGGCCTCGACTTCGGCGCAATCCTCGACGGTTTCGTCGGCGACGGAGCCATCACGGTCCCGGTCGGCAAAGTTTCGCGGCGCGCCAAAGAGCTGCTCGATACGACACGCCAGTGCCTCGACCTGGCCATCGAGCAGATGGTCCCCGGCAAACACCTGGGCGACATCGGAGCGGCGGTGCAGGAACACGCCGAATCGCACGGCTTCCACGTCATCCGCAATTTTGTCGGACACGGAATTGGACGCCGGATGCACGAGGACCCCCAGGTCTACAACTACGGCAAGCGGGGCAGAGGGTTGGAGCTGCGCGAAGGGATGGTGCTGGCGATCGAGCCGATGCTTTGCGACATCGGTCCGAAGCTGCGCTCGCGCATCGAGCGGGCGGGGAACAACGGGGCCATGGAAGACGTCCGTACCGATGCCGATCGCTGGACGGCGCGGACGCTCGACGGGACGCTGGCGGCGCATTTTGAACACTCGGTGGCCGTCACCGGGAATAGCCCATTGGTTTTAGGTAAGTAGGAGACATGCCGAAGGAAGATGCAATCGAGGTTACTGGCACGGTCCTGGAGACATTGCCGAACGCGATGTTCCAGGTCGAGCTGGAGAACAAGCACAAGGTGCTGGCCCACATCTCCGGCAAGATGCGGAAACACTTCATTCGAATTCTTCCGGGCGACAAAGTTCTGGTGGAGTTATCACCTTACGATTTGACGAGGGGCCGGATTACATACCGGTACAAGTGACATGAAAGTACGTTCATCGGTCAAAAGAATTTGCAGCAAGTGCAAGATCGTCCGGCGCCGGGGCGTGGTCCGGATCATCTGCGTCATTCCAAAACACAAACAGCGGCAGGGATAAAAAGAAATGGCACGAATCGCAGGCGTCGACCTTCCACTCAACAAGCGAGTCGAGATCGGTCTCACCTACATCTACGGCATCGGGCGGCCGTCGTCGAACCACATCCTCGACAAGGCGGGGGTGAACAAGGACACGCGGGTCAAGGATCTTTCCGAGGATGACGTGAGGAAGATTCGGCAGGTGATTACCGATAATTACAAAGTCGAGGGCGACCTCCGCAAGGACGTCGGCCTCGATATCAAGCGACTGATGGAGATCAACTGCTACCGCGGGATGCGGCATCGTCGCGGACTGCCGGTTCGCGGACAGAGAACGCATACCAACGCACGCACCCGGAAGGGCCCGCGCAAGGGCGCGATCGCAGGCAAGAAGAAAGCGACGAAGAAATAAGGACGCACGATGGCAACGACACCGACACCAGCAGCAAAAGCACCGAAGGCCGGCGCCCGGCGCGCCGGCGCGAAGAAAAAAGAGAAGAAGAACGTGCCGCACGGCGTGGCATCGATCTCGGCCACGTTCAACAACACCATCGTGGCCATCACCGATCCGGTGGGCAACGTGCTGGCGTGGTCCAGCGCCGGCCGCATCGGATTCAAGGGATCGCGCAAAGGGACTCCGTTTGCAGCGCAGGTGGCGGCGCAAAATGCGGCGCAGCTGGCGCAGGAACACGGCGTCCGCACCATCGACGTCAAGGTCAAAGGTCCTGGAGCGGGGCGCGAATCCGCGATTCGCGCGCTGGCGGCCAGCGGTTTGGACATCAAGTCCATCAAGGACGTGACGCCCATTCCGCACAACGGATGTCGTCCACCAAAGCGGCGCCGTGTCTAACAGAGGTACCAAGTTACGCCGAGCAGCAGCCGGCGTATGCGGAACGTTCCATGGTGGGACGGGTCCGAAACATTAGGAGGAGAAGTTGGCTCGTTACTCAGATCCCGTTTGCCGGCTGTGCCGGCGCGAGGGCATGAAGCTGTTCCTGAAAGGGGACCGATGCTTCAAGGACAAGTGTGCGATCGAGCGTCGCAACTACGCGCCCGGCCAGCACGGCCGTCGCCGTTCCAAAGTCCTCGGATATGGTTTGCAGCTTCGCGAAAAGCAGAAAGTGAAGCGCATTTACGGCCTGCTGGAACGGCAGTTCCGTCTGTACTTCAGACGGGCCGCCGAAAGGCACGGCATCACTGGCGACAACCTGCTTCGGCAGCTCGAGCTTCGTCTCGATAACGTCGTCTACTCGCTCGGATTCGCTTCGTCGCGCGCACAGGCACGGCAGCTGGTCCGGCACGGACACATCGAGGTCAACGGAAAGAAAATCAACATTCCCTCGTATCAGGCGCGCAAGGGCGAAGTCATCCAGGTCCGCGAAAAGAGCCGCAAGAACGATCAAATCCGCCAGGCCGTCGAGACGGCCAGCGGTCGTGGCGTTCCACCCTGGCTGGAGCTGACCCCCGATCAGTTCAAAGGCACGGTGCTCGATCTTCCCAAGCGCGAAGACATCCGTCTCCCCATCCAGGAACAGCTCATCGTTGAGCTTTACTCGAAGTAAGAAACAGGCGAGGAGGCCGCTTACATGCTGTGGTCAGATTTCCAGAAACCGAAAAAGCTCGATTACGATCCCGAGACACTCACTCCCAATTACGGGCGCTTCATCGCGCAGCCGTTTGAGCGCGGATTCGGGACCACGATCGGCAACGCGCTCCGTCGCGTGCTTCTCTCCTCGATCGAAGGGGCGGCCATCACCGCCATTCGCGTCGAGGGCGTGCTCCACGAGTTCTCATCGCTCACCGGCGTGGTCGAAGACATGACCGACGTCGTTCTCAATCTCAAGCAGATCCCTTTCAAGCTCCACGGGGAAGGCCCCAAGACGCTGTATCTCGAGAAGAAGGGGCCGGGGGTGGTCACGGCCGCCGACTTCGACAAGGACTCGGATATCGAGATCCTCGATTCGACCGCCCACCTCGCGACGCTTTCGAAAGAGGGAAACCTCAAGCTCGAAGCGCGCCTGAAGCGCGGACGCGGCTACGTGGTCGCCGATCGCAACGCTGACGGCGATCTGCCGCTCGGCTACATCCCGGTCGACTCGATCCATTCGCCGGTGCGGCGCGTGAACTATCACGTCGAAGGCGCGCGCGTCGGACAGATGACCGACTACGACAAGTTGGTGCTCGAAGTCTGGACCAACGGCGCCGTCTCGCCCCAGGAGGCCGTCGGCCTGGCCGCTGATCTGCTGGGGGATCACCTGCGCATCTTCAGTCAGTTCGAGACGCGCGGCGAGGAAGCGGAAGAAGCAGCGCAGCCGGAAGTCGATCCGCGGCTTTCCGAGCTGCTTGCCAAGCCGATCGAAGAGCTCGATCTCTCCGTTCGCTCCGCGAACTGCCTCAAGAACGCCAATATCCGCACGCTGGGCGATCTGGTGCAGCGCACCGAGCGCGAGATGCTTTCGACCAAGAACTTCGGTCGCAAATCACTCGATGAGATCAAGGACGTTCTCGCCAACATGGGTCTTTCATTCGGCATGACGCGCACCTCGCGTGCCGGCGAGATGCGCGAGTGACGGCAAAGCCGTCATGACGGGAGGAGCAAGCAATGCGACACGGAATGGCCAACCGGAAGTTGGGGAGAACCAGCGCGCATCGCGCCGCGCTCTTCCGCAATCAGCTCGCCTCGCTGATCGACAAGGAACGGATCATCACCACCTTGCCCAAGGCCAAAGAGCTTCGTCCGCAGATCGAGCGACTGGTCACGCTGGGCAAGAATGACAGCGTGCACAATCGGCGTCGGGCCGAGCGCGTGGTGGCCGAGGACAGTCTGATCGCGAAGCTCTTCACGACCCTCGGACCGCGATTCAACGAGCGTCCCGGCGGCTACACCCGCATCATCAAGCTGGGCGCACGTCGCGGCGACGCCGCGGAGATGGCCATCCTCGAGTTCGTCGGCTACGAGCCGAAGATCGAAGAGGCGCCCGCTGAGGAGAAGGGCGGGAAGAAGGCCGCCGCTCCGAAGAAGGAAGAGGCGGAAGGAAAAGAGACAGCTGCCGAAGAGAAGCCGAAGAAAAAGACGGCTGCTCCGAAGAAAGCCGCGTCCGCGAAGAAACCCGCCAAGGCCGCCGCGCCGAAGAAAAAGGCGCGAACGCCAGGGACCAAACGAGGCCAGTGAATCGAAGGCCCGCCGAAAGGCGGGCTTTTTACTGTTTGATGATCCAGGCGAACACGGGGTCGCGGCCGGCCACCCAGTCAGCCCAGGTCGCGCGGATCTCTTTATGCGGTGCCACCAGGCCGTCATCGGGCAGGAACTTGTAGTACCTGGTGGAGTATGAAATCTCGATCCGGGCGTTCGGCAGCGTCATCTCGTCGTTCTCGCTGTAGCTATTGGGTCTTTCGCCGATCGTTTCCCCGACCAGGGTCGCATGCGCGATCTCGCGGAAGTCGATAGCATTCTTCAGTGCGGCCGAAAATGTTCTCGCCCCCGTGATGACGTAAGGACGGAGCTTCGGTCTGCGCGCTACCTCGTCGACAAGGTACTTCTTGCCGACGTTAAAATCCCCTCCGCCGTTTTGACGCAGATCGATGACGATTTTCTGGACCGGATGGCTGTCCACGAACGACCACAGCTCTTGCGACTTGGCCCTGAGGTTGTCGTACTTCCGAAAGTTCACATAGACGGTTCCGGACTCCGCCAGCCACGTGAACCAGAACCCTTCGCCCAGACGTTGACGGTATAGCGGAGGAGTCTCGCTTGCGGTTCGCCACTGCGGTGTTGCCGCAATGTCGATCGAGGAGACGTCCGCTGACCGCTCTGTGCCGTCATCGAGTCTCACCTTGATTCGTGCTGCCGCAGCGCTCCGCGTGATCCCCAAACCGTGGAGCACTTCGGCGATGGAAAGCCACTGCGGAGTAAAAGCGACCAACAAAACCTCGCTCTCATCCTGAGGAAGAATCGTCCGGATTCGAGCGACCGCTTCATCGATCGATGTGTCGTCGATTTGGACCAGTTGTCCGCCGACGAGCTCGGCCGCCGACCCGGCACCGCGAACAATGCGGTCAATTTCCTCGATATGGGCGACTGTGAACGGAAACTGATGGATGCTCGACGGCAAGCGAACATAAGTGTGACCGTCCCCGACCTGCGCCGTGATTCGCATCAGTCCGACGATCATCTCGTCGTCGTTCACCTCGCTCGATTTGGCTTGAAGACTGGCCGCCTCGGACGCAAACCGCTCGGGCGTGATCGCATGAAAAGCATTTTTGTGTCGCTTCGGAAGTTCGCGCGCGAAGAAGTCGACGTCGGCGCGCCATTTGGCAGCCGTCATCGGGGGCAGCGGCTGCGGTTTCGCCGCCGCGAAAGCAGCCAGTGAAACGCCAAAGGCGAGCGCAAGCACGGTGGATGTTCGGTTCACCATAACCGTTCCAACGCCTGAACCTGAGATTAGTTCCAATTTCGGTAACGAAAGCCCGCCTGAAGGCAGGCTTTTCGACATGGGGGAAGGGCTAGCCGGTTATCTCGCGGCAAGGATAGCGAGTTCGAATCTCGCGATTAAAGTAGACGCCGATCGATTCAGCGCTGCGAAGCACTTCGTATTCTGAATTTGGAACCAGGAAGTACTGATAAACGCGTCCTGTACGAAACTCCACTTCGAGCAAATTCCGGCGACCATCGTAGCCAAGGGCTGCGATCACGGACGATTCCACCGGCGTTCGATGCATGCCGGTTTGAAGCGCTAGGCAGTCTTGATTATTTCCACCCTGCCATCTATACGTCTACTCGAAGCTGTGGAGCGCCGCGGCCACTTCCTCGCGGCCGAAGCTCTTCGATCGCGCGTTGCCTTCTCGCCAAGGTGATCAGCCGACGGGCACATCCAGCGGATTGCGATGAATCGCCGAATCCACATCACGTATGCCTCTTCGTTTCTGCGGCTGAAATGGAGGATAACGCGATTACCGTCTGCTGAACGCGATCTCGAAATCCGAATCGACCGAAAAGTCTTTCGACTCGCCTTTTTTCAATGTGACGTTTTTCGACGCATGAACGCGGCACTGCTCGCGGTAACAACGCACGCGAACTTTGCCGTTTTGGAGGGGCGTGAGACTGAGATCAGCGTCCTTACCGGGGATGCCGCTTCCGCGATCGTTGATCGCCTGCTCGACGTCGACCTTCCAGCTCAGCATCAGCCACACCCAGTGCGCACCGGTGGTGTGATCGAGGACCATGACCTGGTCTTTTGCCGCGCGGTCGAGCTGCTCCTGCGACATTCGAAGCTCGCTGAATCTTGGATTTGCGAGCAGTCCTGTTCGCCCGTCGGTCTTCGTCAAATGAAATTTGTAGGCGTCCTCGGCAAGCGCCGGAAAGGCGAGCAGCAGCATGAGACCAGCAACACGCATTACTTCACTTTATACGATCCACGCGCCCAAACGGTGTCGCCCTCGTTGCTCGGCACGCCTGACGCTGCCGCGCGCGCTCGCACTTCGGCCGCTGCCTCGGGCGGCAGACCGAACGACCAATCGCTGACTTCAACCTCGAGAGGATTGGAGCCGCGCCGCACGATCTCGATCTGCGCCTCGCTCGCGCCGCGCACGCTGATGGAATGCCAACCCGGCGCGAGCCGGCGCCGAAATTTCGGCGGTTGCTGCGGTGGAGTCACGCCGTTAATGCGCAACGACACGAGATCGGGCGCGTAGAACTTCAGTGCGATCCGTTGCGCGCCGCGCATCGATCGGCAGCGAATGACGTTGCCCCCTTCGCACTGCGGGGGATTGAGTGCGCGGCGTTGAATATTCATTCTCTTCGGCCATTCCGCGGTGTATGGCGGAAGAAGGAGCTGCATTCCGATGCAGGCGATGGCAGTCGTCACCATCGCCGCCACGATGGCGCGATGCGTCGGCGTACGCACGCTGATCAACGCCGTGAACGTTGTCGACACCAGCGCCACCGTCGCGGCGATCGCACCCAGAGCGACATAACCGACGAGATCGTAGAGCGCGCTGATGATCGGGAACCACAGCACTGCCGCCACCAGCGAGGTAACGATGACGCTGACCTCAGCCGATGCGGCCAGCGTACAAATCGCGAACGCCAGCGCCGGCAAAACCGCAAGATAAGCGCCGCCCGGCAAAAAAATCGCCAGCGCGATGCTCATCGCTGTCCAACACAACGCGTGGCCGATGAAGAGCCCTTCGTATCCGGCTCGAGGTCGAAGCCATGTCGCGCAGACAATCGCGGTCGCGGATCCGATCAACCACATTGCAGCGATCATCGGCCCGGGCTGCGCGACCCAGGTGGCTTTCGCCGATCGCATCGACGCAATCCATGCCAAAGCCCCGCCCAGGGCTGCCGCCGCGATCATCGACAGGAAAAATGAGAAGACGCCGAGGGTGATCGCGCGCGCGCGCGTGTCACCACCGCGGGCGCGGTTCGCGGCGCCGATCAGGAGGACGACGAACGCAGCCATCGCCATCCATTTGGTCCACGGCTGCGGCCACCACAGCATTCGGAAACCAAGAACATCGAAGAACACAGCGTCGTCGTTGGTCGACTGCAGCAAGTCGGTGTTACCCAGCGCTCGCGTCATTCCGAGGATGTGATCGCCGTGGTCCTGAACGGTTGACGGTGTGACGTGCCGCAGATCGTCGAGCGGCGTGTGGTAATGCCCGACGCGGCCGATGGCCGCAAAATTGATCCCGGCCATTCCGGCGCGCTTGAACACCGTTAGGTCGGTGTCGTTCGGCAGAAGCTCGTACAGATTGAAAAAGAGTGAGCTCGCGACCGGCCGCTCGAGTCCATGCGCGATGAGCGGCATCAGCCAGCGATTGTGACGGCTGGTCTCGAACAGATTGCTGCGACCCGATGTCCCACGATTCTCGATGTTGATCGCAGCCGCCACGCCGCGCGAGACATTCGGATCGGCGATGAATCCCTCGGCACCCAGAAGTCCGTCTTCTTCGCCGTCGGTGATGACGAAGAGGATCCGGTTCCGAAAATGCTGGTGACGAATCGCGCGCGCGACTTCAATGAGCGTCGCGACGCCCACGCCGTCGTCGCTTGCGCCCGGACCTGCGCCGACGGAATCGTAGTGCGCGCTGAGCATGAGAATGTCGGCGCGAGGATCGCCGGGCAACCTGGCGATGACATTCGCGACGGGTGCGCAGGTCCCGTAGGCGTTGCACGCAAAAGCCTGCTGCAGCGAGGTCTCATATCCAAGCTGACGCAATTGCGCCGCCACACGATCGCGAATCACGTCGTGAGCCGGCGATCCAATCGGATGCGGCGACCCATCGCCGAGAATCGACGCCAGCACGCCCATGGCACGGGCGGCCGAAAAGCGATCGGGCGGGGCACTCGAAGAGAGTGGCTCCGGACCGCGGCGCTGAATGATGACGGTCGCGAGAATCACGGCCAGGATCAGAGAGACAACGGCCGTGGCCCGATTCGCCGACATCGGGGCATTCTATGCAACCTCTCCGACATTCCGACGTATGCTCGCGTTATGCACCGACATCTGCTTTGTCTTTCGACAATCCTTCTGACTGCCGCGACCTCCGGCGCCGCGACGCTCCGCGGCAACTTCGATCGCACTTTCGACGTCAAGCCGGGAGTTCTGTTTGCGCTCGACAACACCAATGGTCATATCGCCATCCGATCGTGGGACCAGCCGCGGATTCAGGTTCACGCCGTGAAGAAGGTGGAGAGCCGGGACTCCGACATTGCCAGGCGGGCTTTCGACAATTTGATCATCGAGCCGTCGGTGACGGCCGACGCCGTTCGCATCAACACGCGCTATCCGAGGCAGAGCCAGGGTCTGTTCGACTGGATCGCCGGAACCAACGTCAACATGGGCGTCGAATACGAAGTGACGGTGCCGCGCACCACGAATCTCGAAATCGATGACACCAATGGCGCCATCGACGTCACGGACGTTCGCGGCTCGCATCGGCTGTCGACGACCAACGGTCACATCGAGCTGCTGCGCTGTTCCGGCGACGTCGATGCCGAGACGACCAACGGCCACATTCGTGCGGAGCTGGCCGAAATCACCCCGGGAAGGTCGTTGCGGCTCGAGACCACCAATGGCGGGATCACCGTCGCCCTGCCGCGCGCAGTTGCGGCGCGGGTCGATGCCTCCACGACCAACGGCTCGATCAAGACCGAACTTCCGGTGACGACGACGGAGTTCAAGCGATCGTCGCTTCGCGGCACGCTCAACGGCGGCGGCAGCGCGGAGCTGCGGCTTCGCACGACCAACGGATCGATCAACATCGAGGCGCGCTAACTATTCCGGAGTCACATAGGCCGCCGTGATCGCACCGTCGACGAGAAACGTCGAGCCGTTGACGTACGACGACTCATCGCTGGCCAGGAACAGCGCGGCGTTTGCGATCTCCTCGGCGCGCGCGAAGCGGCCCATCGGAATGTGAACGAGCCGGCGTTGCCGGCGTGCGGGATCGGAGAGCAGCTCTGCCAGCAGCGGCGTCTCGACCGGTCCGGGGCAGAGCGCATTGGCGCGAATATTTTTCTTCGCGAACTCGACCGCGATCTCACGCGTCATGGCGAGGACGCCACCCTTGCTGGCGGTGTAGGCAATTTGCGGCGCCGCCGCCCCCATGATCGCCACAAATGACGCGGTATTGATGATCGAGCCGCCGCCCGCACGCAGCAGCGCCGGAATGGCGTACTTGCAGCCCAGGTACACGCCTTTGAGGTTGATGTCGATGACGAGGTCCCAGATGTCTTCGCTGGTGTTGGTGACCGAATCATCTTTCGGATGAAAAACGCCGGCGTTGTTGAAGATCACGTTGAGCCGGCCGAAGCTTTTCTCCGCGAATGCGATCATCGCTTCCGCTTCTTTCTCTTTCGAAACATCCGCTCCGAAGGCGTGCGCGTTGCCTCCGATTTCGCGGGCCGTCGCTTCTGCCGTTTCTTTCTTGAGGTCGACCACCACCACTTTCGCGCCTTCGCGGGCGAAAAGAAGGCACGACGCTTTGCCGATGCCGCTGCCGCCGCCGGTGATTAGGGCCACCTTGTTCGTTAAACGCATAGGTTCTCGCAGTGCTGAGTGCTGAGTCCTGAGTGCTGAATCCCGCCCACTCAGGACTCAGAACGCAGGACTCAGGACTCTTCTAAGCCATCTCGAAATAGCGCCGTCGTTCCCAATCGGTGACGGCGGCGTCGAATTTTCTCTGTTCGGTCCGGAAGAAATGCAGATAGTGCTCGACGACGTCCTCGCCCAACGTCATGCGCGCCCAATCGCTCTCCGCGAGCGCGTGAATCGATTCGTTGAGTGAATGCGGAACGTGCGGCAGATCGCGCGCAGCGTACACGTCGCCTTCGAAGGCCGGCGGCGGCTCGACGCGATGCTCGATCCCGTCGAGGCCAGCGGCGATGGTTGCCGCGAATGCGAGATAGGGATTCGCGTCCGCGCCTGGGGCGCGACACTCGATGCGCAGCGATGGACCGTGACCGACGATGCGAAAACCGGCGGTGCGATTGTCGTAGCTCCACGCGATTCCAGTCGGCGCGAACGACCCCGCGACGTAGCGTTTGTACGACGCGGGATACGGCGCATAAAACGCGAAAAGCTCGCGAATGTGCTTCATCCAGCCGCCCAGAAAATAACGGAAGGTCGAGGAACCGTGGACGGGGCCGAGCTCCTCTTTGCCGTCGAACATCGACTTGCGTGCGTCCTTGTCCCACAAGCTCATGTGAATGTGGCAGCTCGATCCGGCGTAGCGCTCGTCCCACTTGGCCATGAAGGTGACCGCGCGTCCGAGCTTCCATGCGATTTCTTTGGCGGCATGTTTGTAGAGCACGTGGCGATCGGCCATCTCCAGCGCGTCGGCGTAACGCAATCCGATTTCCTGCTGTCCGGGCCCCCATTCGCCTTTGGACGACTCGACCGGAATACCGGATTTCTCGAGATGCGAGCGAATCTGGCCGATCAGAAATTCTTCCTTGGTGCCCTGCAGGATGTGGTAGTCCTCGATGACGCGGCCAAACGGCTCGATTTTGATGAAACCTTTCTCGGCCGCGGTTTCGTAGGAATCCCTGAAGACGTACAGCTCGAGCTCCGACGCCGCCATCGCAGTGAACCCTTTCTCCTCGGCGCGCAGAAGCTGCTTTTTGAGGATGCTGCGCGGCGCGAGCGGCACGAGCTCGCGGCGATTGTCGTGGTAGACATCGCATAAGACGATGGCCGACTTGTCATGCCACGACGCGATGCGCAGCGTGTCGAAATCGGGAATGGGACGAAAATCTCCGTAGCCTTTCGCCCAGCTCGTGAAGGCGTACCCGGGCACGGGATCCATGTCGATGTCGCAAGCCAGGAGGTAGTCGCACGCGTGCAGACCGTGGCTCATCACCTCGTCGACGAAGAAATTCGCAACCAGTCGCTTCCCGACCAGGCGTCCATACATGTCGGGAAAAGCGGCGATGACGGTCTCGATCTCGTCGTCGGCGACCATCCGCTTGAGGGTGTCGGTGTCGATTTTTCCGATCATGGTTGCGGGGTTACTCGGTTTCTGGGTTGCTCGGTTGCTGGGTAAATTGAGCAACCAAGCAACTCAGCAACCCAGCAACCTATGTGACATCCAAGTAAATCGTTTTCCATTCCGTGTAGTGATCGAGAGCCTGCATTCCGAGCTCGCGTCCGAGGCCGCTGCGTTTCACGCCACCGAAAGGACCTTCGAGGTGCACGCTGCTGCCGGAGTTGATGGAGAGATTTCCGGTTTGCACTGCCCGCGCCATGCGCATCGCGCGCGCGACATCGCGAGTCCAGATCGAACCGGAGAGCCCGTAATGGCTGTCATTGGCCAGCCGCACCGCATCCTCTTCGCTCTCGAAGGGCATGACCGCCACGACCGGCCCGAAAATCTCTTCACGAACGATCTTCATCTCCGGCCTGGCGTCGAGAAAAACCGCCGGCTTCAGAAAACTCCCGCGATTCGAAAGCGCGCTTCCGCCGGTGGCGAGTGTCGCTCCCTCACGTTTTCCTGCCTCGATGTAACGCATCACGCGATTGCGGTGCGCGTCGGTGACCAGCGGACCCATCTCGGTCGATTCATCGAGCGGATTTCCCACGCGAACCTTCTCGTACCCGCCGACCACTGCTTTCGAGAAGCGATCGTATATCGACTTCTGCACCAGGATGCGGCTGCGCGCGCAGCAATCCTGTCCCGCATTGCCGAGCGAGCTCGAAACCGCCGATTTGACGGCGCGATCGAAATCGCAGTCTTCAAGAACGATGTTGGCGGATTTTCCGCCCAGCTCGAGGCTCACGCGTTTGATGTCATCGGCGGCCAGTTGCATGACGCGAACGCCGACCTCGGTCGATCCGGTGAAGGCCAGCTTGCGAACGAGCGGATGCGTGATCAGCGCTTCGCCAATTCTCGATCCAGGGCCTGTCACGACGGTGAAGACGTTTTCCGGGACTCCAGCCTGCAGCGCCAGTTCGGCCAGGCGCAGGGCCGTCAGCGGCGTTTGCTCGGCGGGCTTCAGCACCACACAATTGCCCATCGCCAGCGCCGGCGAGACCTTCCACGATGTGATCGCGATCGGGAAGTTCCACGGCACGATGATTCCGCACACACCAAGAGGCTCGCGAAATGTCATCAGCACTCCCGGCGCGGCGGCGGGGATAGTCTGGCCGAAAATCTTGTTGGTCGCGCCCGCGTAATACTCGAAGCAGTCGGCGGCCAGCGCCACCTCGTCGCGCGAATCGCGGATCGGCTTTCCGACGTTGCGCGACTCGGCGCGCGCCAGCTCGTCGGCGTTTTCGCGAATGAGCGCCGAGAGTCGCAGCAGGATGCGCCCGCGTTCGCGCGGATTCGTCTTGCTCCACGCCGCGAAAGCCCGATGCGCGCCGCGCACCGCTCGATCGACATCCTCGGTCGTTGCCTGCTCGATCGATGTCAGACGCTCGCCGGTTGCCGGTTCGATCAGATCAAACGCTGTCATGAGCCGTGTCGCCCTTTAGCGTATGCCATGCAATTGCCGTGAGCACGACCACCGCCCCGGCCATCGCGAAGGGCGACGGCCGTTCGCCGAGGAAGAGAAAGACCAACATCGGATTGCAGATCGGTTCGAGCATGCCGGTGATCGAAGCTTGGGTTGCCGTGACGTACGCCAATCCGCGCGCGAACAGGAAGTATGCCAGCGCGATCTGAAAGACGCCCAGGAAGAGCAGGACGGCGAAGGAAGTCGGCGTGAGACCAAGATCCGTCGCGATGAACGGAAGCACGGCCAGCGAGGTGAGGACGTTCCCCCACACGACCGTCGCCTGCGATGCGTGATGCTCCCGACGCAGCGACAGGATCAGCGCCGCGAAGAAGAAGCTCGATAGCAATGCCATGACGTTGCCGGCCATGCCGTGCGATTCGAATTTCCCCACGAAAAAGAGGGCCATGCCGCCGAGGGCTGCCGCGATCGCCAGGGCATCGCGGGCGCGCATCGGCTCATGAACGACCAGCGGAGAAAGAAGCATCACCCAGATGGCTCCGGCGTATTGCAGAAAGATCGCGTTGGCGGCGGTGGTCCACTTCGTTGCGACCACAAAGGTCGTGAGGCATGCCGCGTAACTGATGATCGATCCGATGAAAACCGCGTTTGATGACCATCGCCTGGTCAACCATGCGTTGCGCGGAAGAAACAGCATCAACGCGATCGCCGCGAAGAGCGACCGATAAAACGTGACCTTCAACGGCGACGCGTCGACCGCTTTGATTCCGATTCCGCCGGTCGACCACAGAAGCGCGGCCGCGGCGATGAGGAGCACACCGTGACGCCGCGCGTTCATGCGCGCGGCATTGTACGGGCCGCCTCATCCTGAGCGAAGCGAAGGATCTCTTCCGCGAGATCACATCGCCATCTGCCCGCTCAGGAAGACGCAAGCGTCAGTTCGGCTGCAAATCGTGCCGATCCATCGGCGCCCGGACGTCGCTCTCGGCGGCGGGTGTGCAGGGAAGGGGATCCTCGGGCGGCGAGACGACCAGCGCGCACTCGCGCACGATGTCGGCCAGCGTGTCGATCTCCAACGGCTTGTTGACGATGGCATTCACAAGGCCCGGCTCGAGCGAGGCATCGGCCCGCGGATCTCGGACGGCGAGGATGAATGAAGTCGCCTCCGATCGCTCTTCGTGAAAATGTCGGAGAAAGGCCTCGCTTTCGTGGTCAGGAAGGTCCATATCGAGGAGGATCAATGCGTAGTCGCACGTTCGCACCTTTTTCAGCGCCTCCTCGACGTTCGTCGCGGTATCGACTCCCAGCGGTTGGTGCCGCAGCACCGTAAAAAGTACGGTGCGGAGTGCGTCGTTGCCTTCGATGATGAGGATTCGGGCTTCAGTCGCTGACATTTCGAATGTCCTTTTTGACCAGCAATGAGGTCAAGATTTATGCCAGAAGCTCATCGGTTCGAATCGGTCGACTGTTTTTGGTGGCTGTCCGCGGGCGGGCAGGAAGAGCGCTGTTTGCGGCGGGCGATGATCGCCACGCATCCCGTCACCATATCGTTCAGCAACTCGAGGTCGAACGGTTTACGCACGCTGCCGATGACCAGATCGGGATTGAATTTGCGGGATTCTGCCCCCGCGGTCAGAACGATGACGATCGGTCGGCACCTGGCTTCGATGGTCTCGAGGTAGTCGAGCACTTCCCAGCCGCTGACGACCGGCATCATCAGATCGAGCAGCAGGACAGCGTAGGTGCACTCTTCCAGCTTCCGGAGGGCCTCCTCGCCGTTTTTCGCTGTGTCGACCGGCATTCCGCGTCGCTGCAGGATCCTGTAGATCAGCGTGCGGATGGAATCGTCGTCATCGACGACCAGAACGCGCTTCTCGTCTTCTTGCACCTTGGATGGAAAACGGTGCAATTTATGGGTCAACTATTTCAGGTGACTGGATGTAGGGGCGGCTGTCCTTTCAGGTAACGGTAGACCTCGGTTGCGGCGATGCGGGCCATGGCGCTGCGCGTTTCGAAGGTCGCCGACCCGATGTGTGGCGCCAGCACGACTTGAGGCATCGCGATGAGGCGAGGGTTCACGGCGGGCTCGAATTCGTAAACGTCGAGTCCGGCGCCACTGATGTGGCCGCTCTCCAACGCGTCGCAGAGCGCGTTCTCATCGACGATCGGGCCGCGCGCCGTGTTGATGATGTAAGCGCCACGCTTCATCTTCGCGATGGCCGCGGCGTCGATCAGATGATGCGTTTCGCGATTGAGCGGAGTATGGATCGAAACGATGTCAGCCGTTGCCAGCAAAGGGTCGAGCGGGTCGCCACGCCGCACGCCGACGACTTCGAGTCCAAATGCTTTCGCGCGGGCGGCGACTGCGGTCCCGATCCGGCCGATGCCGATGATGCCGAGGCGCTTGCCCTGTAGCGATACGCCGAGCATGTGCAGCGGTTCCCAGATGCAGCGGCCGGTGGTACGGACTTCGTGATCTCCCTCGACCAGTCGCCGCGTCACGGCGAGAATCAGAGCCATCGTCAAATCCGCGGTCGCCTCGGTCAGAACGCCGGGCGTGTTCGTGACCACGATGCCGAGCTCACGCGCAGCGGCGACATCAATATTGTTGTAGCCGACGGCGCAGTTCGCGACCATCCGCAGATTTGGGTTCGATGACAGAACCCGGCGCGTGAGGGGATCGCTGAGCAGCGTGATGGCGGCGTCGGCCTCCGACAAGATGGTGATGACGTCGTCCTCGCTGCGCTCCGACTCGGTCGGGTGTTCGACGACATCGAATTCACCGGCCAGAATCTCGCGCGCAATCGGCGGATAGGCGGCGGTGAGCACGACGGTGTATTTCACTTTTTTCGCGCCATCAGCCATCCCACCACAAAAAATGCGCCACCGATGAAAAGCAGGCGGACCTCGAGTTGTACTTCATCCTTGAACAGGCCGATCGAAAGGCCGATCGGCAGCAGGATCAGTCCCGCGAGCTGGAAGAATCGGCCGAAGAGTACCGAGGTTGTCATCTCGAGCGTAGTGAGAGATCGGTGTGGGCGGGTGGCACGACCATCGCGCCATCCACCCACGCCGATTCCTCGCTACGCTCGGAATGACATCATCGCCTCTCATCGATCACGATCGAATCGACGCGATCGCCCCGCTCGGTCGGATCGACGACTGCGTTCATGCCGTCGGTGACGCGGCCGAAGATGGTGTAGCCGCCGTCGAGATGCGGCTGGGGCGAGTGCGTGATGAAAAACTGCGATCCGCCGGTGTCGGGGCCGGAGAGCGCCATGCCGACCGCGCCGCGCGTGTACTTCTGCAGATTGATCTCGTCGCGGATGGAGTAGCCCGGACTTCCTTCCATGTCGTTGCGCGGATCGCCGCCCTGAATCACGAAATTCGGGACCACGCGCATGAAGGTCGTGTTGTCGAAAAAATGATTGTTGGCCAGTTGCGCGAAGTTCCAGGTCGTCATTGGCGCATCGTGCGTCAGCAGCGCAATTTCGATCCGCCCGCGCGCCATGCGGATGGTCGCGGTGTGCGGCTGACGCGCCCACTCGACGATCTGCGCGTAGTCGTTTCGCTGAGCTGCCAGCGGCGTGAATTGCGGCCTGCGCTTGCCCAGCTTCTGCTCGATCAGATCCGCTGCCACGCGGCGGACGACCGGATCGGCGTCGCGCAGCAGGCCGCGGAGAAACGATTCGCGATCGGGATAGTCGATCTCCGCAAGCCCGCGAATTGCGGACAGCCGCGCATCATTCTGCCGGTCGCGTCGCGCACGCTCTTCGGCGGCCATCAGCGTCGCGAGTTTTGAAGGGTCCTGCGATTTCGAATAGCGATCGAGGGCGTAGCCGCGAACGATGACGTCGGCGTCATTGAGACCCGCGCGAATCAGCGCCAGGTTTGCGGCCACGCGATCGTCAGCAATCGTGCTGAGCGCGCTGGCGCGGACGAGCGCCTCGGTATCGCGAGCGTACTGCGGCCGCAAGCGATCCGAAACGGCCGAGGCAGCCTCGAGTACGCGAACCCTGGCCCAGCCGCTCAGATCCGCCGGCAGGAGTTTTTCGTCGTTGAGCTGCTTGGCGATCGCGCCGGCGGCCAGCTCGCGTTCCCAACGCGATCCTGTCGTCGATGTCTCCAGAAGGCGTTTTCGCGCCACCTCGTTCCTGGCGGCGTAATAGCCGAGCGCTTCGATGGCCGACGCGCGGACGCCGGAGTCGGGATCTTCAGCCGCGCCGATGATGCGAACCGCATCCTTGGCGTCGACAATCGACGGAGACTTCGCGGCGATTCGCGCAATCGCGACGACGGCATTCGTTCGAACCCACGGGTGCTGGTCGGCGAGCGCGCCGATGACGACCGGCATCGATTCAGGGGCGGCGATGGTGCCGAGGGCGCGCGCGACGTAGGCGCGCGTGAGGACGTTGCTGTCGTTGATGAGAAGCTCCAGCCGTGCCCGCGCGGGCGTGTAGGCGCGCCGCGCCAGCGCGTAGGCCGCTTCTTGTCGAATGGCACTCGAAGGCGAGGCCAGCGCGTTGGCGGCGATCTCCGAGGCGTCGTCCGATCGAAACCGGAAGAGATAGCGAATGGCGCGAGCGCGAACACCTTCGCGTTGATCCTCAGCCGTGAATCGCCGAAAGGAATCGAGCGGAAGTTTCGCTCCCAGTTTCGATAACGCTTCCACGGCCTCCGCTGCGACGTCGGCGCTTTCACGATCGGCGGCCAGCTGCAGCAGCGTGTCAGACGCTGTGACGTCGCCGATCTGCCCCAGTGCAAAGGCAGTCGCGACGCGCACGGTCGGATCGCGATCGTTGGCGAGTCCGGCCAGATCTTCCACGCCCGCTTGCCGCTCGGTAGAATCGCGCTCTCCGTTGCCGTTCGAATCGATGAACGTGTGCGGACCGATGCGGCCGAGGGCCAGGGCCACACGAGATCGGTGAAGGGAGTTCGGATGATGGACCCATTGCTCGACCATCGCTGGATCGTACTCGCGGCGATCCTCGAGCTTCAGAATGCGCGCTTCCTCCTCGATCGTGAAGCCGTAAGGCGATTCTGGCTGCGGCGATGACGCCGGCGGGGGCGGTGATGGCGCGGTGGTGCAGCCGGTGATTGCGATCACGGCGAGGAGTCGGCGCATCGAGGCGTGATGATACCGTTATGCCGATGGAGCCGCTGGCCATCGATGCCGCACATCTGGCGCGGCGATACGGCCGACGCTGGGCGCTGGTCGATGTGTCGTTTCAGTTAGCTCGGGGCCAGGTCATGATGGTCGCCGGCCGCAATGGCTCCGGAAAAACGACACTGCTCCGCATCCTGTCGACCGCTATCCGTGCCGACGGTGGACGCGCAACCGTGGCGGGGCACGACATCGTGAAAGGTCGCGACTCAATCCGTAAAGCGACTGCGCTTCTCGCGCATCAGTCGTATCTCTACGAATCGCTTACCGCTCGGGAAAACCTCGAGATCATTAGTGGAGCGCCGCCGACCACGGCGGCGTTGGAGCGGGTCGGCCTCCTCGAGCGCGCCAACGATCCCGTTTCTAAATTCTCCGCCGGGATGCGCAAGCGGTTGTCGTTCGCTCGCGTTCTGCTGCAGGAACCGGCAATCGCGTTTCTCGACGAGCCCTACGGTCAGCTCGATCCGGAAGGGTTCGCGCTGGTCGAGGAGGTCATCCAGGAACTGAAGCGCGGCGGCGCGACAGTGGTGGTCGCGACGCACCAGGTCGATCGCGTCGAGCGATTTGCCGACAGCAGGTTGGCGCTTGAGAACGGCCGCGTCGCATGATCGCCGCGCTGCGAAGAGAATTCCTGTTGCAGTGGCGGACGCGCGCGCAGGCGATGGCAGTCTTCGTCTTCGGCGCCACGTCGCTGCTGCTGTTCAGTTTCGCGATCGGGCCGAATGCAGCCGCCCTTCGCCAGCACGCGGCCGGATTTTTGTGGCTGGGATTGCTCCTTTCATCGACCCTGACGCTGAGCGAGAGCTTTCATGCCGAGATGGAGAATCGCGCGCTGGAAGGTCTGTTGTTGCTGCCCGTCAGCCCGCGCGTTCTGTACTACGGAAAGGCGCTCGCGAACACGATCCAGCTGATGGTCCTCGGCATCGCGCTCGTACCGGTGATGGTCGTGCTGTACGACGCCGGAACGCCGCGCATCGCGACGATTCTCCTCATCATCGTCCTCGGAACGGCGGGCATTTCCGCCCCCGGGACCCTTTACTCGGCGATGACCTCCCAAGCGCGTGCGAAGCAGACGCTGCTGCCGCTTCTGCTCTTTCCGCTCATCGTTCCGGTGCTGCTGGCATCCGTGAGGGCGACCTCCCTGGCAATCCTTGGCGATCCAATGGAACAGGGCAAATCGTGGCTGGCGCTTTTGTTCGCTTTTGATGGAATATATTGGTCGCTTTGCGGACTACTGTTTGATCGAGTCGTCGAAGATTAATCGCCACGCATGCTTGCCAATCCACGGTTCCCCAAGCTGCCTCACGCGCTGATGACGCTCGGTGTCATCTGCCTTCTCATCGGCTCGTATTTCGGACTCTTCGTGGCACCTCCCGAGCACTACATGGGCGAGGTGCAGCGGATCATGTACGTCCACGTTCCGACTGCCTGGAACGCTTTGCTGGCCATGACCTTCGCTTTTGCGTGTGCGATCGTTTTTCTCTTCACCAGCAGTTGGAAGTGGGATGCGCGCCTGGAAGCCTCGATCGAGGTCGGCGTGCTGCTGGCGTTTCTTCTCTGCTGCCAGGGTGCGATCTGGGCCAAGCCGACGTGGGGCGTGTGGTGGGACTGGGACCCGCGGCTGACCACGACAGCGGTTCTGCTGTTGGCATTCGCGGGCATTCTGGCGCTGCGCCGATTCGTCGATGATCCGGTCAAGCGCGGCGTTTGGTCTTCGGTCGCGACGATCATCGCGTACGTCGACGTTCCCATCGTCTACTTCTCGGTGCGTTGGTGGAATTCGCTCCATCAGATGCAGTCGAGCCCTGCCACGGTCTCGCCGCAGTTCCATCTTCCGCTTCGACTGAACGCTTTCGGGATTCTGTTCCTGATGAGCGGCTTCATTGCGCTTCGGGCGCGGATCGCGTCGCAGCGACTCAGCAGTGAGCTCGCGCCGCCGCCACAGGATTTCGTGGGGGAGCTGGCATGACCGGCGGATATCTCACCGGCGGCTGGCCATTTGTTATTGCAGCGTACGGATGGACGGCGCTGGTGCTGACGGCTTACGCCGTGTCGCTCTTCGTCAGGCAACGAAAATCGCGATGAGCCGATCTCGAATCCTTCTCCTGGCTGCCCTTGTCATCGCCGCCATCGGCTTTGCGGTGATCGCCGGCACGGGAATCAGCCGGAATCTCGTCTATTACTGGTCGCCGACCGACATCACACACGCAGGTGACAAGGCGTATGGAGCGACCATCCGCCTGGGTGGTCAAGTAGCACCGGGATCTGTACGCATGGGAAATGGATCCATGCTCGATTTCGACGTCACCGACCGGCACACCACCGTTCACGTCAAGTCGGATGGTGTGCCGCCGCAGATGTTTCGGGAAGGAATCGGGGTTGTGGTCGAGGGCACAATGACCCGGGCCGGATATTTTCAGAGCGACCGCCTGATGGTCTCGCACAACAACGAATATCGCGCGCCGAAGCCGGGCGAGCAGATCGACGCGAAGAAGCTGATCAAGTCCACCAAGGGAATCGAATGATGTACGCCCCGCAAACAGATCCTTCGCCCCGCGAAGCGGGGAGAAGGTGCCCCGAAGGGGCGGATGAGGGGTCTCGATGACCGCCGCCCTCGGCCGCTTCCTGATCCTCGCCTCCGTCTTCGTCTCCGCCGCCGGCTCCATGATCGCGTTTTCCGCCGGACGCAAAAACTCTGCGGATGGTCTGCGCGTAGCACAAAAGTTTGCGTACGGCTTTGCGGCGCTGATGGCGCTCGCGACGCTGGTGATGGAGTACGCTCTTCTGCGCCACGATTTTTCGGTCGGCTACGTCGCGCATGTCGGATCGCGCGAGGTCCCGACCTGGGTCACAATCGTCAGCCTCTGGTCATCGCTGGAGGGATCGATTCTTTTCTGGGGTCTGGTCCTGGGCATCTACATCGCCGGTGCGACCTGGCTCACACGCGAACAGCATCCCGACTACATGCCATACGCGATCGGGACCTGGCTCGCGTGCGCGACATTCTTCAGCTTTCTGATCGCGGGTCCTGCCAATCCGTTCGTGACGGTTCCTGCAGCTGCCGACGGTCCGGGCCCGAATGCGCTGCTGCAGAACCACATGCTGATGATCATCCACCCGCCCTTCCTATACCTCGGATACGTCGGCATGACGATTCCTTTCGGTCTCGCGTGCGCGGCCTTGCTCCGCGGACGGTTAGGTCATTCCTTCCTGCGGCCGCTGCGATCGGCCCTTCTGCTGCCGTGGATCTTTCTCACGATCGCGATCATGTTAGGCGGGTGGTGGGCCTACGAGGTTCTCGGGTGGGGCGGTTACTGGGCCTGGGATCCGGTCGAGAACGCATCGCTCCTGCCGTGGCTCACAGCGACCGCCGCGCTGCATTCCGCCATCGTCATGGAACGCCGTGGGGTGCTTAAAGGATGGACGGTCACGCTCGTTCAGGCCAGCTTCCTCCTCACCATCCTGGGCACGTTCATGACGCGCTCGGGCGTGTTCAACTCCGTCCACTCGTTCACGCAAAGCCAGATCGGTCCGACCATCCTCATCTTTCTCGCTGCCGCTCTTCTCTTCTCAGTGGTCTTGCTGGCGTTGCGAATTAATTCGCTCGAATCGGAAGGCAAGATCGACAGTCCTGTCAGCCGCGAAGGGATGTTCCTCGTCAACAATCTGCTCTTCGTGCTGTTGACGTTCACGGTGCTGATCGGAACAATCTTTCCGCTCATCGTGGAAGCGTCCAAAGGAAAGCAGATGAGCGTCGGCCGACCGTACTTCGACTCGATGGTCGTGCCGGTCGGTACGGTCCTGTTGTTTCTGATCGGCGTCGGGCCGGCCTTGCCGTGGGGCCGCGCCACGAAGCAGCAGGCGATCCGCTCGTTGCTCATCCCGTTCGTCAGCGGCGCGACGCTGGCACTGATCGGCTTCATCGCAGGCGTGCGGAATCCGTGGACGATCGTGACGCTGCTGTTCGGCGGTTATGCCGCCTGGGTGACCTTCAATCAGATGTTCCTGGGCGGACCAAAGGTCATTCGGCGAGGACGAAGGCGATTTGGCGGATATGTCGTGCACGCAGGGGCAGTGATCGTGCTGGTGGCGATCGCGGTCAGCAGCACCATGCGCACATCGAAAGAAGTGCGCCTGACGCGCGGTCAGGCCGCGAACATCGGCCCGTACACCGTGACCTTTATCGCGGCCGAGGATCGAACCGAGCCGCACCGGCAGTCGACGATTGCGCGATTCGCGGTGACATCGAACGGCAAGCAGGTCACGACGCTCCAGCCGCGAATGAATCAGTACGCCACGATGCGCGAGCCGATCGGCACACCCGACGTCCACTCGACCCTCACGCGTGATTTGTATCTCTCCATCATGAACATCGATCCGGGCACACAGACGGTCTCGGTGTTGATGCTGATCACGCCGATGGTGTCGTGGATCTGGATCGCCGTGTTCATGATGGGGATCGGGGGATTGATCGCGCTGATACCGATGCGACCTGTCGTCATCCTGAGCGAAGCGAAGGACCCGTCACGCTCAGGCGGGGTCGCATTGGCGGCGGATCCTTCGCTCCGCTCAGGATCAGCATGAACCGCACCGTCTTCATCATCGGCGTTGCGATCACCCTTGCGCTGGTCGCAGTCCTGTTCGTGGGCCTGGGAAAAGATCCGGCCGAGATCAAGTCGCCCCTGATCGGCAAGTCGGCTCCGCCATTTGCGTTGAAAGCCGTTGGGACGGGTCAGACGATCGATGTCGCGGCCCTGCGCGGCAAACCGGTGGTCGTCAACTTCTGGGCGACGTGGTGCGTTCCCTGTTACCAGGAGCATCCGGTGCTGGTCGAGAACGCAAGGATGATCCCCAACGTGCAATTCGTCGGCGTCGTTTTCAACGACAGCGAAGACAAGATCAGCGCCTTTCTGCGCGAGCGCGGATCGTCGTATCCGACCCTTCTCGACCAGCAGGGAAAGACCGCGATTGCGTACGGCGTGGGCGGCGTGCCCGAGACGTACTTCCTCAACCGCCAGGGCGTGATCGTCGCGAAATTCACCGGGCCGATGACGACCGAAATTCTGCAGTCGAATCTCGCCAAGGCCATGCAATGATTTTTCTTCTTCTTCTGGCCGTCGCCCTCGGCCCACCGCAGGGAAGGCCGCTCAGCGGCGCGCCGCTCGAACAGCGCACTTACGAGGTCGCATCACTTCTGCGCTGCCCGGTGTGTCAGGGAATGTCGGTGGCCGATTCGCCGTCGACAGTTGCTCTCGATATGAAGCAGCAGGTCCGCGAGATGTTGTCGCGCGGTTACACCCAGGAGCAGATCCTCGATTTCTTCGAGCAGTCGTACGGCCAGTTTGTCCTGCTCAAGCCGCAGAATCCTTTCGTGTGGATCCTGCCGGTCGTTGTGCTATTGGTCGGCATTGCCATCGTTGTCATAAAAGCGCGACGACTGACCTCCGACAACCGAGAACCGACAACTGAGAACCAATACATCAATCGCGTTCGCGAGCTGGTGGAAAAGGAATGACGGACTGGCTCAGCGCGTCGGCGATGCTTCTCGCGGGCGTGATCGTCGGCGCGATGTTTTTGTACGGGATGCGCCGCCGTCAGGGTCGCAGCGATCTCGAACGCGCCGACCTCGAGGCCAAGCGCGATGCCTTGATCGCGCGACTTCGCGAGGCGCCCGATCCGGCGCTCGAGCGCGAGGCGGCTGAGGTGTTGAAGAAGCTGGACAAGATGGGTGTGGCGGCGGGAGCCTCGCTCGCCGCTGGGCCGGCGAGGGCGCCGGCTCCCACACATGCCGCCCTCAAAGGCTTCCTGTGGGGTGCAGGCTCCGTGGGCGCGATCGCGGCGATCGCGTTTTTCGTCATGCAGCAGTCGAAGCCGAAAGAAGCCGCCGCCGCTCCCGCTGATCCGCTGAGTGATCTCGAACGGTCAGTGCAACAGAATCCCGATAATCTGCCGCTTCGCGACGATCTCGCGAAGGCCTATCTCGATCGCAACAACATCGACGGCGTTTCGGAGCAGACGCAGTACGTTCTGCAGCGCAATCCGAACGATGCGCGTGCGCTGACCTATTCGGCGGTTGTGCACATCATCGCTCGGCAGCCGGAGGCCGCGGCCGCGATGCTGCAGCGCGCGACCGAGTCCGATCCCAATCTCGTCGACGCGTGGGTCGGCGTGGCGTGGCTCAACGCACAGGCCGGCGACATGACGCGTGCCGAGGCCGCCATGGCCGAGGCCAAGAGGCGGCATCCCGAGATGGCGGAGCGGCTCGATCAGTTGATGGCGCGTCTGCGGGGACCGTCGAAAGAGGAAGCTGTCCACGTCACCCTGCATTACAGCGGCCAGGCCCGCGGCACGATCTTCATTATCGCGCGCGCCGCCGGCGTGACCGCCGGCCCTCCCGCCGCGGTCAAGCGCCTGGCGCTCTCCGCGTTTCCCATCAACGTCGACCTCTCGGCGTCCGACTCGATGATGGGCCAGCCCCTGCCGCAGAAAATGCGCATCGAGGCGCGGATCGATTCCGACGGCGATCCTATGACCCACGACCCGAAGGATCCGGCGGCGGTGGCGGAGGGCGTGGTGTTAGGGAAGAGGGTTTCGTTGACGCTGAAGTGAAATTTCAAATTTCGAACTTCAAATGAAAAATTAAGAATTGAGAGCTTTTTTCATTTTTCATTTGAAATTCGAAATTCTTAATTTCTGCTTGACAATACTTTCGGTCGGGCGGAGTATCCGTGCAGTAGTTCGGAGCCTAGGGGTGGCCGTAACGGCCTGAGATCAGACCCTTTGAACCTGACCCGGTTTGGACCGGCGTAGGAAAGGCAAAGTGGACCAGCTCTCTCGACCTTCCACCGTCCAGGCCTCCTGATTTTTCTGGAGGTTCTATGCACGCGTTTCTTTTGTTTCTCATTGCGGTCCAGTCGGCCGAGAAGCCGGTGCTCGCCGAGAGCATCGTGGTGGCCGGAATTCGCGCCGACGCCGAGACGCCCGTCACGAAGACGGACCTCAAACGCGCCGACATCGAGAAAAACTATTACGGACAAGACATCCCGATGCTGCTGCGCGACACGCCGTCCATCGCGGCCTACGCGGAGGGTGGGGTGGGTGGGGCGGGGTATTCCTATATCACCATGCGCGGGATCAGCTCGACGCGGATCAACTTCACGCTGGACGGCGTTCCGCTCGCCGACTCGGAAGACATGGCCACGTACTTCGTCGATTTTCCCGATCTTGCGCATTCGCTGGACAGCATTCAGGTGCAGCGCGGCGCGGGGACGTCCACCGTCGGCGCAGGAGCGTTCGGCGGATCGGTCAATCTCGAAAGCGTTCCGCTGGCGACCGCCTCTTCGACCGACCTCTGGCTCGGCGGCGGCTCATTCGGCACAGGCCTGGCCTCGGTCGGTTATCAGTCCGGCTCACTGCCCGGCGGCTTCGCGCTCTACGGGCGGCTTTCGCTGCAGCGAACCAATGGATTTCGCGAACACTCCGGAACGCGCCAGCACAATATTTTTTTGAGTGCCGCGAAACAGAACGCGACCTCGCAACTCAAACTCACCGGATTCGCGGCCCATGAGTATCAGCAGAATTCGTACTTCGCGGCCGACGCCGATACCTTGCGCACCGATCTTCGCGCCAATCCGATGTCGCCGGAAGACCGCGACAGCTTCGGTTACAACTTCGCGCAATTGCAGTACATGCGCTCGAACATGACCGCGTCGGCATTCTTTCAGCGCGGGTACGGATGGTACCGGCTGGACGATGCGCAGTACGGGCTCGACGGTCTGCTGATGGGAACGATGCTGACCTACAGCACGCCCCACGCGAACTACGGCGTCCACTTCAACGAATTCCGCCGCGAGCACACGCGCGATCTCATCGGCGGCGCGCGCGATTACTACAACTACGGCACCAAAGGTGAGGCCAACGCCTTCGCGAAGTTCACCTGGGATACGCAGCGCTGGCATCTGTATTCCGACAATCAGGTGCGCACCACCGACTTCCACTATCACGGCGACGTTGCGATCGATCCGGTCCGCTGGACGTTTTTCAATCCGAAGATCGGCGCCCGCTTTGGAAACTTCTACGCCTCCGCCGGCATTGCGCGGCGCGAGCCGACGCGCACCGATCTCTTTCAGGGCCAGGACAACGCGACCTTCGCTCACGATCTTCATGCCGTCCATCCCGAGCGCCTGATCGACCTGGAGGCGGGGTGGGATCTGCACACCGTCCGCGGCTACATTTCATCGAATATTTATATGATGAATTTTCGTAATGAAATTGCCGCGACCGGCCAGTTGTCCGACATCGGCCTGCCGTTGCGCCGCAATGTCGATCGCAGTTATCGGCGGGGGATCGAGGTCAACGGGTCGTGGCAGATTGCGGCGGCCTTGCGATGGCGCGGAAACGCCAACGTCAGCCGCAATCGCATCCATCAGTGGACGCAGTTCTACGACGTCTATGACGCCAAGGGAAACATCGTCGGCAGCCGGCCAGTCTCTTACTTCAACGTGAATCCGATTCTGACGCCCGACCTGATCGTGAATCAGGCGTTGGAATATGCGCCCTCGCCGCGATGGTCGGCAGGCGCCGTGGCGCGATACGTCGGCAAGGCCTATCTCGACAACACCAACAACAACGCCTTCACGACGTCGTCGTTTGTGGTGGTCGATGGCACCGCCTCAGTCAGCGTGACGCGATCGACGCAGCTCAGCCTGCAGATCAACAATCTTCTCAATCGCAGGCGTGTTTTTCCGAGTGGCTACAGCTATCTCTTCTTCACGCCGGCGGGGGCCATTGACGGCATCTCGTATTTCTATCCCCAGGCCACGCGCAATGCGATCGTGACTCTCCACATGAATCTGTGAGTGCCTTTGAAGTTTCTGCTGCCGTCATCACTCTCGTCAGTATTTGGCTGACCGCGCGCGAGAACATCTGGTGCTGGCCCACGGGCGTGGTCAGCGTGGTGATGTACTTCTGGATCTTCTGGCAGGCAAAGCTGTACGCCAACGCCTGGCTGCAGGCGTTCTACCTGATCCTGATCGCCTACGGCTGGTACGAGTGGCTTCACGGCGGCAAGCATCACGATGTGCTCCACGTCTCGCGGACGCCGCTTCGGGGCTGGATCATTACCATCGCTCTCGGCGTCCTGGCCTCCGCGGTCCTGGGATGGGCGATGCAGCGCTTCACGAATAACTCCATGCCGTATTCGGACGCCGCCACCACCGCCTTTTCAATCGCGGCGGAAGCGATGACGACGAAGAAATGGATTGAGAACTGGATCGTGTGGATCTTCGTCGACGGAGTGACGACCTGGATTCTCTTCGTCCAGCATCTCTATCCCAGCGCGTTGCTGTACGCTTCGTTCCTGGGTCTCGCAGTATTCGGCTGGATCGAATGGAAAAAGTCGCTTGTCCGTTCCGCGTCTGCATGACCGGAGCGGAGTCGACGGGCAAGAGCGAGCTGGCCAAGGAGCTGGCTCGCCAATTCAGTGCTCCCCTCATTCGGGAGTATTCGCGCGAGTACGCTTTGGCCCGCCCGGTGGAGTTGGCCTACAGCGATGTCGGCGCGATCGCGCACGGTCAGATCGAGGCCGAGGATCGGGTGCTGGCGAAAGCGCAGGGGCTGGTCATCCTCGATACCGATCTGCTGAGCACCGTCGTCTACAGCCGGCATCATTTCGGTGCCGTTCCGGAGTGGATCGAGTCGGCCGCGCGGGCCCGCCTGGCCGATTTCTATCTCCTGCTCCACATCGACGTCCCCTGGGTCTGGGATCCGGTCCGCGATTCGCGCGACACGCGCCAGGAGCTGCACGAAGATTTTCTACGCGCGCTCGAGGAGTTCGGTGCGGCTTACACCCTGATCTCGGGCACGTGGGACGAGCGGCTCAAAGGCGCCGCGGAAGCGGTCAGGGCTAAACTCGGTCCATGAATTGGATCGTGAAGAACTTCCTGCGCGGACTCATCATCGTCGTTCCGATCGCCCTCACCCTCTATCTGGTCTACGAGGGATTCACGCGGATCGATCGGCTGCTCAATCTGCCCATCCCCGGAGTCGGCTTCGCGCTCACGATCGTGGTGATGGTCCTGGTCGGTGCGCTGGCCTCGAATTTCTTCGTGCGAAAATTTCTGGAGCTGACCCAGGCCGTGTTCACGCGCGCGCCGCTGGTGCGGCTCATCTACGCCGCCATTCGCGACCTGATGGAAGCCTTCGTCGGCGATCAGAAGCGATTCAATCAGCCGGTGGCGGTTTCGCTCATCGACGGCCTGCGCACGGTCGGCTTCATGACCCAGGAAAACCTCGAGTTTCTATCGATGCCGGGATATGTCGCGGTCTATCTGCCCTTTTCGTACAGCATGGCCGGATCGCTGGTTCTCGTGCCCAGCGCCAGAGTGGAGCGGCTGACCGTCGATAGCGCGGCGCTGATGGCGCTCGTGATTTCCGGTGGTGTGTCGCGAGTCACTGCTTGATATGATCGCGCCGCTGTAATGGCGCAGATTTTTCACCGCAGCACGAACACTCTGTCGCGCGTGACGATCTTCGGCGCGGTGTTCATGATCGGATTCGTGTTGTGGGTGATCGGCGGCATCGTGCGCTCGCCCTACGCCACCGATCAGGGCATCGCGCGCGAGCAGCCCGTTCCCTTCAGCCATCAGCATCACGTGGCCGGACTGGGCATCGACTGCCGCTACTGCCACACCTCGGTCGAAACTTCCAACTTCGCCGGCATTCCGCCCACTGCCACGTGCATGAATTGCCACGCCCAGATCTGGACCTCTGCCGATATGCTCGAGCCGGTCCGCGCCAGCTATTCCAGCGGCCGGCCGCTGGTGTGGTCGCGCGTGCACCGGCTTCCCGACTTCGTGCATTTCAATCACAGCATCCATGTTGCCAAGGGAATTGGATGCGCAACCTGCCACGGTCGCATCGACAAGATGGCGCTGACCTATCAGGCTTCGCCGCTCACCATGCAGTGGTGCCTGGAGTGTCACCGCAACCCGGAGCGATTCGTCCGGCCGCGCGATCAGGTCTTCAACATGGCCTACGTGGCACTCAATCAGGAACAGATCGGACCGAAGCTGGTTCGCGATTACAACATCCAGAGCCTTACGGCCTGCTCGACGTGTCATTACTGAGATGAGCGAACGCAAAACATATTGGCGCAGCCTCGAGGAGCTATCACGAAGCGACAGCTTCGAAGAGACGCTGCGGGACGAGTTCCCGCGGCAGGCCATGGCGCTCGACGCCGGCGTGGACCGCCGCGACTTCGTGAAGCTGATGGGCGCCTCGGTCGCGCTGGCCGGACTGACAGCCTGCAATCGTCCTGCGGAAAAAATCGTCCCGTACATCAAGCAGCCTGAAGATTTGATTCCCGGAAAGCCGATCTTCTTCGCCAGCGCCATGCCGCTCAGCGGGTTCGGCACCGGCGTTCTGGTCGAGAGTCACATGGGACGTCCGACCAAGATCGAGGGCAACCCCGATCATCCGTCGAGTCTGGGCGCAACCGACGCGTTCATGCAGGCCTCGATCCTCGGCCTCTACGATCCCGACCGCTCGCAAGTCGTCCGGCACCTCGGCGAGATTTCAACGTGGAGTGAATTCATCGGCGCGCTGCAGGGACCAATCAAGAGTCCCGGCACTTTGCGACTGCTGACCCAGACCGTCACCTCACCGACGCTCGGCGCGCAGATCGCACAACTCCTGGCGCAATATCCCGGACTCAAGTGGCATCAGTGGGAGCCGGTGAGCCGCGACAACGTGCGCGAAGGTTTGCGGATGGCGTTCGGCGGCTACGTCAACGCCGTTTATCACTTCGACAAAGCGAATGTGGTGGTCGCGCTGGATGCCGACTTCATGGACAGCGGACCCGGACATCTGCGACACGCCCGCGATTTCGCGACACGGCGTCGAGTGCGGCAGGGTGCGACGACGATCAATCGGTTGTATGCCATCGAGTGTTTCCCGTCGGGAACAGGCGCACTCGCCGATCATCGTTTCCCGGTGCGTCCATCGGAGGTCGAAACCTGGGCCCGCGCGCTCGTGAGTGGAGCGCCGGCGACCTCGGCGGCGATCGCTGCGATCGCAAAAGACCTCCAGGCCAATCGCGGCGCGAGCATTGTCATCGCGGGCGACGATCAGCCGGCTGTCGTTCACGCGATCGCCATGGCGATCAATCAGAGTCTGGGCAACATCGGATCGACGATCACGATCACGGATCCGGCGGAAGTCGCGCCGACGAATCAGCTCGAGTCGCTGCGGCAACTCGTGACGGACATGAACGCAGGCGCCGTGAGAGCGCTGGTGGTTCTGGGCGGCAATCCGGTCTTCGATGCGCCCGCCGATTTCAATTTCGCGAACGCGTTCAAGAAAGTTCCCTTCCGCGCACACGCGAGTCTCTATTACGACGAGACGTCGCTGCTCTCGCATTGGCACATTCCCGAGACGCACTATCTCGAGTCATGGAGCGACGTGCGCGCGCATGACGGAGCCATCTCGATCGTGCAGCCGCTCATCGCGCCCCTCTACAACGGCCGCTCACAACATGAAGTCCTGGGCGCGCTGATGGGCGGTCTTGATGTCTCGCCGTACGACCAGGTGCGCCGCACCTGGAGCGCGAAAGTCGGTGCGAATTTCGAGCAGACCTGGCGCCAGTGGCTCAACGACGGCGTGATCGCCGGCTCGGCGTTGCCGGGGCGCAGTGCTGCAGCGTCGATGACCATTCCGACAACCGACCACCGACCACCGACAACCGGTATCGAACTCAATCTCAGGCCCGATCCGACAATCTACGACGGCCGCTTCGCGAGCAGCGGTTGGCTGCAGGAGCTGCCGAAGCCGCAGACGAAAATCACGTGGGACAACGTGCTCCTGGTGAGTCCGAAAACTGCGCGCGAGGTCGGTTACGACGACAAGGAACGCGATGCGCTCGTCAACGAGCGGCACACCATCCTGGTCGATCTCAAATATCACGGACAGAGCCTCCGCCTCCCGCTCTGGGTGATCCCGGGCCATCCGGATGGCGCCGCCACGCTGCATTTCGGAAACGGCCGGAAACGCGGTTTCATGCATCAGCCCGAAACGCTCCTGGGCGGCAGCTACGAGACGTCGCCGGAGGGGATGGTGGGTGTCAATGTCTATCCGGTCCGTTTTTCCGACGCGCTCGGCGGTGAAGGCGGCGCGCAAATCGTTCGGGTGAACGAGCCACCGTATCCGATCGCCTGCACCCAGGAACATCAGAGCATCAACATCAAAGATCTGCACGGCGATCGCAAAATCATTCACGCCGGGACGTTCGAGGAATATCAGAAAAATCCGCACAGCATCGTCGAAGGGGAGGAGTCGAATCCGGAGTCGTTGTATCCGGGCTACCCGTACAAAGGTCACGCCTGGGCGATGGTGATCGACCCATCGGTGTGCACGGGCTGCAACGGCTGCGTGGTTGCTTGTCAGGCCGAAAACAACATCGCGGTGGTCGGGAAGGATCAGGTCTGGCGCGAGCGTGAAATGCACTGGCTGCGCATCGATCGCTACTACCGCGGTCCGGTCGAGAATCCGGAAGTGTTCCATCAGCCCGTGCCGTGCATGCAGTGCGAGAACGCCCCGTGCGAGCCGGTGTGCCCGGTCGAGGCCACGTCGCACAGCGCCGAAGGCCTCAACGACATGACGTACAACCGCTGCGTGGGCACGCGCTACTGCTCGAACAACTGTCCGTACAAAGTGCGTCGGTTCAATTTCCTCTTCTATTCCGATTACGAGACGCCGGCGCTCAAGCCGATGCGTAACCCGGACGTTACAGTTCGTACGCGCGGCGTCATGGAGAAATGCACCTACTGCGTGCAGCGCATCAACGCCGCCAAGATCAACGCCGAGAAGGAAAATCGCCGCGTGCGCGACGGCGAAGTCACGACCGCGTGCGCCCAGGCCTGTCCGACCGAAGCCATCGTGTTCGGCGATATGAACGATGCCAACAGCCGCGTCGCGAAACTCAAAAAGGAACCGGCGCACTATGCCTTGCTGGCGGAGCTCAACACACGGCCGCGGACAACTTACCTCGGCGTGATCCGCAATCCAAATCCGGAGATCAAAGGATGAAAAGCAAATTTCAAATTTCAAATTTCAAATTAAGAATGAAGAATTGTTTTCCATTCTTAATTTTTCATTTGAAATTTGAAATTCTTAATTTCTAAGAGTCATGGCAACAGAACAGGCCCCCATCCACGAAGTCCGCCCCATCACGCAGGAGCTGAAGATTCCCGCGCGCTTCATCCCGCAGCCGGTCCTGGAACCGGGGCACACCTATTCCTCGGTCACCGATCACATCAGCTCGATCGTTCTGCGGCGAAAGATGCCGCTGATCTGGACGATCGGTATGGCGTTCTCCACGCTCCTCTTCCTGGGACTCCTCTACGTCATCTGCGTGATCGTGATCGTCGGCGTCGGCTTGTGGGGAATCAATCACCCGGTCGGCTGGGGCTTCGATATCCTCAACTTCGTCTGGTGGATCGGCATTGGACACGCCGGGACGTTGATCTCCGCCATTCTGCTTTTGCTGCGACAGGAGTGGCGCACCTCGATCAACCGATTTGCAGAGGCGATGACGTTGTTCGCCGTGGCGTCGGCAGGTTTGTATCCCGCGCTGCATACCGGACGACCGTGGTACGACTTCTGGCTCATCCCGTATCCGAACACGATGACGCTGTGGCCGCAGTTCCGAAGCCCGATCATCTGGGATGTCTTCGCAGTGACGACCTACGCGACCGTTTCATTTCTTTTCTGGTACACCGGTCTGATTCCCGATCTGGCCACACTGCGCGACCGCTCGAACAGCTTCTTCGGACGCAAGATCTACGGGATGCTGGCGCTCGGATGGCGAGGATCGGCGAAGCATTGGTATCGATACGAGAGCGCTTACTTGCTGCTGGCCGGTCTCTCCACGCCGCTGGTGCTGTCGGTGCACACGGTGGTCAGCTTCGACTTTGCAGTGTCGCTGCTCCCCGGCTGGCACAGCACCTTCTTCCCTCCCTACTTCGTGGCGGGGGCGGTCTATGCCGGCTTCGCGATGGTGCTGACGCTCGCGATCCCGTTCCGAAAGATCTTCAAGCTCGAAGACTTCATCACCATCAAGCATCTCGAGAACATGGGAAAGGTGATGCTGGCGACCGGGATGATCGTTTTCTATTCCTATTGCATGGAAGCATTCTTCGCCTACTACAGCGGCAACACTTTCGAGAAGTACATGTATCTCAATCGCGCCACCGGCCCGTACTGGAAGATGTTCGTGATGCTGATCATCTGCAACGGGCTCGCGCCGCAGCTGATGTGGTTCAAACGCCTCCGGACCAGTCCGTTCTGGTTGTTTTTCACCGCCATGTTTGTGAACGTCGGCATGTGGCTGGAGCGATTTGTCATCATTCCGACTTCGCTGCACCGCGACTTTCTGCCCTCGTCCTGGGGCATGTACCACGGGACGCACTGGGATTGGGCGATGTTCATCGGCTCGATCGGACTCTTCCTCTTCCTGCTGTTTCTGTTCGTTCGCTTCCTGCCCATGATCTCGATCTTCGAAA
>DASPZU010000043.1:0-2772 GCA_035636095.1 Thermoanaerobaculia bacterium
TCGACGATCGCCTTGCGGATTCCGACGTTTCTCGACGGGAGCTTGAACACCTGGAACTGCTCGGTCTTCGGATCGAGCATCGCCACGGTGTCTGTCTCGATCTCGCTTGCGAAAATGCGTCCGTTGCCGTCGATGGTCACGGTATACGGCCCGCCGTTCGGTCCCGCCGGCATCTCGTATTCCTTGATGATCTTGGCTGCAGCCGGATCGACGTGCGCGAGCTTGCCGTTGCCGTAGAGGGTGATCCAGAGCGTGCCGTCGGGGGCGGTGGCGGCGCGGCGCGGCCGGGACCCCGGACCCATGTACAGCTCGGAGATCTTCCCCGTCTTCGAATCGACGATCCCCATCTTGTCGGCGTTCATGCGGCACACCCAGACGTTGCCGCGCTTGTCGAGCGCGAGGCCGTAGGGGCCACCGGACATGCGGTATTCGGTGATCGTTCCGCTCGAACGGTCGAGACGCCCGACAGAGCCGGACTGGTTCGTAAACCAGATTGCGCCGGCGTCGTCGATGACCAGAGTGTGCGGACTGCCTCCGGAAGGCGTCTTGTGCTGGATGACTTTCCCGCTTGCCGTATCGAGCTCGCCGATGGTGCCGTTGCCGTTGCCCGTGTACCAGACCTTGCCCTCCTTGTCGACGAGCAGTCCGTGCGGATGCGCGCCGGACGGAAGATCCCATTCGTTGAACTTTTGCGTCTTCGTGTCGAAACGCGCGATGCGGTCGCCCTGCATCACCGTGATGTAGATATTGCCGTCGGGGCCGGGGGCGGGATCGCGGGCGAATTTGGGGGTCGGCACCGGCCACTCGGAAACCTTTCCGGTGAGCTGCTTCGCTCCCGGGGCGATGCCGTAGTTCGAGCCGCCGGCGAACGCGGCGGATGCAAGTGGGAGCAAGATGACTGCAAGAGCAGCGCTGCTTCGCATCGGAATCTCCGGTGGAAGGCGAATCGCGGAAATGTGCGGCTCGGGGATTCTATCAATCATACCCGGCCGGCGCACGGCCACGCGCCGGCTCACTCCGCCTCGATACGGGCGCCGCTCCCGGCGTCGAAGTAGTGCCGGTGAGCGGGATCGAATCGAAGAGGGAGCCGGCCTTCGGACACGCGTTGCGTGCCGTGGAGCCGGGCGACGATGCGCGCGCCCTCCACCGTGCCATGTACGAGGGTGTCGGCGCCCAGGGGCTCGATGAGGTCGACTGCAGCGACGAAGGCGGCGTCCGATTCGGCACAGGGCTCCAGGTGCTCGGGACGCACACCGAGGAGCACTTCGCGCCCGTTCAAGCGCGCTGGCAGCAGGTTCATCGGCGGCGAACCGATGAAGGCGGCGACGAAGGTCGTGGCGGGCTTTGCGTAGACTTCCAGCGGTGCTCCGATCTGCTCGGCGCGGCCCGCATTCATCACCATCATCCGGTGCGCAAGCGTCATCGCCTCGACCTGGTCGTGCGTTACGTAAAGGCTCGTCGTCCCCAGCCTGCGATGCAGCGCCTGCAGTTCCGCGCGCATCTGCACCCGCAGCTTCGCATCGAGATTGGAAAGCGGCTCATCGAACAGGAACACCGCCGGCTCGCGCACGATCGCGCGTCCCATCGCGACGCGCTGGCGCTGTCCGCCCGAGAGCGCCCGCGGCTTGCGCTCGAGCAGCGCTCCGAGCTCGAGTATCGCGGCCGCGCGCCTCACGCGTGCGTCGATATCGGATTTCGAGAGATTCCGGATCCTCAGGCCGTAGGCCATGTTGCCGTACACCGACATGTGCGGATACAGCGCGTAGTTCTGGAACACCATCGCGATGTCCCGGTCCTTGGGCTCGAGCTCGTTCACAACGCGCTCGCCGATCGCGATCTCCCCCGAACTGACGGTCTCCAGGCCCGCCACCATCCTGAGGAGCGTCGATTTTCCGCAGCCCGAGGGCCCGACGATGACCACGAATTCGCCGTCGGCGACATCGATCGACACTCCGTGAATGATTTGCAGAACGTCGTAAGTCTTCTTCACGTCTCGTAGCGATACGCGCGCCATTACTTCTCCGTCTCGACCAGACCTTTGACGAACCACTTCTGCATGAGCACGACGACCAGCGCCGGTGGCAGCAGGGCGAGCATTGCCGTGGCCATCACAAGATTCCATTCGGTGAGTGCATCGCCGCTCGTGATCATGCGCTTGATGCCGATCACCGCCGTGTACATCGACTCCTGAGTCGTGACGAGCAGCGGCCAAAGGTACTGGTTCCAGCCGTAGATGAACTGGATGACGAACAGCGCCGCGATGCTGGTCTTGGAGAGCGGCAGAACCACGTCCCAGAAGAAGCGCATCGGCCCGGCGCCGTCGATGCGCGCTGCTTCGGCGAGCTCGTCGGGAACCGTCAAAAAAAACTGCCGGAACAAGAAAGTTGCGGTCGCCGAGGCGATGAGCGGAAGCGTCAGCCCGAGATACGAGTCGATCATCCCCAAGTCCGACACGACCTTGAAGGTCGGAATGATGCGCACCTCGACCGGCAGCATCAGCGTGACGAAGATCATCCAGAAAAAGAAGTTCCGAAGCGGAAATCTGAAATAGACGATCGCAAAGGAGGCGATGAGCGAGATCGCGATCTTGCCCACGGCGATCGCGACCGCCATGATCAGACTGTTCAGCATCATTCGTCCGACAGGAGCCGAGGCGCCCGCCTCTGTTCCGGAGGTCAACACCCGCAGATAGTTCTCCACCAGGTGCCCTCCCGGCAGAAGCGGCATCGGCACGCGGATGATCTCCTCCAGCGTGTGCGTCGAGGCGACAAA
>DASPZU010000044.1:0-33571 GCA_035636095.1 Thermoanaerobaculia bacterium
TGACGCCCTCCACGAAGTAGCGATCAATCTTCAAATACTCCGGCCGGCAATCGAGAATGCTTCGATAGTTCGCGTGAGCCGAGCCGACATCATCGATGGCAATTTGAATTCCCTTGTCGCGAAGCTCGCATAGCGCGCGACGAAACGCCTGGCCGTCGGATGGCAATTGCTGTTCTCCGATCTCGACGATCAACCTGGTGGGATCGATTCCCGAGGCCACGGATTCGCGAACCAGAAACATTGGGAAATCGCGCTGAACCGCCAGCGTGACCGGATGGACGTTCACCGAGATGCGATGCGTACCGCCGCCGCCCACCGCATGCAATGCCTGCGCGATGCACAGACGATCGATTTCAGGTTCGAGGTGACGGCGCCGGACGTAATCGAAGAGCCGCGGAGCGTCCTCGAATGCCGACCCGTGGGGGCCGCGCGTGAGGCACTCCACCGCGTGTAGGACGCGTTCGCCGTTCAGCGCCTCGAAGATCGGTTGAAAACACGTTTCGAGTGGATTGATCAATGCGGCCCGTTGGATCACTGGCAACAGTTATTGCAACCTGGCCACCATGCACTCGCTGCCGCACTCAGCCGTATAAGTCATGTGGCAACATCGTGTTGAGCTGCAGCTCATCCGTACCAGCGAAATGGCGCCTGTCCTCGTTTGCGGAGGGAATGTCTTACTGCGTCGCCGCCCCGAGGAGCCTCGATGCCACGGCGGGATGGAAATGCAGAATCGCGCGGGGATCGCCCTCCGACTCGATCGCAATCGCTTCGACGAGACCGTCGTCGCGTTCCTCGAGCTGAACGCGTTTGGGCTGCGGAATGCGATGCACCAGATGCGTTCCGTCTCGCGTGGTCAAATGGAGCTCGAGGCCGTCTTTGTCGTAGCTGATGCCGCGCAGTGGCTGTTCATCGACCTCATGCTGAGCCCCGAAGTCCTTATCGAGAAGCTCGAGGGTGGCACTCGATCCTGAATAGATGCGGCTGAGCGAATCAAAAAGAGCCTTGTACCCGCTTGGCGAAATCGTGCGTGTTTGCATCGAGCGCCTCCGCCTCTGCGATGCATTTCGCGATCCACAACGCTAAAGAATATTGATGGGATCGACGTCGATCGCGACATCGATCCCCGCCCATCTCCGCCCCCCCATCACACCCTCCACCGCCCGTCGCAACGCCACCCGATGCGGCGATCGCAGGAGGATTTGGAATCGATAGACCCCTTTGATTCTCGATAGTGGAGCGGGAGCTGGACCTTGCATCCGGGTTCCCTCGAGCGGCGCGATCGCTTCTTCGAGCATGCGTCCGCACGTGGTGGCAGCGCGTTCGACGTCGAACACTCTCGCACCGCGAAAGAGAATTGCGATCATGGAAGTCACGGGCGGATAGTGAAACGTACGGCGAAACTGGATCTCCGCCTGGTAGAACGATTCATAGTCGTGGCGCAGCGCGTGCTGGATGGCGTAATGCGTTGGAAACGCGCTCTGAATCACGACCCTCCCCCGCCGTTCCCCGCGCCCCGCCCGCCCGGCGACCTGGGTCAAGAGGTAGAACGTTTTCTCGGCGGATCGAAAATCGGGATAACCGAGGATCGAATCGGCGCTCAGGACGGCGGTGAGCGTCACGTTCGGGAAGTGATGTCCCTTGCTGAGCATTTGCGTTCCGATCAGGGCCTGCGTCTGCTGGGTGCGGAAGCGATCGAGGATGCGGACCAGCGATCCCTTTCGCCGCGTCGAATCGCGATCGAGCACATCGACAGCGATCCCGGGAAAATCCCGCCGAAATCGTTCTTCCACCTTCTCGGTGCCGAAGCCGATCGGCTGCAGAATCTCACCCGCGCAGATTGGACATTTGGGCGGAATCGATTTGCGCAGTCCGCAGTAGTGACAAATGAGCAAGCCGGCGCGTCGATGGACCGTCATGGTGACGCTGCATTCGCGGCAGCGAAAATCATTCCCACATTCTCTACACAATAAATATGGAGCATAACCACGTCTGTTAATGAGTATGATTGCTTGTTCTCCTGCCGAAAACGTCTCCAGCAGGATTTCTTTCATGGGCTTGCTGAAGATCACGAATCCGCGATCCTCTTTTTCGGCTCGCTCTTTCCGCAGATCGATGACCTCGGCTTCCGGCAGCGGCCGCGCTTCGACCCGATGCCTCATCCGCAACAGCGTGTACTTCCCGCGGGCCGCGTTTTCACGGCTTTCCAATGACGGAGTTGCGGATCCGAGGACCACCGGGATCCCGCGGAGCCGGGCGCGGACGACCGCCAGATCGCGGGCGTGGTAGCGCGGCGTCTCATCCTGCTTGTACGCGCCGTCGCCTTCCTCGTCCACCACGATGATGCCGAGCTGGTGAAAGGGCGTGAAGAGCGCCGAGCGCGGACCGATCGCGACATCGACTTCGCCCCGCCGCGCGCGCCACCATTGATCGTAGCGCTCGCTCGCGGAGAGGCTGCTGTGCAAAATGGCGATGCGATCGCCAAAGCGCTCTTTCAAACGCGCAGCGAACACCGGCGTCAACGAGATTTCCGGAACGAGCAACAGCGCTTGTTGCCCGCGCCTCACCGCCTCACGCATCACCTCGATGTACACCTCCGTTTTTCCGCTGCCAGTCACCCCTTCCAGCAGAAACGGCGCGAACGTACCGAGTGACGCTTTCATTGCATCAATCGCTTGCTGCTGCTCCGCGGAATAGCGGATCTCGACGACCGATGCCGGATCGAGTCCGGCCAGAAACGCGTCGAGCGTGTGACGCCGCGGACGACGTTCGATGCGAATCATGCCTTTGCGCGCCAGGGTGTTGATGGTCGACGCGCCGACTGGCAGTGCCTTCAGCGGCGCTTCACCGCCTCGGGAGCGCAGAAAATCCATTGCCGCCCGTTGCTTGGGCGGCGCGTCGGCGTCGTCCATGAGAACGGCAAAGCGGTCGAATCGAACCCCGACTGCATCGCGAAGCCGATCGCGTATCGAGATGACGCCGGCGTCGCGCAGGCGTTGAATTGTCGATCGTGAAAATGCTTCCAGCGCTTCTTTCAGCAGCAAAGGGCGCTTTTTCAATTCTTCGACGAGAGGTTCGTTGGGCGTCGGTGCTCCACTGAGCACGATTTCGCGCCGGCCGCGCGCGGCCATGTTCGCGGGCAGCGCGACGCGCAACATCTCGCCCAGGGGCGCGATGTAGTACTCGGCGGCCCAGCGACAGAGATCGATGATCTCCGGCAAAAGCGCCGGCTCGTCCTCGTCGAGCACGGAGTGAATCGGCTTCAGCTTCGTTTGGGCGGGCGCGATATCGAGCAGATTGATCACGAAGCCGGTCGTGCGCTTCGCTCCGAGAGGCACCTCCACGCGCGAGCCGAGGCGCACATCGTCGCGGAGATGCGTCGGAATCGCATACGTGAATGTGCCGCGGACGGCGACCGGAACGGCGACATCGGCAAATTGGGACAGACCGTGTGGCACCAGGGCAGGATATCAGCCGCTCGGGCGTCTCTTCCGGTTGTAGAAATCGAAGACCACCGCGGCCATGACGCCGAGCGCGGTGAGCGCGTAGATCGCGATCTCGGCATTCGACATGCCGATGTGATCGCGAGAGCGCTTGACTGTCGCCTCGACGAAGTAGCCGTCGCTGTTTGCTCCGGGAATCTGTACGCCGTTGACGTAAACATACCCGCTGCCGCCAGTCACTCGAACCAGGATGGAACCGCTGTGCACGCGCGCGCTTCGCGCGATCTCGGCAATCGGTATGGTGCGCTGCTCGTAGCCCTCGATGGCGAAGCTCTCGTGCGCGATCTCATGTCCCAGCGCATCGCGAAGGATGACCATCACTCCGGCCGGGCGCCCGCTCGTTTCGACTAAAAACGTTCTTTGCCGGATCACGCCGTCGTAATTGACGCCCTGCAGGAAGGCCTCATCGCCCTTGCGCAGGCCGGCTTCACGCGGCTCGGCGGTCAAGTACATCCCCGTGCCCTCCGGGGTGCTAAAGATGCGCGCCGACACGGCGATGCGCGCATCGCTCTGAAAACGAACTGCGCCTGTCACTCCCGGCCGTTGCAACTGCAGCGGAAGCTCGGGGATCTCCTTGGTCTCGTTTGCCACAAAATGGATTACGACCGACGGAGGTGGCGACTTCAACGGGTGACGCTCGAGGAATGTTGCCTTCACGCTCGTCTGCTGCGCACTCAGATTGGTGATCCACACGGTGGTTCGAAATTCCCTGCCGCTCGACCCTCGCAGTTGCCCGGCCATCGCGAGGAAGAGATCGCTCGCGGGCTTGGACGCAAGCAGCGTCGCGATCAAGCCGATCGAAGCGACCATAGGCCGACCAGGATCACACCAACCAATGCCATGCAGGAGATTGCGCGTCCGACGATGAAGCCGCGGGGCCGAAACACGAGCGCAACATCGTGATGCCCTCGGCTCAATCGCATCGCCAGGAAGGCATGATTGGCAACTCTGACCGGAATCTCATCGCGACCCTCGAACGCCCGCCATCCCTTCCACGCCGCCTGCGAGATCACAATCCAACCGTCGCCGACGACATCGGCATGGATGGCATAGGTCGACAGCGTCGTCCGCGAAATTGAGACTTTTCCGGAGCCATTCTTCTCCGTTACGCCTTGCGGCGCATCGCGTTGGTTGATCCAGCCCATGGCGCGGAAGTCCTGCGTGTTCCGCATCTCCTCGATGACCGCGGGATAAGGAACGTTCAGCCGCACGGCCGCAGGCATGAACGCTCGCGGAAGCGCTGCCGAGTTCTCGACGATTTCGAGGCGGCCTGCATTACCGACACTCTTCCAAAGCGGCGGCAGAGGACGATCAGGATCGTGCAGCGCGTATCGGACATTGAGAAACGATAGAAAAGGCGACGCCAGGGAATCGATGCGATTGAACCAATTCCGCTGCGGCGACGACCAGAGCGGATAGGTTTCGTGCAAACGGCGCAACGACATCGCCTGGAAGCCGCGCACGTCCTCCAGTCCATAGTGGGCTCCGATATTCGGCAGCAGCGTGTACTCCTGGGCCGCAAATCGAAAAGGCTCTCGCGAAACCAATCGCTTTAAGGCGGCTGGCTCACGATAGAACGCATCGCGAGGCAGAGTTGGATACATTCCGCCCACATCTGCCACTCGCTGCACCAGAGCGAGCACCAGCAAAAATTCCACCCGCCGAAAAATGAGGAGAAGCGCTGCCCCCAGAAACATCGGGATGACCAGCGATGCGATCGAGGTGCGGATGAACGTCTCTGACAGCGCAACACCCCGCATGACTGGAATGAGAGTGATCGCGAGAATCGAAGTCACAGTTGCAGTGGCGAGCATGGTCCAACCGATGGTCCGATACCAGACCTCGATGCCCATGGCAGTCAGCAGTACCAGGGCTAAGAGGGTCGCGGCGATGAACCGCTCGTTCCGAGCAAGCGACAACAACGGAATGTGACCGAAGATCCGCACCAACGGTGGAAAGCCGATTCCCGCTAACAGCCCCGTCGCGGCGACGGCCAGGAGAAAGAATCTTGCGCGGCGCCTTGTGAAAATCGCTCCCACCACCGCCAGCGCCAGAAAAACGCCGCCGATGGCAGCGCTGTGCGGCGTGACCAGCGGTGCCGCATTCCCCATTTCTTTCCAAGGCAATCCGTAGACGAACGGAATCACATTCACCGGCAGCTTCTGCGCCGAACGCTTCCAACTCATCGTCACCAGGTCTTCGCTTCCCTCGGCGCGACGATTCGAAAACTCTTCGGTCTGGCGCAATGCTTCGATCACCGGCAGCAGGAAAATCGCGGATAGAAGCAGAGCCGCGATCCCTGCCGCCAGCGCGGCAACGATCGCGCGGCCGCGGTTTTCACGGCTGCACCACAACTCGTAGATTCCGAATGCACATCCGATGACCACCACCTGCAAGAGACCTTCAGGATGGCCGGCCAGGATCACCCACGTCAGAACGATGGCAAGGACGATCGCGCGTCCGATCGAAGGTCGTCGAACGACATCGATGGCGGCACAACACACCAGCGGCAGCAGAAGCATGGTGTGGCCGAGGGCGGCTTCGATGAAGAAGACGACGAAGGAGGACATCATCCATGCCGCCGCTGCGAAAAGAGCGGGCAGCTCGCTGAGATCGAATCGCCGCGCCAGCAGGAATGCGCCGATGGCCGCCCACAAGAACGCCAGCGCCGCGGTGAGGTTGATGCTGTCGATCAGCGGGACGATCAGCCCGGCGAGATTGAAGAAGTCATACGGCGCAGGCTGCGCCGATCCTGCCAGCAGGTCGCCGGCCAGCATGTACGGATTCATGAGCGGCCACTCGCCCGCGAAGATCGCCTCGCGAACGACCGCGCGCCACGGAATCATCTGCGCGTACGTGTCGGAGAGCGTCGAGTTGTGGAACATGTGCACACCCGAGGTATCGAGATACGAAACGAGCGGTTCGGTCTGATACGCGAGGTCGATCGGCGCGTACACGCCATTGGTGATGAAGGCGCGCAAGACGAACAGAAGCGGCAGCAGGATCAGAGCCGCGCTAGCGCGCAGGGAGATCGGTAGAAATACGCGTCGCACGATGACAATCGACACGACTGCCATCACGAGATACGCAAGCAGCCCCATGCATAAATGATAACTGCGGAATCAGAGTTTGAGTTCCGCCATGACTTTCTTCATGTCTTCCCACACTTCCTTTTTTGCGGATGGAGTCCGCAACAGGTAGGCGGGGTGGTACGTCGGCATGACCCGGATGCCGCTGTAGTCGATCCACTTCCCACGCACGTCGGAAATCGAGAAAGCCTTCTCGGTGAGACTCTGCAGCGCGAAGCGCCCGAGCGTGACGATGACGCGCGGCTGGATGATTTCGATCTGCCGGCGAATGTGCGGACGGCAGGCGTCGAGCTCGTCCTGCTCCGGATTCCGATTTTCCGGAGGCCGGCACTTCACGACGTTCGCGATGTAGACATCCTCGCGCGTCAGGTGCATGGCCTTGATGATGTCGGTGAGAAGCTGTCCGGCGCGCCCGACGAAGGGCTCACCTTTGAGATCTTCATCGCGGCCCGGCGCCTCGCCGATGAACATCAGATCGGCGTTCGGATTGCCGACGCCGAAGACGACCTGCGTGCGTGACTTCGACAGCCGGCATTTTTCGCAGGTGGAAACGACGGCCTCGAACTCGGAGAGGAGTGGAGCGCCGCCGACCTCGGCGGCGTTCGGACGTTGCCACGCCGGGGTCGGCGGGGCTCCACGAATATCGAGATACGTAAAACCAAATTCGCGAAGTAGCTCGAGCTCGCGGACGAGGTCCTCAGTCACGCGGCAGATGCTCCACGACCAGGTCGAGGATGCGATTGGCGACTACGAATTTCGCGGATTTTTCAATTTTGATGGTTTTACCATCACGGGAAATGACGAGGACCTCGTTTTGGTCGGAGTCGAATCCGATGGACGAATCCGCGACGTCGTTGGCGACGATCAGATCCGCATTCTTGCGCAGCAGCTTCTCGCGGGCGTTCTCTTCCAGCGACTCGGTTTCGGCTGCGAAGGCGACCACGAACGGCCGCGGCGAGGTGGCAGCGATCGACGCGAGGATGTCGGGACTCTTGTGCAAGGTGAGCGTCAGCTCGTTGCCATGATCCTTTTTGATTTTCTGCGCCGCTGTCGCTGCGGGAGTGAAATCGGCGACGGCAGCCGCCTTGATCACGATCTGCTGTCCAGCGAGATTCTGCATGACGGCGTCGTGCATTTGCGAGGCGGTGGTCACCCGCGTGAAGTTCACGCCCATGGGGACGACCAGCGAAGTCGGACCCGATACCAGTGTCACGGCCGCGCCGCGCCGCCGGGCCGCTTCCGCGATGGCGTAGCCCATCTTTCCCGACGATCGATTCGAAAAGAAGCGGACCGGGTCGATCGGCTCTCGCGTCGGGCCCGCCGTGACGAGCACCGAGCGCCCTTCGAAATCCTTCGGTCCAAAGTGTCGCCGGATGCGCTCGACGATCACCGGAATGTCCGCCAGACGTCCCGCTCCTTCCTCCCCCTCGGCCAGCGGGCCGATCTCCGGATCGATGATGTCGACTCCGCGACCGCGCAGCGTCTCGATGTTCTGAGCGACCGTTGGATGCTGCAACATCGACCAGTTCATGGCCGGCGCGACCGCGATTTCGCGCCGGTGCGCAATGGCGTATGTAGACAATGCATCGTCGGCGATGCCCACCGCGAGCTTGGCGATAAAGTTCGCTGTCGCCGGAGCAATCAGCAGCAGCTCCGCCCACCGCGCCAGCTCGATGTGGTCGACGGCTCCCTTTTCAGGATCTCCCCACTGCTCGATGATCACGCCGTGCCCGGAAACCGTCGCCAGCGACAGCGGCGCAACGAACCGCGTGGCATTCGGCGTCAGGATCACGCGGACATCGGCACCGGCGTCCCGCAACCGGCGCACTAACTCGGGCGCCTTGTACGCCGCGATTCCGCCGGTGACACCTAAGACGATGTTCATGGTTGCGTGGTCTCGCGGTCTCGGGGTTGCGAGGTGCTGCACCGCGAGACCTCGCGACCGCGCGACCGCGCTACTCCGTCTCTTCCAGCGCCGTCGTCTCTTCCGCCGGCGGCGTCAGCTGCCACTTCACCTGGTTTTTGTCGATCTCCTCCATCGCGACGCGGGTCGGTTTGGCATGCTTGCTCTTCATCTTTGGCGCTGAGCCCTGGATGATCTGTTCGGCGCGCTTGGAGACCAGCAGCACGTATCGAAACTTGCTGTCAATGCCCTCGGGCAGTCCTTCCATTGTGTTGCTCCTCCTTGAATCGCTCGGCCATCTTGTTGATGGCGTCGAGCGCGGTCTTGGTCTGTAATTTCTTGGCGATGATCGCCGCCTTCAGACACTCGGTGGCCACGGTCAGATCATCGTTGATGATGACGTAGTGGTAGAACTCTTTTCCGGCGTCGATCTCGTCGATGGCCTTGCGCAGCCGCGTTTCGATCTCCTGATCGGAATTCAGGCCGCGATCGCGCAGCCGCTGCTCGAGGATGTCGAGCGACGGCGGGAAAATGAAAACGTTCAGAGAGCGTTCGCTCAGTTCCGCGTCGCTGGCGATCTGGCGCGCCCCCTGGTAATCGATGTCCAGGATGACGTCCTCGCCCCGGCGCAGACGCGACAAGACCTCCATCTTGGAGGTCCCGTACAACTGCTCGTGAACGTGCGCCCACTCGATAAATTCCCCCTTATCGATCATGCCGCGAAAGGCTTCGTTGGTCACGAAGTAGTAGCTTTTGCCTTCGACCTCCCCCTGCCGCGGGCGGCGCGTGGTGTGGGAGACCGAAAAATAGAGCTCGAGGTTGAGCGGGCGGAGCTGCTCGCGCACCTTGTTGATCAGCGTTGTCTTGCCGGCCCCGGAAGGTCCCGAGACGATGAACAGCGTGCCGTCGGCGTGAAAGTTACTCGACATTCTGCACCTGTTCGCGGATCCGCTCGACCTCGGTTTTCAATTCTACAACGAGGGTTCTGAGCGCCGCCGAGCGCGACTTCGACCCCATGGTGTTGATCTCCCGCAACATCTCCTGCGAAAGGAAGTCGAGCTTCTTGCCGGCCGCTTCACGACCGGCGATCGCTTTTTCGATCTCTTCGACGTGATGCGCCAGGCGCGTCAATTCCTCCGCGATGTCGCCCTTTTCGACCATGATCACGGTTTCCTGCGCGATGCGATCCTCCGCCATGTCCACACCGGCCGCCGACGCGATCTCCTTTACGCGTTGGTTGTAATTGGTAAGCATTTCCTTACGGATCTCATCGCGCCGGCCGTCGAGGTCTTTCTGCAGCTTTCGGATGGTTTGGAGGCGCGCCAGGATGTCGGTGCGAAGCGACTCCCCCTCCCGCGCGCGCATGGCCAGCATCTCCGTGAACGCTTCGCGAACGATCCGCGTGAGTGCGTCGCGTTCCTCATCGGTCAGCTCGGAATCGATTGCCTCTACCTGCAGTAGATCGGGAACGCGAAGCAGATCGCCACCGGTGAAGCTGGTGCTCAGGCCGAGCTCTTCGGCCATGGAGCGGAGTTGCGGGATGATCTGGTTGGCGATTTCGGAGTTGATGCGGACGCTGTACTCCGGCTGCGCCGTTCGCTGCACGCGGACCGCCACATCGAGCTTGCCGCGCGAGAAGGCCTCGGCGGCGATCGCTCGAATGGCCGGTTCGAGCTCCCAGAAAAATTCTGGCAGACGCACGGTCGTCTCCAGAAAACGATGATTGACGCTTTTGACAGTCACCGCGATGGCGTAACGCGGCGAAAGCGTCCCGGAAGCGCGGCCGAAACCGGTCATGGAATGAATCATGGTTGCCAGTGCTTTTCCGCGCGCTCGGCGAGCGCGTTCAAGGTCTGCTCAACTCTCTGTCTGGCCTCCCCGACAGCCTCGTCGCGCGCGATCGAGATTGGATCGCCGTACAAAAAAATCGCGTGCGTGAAGGGATACGGGACGACCATGCGGTCCCAGGAGCCCATCAACTTTTTTTTTTCGCGCTGAAGGCGATGGGCAGAATGGGCAGGCCGGTCGCCTGCGCCGCCATCACGATGCCTTCCTTGGCGATCCGCCGCGGGCCTTTCGGTCCGTCGGGTGTGAAGACAATGTTCGATCCCTCGCGGGCGGCACGGATGAGGCCTCGCAAGGCAGCCGTTCCGCCGCGGGTGGTCGATCCACGCGAGACATCGACGTCATAGTGCGAAAAAGCGCCGGCGACGTATTCGCCGTCGCGGCTCCGCGACACCATCACGCGAATCGGCCGCCGATAGCGCGAATGCAGCATCATCACCAGATGCTCGTGCCAGAACGCGAGGATGTACTGCGGCAATCTCTCGATTTTTTCAGAGTCGATGTGCTGCACGCGAAGCGTGGCGTAGAGGGCGCGAACGAACCCCGCGCTCAACAGCGCCAGCACGCGCCTCACGCCAGCGCTCCCGTGCTGTGCTCCTGCTCCACAAACTGAAGGTCGTAGAGCTTGCGATAGGTTCCTCGCCGGCTCAGGAGCTCGTCGTGCTTGCCGACTTCGACGATCTCACCTTTCTCCAGCACGACGATCTTGTGCGCCGAACGCACTGTGGAGAGACGGTGGGCAATGACCAGCGTGGTGCGTCCACGCATCAGATTGTTCAGCGCCTGCTGCACCAGGCGTTCCGATTCGGTGTCGAGCGCGGACGTCGCTTCGTCGAGAACCAGGATGGGCGGATTCTTGAACAGCGCGCGCGCAATCGCGAGACGCTGTCGCTGTCCGCCGGACAGCAACACGCCCGATTCGCCGATCTGGGTGTCATATCCCTGGAGCAGCGTGGTGATGAACTCGTGTGCGTTGGCGGCCCGGGCCGCTTCGATCACCAGCTTCTCGTCGGCGTCGCCGCGACCGTACGCGATGTTGTTGCGAACCGTGTCGTTGAACAACACCACCTCCTGCGTGACGAAGCCCAGCAATCCACGCAGAGAGTTCAGCGTCACGTCGCGGACGTCGATTGAGTTGATCGCGATTCGACCCTGCTGCACGTCGTAAAAACGGGGCAGCAGATTGACGAACGTCGTCTTGCCCGCGCCGCTGCTCCCGACCAGCGCCACGATCTCTCCGGGCGCGATGGCCAGATTGATGTTTCGCAGAACCGGCTCGTCGTTGTAGGCAAAGGTCACGTTCTCGTAGCGAACGCCGTTGCCCACCGACGTGATTTCGACCGCCTCCGGCTTTTCCTTCACTTCGTTGTCGATGTCGAGCATCCGAAACACGCGTTCCGCGGCCGACAGCGCCATGTTGACCGACAGATTCACCTTGTTGAGCTTCTTGATGGGCTGATACATCGCCGCGATGGCTGCGATGAAGCTGACGAATTGCCCGATCGTCAACGTTCCGGCGGCAATTCGGCGATGTGCGTACAGGAACAACGCCAGGATGCCGATCCCGCCGAGCATCTCCATCACCGGCGAGGTCAGCGCCTGGATGCGCTGTGCCTTCAACGTCGACGCGAGATGCCGCCGCGTCGCCTCACGGAATCGACCGATCTCGAATCGCTCCATCGTGAAGGCTTTGACGATGCGCACTCCCCGGATCGTTTCCTCCAGCACGGTCGCTATGTCGGCCATTCGCTCCTGCGAACGATGGGTCGTGCGTCGCAATCGAAATCCGAAGTGGATCACAGGGTAGACCAGCAGCGGCGCGGCGATGAAGGTGATGATCGCCAACTCGGTGTTCGAGATGAAAACGTAGACCAGAAGACCGATGAGCGTGATCGATTCCTGAAACAGGTCGCCCATGCGCGTGGAGACCGCCGCCTGGATCTGATCGGCGTCGGAGACCAGACGGCTGACCATCTCCCCTGTCGAGCGCTCCGAGAAAAATCGATGGCTCTGATGGATGATCTTTTCGTACAGCTCGTTGCGCAGATCGCGCACGGTCGAGAGTCCGACTTTCTGGAAGCCGTATTCCGCGAAGAATGATGTGATCGCCCGGATGACGAAAACGATGAGCAGGACGATGAGGACCTTGCGCCACTTCTCGCGCGGCTTGGCGTTCCACCATGAGTCAAAGCCATTCGCAACGCGGTCGTAACCGTTGATCAGCCAGCCGCGTTGTCCTTCCGGACGATCGCGCTTCATGACGACGTTGAGGACCCACTGCTTGGTGCCGCTGGCCTGGCTGGTAACCTGCGTGGTCGGCCGCGTGAGCACTTCGTCGAACAACGGCTGGCTGAGCGCGATCATCACCGTCTGCGTGATCGCGAAGATGAGCATCGACCCGAAGGCGATGACAGCCCATCCTTTGTATCGCGTGAGATAGCGGTACAGCCGCCGCAGCGCGCTCATGCCCTTACCGTGCTCATTATCGCCTCGGCGGCCCTCCGGCTCGCGCCCGGCCCACCCAGCTTCTCCTTCACCGCTGCCAGCTCCGTTCGCAGACGCGCGGAGTTTTCGGTTAGGGAGCGGACCTCGCGAGCGATGCGCTCGCCGTTGACGTCTTCCTGGAGAAGCTCCGGCACGATGTTCTTTCCCGCGATGATGTTGACCAGGCTGAAGTGCGGCAGCTTGACCAAACGCTGCGCGAGCCAGTGCGTCGGAGACGAAAGTCGATACATGACCACGACCGGCGTCCCCGCGATCGCACATTCGAGCGTGGCCGTGCCCGAGGACGACAGAGCGACATCGGCATTCGATAGCGTCTCGCCGCGATCGTGCGGAACGATGCGAACGAATTCCCCCTCGCTTTGCATGACCCTCAGCAACTCGCCGGACGAAATCGTGGGCGCCTGGATGACGAAGGCGTCCACTTCGCGCTCTTTTTTGAGGATCGCGATCGCATCGAGCATCGGCGGGAGCAACGCCCGAATTTCGTGGCGGCGAGAGCCGGGAAGCAAGGCCACGTGGAGCGCCGGCGACCCCGCCGGCGCCGCAGGGTGAGGGGTCATCTCATCGATGAGCGGATGTCCCACGTAGGTCACCGGAACGTTGTGCTCGCGATAGAACTCCTCCTCGAAGGGGAAGATGACCAGCATGCGATCGACGACTTTCGCGATCTGTTTGACTCGCCCCCGCCGCCAGGCCCAGACCTGCGGCGAGATGTAGTAGACGACGCGCACGCCCAGAGCCTTGCAGCGTTTCGCGAGACGCAAGTTGAAATCGGGATAGTCCACCAGCATGACGGCATCGGGTTTCTCGCGCGCGATGGTCTCGGTCATTTCCTGGAGCACGCGTCGGAACATGCCGAGGTGCCGGATCACGTTGAAGAGCCCTACCATGCCCATCTCGCGGGCGTGATGCAGGATGCGCATACCTTCGCGCGCCAGAAGGTCGCCGCCGATGCCGAATGTCTGCAGCGACGGATCGAGTTTCTTGAGCTCGTGAACGACTTGCGACGCGTGCAGATCGCCGGAGGCCTCGCCGGCGACGATCGCCAATTTCACCGGCATCCTCTTCTATCTTGGGGGTACTTTCGAAGAAATTTCAAATTTAGAATTTCAAATGAAAAATGAAAAATCAGCCGCCGTCCTTCATTCTTCATTTTTAATTTTTCATTTGAAATTTGAAATTTCGAGAACGGCCGCCCATCAACCCACGAACCGAGCAACCCACCCGCATGTCATTTGAGCGGGAACGGATACATCAGCCAGGCCAGCGCGATTCCGCCGAAGAAGAGGCAGCAGAACACGAACAGGAAGAAGCGGATGCGCTCGCGCCGGCTGTTTTTCCAGAGCAGCGCAAAGTAGACGCCGGTCATGCCGGCGTAGATGAACATCAGGACGATGTGATTGCGGAGCAGGCTCATTCCTTGTGCCCTTCCGCGATGTCGTAAGCATCGAGCATCAGGAGAAGGTTCATCAGTCCCGCCGTAATGGCGAAGGCCGTGCCGTGCTCGTAGGTGATCGAGGTGACGTCACCGCCCACGTTCCAGTGGCCCAGGAAATGCCAGGGGTCGGGGCCAACGCGGGCGATGAAATACGGCAGCCCGGAACCCATGGTGGCGAGGTTGGCCAGCATGGCCAGCAATGAACCACCGCTGCTGGCGTACACGCGGCCATCAATGGTCAATCCGATGACCAGCATGAGCACGACGATGGAGAAAAAGGCGATCGCGCGCGCGCGCTTGCCGAGGTACAAGTGGCCGGCGCCCGGGACGAGGTAGGCCAGCACCATCGCCGTGATCGTGCGGCCGCTCACGCTGCGTCGAATTCCTTTCGAATTTTTTCGAAGTGCGGCAGCAGCTTGTCGTACGTGACGTCGAGATCCTCGGGGACCAGGCGCGTGCGTGCAGTGACGGTCATGAAATTCGAATCGCCGCTCCAGCGCGGCACGATGTGCAAATGATAGTGGTCGGCCACTCCCGCTCCCGCGACCTGACCGAAGTTCATCCCGATGTTGAAGCCGTCGGGATGATAAACGTCGGAAAGGATTCTTTGCGACTCGGCGGTCAATCGGATCAGCGCGCGCAGCGACGCATCGGTGCTGTCGTACAGCCGCGCCCGATGTGCGACCGGGGCAACCATCAGATGTCCATTGGTGTAGGGATAGCGATTCATCATCACGAGTGCCTGATCGCTGCGATACAGCGTCAATGTTTCATGGGTGTTCGGTGATTGTGCTGCGATGCAGAAAATGCAACTACCGGCGCTCTCGCTTTTGGGCGAGGTCAAATAGGGATACCTCCAGGGCGTGAATAGAACTTCCATGAAATTTCAAATTGCAAATGAAAAATGAAAAAAAGAGTAGCGAGCGGGTCATTTTGAATTTGAAATTCTTAATTTGAAATTCTTAATTTGTTTCTAATCTGTGCCGGTCTGTTCCCCGCCTCCCTCCCCGGCCCCCTTGTTGATCAACTCCTTCAATTCCTTGCCCGGCTTGAAATAGGGGATCTTCTTGGACGGCACTTCAACCTTCTCGCCCGTCTTCGGATTGCGGCCGGTGCGCGACTTTCTGCTTCGCAGTCGGAAGCTGCCAAAACCGCGCAACTCGATTTTCTGTCCGGCCCGCAGCGACTCGACGATCGAGTCGAAGACGATGTTGACGATCGTCTCGGCCTGCTTCTTGGTCAACTGAACGACGCGCGCGACTTCATCGACCAGTTCGGCTTTGGTCATCACGCCCGCTTTGGATTCGGTCCGTTCCGATTCAGACTGGTAGTCCAAAGAATCCTCCCGCATCAGCTCTTGGTGGTGGTCTCAGGGGCTGCCGTCGTTTCGGCTGGTTCGTGTTCGTCATGGGTCTCGGTGTGCGCGACCGGCGTGTGCGCGACCGGCGCGTGTTCACCTTCGGGCAGCGGCTCGACATCGCGAGTCGACAGGCCGATTTTTCTTTCCACTGGATCGATCTTGATGATTCGCGTACGAATCGGGTCCCCGACTTTGAACGTCTTATCGAGCTTCGATTTCGGATCGCGGTGAATTTCGGAAACGTGCGCCAACCCTTCCACGCCTTCCGTCAGCCGAATGAACAGCCCGAAGTCGGTGATCTTCGAGATCGTTCCGACGATCTCCTCACCGACGTTGTGTGCCTTCGCGAAGTTGTCCCATTCGTTAGGCAGAAACTCTTTGATCGACAGCGACAGGCGCTGACCCTCGGGATCGACGTTGATGACGCGCGCCTGCACCGTGTCGCCCTTTTTCAGAACTTCGCTCGGATGTTTCAGGCGTCGGTTCCACGACATGTCGGAGATGTGGACCAATCCGTCGATGCCCTCTTCCAGCTCGACGAACGCCCCGAAGTCGGTCAGGTTGCGAACCTTGCCGGTGATCACAGAGCCAATCGGATATCGCTCCGCCGCGGTGTCCCAGGGATTTTGTTCGAGGGCCTTCAGTGAAAGCGAGATGCGTCGATTGGCGACATTGACGTCCGACACCACCGCTTCCACTTCTTCCCCCACAGACAGAATCTTCGAGGGATTCCGGACTTTCTTCGTCCACGACATCTCGGAGACATGGATCAGGCCTTCGACGCCCTCTTCCAGCTCGACGAATGCACCGTAGTCCGTCAGCGAGACGACTTTTCCATGGACTTTGATGCCGAGTGGATAGCGCTGCACGACGTCGAGCCACGGATCGGGCGTCTTCTGCTTATATCCGAGCGAAACGCGTCCGGCCAGCGAATCGAATTTGAGAACAACGACCTCGATCTCATCGCCGACGTTGAAGTACTCGGAGGGATGGTTGACGCGTCCCCACGAAATGTCAGTGATGTGCAGCAGCCCATCGACGCCGCCGAGGTCGACGAAGACGCCATAGTCGGTAATGTTCTTGACCACGCCGTGCGTGGTCTGCCCCTCCCGCAAGCGGTTGAAGGTCGCTTCCTTCTGTTGCTGATGCTCGACTTCGACGATAGCGCGCCGCGAAAGCACGACGTTGCTGCGCTTTTTGTCGAAGGAGACGATCTTGAATTTGTATTCGTGACCGCGGAGCGAATCGAGATTCTTGACCGGCTTGGTATCGATCAGCGAGCCGGGCAGAAACGCTTTGATTCCCCCCACATCGACCGACAATCCGCCCTTCACGCGATCGACGACGCGTCCGCTGATGGCCTGGTCGGTCTTGTAAGCGGCTTCGATGCGGTCCCACACCAGCATCCGCTCGGCTTTTTCGCGGGAAAGAATGACGTAACCACTCGGATCTTCAAGACGTTCGAGAAAAACGTCGATCTCGTCGCCCGGCTTGATGCTGACGACATTGTCATAACCGGTGACCTCGCCGATCGCCAATAAGCCCTCTGATTTGTAGCCGATATCGATGACAGCCTCGCTTGGCGTAACCTTCAGAACTTTCCCTCGAACGATGTCGCCTTCCGCGAAGTTCGACATCCGTTTCTCGTACATATCGAGAAGCTCGCCCATGCCGAGGTTTTCCAAGTCGTCATTCGGGTTTTTGGGGTCGCTTGTCGGCATGGTCCGGCTCGCGCAATCAACGGCTAAATTGCGTTAAAACCGGAGTTTAGCACAAGGCCCGAACGCGATTGACAATGGCCTCCACGACCTCGTCGATGGGCAGGTCGGAGGTGTCGATGACGGTGTAGGTTTCGTCGTAGGCCAGGGGCGAATCGGCGCGGGTCGAATCCTGCTCGTCGCGGGCGAGGGTCTCTTCCAGCACCTTGGCGAAATCGGCGGAGACGCCCTTGGTGCACAACTCGTCGTAACGACGCTTGGCGCGAACCTCAGGGCGGGCGGTCAGGAAAAATTTGCAGCGGGTGGCGGGAAAGACCTTTGTTCCGATGTCGCGGCCCTCGAGAACCCCACCCGACCGCCGCCCCAGTTCCTGCTGGAGCCGCACCAGAATGCGGCGGACGGCGGGAATGGTCGAAACATCGCTGGCCGCCATGCTGACTTGCGGCGTGCGGATCTTGTCGGTCACGTCTTCCCCATTGAGGAGCACCCGCGCGCGCTCGCCGGGGACGAAATCGATCCGAGTTCGCGATGCCAGATCGGCGAGAGCGTCCTGGTCGTGCGGGTCGATCTCTTCGCGCAATGCCGCCAGCCCGATGGCGCGGTACATCGCACCGGTATCGATGTGCGGCAAATTCAACTCTTTGGCGACGCGCCGGCTGGTCGTCGATTTCCCGACGCCCGCCGGGCCATCGATGGCGACAATGCGAGGCGTTGTCATTTCGGAACGACGAAATTAAGAAATTCAAATTTCAAATGAAAAATTAAGAATGCCTTCATTTTTCATTTTTCATTCTTAATTTGAAATTTGAAATTTCGGTTTTCAGCGGCGGGCACGGCGCGGGGTCGGTCGTTTCGCGGCGGCGCTCTTCTTTCTTGATAGCGGCCGCGCGACTCGGCGCGGTCGCGCTTCTTTCTGACGCGCCAGCATCCGTACTTCATGCTGCGTCAATTCGCGCCAGACGCCGGGGGTGAGCTTCGGATCGGAGATGGGACCGATGGCGACGCGCTTGAGCTTGGCGACCGGATGCCCCATGGCCTGAAACATTTTTCGAATCTGCTGCGTGCGGCCTTCGCGCAGCTTCACTTCCAGCCAACTGTTCCCTTCCTCACCGCCGGGGCCGGTGGTCCTGATCCGACCGATTTCGCAGGGCAGCGTGCGCTTCCCTTCGATGGTGATCCCGCGACGCAGCTTGTCGATGACGCGATCGTCGGGAACGCCACGCACTTTGACGTTGTAGGTCTTCACGGATCCGTGCTTGGGATGCGAGACCTTGTAGGCCAGCTCGCCATCGTTGGTGAGCAGCACCAGACCTTCGGAGTGATAGTCGAGGCGGCCGACGGGATAAATCCGCTCGTGAACGCCGCGAATGAGATCGATGACGGTGGTGCGGCCTTCCGGATCCTCGAGCGTCGTCATCACTTCCTTCGGTTTGTACAACAGGATGTAGCGGTGCGGTTCGGCGCGCGTGATGAGCTTGCCTTTGACTTTGATGTGATCGCGTCCGGCGTCCGCTTTCGTTCCGAGCTCGGTCACCACGCGCCCATTGACCGTCACCCGCCCCGACCGGATCATCTCTTCGGCCTCGCGCCGCGAGGCGAAGCCGGCGTGCGCGATGATCTTTTGCAGTCGCTCCGGCATCACTCGGTCTGATCGTCGACCGCCGCCGATTGTACGCCGATGGCGGCGACCACGTCGTCGCTCATCGGCTCACCGACCAGGTCGCCGAATTCTTCGAGGCGCGGCAGATCGCGAATGTCGTTCAGACCGAAATGAATCAGGAATTCGCGCGTGGTGCGATAGAGAAACGGACTGCCCACCACTTCCTTGCGCCCGGCCACGCGAAGCAATCGTCGCTCCAGCAGCGTGTGCAGCACAGCGCTCGAATTCACTCCCCGAATGTCGTTGATCTCCGGCGCGGTGATGGGCTGACGATACGCGACGATGGCCAGTGTCTCCAGCGCCGCAATCGACAAGCGGCTTTCCCCTCTTCGCGCGAAATACTTTTTGAGCACTTCCTCGTGCTCGGGACGGGTGGCCAACCGCCACCCGCCCCCGGTGTGCTCGAGCGTGAAGCCGCCCACGTCGGCATCGAGAAAGGTTTTGATCTCTTCCAGCTGCTTCGCGACTGCCTCCGGTTTTTCGCCGAGCGCGTCCGCGAGCGAATCGAGCGTCACCGGTTCGTTGGAAACGAACAGGATTGCTTCCAGTGCAGCGCGGAGTTCGTTCATGGTTGGTCGTAGATCGCGAATTGCGATTCGTCGAGCGGATTCAGCGTCATCGCCACCAGGATGTCGCCGAACAACTGGCCCTGCTGCAGCGAGATTCCGCCCAGCCGCACCAGCTCGAGCATGCCCAGGAAAATGGCGATCAGCTCGTCGCGGTCGCGGCCTTCCAGAAACCACTGCAGGCGGATGGGCGTCTTCTCCTTCAATTTGTTGTAGAGCTCCGCCATCTTGTCGGACACTTTGTGCAGGGTGCGCTTCAGCTCCATCGCTTGGGGATGATTGATCTTGTAGCGCGTGAGCGCCGTTCGGAAGGCGTCGATGAGATCGAAAAGAGACACTTCGCTGATGTCGATCTCGGCCGGCTCGCCGTTGTGCGACACCGCCGGACGCGGCCAGACACCCATGCGCACCACATCGAGCTCGGCGAAGGATTCCGCGACCGCTTTGAAGCGCTGGTATTCCAGCAGTCGATTCACCAGCTCCGCGCGCGGATCCTCCGTCGCCACGGCACTCTCGTCGCGGGGCAGCAGCATCTTCGACTTGATGTGAATGAGCATGGCCGCCATGTAGATGTAGTCGGCGGCGATCTCGAGATCGAGCTCCTCCATCGCTTCGAGGTAAGCGTTGTACTGATCGGTGATGCGCGCGATGGGGATGTCGTAGATGTCGATCTCGTTCTGCTTGATCAGATGCAGCAGAAGATCGAGCGGGCCGTGAAAAGACGGAAGAGTGAGCTCGTATCCCGATGTCGAGATCTCGTCTTCCGTCATCGGAGCTCCGGAAAATCGATCTGCATCGCCTTGCGGACCAATGCCAGCGTTTCGCCGGCCCGCTCGCGGGCACGCTTGTTCCCTTCGCGCAAGGCGTTCCAGACAATCGAAGGATCGCGGTCGATCTCTTCGCGCCGGGCGCGGATGGGGCGCAACTGCTCGATCATGATCTCGGCGAGCAGCTTCTTGTCATCGACGCAGCCGATCTGCGCGGCGCGGCATTGACGGTCGACGCGCATGATCGTTTCCTGGTCGGAAAAGAGTTTGTGAAATTGAAAGAGATTGCAGATGTCGGGATTGCCGGGATCCTGACGGCGAATGCGGTTCGGATCGGTGAACATGGTCATGACCAGCGCGCGGATTTCGTCGGCGCTGGCCGTCAGCGGAATGGTATTCCCGTAGGACTTCGACATCTTGCGTCCGTCCAGTCCGGGAACTTTCGGCGTTTCCGTGAACAGCGGCAGCGGCTCGGGGAAAAGCGGGCCATAGAAATTGTTGAAGCGCCGGACGATTTCGCGCGACAGCTCGAGATGCGACGCCTGGTCCTCGCCCACCGGGACAAAATTTGCACGATAAATGATCACATCTGCGGTCTGCAGCAGCGGATACCCGAGAAAGCCGTAGGTGTTGAGATCGCGGTCCTGGATCTCCTGCTGCTGGTCCTTGAATGACGGAACGCGCTCGAGCCATGCAAGCGGGGTGACCATTGATAGCAGCAGATGGAGCTCGGCGTGCTCCTTGACCTCCGACTGCAGGAAGATCGTCGCTTTCTTCGGATCCATGCCGGCGGCGATCCAGTCGGCGACTGCGTCGAAGGTCGCCTCCCGGATCTTGGAGGGGTCGGCGTAGTCGGTGGTCAGTGCGTGCCAGTCGGCGACGAAGAAGTAACAGCGATATTTGTCCTGGATGCGGATCCAGTTCCGCACCGCTCCGAAATAGTTGCCGAGGTGGACGCGACCGGTCGGCCGGAGGCCGCTGAGGACGGTTTGCGTTGGTTGCGTCATCCTGAGCGTAGCGAAGGATCTCGCCGGCGAGATGCTTCGCTTCGCTCAGCATGACGAAAGATGCGGCAGTGTAGCATCAGAATTCGCATCCGTAAGCACTCATCGATTGCTTGGCGGTGGCCATGGCGGAGCGGCATTGATCCACCGCGCCGTCGCGCGCGAATTTGTCTTTTGCGGCGGCGCGCCACTGCTTCCGTTGCGCGTCGAGAGTATCTCGAAATTCCATCTGCGCGGTGTCAGGAACTTTGTCGAGACACGCTTCGGATGTACTCATCGCACTCCACGATCCCGATCTCTTCCTGCGACGGGCCCGCATGCGCCGAGGCTTTGGCGGCGGCTCCTTGGGCCTTCTTGATTGCTCCCATCTCTGCCTCGGCGTGCTCCTTTGTTTCGCATGCGAAGAGACCCAGGACGAGAAAAACAATGGCGATTCGCATCAATCCCTCGCAGTTTCCATCTCCGCGCCCAGCAATCGTCGCACGATTTCCTCTGCGCGTGGCACCCCCTCCTGCTCGATGACGTCGATGGCGGTATCGCGCGCGCGCTCCATCAACTCATGATCGCGGACGATGTTGCCCATGCGAAACCGCAAGGCACCCGACTGCCGTGTGCCCAGGAATTCACCGGGTCCGCGGAGCTGGAGGTCGCGCTCGGCGACTTCGAACCCATCGCGCGTTTGGGCGAAGAGATCGAGCCGCTCTTTCTCCTTGTCGGAAACGAGAATGCAGTATGACTTCCGCTGGCCGCGCCCGACCCGTCCGCGCAGCTGATGGAGTTGCGAAAGGCCGAATCGATCGGCATCCATGATCAGCATGATCGAGGCGTTGGGCACGTCGATGCCGACTTCGATCACGGTCGTACTGACCAGAATGTCGATCTCCCCCGCTTTGAATCGCTGCATGGTGGCTTCTTTATCGGCCGCCGACATGCGACCGTGCATCATCGCGACCTGTCCATCGGGAAAGCGCTTGCGAATCGCTTCGAAGCCCTGCTTCAGCGGCTTCAGATTCAACTTCTCCGATTCCTCGATGATCGGATAGACGACGTAGACCTGAGCCCTGGCCTGGATCTCGTCATCGACGAACTTGTAGATCCGCTCCAGCTGCGTGCTGGCGCGCACCGCGGTCCTGATGGCCAGGCGTCCCGGCGGAAGCTCGTCGATCACCGAGAGCTCGAGATCGCCGTACATCGCCAGCGCCAGCGATCGCGGGATGGGGGTGGCGGTCATCACCAGGATGTCGGGCGTGTCGCCTTTCGCGAAGAGCCTTTGGCGCTGCTCGACGCCGAAGCGATGCTGCTCGTCGACGATCGCGAGTCCGAGCGATCGGAACTCGATGTTCTCTTCCAGAAGCGCGTGCGTGCCGACCACCATCTGAATGTAGCCGTCGCGCAATCCCGCCACCAGCGTGCGCCGCTCGGAAGGCGTCGCGGATCCGGTTGACTTGGCCAGCACGACAGAATGGTCAAGTAGTTGACTAATTCGCTGGAAATGCTGCTCGACCAGGATCTCGGTCGGCGCCAGCAGTGCCACCTGATGACCGTTGCGGATCGCGATCATGGCCGCGATCAGCGCCACGATCGTCTTTCCGCTCCCCACGTCGCCCTGCATCAGCCGGTACATTGGCCGTTCGGTCTGCAGATCGTCGGCGATCTCCTTCAGCACGCGCTTCTGTGCCCGCGTGAGCTTGAAGGGCAGGATTTTTCGGACTTCGTCGCGGATCGAATCGTCGATCCGGATTTTGCGATCCTTTTTCTTCACCTCCTCGGTGGCGCGGCGGACGCGCAGCGCGAGCTGAAAGGTGAAGAACTCCTGCAGGATGATGCGGCGATGCCACGGCGAACGCCGCCACAGAAATTCATCGGTCAGTTCCTGCGGTCGATGCAGCTGCTCCAGCGCCGGCGCCAGCGCGCCGACATGCAAGGCCTGGCGGATCTCCTCCGGCAGCGGATCGTCGATCGACGGGAGGACCTCCAGCGATTGCGCGACCATGCGCCGCAAGGCTTTGGGCGGGATGTTTCCGATCTTCGAATAGATCGGCACGATCGCGCCTTCCGCTTCGTCATCGCCCTCGAATTTTTCCCAGTCGGGGCTCTCGACCTGCACATGGCCGTGCGACGAAAATTTCGGCGCGCCGAAGACCGCCAGCCGATCGTTGCGTTTGATCTGATCCGACAGAAACGGCTGATTGAACCACACCAGCTTCACGGCGCCGCTCTCGTCTTCCAGCACCGCCTCGAAAATCTTCATCCGCTTGCGCGGAGAGACACGCGAATGCGCCGAGATCACGCGTCCGCGCACCAGCACCGGCTCATCGAGATGATGGCCGAGGTCGGCGATGCTTGTGGGGTGTCGGCGGTCCTCGTAGCGAAACGGAAAAAACCACAGCAGATCGCCTGCAGTGGCCAGGCCGTGTTCTTCGAGAGTCTTTGCGCGGCTCTCGCCAACACCTTTCAGGAAGCGAATCGGAGTGTCGGCGGCGATCACGCGTTCATTGTCGCGCGACGATCGGCTTTCTACGAGGTGTTGAGGGATGAGGGATGAGGGATGAGGGATGAGGGATGAGGGATGAGCCGCTCGATCCTCATCCCTCATCCCTCTGCCCTCATCCCTAATCAAACACCGCCTTCATCGAGATCAGGCCGATCTTCAGCAGGTCGCCGTTGTGCAGCGTCACCGGCACGCCGGTCGGGATGCGGACATCGTTCACGTAGGTGCCGTTGACGGTGCCGACTTCCTCGAGCACGTGGTACTCGTTGGCGGCGCGAATCACTTTGGCGTGACGGCGCGACACCGAGCGGTTGTTGTCCACCGGCGTGAGATCGATGTCGGGAAGAATTCCGGTGACCGGATCGGCGCGGCCAATGGTTGTTTCATCGGCGCGACTGAAGAAGAACGAGGCGCCGCTGGCGACGTCGACCAGCCGGTGACGTCCGCGCTCGGGGGGCGCGAGGTGGGTGGCCTCCATGGCGGCCTGGTCGGCGTCGACTTCGCGTCCGACCAGCCGTTCCAGCAGCGTGTTCGCTTCGCGGAGCCGCTTGGAATACTTCCGAATGATGCGTACGGCGATTTCGGGGTTCTTGCGAAGCATCTCGTCGAAGCGTGCACCGTTGATCACGAGCGCGCGCACATCGGTGATGGCGATGGCATCGGCGGTGCGCGGCACGCTTTCGAGCACCGACATCTCGCCGAAGAAATCGCCCTTCTCGAGTTTGGAAAGAACGTGCGCGGCGCCGGTGATGTTCTTGATGATGTGGACCTCGCCCTCCTGGATGATGAACATGTCGGTGCCGAGGTCGCCCTGGTGGAAGATGACTTCGCCGGCGGAGTACGTGGCGGTCGATTCTTTGACGGGATCCTTTCCGCCGGTAGTCTTGAAAACGGCTTTCATGATTGGACGGCAGCCTGCAAAATCGTCAGCGTGCCTTCAGAGGTGTTGAGCCGGGCGGCAGCGCCGATCGGCATCAGGAGGTTGTTTCCCTCGTGTCCGAAAGGGAGATCGCGGACGACCGGAATTCCATATGGATCAAAGGTTTCGTGCAGCAAGGCGTCGATTTCGGCCGGGCTGCCGCAGCCTTTCAACTTCCCAATGACCACGCCACGGATATTTTGCAGTCTACCGGACAGGCGTAGGTGGGTCAACATTCGGTCGATGCGATATGTCGCTTCATCGACGTCTTCCCAGAACCAGATTCCGTCGTCGATCCAGAAGTCGTACGGCGTTCCGATGAGCGCGGCGGTCAGCGACAAACATCCGCCGAACAGCACTCCCTCGGCATCCCCCTCGATGACGACCTGGTCGCGCGCGAAACGGTGTGTCATCGGCGCCGCTCCGCCTAACATCGACCAGAACCAGTCGTCGACGTCGGATGCCAGCCCGTTGAAAAAATCGAGATTGAGCATCGGACCGTGGAAGCTGGCGACGTTGGCGTGAATGGCCATGGCCTGATGCAACGCCGTGAGGTCGCTGAAGCCGACCATCGGACGCGGATCGCGGCGAATGGCGTGGTAGTCGATGCGTTCGAGAATGCGCATCGCGCCGTAGCCGCCGCGCGTGAAGAAGAAGGCATCGAACTCCGCAGAGTTCAAGTATCGGTTGAGCTCTTCGAGGCGCTCGTCATCAGTGCCGGCGAGATAACCGCGATGGCGATGCGCAAAGTTGCCGGCGAGCGTGACGCGCGCGCCGCGCGCTTCGAGATTACGCTTCGCTTGTTCGATGCGATCGATTTCGGATGGGGAGGAAATTGCGAGCACCGCGATGTGCGAAGTCCGGCTGATCGCGCGAGGACGGATGAGGTCCTGAGTCCTGAGTCCTGAGTCCTGAGCAGGTCTGCGCGTGTGGCGGGACTCAGGACTCATGACTCAGCACTCAGGACTTACATGTGGAGCGGATCTGTAAGCCGAATTCTGTTTCCCTCGGGGGCGAGGATCATTCATCTGTCACTCGCGTTGCCGCGGTGATCGAGCAACCTACCCGGAAGCTGATCGCGGAAACGGGCCGTTCCATCGCTTCCCTATTTGGTCTTGCTCCGCAGGGGGTTTGCCATGCCGTCGCCGCTCTCGCGGGACGCGGTGCGCTCTTACCGCACCGTTTCACCCTTGCCTCCGCTGCCTTGCGGCAACAGTTCGGCGGTCTGTTCTCTGTTGCACTTTCCGTCGCGTTTCCGCGCCTGGATGTTATCCAGCCTGCTGCCCGTTGGAGTTCGGACTTTCCTCTGTCCCGCAATGCGGGACAGCGATCCTCCGATCCGCTCCACACGTGCAGAGTCTAACAGAGTCGACATGATGAAAATTGCTAATGGTAAATTGTTGCAATTTCAAGGCTTAGAAAAATTGTCGGCACGCCGACTTCGCAGCAGGAAAAGCATCGTGACCAGCACCACCATGATCAGCACCAGCCAGGGCAGAAGGATGGCGACGATGGCGCTGATGAATGCGAACACATCTTCGAGGATCGACAAAAATGGATTGGCCAGGCCGCCGGTGGTGACCGTGCTCGCGCCGCGAACGGTGGCCTTGGTCGCGTGCGCGCCTAACGCCACGCCGCCGGCAATGATCGTCGCCAGGATCACCCCGCCGCGCGGAATCTGATTCGATACCGCCGCGAAGGCCACCACCGCGCCGGCAACCGGACGAATGAAAGTGTGGATGATGTCCCAGATGTGATCGACGGTCGGGATTTTGTCGGCCACGAATTCGATCAGATACAACACGCCCACCACAATCAGGACGGGAGTCGAAGCGAAGAACTTCGCCAGGTCGTCGTGGAAAAGCGAAGGCTGCCATCGCGCCAGCAGGCCGAAGACCAGCAGCGTGGCGTAGGCGTTCACGCCGGCGCCGATGCCGAGTCCGGTTGCGGTCAGTAGTGAGTTGATCACGGCGTCGGAATTGTCACTGCAACAGGCTTGCTACTTCGCAAACTTGCTGGAACTTGGCTCGTCGCGTTCTCGGCATCGCCCTTGGTCGGATAGCGTCCCCAGAAAACGCGATAGCACTGCTGACCGCGATACGTGATCGGCGCCGACCAGATTTTGTCGCCACCGATGGCAGCCGCCTTGTTGAGCGAGGATTTCTGACAGACCAGCTCGATCTGAAGGGTGAACTTCGCGGGCCCCTCACCCGGTCCCGCCTTCGCGGGACCACCCTCTCCCCGCGCTGCGGGGAGAGGGATCTGAGGAGTCGGCGGTTCCGGTGCAGCGACGGGTTGAGGTGCAGGTGCCGAAATCGGAACAGGCGCCGGCGGTGGCGGCGCAACGACAATCGGTTTCTTCACCGGGCGCGCAACCGCAGTCGGCTGCGGCTCGGCATTCAACCGCTTCATGTAATACCAGACGCTGAACGCCACCGCTCCCGCGATGAGGAGGACGACCAGCAGAAACACCGGCGCTTGTCTTTTCTTCTTCTTCGCCTCGACGCGCGTGAACTGCGGCGGAGTTCTTCGCGTCTGGGTTTGCGACATGCGCGAAACCGGCGGCGGCGGTGGTGGAGGTGGAGGTGCGGATGCCGCCTTGCTGGCGGTTTCAATCTGCGCGTCGTCGAATCCCCACTGCAGGTCGGGAAGCATCGATGTCGACGGCGGCGCGGGCGCGACCTCGCCGGTCGGCTGCACGGGCGGCTCCGGCTCGACTTCAAACGCCGGCATCTTGCCGCTGCTCCAGGCGTCGGCCGCATCGGCAACCCCGACCGACGCGAACGCGAGTTCATCCTTTACTTCAGCTTTTGCATCGAGCCGCCGCAGCAGCCCCAGCGCGCGGAGAGCTTCCAGAAGTTTATAAGTGTTGAAGACATCCTTCGAGGTGACCGCGGCAATTTCGGCGGCCGTCCGCTTTCCGTCGATCTTCGACGCGATCTCCGACGCGTCTTCATTCAAGCCGAGCCTGGAGAACGCTTCGTCGAAGCCGTCGGTTTTTTCCAGGACCGCCGATCCGCCCTGAAGCGCGCGCTCGTACGGAGTGCGATCCTGATCGGTGACGAACAGCTCGATCAACGTTTGCTGCAGCGGAAAGAGCGTCCCCTCTTCGCGCTTGGGCAGATAGTCGGCCACGATGGCGTAAGCGCCCTTCTCCCACCCGCGGACGGAGCGGAGAACTCCGATGGCCTGGATGCGCCTCCCCCACGTCAGCTCTTTGCGGGTGATGAAGCCGAGGTTGAGGAGCGCGTCGCCGAGGGTTTCGTTTTCCTTGCGCCGCGCCAGCGCCTGTTTGACGTGTTCCTTGTCGACCTTCCCGGCGCGGAGCAGGATCTCGTCGACGGCATCCTGGCGATCGTTGGTGCTGGCAGAGAGGATGTCCCCGCCCTTGAAATAGACGATCTTGATGATGCCGTCTTGTTCGAATCGGATTGCGCCGGTGAAGCGCTCGCGACCGAGTTCGACGAATCGCTCGATCAGATCGATCTCGCCGATTTCCCCTTCGAAACTCATTCCCCCGCCCTTTCAGTTGTCCGTGGGAGTCGCACTCGAAATTATCGCATGGCGGCGTGCAATTCTTCGTACAAGGTTCGGCCGACTTTTCGTCCCAACACGTTGATCAGATCCTGCTCCGAAGCCTGCTTTACGCCCGAGACGCTGCCGAAGCGCTCGATGAGCAGACGCCGGCGCTTCTCGCCGATGCCGGGCAGATCATCGAGCTCGCTGTGCAGCATCCGCTTCGATCGCCGACGTCGATGCGATGACACCGCGAAACGATGCGTTTCGTCACGCACCATCTGCAGCAGTTGCAGCGCCGGTTCGTGACGATCCAGACGAATGGGCTCTTCGCGATCGGGAACGTAAATCTCTTCTTCGCGTTTTGCGAGTCCCGCAATGGTGATGCCTTCGATCCCCAGCCGATTGAGCGCGGTCAGGGCGGCGTTGAGCTGTCCTCGCCCGCCGTCGATGAGGATCATGTCGGGCAGCGGACGCTCTTCCTCCAGCAGTCGCCGATAGCGTCGATCGACGGCCTCGGCCATCGACCGGAAATCGTCGGCGCCCGCGACGCTGCGGATATTGAAGACGCGGTATTGATTCTTGTCGAATTTTCCGCGGTCGAGCACGACCATGCCCGCCACAGAATCGCTCCCCTGAATATTCGATATGTCGAAGGATTCGATGCGGTTGACTTCGCCGGAGTGCCCAAGAGTTTGTGCAAGTCGTGCAGCGGCGATCTGCAGCCGGTCCTGCTGCGATTTCCGGAACCGCGACTCGTGCGAGAGACGCGCGTTGCGGTTGGCCAGCTCGACGCGGTCGACGCCGCGCCCCCGCTGCGGCACGCGCAAAGCGACTTTGCTTCCGCGCGTCTGGGTGAGCCATTGGCCGAGGAGCTCCGACTCTTCCACTTCGAAGGGCAACAGAATCTCGGGTGGAATGAAGAGATTGTCCTGGTAGTAACGCTGCACCACTTCGCCGAGGAAGTAGCTGGCCTGGTAGTCGCCGATTTTTTCCCAGAACAGCTCGCGACGATCGACAACATTGCCGTCGCGGATGACGAAGAGCTGCACCGCAATGTCGCCGCCCTCTTCGTGCAAGCCCCACACGTCGACGTCCTCTTCTTCCGCCGACGCCACCTGCTGCTCCGATTGGACGCGCTCGACGGTCCGGATCAGGTCGCGGTAGTAACTCGCGATTTCGTAATTCTCCGATTCCGCGGCGTGATACATGCGCTCGGTGAGCCGCCGCTGCAGCTCCTTCGACTTGCCGCTGAGAAAGAGCACGACGTCATCCACCATCTCGCGGTACGCGTTGCGCGTGGTGAGGCCGACAACACAAGGACCGAGACACTTGTGCATGTCGTAGTAAAGACACGGACGCGGCAGCGCGCTCCTGCCGTCGATGATCTCGAGATCGCAACTGCGCAACTTGAACTGATCGGCAACCAGCTTGAGCAAACGCCGCGCGGTTCCGGCGAAAAACGGTCCATAGAAAAGGTCGCCCTTCTTGCGATCGACACGCCGCGTGAAAACGACGCGCGGAAAATCTTCGGACATCGTGACCTTGAGGTACGGGTAGGTCTTGTCGTCGCGAAGGAGGACGTTGTAGCGCGGCTGATGCGTTTTGATCAGATTGTTCTCGAGCATGACCGCCTCGAGCTCGTTGTTGGTCGTGACGAAATCGATTCCGTCGATCTCCTTCACCAGCGCGGCAGCGAGAGGATCGCGATCGCCCTTGCCCACCACGTACGCGCCGGCACGGTTGCGCAGATTCCTCGCCTTCCCGACGTAGATCACCTCTCCCTCGGCGTTCTTGTGCAGATAGACGCCGGGACGATCGGGAAGCTCCTTGATTCGCGCTTTCAGGCGCGCGAGGCGATCTGGCATCGTTCGAGGAAACGGGAGGCGGCTTCACGGAATTCGTCACTCCATTCGTGGCCGCCGTCGTACACGCAGGTCGTTACTCGCGTGATGGTTCGCAAAAACTTCAAGTCTTTCTCGAACTTTTCCGCGGTGTACCAGTCGTCTCGAGCTCCACGCGCGACGAGGACGGGCGGGACGTTGTCGACGACGTCGGGCGGCACGTCCCCACCGATGGCAATCAGTCCCGCGGCCCGACCGAAATCGGCAGCGGCGCGGTAGGCCATCGCCGCTCCCTGCGAATAGCCGAAGAAGACGATCGTCGGCGGCTCGTGGAACCACTCGATCACGCTGCGGACGTAGGCGATGTTGTCGGCGATGGCGAGCTCGCGATCCTGTCGCGTCATCCAACTGGCAACGACCTGTTGCGTGCGTCCAGAATAAAAAGGATGCAGTGCCTGCACCGAAGCAAGTGTCCAGCGATCGATGCCACGAATCTTCGACAACTCTTCGAGATGGACCTCGGCCGTTTCGCCGTAGCCGTGGAATCCGATCATCACGCGCTCGGGCGGACCGTCGCGCACGATGAAGCGCCCATGCACGGTGGCCGCGATCGTGTGAGTAGTCAACATATTGACTAATTGCCGCTCGCTCATTCTATCCTGCATAATGCGCCGGCGTGGCGCGCGTCGCACTGGTGGTTCCCTGCTTCAATGAAGCGCATCGGCTCGACGTCGAGGCCTTCCGCAGCTTCCGACTCCCGGGACATCAACTCGAGTTCGTGTTCGTCAACGACGGCAGCACCGACGACACTCTGCAGATTCTGCAGACGCTGGCCATGCCGGTGGTCGATCTCGAAAAAAACAGCGGCAAGGCCGAAGCGGTGCGGCGAGGGATGGTGGCGGCGCTCGATCGATCGGCGGATTACGTCGGCTTCTGGGATGCTGATCTCGCGACGCCGTTGTCGGAGCTGCCGGCGTTCATGGAGATCATGGAGAATCGCAACGGGACGCAAATGGTTTTCGGCGCGCGGGTACGGCTTCTCGGCCGCGACATCAGCCGTCAGCCGTCGCGTCATTACGTTGGCCGCGTCGGCGCGACGCTGATTTCCTCGAGCCTCGGCCTGGCGGTTTACGACACCCAGTGCGGCGCCAAGCTCTTCCGCGCCACGCCCGACGCGCGCGAAGTCTTCTCGACGCCGTTTCTGTCGCGCTGGATCTTCGACGTCGAGATCATTGCGCGATTCGTGCAACGGTGGGGACGCGATCAGGTTGCCAAATCGCTGGTGGAATATCCGGTCATGGTGTGGCATGACGTCAAAGGATCGAAAGTGAAATCGCGCGATTTTGTCCGCGCTCTGCGCGACCTCTGGAAAATTCATCGCGCGTACAATGCACGCACATGACCGCTGTCAACCTCCAGCAGGACACCACCGGCCTCTCGTCCCTGGCGCGCGGTTTGGTCGGATCCGAAATTCTCAAAATCTCGAGTGAAATCCGGGCGCTGTGCGACAAGGGACGCCAGATCTGCAATCTCACCGTCGGCGATTTCGCGCCCCAGCAGTTTCCGATTCCGAAAAAACTCGAGGAGCTGATCGAAGAAGCGCTGCTGGCCGGCGAGACGAACTACCCGCCATCGGACGGCGTCAAGGAATTGCGGCAGGCGGTCGTCCGCTTCTTTCACGACTGGCTGGCAATCACCACCCCGCTCGAATCGACGCTCATTGCCGGCGGATCGCGTCCGCTGATCTTCGCGGCCTATGCCTCGGTGGTCGATCCCGGCGACAAGGTCGTCTATCCCACGCCCTCGTGGAACAACAATCACTACACCTACCTGGTGGGCGGCGTGCCGGTGGAGATCGAAGTCGGGCCGGAAACGAATTTTCTTCCAACTGCCGATCAGATCCGCCCGATCGTGCGCGACGCGCGGCTGCTGTGCATCAACACGCCTGCCAATCCAGCTGGCACGGTGATGCGCCCTGAAGAGGTCGAGGCCATCGGACATCTGGTGGTCGATGAAAACAGTCGCCGGCTTGCGCGCGGCGAGCGTCCGCTGTTTCTGATGTGGGATCAGGTGTACTGGATGCTGACCTTCGGCGACAACCGGCATTACGCCCCGCCGCAACTGGTGCCCGAATCGGCGCGATGGACGATCTTCATCGATGGGATCTCGAAGGCATTTTCGGCGACTGGATTGCGAGTCGGATGGACGGTCGCGCCCCCCCACGTCACCGCCCGCATGCGCGACATCCTCGGGCACGTCGGGGCGTGGGCGCCGCGTGCCGAGCAGGTGGCAGTGGCGAAGTTTCTGAGCATGCGGAGCGAGATCGAGACGTTCCACGATGCCATGATTCGCGATCTCCGACTGCGGCTCGATCTGCTGCATGACGGGTTCGAAAGCATGCGGCGCGACGGCCTGCCGGTGCACGCCTTCGCGCCGCAGGGCGCGATTTACCTTTCGGTGCAATTCCAACTTCCCGGGCGCACCAACGAAGAAATTCGCAAGCTCCTTCTCGATCGTGCCGGCTTCGCGGTCGTGCCGTTCCAGGCGTTCGGTCTCAAAAAAGACAGCGGCTGGTTCCGGCTCAGCGCCGGCGCTGTTTCACCCGACGAGATTCGCGAAGGCTTGCGGCGCGTGCGCGAAACGCTGGAATCGCTTTGAAGCTCCAGGACGCGCTCGCGAAGTACGGTCTGTTGCTTCTGCAGGACAAGAAGCTGCCCAGCGCTGTCGGAATCGTCACCGGCCAGGCGGTGTCGGGATCGTGGTGGTCGCATCCGCGCGCCAATGAGATTTTTCACAAGCTCGATCAGCTCGATGACGCCGTTTCGGCAAAGCTGATCGGCGGCAAGGTCACCTTCGTCCATCCGAAGCTTTTGCCGGCGCTGGCGGCGGTGGGGGCGGCGCGCGCGCGATGGCAGATGCACGGCTTGTCGCCGGCAGCTCGCAAATTGCTCGCGCGCGTCGATCGCGAAGGAAGCGTTCGCGCCAGCGGCCCGGCTTCGAAGGAATTGCAGCTTCGGCTTCTGGTGAAGGCTCAGGAAGTGCACACCGAGTCCGGAAGCCACGCGACGGTGTTGGAACGCTGGCCTCCTTCGAAGCTCGACGCCGAAGAAGGACGCCATCAGCTTCAGACAGCGGCGACGGCGATCGGCGCGGAGTTGCACGATCTGCCCTGGAACCGCTTCGCGTAGTCAGCTACAGGCGAGGCACGATTTTCTGGGCGAGGGCGATCGACTGTTCCTTCCCCATCGAAAAGGTGCCGACGTAGGTGTGATTATTTTTGACCGCCACCACCGTGCCGGTGGTCGGGTCCACCGCCGCTTTGTCGCCGATGCCGGTCAGCGGCTCGAAACTGTTGCTCTTGACCGTCGAGTCATACGTCTTCGCGCCATCCTTGACGTCGAAGACGAAGAACGTTTTGGTATCGGCGGCTGCGACCAGCTTGCATT
>DASPZU010000045.1:0-24801 GCA_035636095.1 Thermoanaerobaculia bacterium
AAACGACCATCGACGGCAAGAAACGGCAATGCACGACTGCGTCGCGCCATCCAGGCTGCATCTCGTCGAGCAACTCTTCCAACTCGGCCTGATCTCCGCCGCCATACCGCGACACGTGGATGAGCGCGCCCCCTTTCGGCGTGAGCTGCGCCCATCGCGAGTGCACCGAGTAGTACAACGGCCGATCGATACCGAGCGCGAAAGTCTTCTTCGGATTGGGAAGCTTCTTCAGCGCGACGTCGAAGGTCGAGAGCAATACCGGCGTCATGGGCGGCCATGACACTTCGCCGATCAGCTCGCGCGCGGTTGATGGTTCTACTGCCAGAAGCACGGTTTCGGCAGCGAGTCGAGTTCCTTTGGAATCGGCGGGCTGCGGCACCAGATAGGACTGCGTCTCCGGCGTCACCTCGAATTCCAATCCGCCGATCTCGATGCCGCGAACCGCGGCGTCGTGATTGACACGAATGACGCGGCTGCTCGTGACGAAGTTCACCCCCGCGGTCACGGCTGAGCTGTGCAAGGCATCGACGATCTTCTGCCATCCTTCGTCGATGTAAATGACGCCGCGCATCGCGATGCGGACATGATTGAGAGCCGCCCCCGCCTGCAGTTTTTCGAGATCATGGCAGTACGTCGCAAGGCGGAAAATTGCGGCCAGGGTCTCACGCACGCGCGCGCGAGTGACATTCGAGTCGAGCCATTCTCGAGCCGAGATTTCGGTCAATTGCGTGCTCTTTTTCAGGCGTCGAATGCGAATAAAAAGCTTCCAGGCCTCGAGTTTGTCGGCAGCCGTGAACAAGCCGGTGGTCAACAGGGACCAGAGATTGCTCGGAAGCCTGTATCGCTCCTGGCCGTACAGGGCGATTCCGACCTGTTTGGGGACGCCGCCGCGCACGGGAATGCCCAGCTCCGCCAGAACCTTCGATCCTTCCCCTCCGCGGTAAAAGGCATGGGGGCCGAGGTTGAAGCGATAGCCGTGGCGGAGATGCGTGACGGCGCGGCCGCCGAGGTAGCGGCGCTTTTCGAAGAGGGTAACGGTGCGGCCGCCGCGCGCAAGATAAATCGACGCGGCCAGGCCGGCCATCCCTCCGCCAACGATGACAACGTTCTTGGCCAAAGTGGAGCGCGATCCTATCGCATTGCGCTCTGTGCTTTTTTGGTAGAATCGCGGCAAAATTTCGCGGATCAGCATTTTCCGAAAGGGTGGCCATGAGAAAAATCGTCGTCGGAATTGCCCTGCTCCTTTGTGCGATGGCGGGATTCGCCGCCGATGCGACCACACCCGAGATCAATCCCCCCGCCAACGGCGGCGACTGGACGAAGCTGAGCAGCACCGAAAAGCTCTTTTGGTCAATCGGTTACTCGCAGGGCTACGCTGACGCGCTGAGCAAGATTGACGTCGCGTCGGGTCCGAATTCGCCATGTGCCAGCCTGGCCGCCCGTACCGAGCGCCAGACGTCGACCGCAGGCAAAGTAACGGGCTTCGAGCTGGTGTCGGGACTCGAGAAGTTCTACGCCGATCCGGCCAATGTGCAGATTCCGATCGGAAATGCGATCCGAATCTATCTGCTGCAGGCCAGCGGAAAAGATCAGACGACCATTCAGGAGCTCATCGAGACCGCGCGGCTCCTGGGCGCCGAATCCTCCCGACGTCCGGCCGCCAAGCAGTAGCGTTGCTCATCGCCCCGGTCGCGTTTGTATTCTTCGCGGCTGCCCGTGCGCCTAACGTCGCCACCATCCGCAAACAGCTCGTCGATGCCGCGAGAGTCAACGACCTTCATCGATTCGACGCCGCCATCGAGCGCGCGGAGACTTTCATCGACACCATGCCGGTCGGCACGCGCCGCAATGCGTTTCGCCGTGCCATCCTGACTGCCCGCGACATCGCGCGCGTCTGGCACTTCGCGGAGGCGGACCCCAACGGGATCTATTACGACGATGAGCGCCTGCCGTTTTATTACGAGCATCTGGCAGCCGACTATCCCGACTATGCGAAGTTCATCGCCGAGTACCGCCTCATTGACCGGACCGGCCTGCCGCAATACCCGACTCGCGAGACGCGTTCCTTTCTCGAGAAGCGGCTGGAAAACACCGGCCGCAAATCTCCGTAATCATCACCGTGGCTCAACTCCGTGACTGGCTCGACCTGGGTCGAAATACGATCGAATCGCTGAAAATCAGCGACGCTGCCCGCTTTTACGAAACGGAGTGGCCCGAGACGAAAAAGATGTTGATCGCCGACCACCGCGCGGCGATCGACGGCGACACGACCGCGGTCCGCCGGGCCGCTCGGACGAGCAGCGCCGTGCTGTACGGTCTGACCAAGCGTCTCGCGCCGCATCGCCGTGTTCTGTTTCTGTTGTCATGGATCTCGTTCTTCGTCTGCATCGGATCGATCTTCGCGCAGATGAATCATCCGCCCTTCGTGACGTTCGTGGAGATCGTCGCGACGTTTCTCGTGCTCACACTCCTGCTGGCGATGGAGCTGATCGACAAAATCAAATATCGCGATGAGCTCGAGCTCGCGCGCGACTTGCAGTCGGGACTCATTCCGAAGTCGCCGGCGCAAACGCCGGAATTCGAAGTAGCAGCGTTCAACGAGATCGCCAATACCGTCGGCGGTGACATTTACGATTTCGTTCCCCTTCCCGATGGACGCCTGGCGGTGCTGTTCGGCGATGCCTCCGGGCATGGGATGTCGGCCGGACTGGTGATGGCAGTCGCATCGGCTTCCTTTCGCACCCAGCTCGACATCGATCCCTCGCCGGCCGCGATCATCAATACTCTCAATCGCATTCTCTGCCGCACCGGCGGGCCGCGATCGTTCTTCGCGTGCTGCTACGTTCTCTTCTCGCCGGACGGGGAGCTCACCGCAACGATCGCAGGCCATCCGCAATTGATCAAAATCGACAATCAGGGAAAAGTCGTCGATCGCCTCGGCAGCGGCTCGTATCCGCTCGGCATCAAGAATTCGCTTTCGTGGGAGACCCTCCGCTGCTGCCTCGCCCCCGGCGAGCGCCTGCTGTTTCACTCCGATGGCCTGACTGAGGCCCGCAACCGCAACGGTCGCGAATTCGGCGACGCGTTCGTCGAGGCAATCATCGGATGGAACCCGAAAGCGTCGCCGGCTTTCCTGGTCAAGACCTTCGTCGAGGAGTGGAAGGCTTTCGCCGCCGGAATGCCGCCGGAGGACGATATTTCGATCGCGGTGATACAGCGCCGCTGACGCCGGCGCGTTGTCGGTTGTCAGTTGTCGGTTTTCGACAACCGATCACCGACCACCGACAACGCGCGTCACGCAGTGACGCGCTTCTCGACGATTCCCTCAAACACCTGCAGCGCCAGATCGACGCGGCCCAGCGGCGCGGAGACTTGCACGCCCGCGACCTGATCGCGAATGCGCTCGAGCGTTTCGCGCGCAATGGTCACGCCTTCGCGCAGCGCATGTTCCTTGCTCTTCTCGCTGGCGATGCGCATGCGCTCCATCACCTCGTCCGCAACGGACACGCCCGGCACTTCGTTGTTCATGAACTGCGCGTTGCGATAGGACAACAACGGCCAGATGCCGGCCACGATCGGCAGTCGCATAATCCTGATTTGCTTCAGGAATTTCTCGAGCACGTTGACGTCGAATACCGGCTGCGTGATGGCGTACTCGGCGCCCGCTTTGACTTTCCAATCGAGACGCCGCAATTCGTAATCGAGATCGAGATGGCCCGGATTGACGCCGACGCCGATCGTGAATTTGGTCGCCTCGCCGAAGGGATTGCCGCCCAGGTCGAGGCCGCGATTCATGAGGCTGACCATGTTGGTGAGTCCAATGGCATCGATGTCGAACACGGCTGTGGCGTCGGGATACGGTCCCATCTTGGGCGGATCGCCGGTGATCAGCAGCATATTGCGTAGTCCGAGGGCCGCGCATCCGAGGAGATCGGAATGCATGCCCAGGAGATTGCGATCGCGGCAGCAGTAGTGCAGAACGGTTTCGATCCCGACTCGCTGCTGCAGCAGCACCGCCACCGCGATCGCGCCCATGCGGTTCTGCGCGCGCGGTCCGTCGGGAACGTTCACGGCATCGACGCCGGCGTCCCTGATCGACTGCACCGATTTGACCATCGACTCGGGATTCGGCCCTTTCGGCGGCACGATCTCGATGGTGGTCACGAACTCGCCGTGCGCGATCTTGCGTCCCCAGTTCGAACGCGTCTCGAGTGGAATGGGCTCGACTCCCTGAGGTTTCTTGGCCTCGAGCTCGCGCTCGATGATCACGAACGAACGCCGCGGCGAGAGCGGCCGCACGGCGTCGGCCATCACCTTGATGTGCTCGGGAGTCGTGCCGCAGCAGCCGCCCAGGAACTTGACGCCTTTGTGGATCAGACGCTTGGCGTATTTGCCCATGTACTCGGGCGAGGCCATGTACATCTGCCTGCCCGCGACTTCGCGCGGCAGACCGGCGTTGGGCTGACAGGAGAGCTTTTTGGCGGTGATAGCGCTCATCTCTTCGATGGCATCGAGCATCACGTCCGGTCCGACCGAACAATTCAGACCGATGACGTCCGCGCCGGCGCGATCGAGCCGCTCGGCGATCAGCTTGGGCGCGTCGCCATAGATGGTGCGGCTGTCGTTGCCGATCGTCATCTGCGCGATGATCGGCAGCGAGCAGATGTCGCGAACCGCGAGGATCCCCTGCTCGACTTCCGCGATGTTCGACATCGTCTCGAGAATGAAGAGATCGACGCCGGCGTCGCGCAGCGCCTCCGCCTGCTCGCGGAAATACTCGCGTGCTTCGTCGAGTGCGGTGGGGCCGTACGGCTCGATGCGAATTCCGAGCGGACCGATCGCCCCGGCGACGTAGACCGAGTCCCCCGCCGCTTTCCGCGCGATCTCGACCGCCTTGACGTTGATCTCGCGAAGATCCTCCTCGATGCCGAAAGTGCGCAGCTTGACGCGATTCGCGCCGTAGGTGTTGGTCTCCAGGATCTCCGCACCCGAGCGGACGTACTGCTTGTGCACCTCCAGCACGATCTCCGGCGAGCGTAGATTCAGCTCGTCGTAGCATTTGTTGATGAAGACGCCCTTCGAATACAGCATCGTCCCCATCGCGCCGTCGAAGAGGTAGACGTGCTCGTCTGCAATTGCCTGTATGAAGTCCTGCATAAACAAAAATCCCGCCGGATGGCGGGGGCTATCGTCCCGCCGCGCGGGACGACTGCTTGCGGCTCTTTAGCTTTTTTTTAGCTGGTTGCAAGCTGCCCCAAATCAATCCAGCACTCGTCAATGTAGGACCGAACGGGCTGGCTGTCAAACGAGGTCTCGCGGTCTCGGGGTTGCGCAGTCTCGCAGTACGTCACCGCGAGACCGCGCAACTGCGAGACCGCGAGACCTTTAGTTTCCGAAGACCCGCTTGAGCTTGCTCAGCGCGCTCTCGACGTTCTGCCGCTCGCGATCGACCTCATCCGCCCACCGGCGGAACTGTTCGAACGTGATTGCGGCGGGCTCATCGAAATGCTCCTTGTCGAAGAACACGCGGCGAAGAATGCTGCCCAGGATTCCGACCGGGCAGTAATGCGTCGGCGCGGTGCCGTCGAGGAAGACCTCGCGCCACGGACCGGGGCATCCGTCGCGCCACAGCATGCCGCTGTCGGGGTCGATGTCGCGAAATGTGACGCCGGGGGGTGCGGCGGGTTCGGAATGCAGATGCGGGATGGCGCTCATGTAGCCGGCCCAGATCGGAATCGCAGCTTCAGCGGATGACAGCCGCAGCGGCGCGCCGTGATCGAAGCCAACCCAAACCGTCGTCACCATGTCGGGCGTGTAGCCGACGAACCAGGCATCGCGATAGTCGTTGGTCGTTCCGGTTTTTCCGGCGGTGTAGCCGAGTCCCCAGCGCCTGAGGCGCGAGGCGGTGCCGCGCAAGACGACGCCGCGCAAAAGCGTGTGCATCACGTAGGCGGCATCGGCGTTGACGACCCTCTTCGCCTCGAGCTCATGCTCGTAAAGCGTTTTGCCGTTGCGATTGCGAACCTTCGACAACAGAAACGGCTCGACGCGCGTGCCGAGGTTCGGAAAGGGAGTGTAGGCGGCGGTGAGCTCTCGCATGCTGACTTCCGTCACGCCCAGCGGTAGTGCCGGAATGCGCGCGAACTTTTCATCGAATCCGAAGTTCTCCGCGGTGTCGACGACGCGCGCCAATCCGATCTGCTGCGTGAGTCGCACCGTCGGTACATTGAGAGATTTCTCGAACGCTTCGCGCACGGTGACGCGTCCGCGATAGCGCTCGTCGTAGTTGTGGGGCGACCACGTTTCTTCGCCGCTGAGTGGAATGCTGACCGGCGAATCGAGAAGAAGCGTCGCGGGCGTTGCGCGTTTCGAGACGATGGCCGCGAGATATGCAAACGTTTTGAAAGATGACCCGGGCTGGCGACGCATGTTCGATGTGCGATCGAAAGGCGACAGGTCGTAATCCGTACCACCGACCAGCGCGCGGATCCCGCCGCTTCGCGGATCGACGGAAAGGATGGCCGCCTCCAACGGCTCGCTGCGAGCCTGGGCGCGGATCCAGTCGTAGCGCGCCTCCAGCTGCGCGGGCGCACGACGCGCCACGCGCTCCGCCGCACGTTGTGCTGCCGCATCCATTTCGCACGTGATCGTCAGTCCCCCCTCGATGACGTGCCGCACTCCGATCTGTTTGACCAGCTCCGATCGCACCGCGCGGAGATAAAAGGGATACGGCGCAACCGGGATGGAGCCCTGGACGAAGCGAACGTCATGGCTGATGGCGTCGCGATATTGATCGTCGGTGATCCAGCCGCGGATCTGCATCACAGCCAGGATGCCGTCGCGTCTCGAGCGCACGAGGTCGGGCCGCTTCCAGGGATTGTCGCGATTTGGTGCGCGGACGATGCTGGCCAGCAATGCCGCCTCATCAATCCTGAGGTCGCGCGGCGGCTTGTTCAGGTAGAGCCGCGAAGCCTCATCGATGCCCAGGACCGGCTTGCCACCGTTGTGACCGAGGTAGACGTCGTTGAGGTAGATCTCAAGGATTTCGTCTTTCGGCAAGCGCGCATCGAGAAGGACCGCCAGCACGACTTCGATGAATTTCCGTCGCCATGTCCGTTCCTGGGAGAGAAATCGCGCCTTGATGATTTGCTGGTCGATCGTGCTTCCACCCTGCGTGATTCCTCCCGCCCGAAGGTTTGAAAAGGCCGCGCGAAGAATGCCGATCGGATCAATCCCCGGATGTCTCCGAAACCTCACATCCTCGGCCGCCAGAAAGGCGTTGGAAACGTAGTCGGGCAGACCGTGAATCGAGATCGGTGGCGTGATCCGCCAATCGACGCCGTAGAGGGTTGCGATCGTTCTGGTCGACCCCGCTGCCGAGAGTAGGGTGGTCGGTTGCCGCCAGGAATGACTGACCAGTTCATTGGTCAGGCGGCGATTCATCACGAAGACATAGATGGCCAGGGCCTCGAAGCCGACGAAGAAAATCGCGGCGAAAATGAGCGCCCAGCGCCTGCGTGACAATCGCAACATGTTCGACTAAATTACTTGGTCTCTGACCCGATTAATAAAGGAGAAAACCAATGGCTGCCAAAAAACGGTCGAAGAAATCATCCGCCAGGCGATCTTCCAAGAAGGCGTCCGGCCGTCGTCGCGCACCGAAGCGCGCCGCTGCACGCCGCGGCGGAAAAAAGACAGCCGCGAAACGCAGGACCACAAAGCGGGGAGCAGCGAAGAAAAGCTCCGCGCGGCGTAGCTCGGGCGGCAGCGCGCGCAAGGCGGCATCCACCCGTCGGACCAGCATGCCGCGTTCCAGCGCCCAACCGCGTCGCGATCAGAGCGTGATCAGCCGCGTGGTTGAACAGGTGCGCGATACCACCAGCTCCTACATGCCCAGCCGCCACGAGGAAGAAATGGACGTCAGCGGCGGCGGCGGTGAGATAGAGACAGGCGGCAACGACGAGTTCTGATACCCCTCATCCGGCCCTACGGGCCACCTTCTCCCCGCTTCGCGGGGCGAAGGACTTAACGTGGCCCCGAAGCGGCGGGTGAGGGCGCGTCAGCTCGCGCTCTCGAACACCTTCCGGATCCGTCTCGAGAAGTACTTCTGCGGCAGTCCGTTTTTCCAGCTGCGGTACTGCTTCGCCTTCCGAAACGACTGAATGGCCTTCGATTTATAAGCTTCATCGGCCTCGAAGGCGTACTGCGAGTATTGCGAGGCCCCAAGGAAAGCCCAGATCCAGCCGTTCCTTGGCATCTCCTTCGAAAGACTTGTGAACTGAGACGAGGCATCCTCGAACTCGCCGCTGAAGTAACTCTCCAGCGCGTTGCGGACGCGCTTGGCGGTGTCGCCGAGGACCAATGTCGTTGCGACGTTGGGCTTGGTCTGGCCGGCAGTTGACGTCGGCTGAACGCCCGGCGCCATCGCCGCATCGGCGAAAAGCTTGGCGTTGTTGGCGGACCCCAGCGCGGCCTGCAGGTCCTCATTGGTCTTGGCTGTCGCGTTTTTCTGGTTCGCATCCGCGAGTGCTGTCAGCGCCTGCTGATACTGCGGAGATGACCCTGCCTTGCGGTCGCGCGCGCCGGCGATGCTCTGATTCGCGGCGCCGATGGCGGCGGTTACCTGTTGTCGCAGCGCGGGATCGATGGTCGGCGGGGCAGGCTGTATCGGCTGCGGCGTCGGTTTGATCGGTTGAGGAGTCGGCGGGACAGGCTGCGGCGTGGGCTCCACATTCGCGGCCGCCTGCTTCATTTTTGCTTCCTGCATCAGGTTGTCGATCGAGCCGCGATCGACTTCACCCGGGCCGCTGGTCTTCTCCAAATCGCTGATGGCCAGGTCGTACTTGCCGGTTCGCAGATACGCCAGGCCGCGGTAATAATATGGATGATAATTGATGAAAATATTACCGTATGTTCTTGCGTTGTCGTTTTCCTTGGCATTGCCGGAAAGGGCGGCCGTCATCTTCTGAATGACGACCTGCCACCGCCCGCCCGTGACAGCCTTTACGCCGTCGTTGTAATCGTCGTACCACGACCCCGGCGCGCCGGTGGCGATGGCGAGGCATGTCATTGCAAGTAAAACGCGATACTTCATTGCTTTGTATCCGTGACTTCCTTCTGCAGCTCGTCGAGGTTCAGGCCGCCGAAATCAACTTTCTCTTTGACCTTCTTTCCGGGCGGGATCTGCACGTCGAGCGTTTTCGATTCGCTGGGACCTCGTACCGTCACGAGATATCGTCCCGGATTGAGCTCAATGCCGGTGGGCGTCGAACGCTTCTCGTCATCGAGATTGACCTCGGCGTGACTTTTGGCGTTGATGATTTTTTCGATGTTCCCCCACGGGGAAGCTGAAAGCAGCAGCGTTCCGGGGGGACCGACATCGACCACCGAGCCCGAGGTCGGCGGAGGAGGATTCACGCCGCCATCCTTCTTCTGCGGTTGTCGCAACAGCAGAGCGGCGACGATGATCCCGATGACGGCTACCGCCGCGATCCCCGACATCATCATCACGTTCGGTTTTTTCTTCGCGATTTGCCGCTCGAGAACCGTGGGCTGCGCCTCGCCGGTCCACTTCGATTCGACAACCGTCGGCGCCGAATGTGTCGACAGCCGCTCCTGGATCGTCGGCTCGTTGCTGCCGATCGTCGGACGCTGCGGCGGCGCCGCCCCCCGCTCGATGACCGTCGCCTGATCCGCTTGCGTCCTGGCGGAAGCGGTGCCGCCCGCGCCGGTGGTCATCTGCGTCGGAGCGCTGCCCATGGTCGCGGCCTGTCCGGTTTTGTATTTCGGCAGATCGCTGATCGTTTTGGCGCCCGACAGTGTGACCATGCGCTCGCCGAGTCCGTATTTCTGATCCGGCGGAATCGTGTTGCGAACCGCTTCGAGGGCGCCGGCGAATTCGGCAGCGGTCGCGAAACGCTGATCGCGGCCCTTCTCGAGTGACCGCATCACGATGTTTTCGAGCTGCGCCGGAATCTTGACGTCCGGATTGAGCTGCGCGATCGGGGCCGGCTTCTCGGTCACGTGCTTGAGGATGTAGCCGTGCGGATTGGTGGCCTGGAACGGCGCGCGCCCCGCCAGCATCTCGTACATCACGATACCGAACGAGTAGAGGTCGCTGCGCGGATCGAGATGTTCGCCTTCCTTGAGAAAGCCCGCCTGCTCCGGCGATGCGTATTTCAGCTTGCCCAGGAACATGCCGGTCTGGGTGAGCCCCTGGCCCGATTCGCCTTCGGCCAGTGACTTCGCGATGCCGAAGTCGATCACCTTGACCAGCAGCTTTCCGTGGTGGTCCTGCGACAACATGATGTTCTCGGGTGAGATGTCGCGATGGATCAGACCCATGGAGTGGAGATGATCGAGGCCGTGCAATGCCTGAACTGAAATCTCGACCGTCAGCCGCGGCGGCATCGGGCCGTTCTGGAAAATCCACTTCTGGATGTTGGTGCCGTCGATGAACTCCCACACCATGTAGTAGGAGCCGTCGTCGAGCTGCGCGAAGTCGTAGAGCATCGCCAGGTTCTTGTCCTTGATCATGGTGGAGGTGCGGGCTTCCTGCAGGAAGCGCTGCATGCCCTGATCGTCGGCCGCCACGTTGGGCCGCATGATCTTGATGACGCGGAGCTCGTTCAGATGGATGTGACGGACCTTGAAGATCTCGCCCATGCCGCCGATGCCCAGGCGATCAAGGATCTGGTACTTGCCGTCGATCAACCGCGCGGAATACGTGCGTTGAAAACTGGTCACGCGTTCGGCGCAGTGCGGGCACTGCTCGACCTGACTGTCGATGGGCTGCTTGCATCTGAGACATGTGATTTCGGGCATGGTTCTCTCCGCGGTCTATCGATCTCGAACAACATAGCTGCAGGCCGGATCGGCGCCGAAGCGCACCACGTCTCCCGGCTTGAGCTTGGCGCGTTCCACGCGCGTGTTATTGACGTAGGTTCCGTTCGCCGATTTCAGATCTTCCAGCACGTAAGACGTTCCGCTCAGGGTGATGCGGGCGTGGCGCCGCGAGACGGCCGGATGCGCCAGGACGATCGAGCAACTGCGATCGCGTCCCACCATCACATCTCCCTTGAGCGTGTGCTTCTCGTTGATCTCGGGTTTCACGTTGACGAGCATCAGTTGCGGTGCCGGCGCCTGTCCGGCTGCCGGCGCGGGCTGCGGGCGCATGGTGGGCGTGTTCATGGGCCGGAGGTTGTATTCCTCGAGCGCCTCGAAAAATTCGCGCGCGCCTTCGTAACGTCCTTCCATGCGCGGATGCATGGCCTTGAGGATGATGGCCTCGAGCTCTTTATCGATTTCGGGACGCAGCGTGCTGGGCGCCTGCTTCTCGCCGCGATAAATCGCATCGATGAGCTTGGGCAGCGAGCGGCTGTTGAACGGCAGCGCACCGGTCAACATCTCGTACAGCACCACGCCGGCGGAGTAGACATCGCTCTTCGCGCCGGCGTCCTTGGGCTCGCGGATCTGTTCCGGTGACATGTAATGCGGCGTGCCGAGGAGGAAGCCGGATTTGGTGAGGACGGTCTGTCCCGGCCCCGCTCCACCTTCCTTGATCTTGGCGATGCCGAAGTCGGTGACCTTCACGTTGCCGGAGTTTTCGCGGATGAGATTCGCCGGCTTGATATCGCGATGCACGATCCCTTTGCCGTGCGCATACACCAGTGCCTCCAGCATGCACTGGGCGGTGCTGATGGCGTCCGGAATCGTCATCGCTCCTTTTTCGGAAAGGAGGATGTCAACCGGAGTCCCTTCGACAAACTCCATCACCAGAACGGCGTTATCGGGAGTGTTGATGAACTCGTAGAACCGCGTGATGTAGCGATGGCGCAGCTTTTCGAGGATCTGGGCCTCCTTCACGAAACGCTTCCGCGCTGTGACCTCGCCCGCGAGCTCGTCCGACATCACCTTCAACACGACGGTGTAGTTGTCGGGCAGCACTTCGTTGCGCGCGACCGTGCGGCCGACATAGACGTGGCTCATTCCGCCTTCGCCGATTTCGCGCTCGATGCAGTAATTTCCGATGACGTTGCCGATCATTTCAGGGCGCCCTCGCCATCCCAATAGAAGTTCTCGTCGCACAGCGGCATGAACAGGTACCGCTGCGATCCGATGCGAACGATGTCCTTGCTCACCAGATCGCGACGCGGTTCGATCTCGACTTCGTTGACGTACGTTCCATTGGTCGAGTTGTGGTCCATCAAAATGAAGCGCTTTTCTTCGGGTCTGAAAACGAGGTCGGCGTGATGCGCCGACGCCTGGTCGTCGGAAACGACGATGTCCGATCGACGATCGCGCCCGAGCACGTTGCGTCCGACCCGGACCTCGTACGACTGGCCGCGCGAAGCACCCGACAGGCCGACCAGCCAGCCGACGACATAGCGCTTGTTGGCCGGTGCCTCGGCGGTGATCTTCTGAGCAGCGACGGTGCGCTCCATCGGCGGCGCCTGCACCGGCGACGTTTCGCGCCGCACTGTGGGCGGAGGGGGCGCGACGGCGGGGCGGGGGGCGGTGGGAACGGCGGGGGCGGCGGTGCGCGATTCCGGCGAGGGGGCGCGGTTGGGGCGGATGATCGGGATCTTGTCTGCTTCACCCTCTTCGGCCGGGCAGTACGGACAGAGGTCCCACGACTCGTCGATGAAGTGTCCGTTTTCGCAGCGTTTATCAGCCACCGCTCAGCCCTTTATGCGTGGTACGCGACCGCGATCGCGTTGCGTCCGCCGAAATAAATAATGTCCCCATCCTTTAGAAACCGCTTGTCGATCTTTTGATCGTTCACGTACGTTCCATTGGAGGAATTTCGGTCGATGAGCAGAACCTTGCCGTCGATCGAAACTACCTCCGCATGTAGACGGGAGACCTTTGGGTTTTCCAATACGATCTCACAGATTGTTGATTCCCGCCCGATCCGGATTCCGGAGCCGCCGAGGCCGAGGCGTTCGCCGGCCCGCGAACCGTTGAGGATCGTGAAGCGTCCGAGTGGAAGTGAGGCGCGCCTCTCGCCCGAGTCGGTGCGTTCGCGCTCGACCGGCGCGATCATGGTCTCGACGGTTTTGGCGGTCAGTAAATCCTTCGGCATTCGTGGCCGTCGTACCGCAAACGGAATGATGAGCGCCACGATCGCCCCCAGGGTGGCGATGCCGATCGCACCTGCCGCCACAGGATGACGGCGCCAGATGGGCATCGACTGGAGGGCGCGATCGGTGTCATGACGGAAGCGAATCAAGTCCGGCGAGCTGGGAAAAAGCACACCGGCCGGTGTCAGCTCGCCCTTCGCGAGAGTCCAGTTCCCGGCCCCCGCTGCGTTGAGCGCGGTTTGCCAATGCCGATTGAATTCGCCGTCCACGTTGTAAGCGACGCCTGCTTCGTTTAGAAACTTCTTGGCGACGTTGATCGGCACCAGGAACTTGATCTGCTCGGCGTCGGTGTGTCCCCAGGTCGAGATCCCGATCACGTCGGCGTCGCGGTTGACGGCCGGGCCGCCGGAGTTGCCGCGATAGATCCCGACGTTGGATTGAAAGACCTGCGTGTTGGTGATGTCGTGCTTGATGGCAGTAATCGTTCCGTTCGACAGCGTGGCTTCGAGATCGCTTTCGCGCGAAAGCCAGCCGCCGATGACGTCGTCGGTGCTGCTGGCGACTTCGGGATAGCCAATCGACCACACCGAGTCGCCGACGCGGACATTGTCGGAATCGCCGAGCTGGAGCGCGGGAAGATTTTTTCGGGTCACGCGAAGCAGGGCCAGATCTGCGCCTCGCTCGCTGAGCGCCGGTGAATAGCGCTCGACGCGAAACGGCAACTTCTCGCCGTTCGACAGTTCGATCTCATTGACGATCGCGATGTGATCGACCGACCCGCTCGCTGCCAGAGCGGTGATATGCCGCTCGAGCGCGTCCCCGCGATACAGACGCCGCAATTCGTCGACCGGAAAATGCTTCAGCAGCGCTGAAATCGAACCGTTGCGCAGCAACTCTTTCTCCAGCGCATCGGTATCGCGCGTTCTCGCGATCACGTGACCGCTGGTGAGAATCCATCCGTCGGGATGGATGATGAATCCGCTGCCCGATCCCCCCGCCCCGGTTTCCACCATCCCCGCGCCCGCGCCGTCGCGCCGCGCAACGGCAACATCGCGCGCGATCGTGTCCAGCGCGGTGGCCGGATAGTGAAATTGCGCCGTGGCGTAGGCGTTGATCCGCGCGACGGCCGGCTTGACCGTGTAGGCCATCTTCTGCACGTCATCGAGACGCGACACGTCCCGCCGGCAGGCGATGGCGGCAAACACGATGACGAGAAAGAGGCGACGCGCGTGGGGGGCCATCTGGACTAATGATTTTGACGCAGTGACGCGACCTCGTGATCCTTTATCGTGTCGTCGAAAAGCGATCTCTCGCCCTCGTCCGACAGAGTCTCCTCGCCGATCTGCTCCGCCCGGACGATCCGGGCGACGATCACAGTCACATTGTCGGGCGCTCCGCGTTCGAGCGCCAGTGTTACGAACTCGTTGGCGGCCTGCTGGATGGGGAGCTTGGCGACTTCCTTGATCTCGTTCTCTTTGACCAGGCCATGGAGTCCATCGCTGCACAGAACAAAAGTATCGTTCTCCTGCAGCTCGATGGGGCCGCGAATATCGATTTCCACCTCTTCGCCGACGCCGATCGACCGCTGCAGCACATTTCGGCGGGGATGAGTCTCTGCCTCCTGCGCCGTCAGCAATCCTTCCCGCACCATGGTCGCCACCAGCGAATGGTCCTCCGTCAACTGCCTGACGGCATCGCCTCGAACCATGTAGATGCGCGAGTCGCCGACGTGTGCAAACCACCCCTGTGCGCCCAGAATCACGAGGGCGGAGGTGGTCGTGCCCATTCCTCGAAGTTCCGGATTCGTCTGGGCCTCGGCAAAAATGCGCGAGTTGGCCAGCACCAGCGCGTCCCGAAGCGCCGTCGGGACATCCTTGGTATTGCTGCCGAGGTATTGCGATTTGACGGTTTCGGCAGCCATTCGGCTGGCCGTTGCGCCGCCGCGATGGCCGCCCATTCCGTCGGCGACGATCAATAATCGACCGCCGGGATGGCTGACCGCCTCTTCCTTCGGCGTGGTCAGAGTGCCGAAGTCCTGATTCTCAGAGCGTACCTTCCCCACATCGGTCTTGAGGACCGCCTGCACCACGAAGCGGCGCGTAGACACTCGAGTTGCTGCAGGACTTTCGGTCATTTTCGGACCAGCCGGCGTCTCGCCAGCTAAAGACTATAGCGCGCTGAAACGGTGCTCGATTATAACGGGTATATGGACGGGGCACGCGCGCAGGGTTGGTGGGCGGTAGTGCCGGTCCTGGTGTTCAGCTCCGTCGCGGCAGCGCAAGTGCCGAGCGAAATCCTGCATCGAGCCCAGCAGCTCGCGTGGAAAAAAGAATTTGCCGGAGCAGAAAGGCTTTACCGCGAGGCTCTCGGTCAAACGCCACGATCCCGCGATGCGAAATTCGGTCTCGCGCAGGTGATTCTCTGGCAAGGTCGCTATCGAGAGGCGCGGCGTCTCTTCGAAGAGCTGCTGCAAAGAAACGCGAACGATGTCGCCGCCGCAGAAGGAGCGGCGAGCGCGGTGTACTGGCAGGGAGACTTCCGGACTGCCGAGCGTGAGTTCACCGCCATTACCGTCAAGCATCCGGATCGTAAATACGCAAGACAAGCTCTCGCGGAAATCAGGAGCGCATCGCGCGGCGATATCCGTATGCTGTTCGATGGCGTTCACGACGATCAGCCCTACCGCGCCGCGCGAATCAGCACGACCGTCTCATCATTCACGGATCCGCTGACACGGTGGGACATCTCCGGCGGCGCCTATCGCATGAACAACCCCGATCGAAACCTCGCGCGCACGGAACCATTCGTCACCCTGACCAATGAAGTCGTTCTGCCGTGGCAGAAGCTGACCATTACCTCCACCGGTGGAGTTTTGCGCTTCCCCGACGGTGCCACGCGTCCGATCGGCGGCCTCTCGGTCGCGCATCGGCTGACGTCCGATACTTCGATTACAGCGGCGGTCGATCATCGCGAGCTTCTCACCAACGCTTCTTCGATTGTCACGCACCCAAACGCGACGCGATTTGCTTTGGCATGGACCCGATACGCAGCGAAGAGCTGGCTCGCCGGCGTTGAAGTCGCCCACCAGAGTTACTACGACCACAATGACGGTCACTATGCGCAAGGGTATGCGCTATGGCCGATCGTGAAACGCGATCAGACAACGCTCTGGATCGGCGCTTCAGCCGCCGCGCGCGATACGCGCGAAACGCGTTTCGGGCTCGACGCGATCTCCTCTTCACGCACCCCCGCTGGCGACTTCGCCTACAGCTACCGGGGAAGCTACCGCGCTTACTGGACGCCCCGCGATCTCCGCGAGGTTCGTGCAATCCTCAGCATTGCACGGATGATCGGTGCGAATGCGGAGCTGAAGGCGCAGGCGGAGCAGGGCGTGGCCCGCGATGAAGCACGCGGGTTTGGCCCTGCAAGAGGCAGCGCTGCTCTTCCTCCGCACATCTTCGACTTCGAGTTCCATCGCGTATTCCATCCCTATCGGCTCTCGGTCGCGTTTTCGTCGCCGATCTCTGCCGGTTTTCGTTTGGAGTGCGGCGTGGAGCGTGCCCTCACTTCCTTTTACGCAGCGAATGCATTCCGAGCGAGCCTGGTCCGACACCGCTGAAGTGTTCCGGCATCGGCGCGCCGCTCCCATCAATCTGTGGGAGCGGTGGGTGCTGGGGATTCTTCTGTTTCTCGGTTTGTGGAGCGTCGTCTATTTCGGCGTGTGGTGGTTCCGGCTCGAGCATGTGAATGAGCGCTTGCTGTTTGTTCTTCTTTCGCTCGCGACCTGGTACGGGATTTTTCGGATGATCGTCGGCTGGTACAACGCATTTCATCTCGAGCAGCCCGACGTGCAGGCGGCACGCGACGGATTAGCTGTCGCGATCTTCACCACCTCATCCCCGGGCGAGCCATACGAAATGTTCGTGCGTACGCTGGCGGCTGCGCGCGAAATCACGTATCCCCACACCACGTATCTGCTCGACGACACACGCGATCCCCGTTTCGGCGAGCTGGCGCGACAGATGGGTGCCGTGCACATGGAGCTCATCGGACTGCCGGGCGCGAAGGCCGGCAAGATCAACGAAGCGTTGCGACGCACGTCGGAAGAATTCATCCTTGTGCTCGATCCCGACCACATCCCATTCCGGCAGTTTCTTCATCGCGTTCTGGGCTACTTCCGCGATCCGGCGGTCGGGTTCGTCCAGGTGGCGCAGGCTTACCACAACGCCAACGAATCGTTTGTCGCGCGCGCCGCAGCCGAACAAACCTTCTCATTTTATGGTCCGATCATGCAGGGAATGCATGGCACCGGCACTTCGGTGGGCATCGGAGCCAATTGCACCTTCCGCCGAACAGCTCTCGATTCGATCGGAGGTCATGGGATCGGCCTCGCCGAAGATCTCGTGACTTCGATCCGCCTCCATGCCGCCGGATGGAGATCGGTCTACGTTCCGGAAGTTGTCTCGCGCGGACTGGTCCCCGCCGACCTCGGGTCATTTCTCAAGCAGCAACTGAAATGGTCGCGCGGCGTGCACGAGGTGCTCTTCCAGGAATATCCGCGCGCCTTCCTGCGCCTGACCACGCACCAACGCATCTCGTACTTCATGATCGGCAGCTACTACGTCGTCGGGCTGACGACCTTCATCTACATCGCGATTCCACTCACCTATCTCTGGACAGGCCACCAGCCGGCCGCGTTTCTTCTCTCCGAATACATCCGTCATGCACTGCCGGTAGGTGTCCTGGGAATCTTCATCTACCGATTCGCGCAGCGATGGCTATGCGATCCGGTGCGAGAGCGAGGCTTTCACTGGCGCGGAACTCTTCTAAAAGTCGGGGCATGGAGCGTCTATTTGAAAGGGCTCCTCCTCTCCATCCTGGGCATCGCTGTTCCGTACATTCCGACAGCCAAAGAGAGGAAGCGCGACCGTTTTTGGCGTCTTGCGCGAGTTCCGATCATCACGGTCATGGCGTCGGCTGTGACGGTGATCTGGACGGCGTGGAGGGAACTCTATCTTCTGCCGGAATCTGAAGTCAGAATCACGACAGAAGTGACCCTGGGCATGTTGTTCTTCATGATCATGAACACGATTCTCATGAGCGGCCGGCTATATGCAGCGTGGGTCGATCGGGAGCGAGAAGAGACATGAGGGCGCACAAGCGGTATCAGATCGCTTTCTTCGCGCTGGGATGGCTGATCGCGATCGGCCTCCTTTTTCAAATGGGACTCGGCGAGGGTTTTCAATCCGTCTACGACGCCGTAGGCGCGCGCACGCTGCGGTTAGCGCAGTCGTTTTCGGACGCCGAAGGCAACGCGCTCCGCAGCGTTCGCCACACTTCGCGCAGCGAGTACCTCACCCCGCTGCGGCCGACGCTTTCCTCTCTGGACGCGCTTCGGAATCCGTCGCACATGCTGTTCGGCGCCTATGACGGCGGCTTCCCCAATACATTTGCGGGCCTCGAAAAGTTCGAGGCTCAGATGCAGTTCAAGTTCCCGATCATTTCTTTCTATGTCGCCTGGGGCGATAAGCCGAATGAAAAGTTCCCGACGCGCATGGTCGAGACCATCGACCGCATGGGATCGGTGCCCATGATCACCTGGGAGCCGTGGATGGTCGACTTCGATGAGCGCATTCGCAAAAACCTGCCGCGCGAAGCGGAGCGTGAATATGGAAGCCTGGCGTCAATCGCGCGCGGCGATTACGACTTCTACATCGTCCCGTGGGCAAAAGCTGCGGCCGAGTACCACAAGCCGATCTTTGTCCGATTCGCGCACGAAATGAACGACCCTTACCGTTATCCCTGGGGCCCGCAGAACGGCAATCGCCCGGATGACTTCATCGCAGCCTGGCGTCACGTGCATCTGGTCTTTCAGAAGATGGGCGCGGACAACGTCCTGTGGGTGTGGTCGCCGCATATTTCCATGCCGTGGTTCGAGTACTACTATCCAGGCCCGGAGTTCGTCGACTGGATCGGCGTCGGCGTTTTGAACTACGGCAACGTCGCGTCGTGGTCGCGATGGTGGAGCTTCCATCAGATTCTCGAGAAGGCCTATCCCGCGCTGCTGAAGCTGAACAAGCCGATCATGGTCAGCGAGTTCGGGACGCTGACCAAAGGCGGCAATGCCTACGAATGGTATCGGCAGGCGTTCTACCACATCGATCACACCTATCGCCGCGGTGTTCGCGCCATCATCTTCTTCAATCAGGAGAGCGATGCGACCATGTCGACGGTGGCGCTGAACTGGAGCGTGACGCAGGATCCTGCCGCCCGCAAATTTGTCACCGTGCAGCTGGCCACGCACTCGGCTCTCTAGGAGGACTCTGCTAGACGGCCGCTCTGGTGGTCGCCGACCGCAGGAAAGTCCGCTGCAAACGATCGGCCGGCAGCGGACGGCTGATCATGTAGCCCTGAATTTCCCGGCATCCGTGCTGGTGGAGGAATGCACATTGCTCGTCCGTTTCGACGCCTTCGGCGATGGTGCGAAGTCTGAGCTGGTTGGCAACCATCAACACCGCCGAGACGATCGACTGATCGCTCTTTTTCCGCACCACATCGATCACGAAGCTTCTGTCGATCTTCACCGTATCGACCGCAAACTGCTTGACGTAGGAGAGCGACGATTGTCCGGTTCCGAAATCGTCGACTGCGATGGCAATCCCCATCGCTCTGAGGCTCTTGAGAATGGCGCGACTGCGGTCACTCTTCTGGATCACCATACTTTCGGTGAGCTCCAGCTCCAGAAGTTGCGGGTTGAAGCCGGTCACCTTCAGGACGCGAGTCACCATGCCGACGAAATCGCGCTGATAGAGTTGTCGGGGTGAGACGTTGACAGCGATTCGCGGAACGATGCAGCCCTCGCGCTGCCATGCCATTCCCTGCTCGCACGCCTTGCGCAGGACAACCTCGCCAAGGACGGTGATCAGACCGGTGTGCTCGGTGAGCGGGATAAAAGCGGAGGGCTCGATCATCCCGCGCTCGGCGTGATTCCAGCGCACCAGCGCTTCCACGCCCACCAGCTCGCGGGAATCGATGGTCACCTGCGGCTGAAAGTGCATCACGAATTCGTCGCGGTCGATGGCAAGACGCAGCTCCGCTTCCTGCGCTGTGCGGCCGATGATCCCGGGTCCGACATCGCGGTAGAGCTCGCAGCGGTTCCCGCCGGACTGCTTGGCGAGATACATCGCGCCATCCGCATTGCGAATCAGACTCTCGGGTGTCGCGCCATCACGTGGTCCGATCGCCAGGCCGATGCTGGCCGTGATGTGCAGTTCATCCGACTCCAGGACGAACGGCTTTCCGATCGTCTTCAAAATTTTTTGGGACGCTCGCTGTGCGTCGGATTCGTGCGAAATCTCGGGAAGGAGAATGACAAACTCGTCGCCGCCGACCCGAGCCACGGTGTCTCCCTGACGGAGAGCATCCGTCAGGCGGGACGCGACCATTTTGAGAAGAGCGTCGCCGACGTCGTGGCCGAGGGTGTCGTTGACGACTTTTAATTCGTCGAGATCGAGAAACAACACAGCAAGACGCCGCTTCTTTCGCTGCACATTCGCCATCGCGACACCGACGCGATCGAGGAACAGCGCGCGATTCGGCAGTGAGGTCAGCTCGTCGTGATAGGCGCGGAAGGTGATGTCGCCTTCTGCGCGCTTACGGTCATTGATGTCGAGAAGAATGCCCTCCAGAGTCGCTTCTTTTCCGCCGTCTCCCGGAACGAGCCGGACATTTTCAAGAGCCCACACAGCCTCGCCGTTTCGATCGCGAAGCTCGACCTCTTCGTTGAACACGGCGCCATTGGCGACGAGCCGCCGCATGACGACATCCCGATGGCGCGCATTCATGTAGCGGATCGCGCCGTCGGCGGCCAGGAAATCTTCAGCGAACTCAAAACGAAACAGTCGCGCGCACGCATCGTTGCAACTGATGATCTTGCCGTCCACCGAGGCGATGTAGACGCCGGCGAGATTGCGTTCGAACAGGAGCCGGTAGCGTTCCTGGGCCCGGCGCCGCCCGGTGATCTCTTCCGTCAACTCACGGGCGCGTTCTTCGACCCGCTGCTCCAGCGTCAGATTGAGCATCTCCAACTCTTCGCGAGCGGCACTCAGACGATCGAGCATCAAATTGAAACTGCGAGCGAGTTTCCCAACCTCATCCTTGCTTTGAACGTCTGCGCGGCTGTGCACTTCTCCGGCGGCGATCTTCTCGGCCGTTTTCACGATGCGATGCAGCGGCCCGGTGATCAGCGTGCTCAAAGCGAAAACCGCCATGACACCCACCGCGAAGGCGAGAAGCGTCACCAGAGCGACCGTCGCCCTGCTGCGCGAGGTCTGAATCAGAACGCGTTCGAGAGAGAATCCGATGACGAGACTTCCGATGCCTTTGCCGCGATAACGAATCGGAGTTGTCGTCTGGTACAGCGAGCCGTCGCTGGAAATTGCGCCAACCGTTTCGCTTTGCTCGCCGGCGGGCATCCCGGTGATCACCGGCTGGCGCGAGCTTCTGCTTTGAGGCGCAGTGGCAAAGGGACCGGCGCTTGCCGCCACCATCTCGTTGAACGAGGCGAATGTTTTGCCGGGCTGATCTTTGACGACGAAGAAAACGAGGTCGGGATTGCGCCGCAGGGCGATGACCGCCGCCGCCACGGCGACGGGATTACGGTTCTCGAGGCCGGGCGCCACGCCGAATGCCGTGACGTCCGCGATTGCCGACGCCCTCTGCGTCAGGGCTTCGATCGCCTGGCGCTGCATACGCGCCGGAAAATAGAGGTAGATACCGAGAGACACGAGCGCCAGGATGCATGTCATCACCAGGGCCAGCTTCGTCCCGACCTGAAGGTGCGATAGGAATCTCATCTCGACGATTCAGCCCTCGGAAACAAAGTGACCGAGGTTTTGCTTTTCACCTAGTGCAAAAATCCTACTGTATTTTTGCATCTGATCGTCTTGTTGGTCCAAACTGAATTCTCGCGCCGCTTCATGGCCGTCACTTTCGCAAGCGTGTGCTTGCTCGCCACGGATCGAATCACCGCGGCGACGATCAGTGGCGCTGTCATTGATGCCGATCTGAGGACCCCACTCGCATCGAAGACAGTGGCCGTCTACTCCGCAGCCGGAACTCTTCAGGCCTCAGCGACTTCTGACTTCCTCGGCCACTATGTCCTCGGGCTTCCAGCGGGCGACTATCGAGTCCTGGCTTATGACCCCACCGGTACCTACGCCACCACTTTTGGCAATGATGCGGACTCGTTCGAAGCATCGCCGGTGGTGACAGTCATCGATACCGTATCCATCCTCAACTTCGGGTTGCGCAAGTCGGGCAGCGTCACGGGAACCGTCTTCAGCATCGGGACAGGACTCCCGCTGACAGGATTGACTGTCGCCGCCTACAACGCCGGCAGCGGAACGCGTCGTGGTTTCTTGCAAACAGATTCTCGGGGTAGGTACTCGCTGGCACTACCGCCGGGAGCATACAAACTCGCCGCGTACGACGATCAGGGAGCCTTCGCGCCGCGTTTTTTTCTGGATCAACCGACGTTCACGGCCGCAACGCCGGTGACGGTCGCGGCTGGCCGAGCGATAGCCGGCATCGATCTTCGCCTCGACTTCGCCGCCCATTTCACGGGAGTCGTCGTGGATGCAGATACCGCTGTCGTCTTGCCGGGCATGACGGTCTTTGCGTACACGGCAGATGGCGCCTCAGCGGCGGCAACAGTGAAATCGAGTCCCGCAGGAAACTTCATGATCAATGTTCCGGCCGGATCGTACAAATTGGTCGCCGCCGATCCATCCGGCAACTACGGGGTCGGCTTCGTCGACGACGTGGATTCGTTCGCGGCCCAGAGGCCGGTTTCGGTGGGTCCATCTCAAGTTCGCGAAAACCTCCGCATTCCGCTGCATCGCGCAGGCACCGTCATGGGTCGCGTGCAGGATTCCCCCGGAAGCGCGCTGACCGGCATCACCGTCGGCGCGTACAACGCCGACGGCTCTCAGCGCACGTCGGTTGAAACGGACAAGAACGGCGCGTACTCACTCGCGCTTCCTCCGGGAGCGTTCCGAATCGGGGCGTATGACAACGCCACGACTTACGCGACGCAGTTCTATCCCAGACGCAATTTGTTCCGAGCGGCCAATATCGTCGTCATCGCAGCCGGCCAAATCATGCCGGCGGTTGACTTTACACTCCTGCGCGGCGCGCGCTTCAGTGGAGTTGTGAAGGAGGCGGCGACCGGACTGCCGATTTCCGGAATCTCGATTGCGTCCTACGACAGCGATGGAAACCTGATGGCTTCAGTGAATTCCGATGCATCGGGAAATTACGCCCTTGTGTTACCGCCGGGAAGCTTCAAGTTCGCGGCATTCGATGCATTGCTGCGGTACGCGACTGCGTACGCCCTCGGAGCTCCGAACTACGAAAGCTCCCGCACGTATCAGGTCGACGAAGACTCTTCGCACCGGATGGATTTCGCCTTGTCGCTCGGAGTCCGGATTACCGGGACGGTCGTGGATGACAAGTTTCGCGCTGTTTCCGGAGCTCAAGTCGGAGCATTGGACGTTTTCGGCAACCGCGTGGCGACGACGACTACGTTCGACGGCGTCTTCGACATTGTGCTGATGCCGAACACATATAAGTTGCTGGCTACCGATCCTTTACAGCGATACAAGCCCTCGTTCTTCAACGGCGCCTCCTCATTGGCGTCGGCCACTCCTATCATCGTTCAGAGCAGCGGCGCGAACGCGTCGCCGACGTTCGTTCTCACCCACTCAGACCGGCGGCGCAGCATCCCGCACTGAGTGAGCACAGCCGCTATAATCGACTTCTCACATCATGGAGTCACTGCAGATCCATTACGTCGACCTCGGCGTCCAGCGCGTTTCCGACCTCAAAGGGGACATGTCGATTGGACGGACCGAGGGGAACGACCTCGTCCTGAATCACCCGTCTGTCTCCCGAAAACACGCCCGTTTTGAGGGCCGGAATGACGCCTGGTGGATCGTCGATCTGAAGTCGACCAATGGGGTCAAAGTCAATGGGAACCTCGTCACCGAGTCGAAGATCAATTCGGGCGACAAAATCTCGATCGGATCGGTACAGCTCGAGCTGACGCCGCAGCCATCCGTCAATTTCAGCAACGAGTCGATGTTCGACAACCCGTCGGGCACGGTCATCCGGCGCATTTCCGACTTCAATTCCGAATTCGGGCTCGATCTGGCTGAAGCGCAGAAACCTGTTCCACGCATCCCGTCCGAGCCAGGCTTGAAGCCGGTTGAAGTGTCGCGTGAAAAGATCTTTCAGGTGCTGGTGCAGGTCGCCAAGGCTCTGCTCCAGACGGACGAGCTCAATACGCTGCTGACGACCGTCATGGACATGATCTTCAAATACCTGCCGGTGGAGCGCGGGCTGCTCATCCTCTTCGACGAAGAGGGCAATCCGGTTCCGAAGCTCACCAAATTCATGGACGGCTCGGATGCGCACGACATTCCGATTTCCCGAACCATCCTGAAGATGGTCGCGGAAAAACAGATCGCGATGATGACCTCCAACGCTCTGGAGGACGCCCGGCTGTTAGGCGGAAAATCGATCGCCATCCACGGAATCCGGTCGGCAATGTGCGTTCCGCTCTGGAATCGCAACCGTGTCATCGGTGCGGTGCAGGTGGACTCCGGAATCCACATCGGGCGTTTTACGGAAGAAGACCTCGATCTGCTGACGGCTCTCG
>DASPZU010000046.1:0-2809 GCA_035636095.1 Thermoanaerobaculia bacterium
ACCCGCAAGCACTCGCGATCGTCGTCTTCACGTCGGTCGGAGCTGATCGCAAAGGACAAAACAAAAAAACGATCAGCAAAGAAGAGACCCGTCCTTGACGATCTCTCTCATGGAACTCATCACTAAGTTGCATTGGGCTGCTGCAGCCTATACATCGGCCGCGCAGCGTATCGAATCGTGGCACGGCGCGGGCTCACGGTGCAAGCGGCTGGGGGTACGAGGGTTGGGCGCGTGAATGGGGAATCGATCCAGGGCGATGGGCTGCGCAGTTCGCAGCCTATCAGTCGGGAGATGGACTGCGGCGCTTGCAGCGTCACGCCGAATCCCCTTGCATGAGATCCAGCGGACTCCGCACGCCACCGCCGCCCATCCGTTGCAGCACGTTTGTGTAGATCATCGTTGTCTTCACGTCCGCATGGCCGAGCAGCTCCTGGATCGTCCGGATGTCGTAGCCATCTTCGAGAAGGTGCGTGGCGAACGAATGCCTCAGGCTGTGACAGCCAGCCGGCTTGTCGAGGCCCACTTCCCGCACCGCATCTTTCACCGCGCGCTGCACAGCCGACTCATCGAGATGATGCCGTCGCTCGATTCCGCTACGCGGATCCACGGCCAGGCGCGACGCTGGAAAGAGATATTGCCAGCCGAACTCGCATGCCGCGTTCGCGTACTTTCGCTCCAGTGCGTCGGGCAGCCAGACCTCTCCCCGGCCGGCCGCCAGATCCTTACGGTGAACGCTGCGCACCAACTCGATCTGTGCATGCAACGGCTGCTGCAGACTATCGGGAAGCATGGTCCGGCGGTCCTTCGCTCCCTTTCCCTCACGCACCAGCAGGAGTCGCGCTGCGAAGTCGACGTCCTTGATTCGCAGTCGCAGCGCCTCCAGAAGACGCAGACCTGCCCCGTAGAGAATCGCGGCGACCAATCGCGGCGTGCCGTTCATCGCTGAAAGCAGCGACCGCACTTCTTGGCGCGTCAGAACAGTGGGAAGCTTTTTCTTCCGGCGCGCCCGAACGATGTCGTCGATCCACGGCAGCGGATCGTCGAGAACATGCCGGTAGAGAAATACCAGCGCACTGAGTGCCTGCGCCTGCGTCGATGCACTGACTCTTCCTTCGACAGCCAGATGCGACAGAAACGCGTTGACTTCATCAGCTCCCATGGCCGCCGGGTGACGCTTTCGATGAAAAAGAATGAAGCGTTTCGTCCAGCCGAGGTACGCCTCCTCGGTGCGGCGGCTGGAGTGGCGCGTGCGCACCGCAGCGCGAACCTGATCGAGGAAGCGCGGTGGCTCCGGCATCGTCCGAGGCTCCCTCGGAGCGGAAGGTGTGTCAAGTTGCGATACGAGCGGTAGACACGGGCCGGCGCTCCGAGACTACTTTCCCACCGATGCACGGCGGCTGCGGCAGCGCATCGGCGAGATTCGCAGGGTATCGGCCGTGCGCACGGCGATAGTGATCCAGCGTTCCTTTGATGTCGCCCGCTTTTCTGACGCAGTCGTTGTACGCGCGTTGAAAACATTGCTGTCCGCCGTACGCAGCTGCAAAGGTGAACAGCGCCAGGACGATCGCAACGATGACTCGTCGTCGCGCCATGATCGCAACCACCACCGGCACGAGAAACATGATCACCAGTCTCAGGATCGGACCGATCGAATCGGCACTCTCCTCGATCAGCCCGGCGCCCAACGCGAGGATCGCGGCGGCCGCGATGATCTTCACCACCCCAGAATGTAGGCGAACATCAACGGCGCAACGATCGAGGCGTCCGACTCGATGATGTGCTTGGGCGTGTCGACGCCCAGCTTGCCCCAGGTGATCTTTTCGTTGGGCACGGCGCCGGAGTACGAGCCGTAGCTGGTAGTGGAGTCGCTGATCTGGCAGAAGTAGCCCCACAGCGGAACGCCGGTGCGCTTCAGGTCCTGATGCAGCATGGGCACGACGCAGATGGGAAAGTCGCCCGCGATGCCGCCGCCGATCTGGAAGAAGCCGATCGCGCTGCGCGAGCTGGTCCTGGTGTACCAATCGGCGAGCGCGATCATGTACTCGATGCCGGTGCGCACGGTGTGGACATTCTTCACATCGCCGGAGATGCAATGCCCGGCGTACATGTTGCCGAGGGTCGAGTCTTCCCAGCCCGGGACGAACATGGGGAGATTCTTCTCGGCGGCGGCGACCATCCACGAATTCTTCGGATCGATCTGGTAGGACTGCTGGATCGATCCGTCGCGAAGAATCTCATACATAAATTCATGAGGAAAAAGCCTCACGTTTTTTCGGTCCTTGTCGACCCAGTGCCGTAAGACCGCCGACTCGATGCGACGCATGGCCTCCCCTTCGGGGATACAGGTGTCGGTCACGCGATTCATGTGCTTATCGAGGAGCGCCTTTTCGTCTTCAGGCCGCAACTGTCGATAGTTCGGCACCTGGATGTAATGGTCATGGGCCACCAGATTAAAGATGTCCTCTTCGAGATTCGCGCCGGTGCATGTGATGGCGTGGACTTTACCCTTGCGAATCATCTCCGCGAGAGACAGTCCAATCTCGGCGGTCGACATGGCGCCGGCCATGGTCATGAACATCACGCCGCCGCGTTCGAGATGGCGGATGTAATCGTCACACGCCGCTTTGAGAGCGGCAGCGTTGAAATGCCGGAAGTGTTGCTTGATGAAATCGGTGACCGGACCCGCCATCGCGCGCGAATTCTACCTACAAGCCTCCAACTTGCGGAGCAGGAATCGCTTTTCCGGCATCGTCGACGGCAATTGGAGTGCGCGCTCGAACTCCGCCGCGGCGCGATCGCGATCGCCGCT
>DASPZU010000047.1:0-91067 GCA_035636095.1 Thermoanaerobaculia bacterium
CGCGACCTCGATGTCGTGATCGATCATCCGGGGTTTCTGCGCGAAGGACGTTCCGCTCTTCGCGACGCAGATATCGTTCTTCAGCGCCGCCTGACGCCGCGAGTTCCGGCAAGTCTGCACGGCCGGCGCGTCTTCGCATTCGCGGGGCTGGCGGACAACAAACAATTCTTTGACTCGCTCGGCCTCATTCTCGCCGGCACGAAGGGTTTCCCCGATCATCACCGCTACACGAAGTCGGATATCGATGCCATCAAGCGGGAAGCTAACGCCGATGCCATCGTCACCACCGAAAAAGATGCCGTGAAAATCAACGATCCCGACATCATCGCAATCCCGGCCGATTTCGCGATCGATCAAAAAGATCTCGATCGCATCCTGGCAGCGGCGGCCCGTCGATGAGCCGCCGCAGAAAGAGTCTCGCGCTGCAGCGCAGCGAGTACGAGCTCTATCGCACGGTGGCGGCGGCGGCGCGGCGGCTTTCCGATCGCGGTGTGGAGCGCTGGGGCGACCGCCTCGGCAATCTCGCAAGGCGCATTCTGCGATCGCGCGATCGACTGGCCATGCGCAATCTGCGCGAGACCTTCCCAACCAGGAGCGACGGGGAGCTTCGCGACATTCTGGGCGCGTGCTGGCGTCAATTCGGCCGCGCAGCGCTGCACTCCATTCGCATGCAGGACATGTCACTCCAAGAGATCGCGGCGCGATGCCCGCTCGTGAACGCGCATCTGGTCGAGGAAGGTGTCGCGCGCGGGAATGGGGTTGTCATGATCAGCGCCCATTACGGCGCGTGGGAGGTGGGTGGGCTGGCGCTGATGTCGCTGGTGAAGAATGTCCGCACCATCACGCGGCCCCTCGACAATCAGTTCCTCGAGCGCGATCTCGCCCGCATCCGCTCTCGAACGGGTGCCGTGGTACTTGACCGGACACGTGCCGCTCGGGAGATGATGCAGGCGCTGTCCGACAATGCTGTCGTCGTCATCCTGCCCGATCAGGCCGTACTTCCGCGGGAGGGAGTACGCGTCCGCTTCCTTGGCCGTGACGCGTGGACCACGCCCGTACCGGCAAAAATGGCGCTTCGGCGAGGCTCAACCATTGTGTTCGCTTTTTGCATACCGCACGAAACCGGACATCGGCTCGAGTTCGAGAACCCGATCCGTGTTGATCAACTGAGTGCAGCGGAGAGTGACCCGGTGGCGTTGACGCAACGCATCAACGATGTCATTGCGCGACGCATCATCGATCATCCGGAGCTTTGGTTGTGGATGCACGATCGCTGGAAGTGGACAGCGACGGGGAAAGCGAAGGAGTGAATGGCGAGTGACACGGTCGTAATCGGGCTCAATTGGGTCGGCGACAACGTACTCGCCTTACCTACTTATCGCGCGCTGTACCACCGCTTTCGCAGTGAAGGAGGCATCTCCGTCGCCGCGCCGCAGCACATTGCGTCGCTCCTGGCGTCGACCGGGCTGTTTCGAAAAGTGATTCCGTGGAACGGCCGCATCCGCGAGCGCATCCGGCTGCTCAAAGCGGGACGCTTCCGTCGCGCCGTCATCCTGCCGAATTCCTTTCGCGCCGCGATGATCACCTACGCCGCCGGCATCGGCGAGCGCTGGGGTTATTCGAGCGACGCCCGCGGTCTGCTGCTGACGCACAGCATCGGACGCGATCGCGAACGCGGTCATCAACTCGACGACTACGCCGCGCTGCTGGCGGCCATGAACGCGCCTCGCGTCGTCGATGAGATTCCGAGCATTCGGCTGCCCGTACACATCCGCGAGCGTGCCCGCAAGCGCCTTCGCGCCGGTGGCGTTCGTCTCGACCAGCCGCTGTTCGGATTGCATGCCGGCGGACTCTATGGCCGCGCCAAGCATTGGGGCGACGATCGCTACGGCGAGCTGGCCGAGAGATTGATGGACAGCGGATACTCGGTCGTGCTGCTCACCAGCCCGGGCGAACGGCAACAGGCCGAGACCATCTCGGAGAAGTATGGAGAGATTCCAATCGATGGCGACAGCGATGATGTGCTGCAGCTGGCCGCCACCATCTCGCACTGTTCGGTGATCGTCACGAACGACAGCGGCCCTCTGCACCTGGCCGCGGCGCTGGCCGTGCCGTCGGTTTCGATTTTTGGTCCCACCGATCCGGCGCGAACCGTGATCCCGGGCGCAACACGCGTCGTGCGCAAACCGGTGACGTGCGGACCGTGCTACGAACGCGAATGTCCGCTCCGCCATCATCGATGCATGACGGAAGTCTCCGTCGACGAGATCCTGACCGCCGCGGTCGGGCTGCTGCAGGAAGTCGCAGCCAGCGAAGTCCGGGTCCTATAATCGGACCGGATGCCCGACCCTCAAAGCCGTCTCTACAAGATCGGCGAGGTCTGCAAGCTGGCCGACGTCCAGCCTTACGTGCTGCGCTACTGGGAGACCGAATTTCCTCCGCTGGCGCCTAACAAGAGCGGCGGGGGCCAGCGGCTCTACACCCAGCGCGATCTCGACGTCATTCTTCGCATCAAACAGCTTCTCTACTCCGAGGGTTTCACGATCGCAGGCGCGAAAAAGAAGCTCGAAGGTGAGCTCGATTCGCGCACGCCGCCTGCCAAAGACCTGACCAGGGCACTCCTCAATGTGAAGAAAGAGCTGACGGCGATCCTCCACATGCTGGAGGACTCGTCATCCTGACCCCGCGGAGCGGCTCAGGATGACGCGCGGAACAAACCCGCGATGCGCTCGAGCCCTCGCGCATCCTCTTCATCGAAAGCATCGAGTTGATCGGAGTCGACATCGAGCACTGCGATCAACGCATTGTTCGGGTCAAAAACCGGCACGACGATCTCCGATTTTGATTTTGGATCGCACGCGATGTGTCCCGGAAACTTGCTCACATCGGGAACGATGATCGTCTCGCGTCGCTCGGCCGCCGTCCCACACACCCCTCGGCCGAATTCGATCTGCAAACAACCGACCGTCCCGATGTACGGACCGACCACCAACCGATCGCCGCAGACGCGATAGAAGCCGGTCCAGAAGAAGTGCGGGAACCGATTTGCCAGAACCGAGTTGATGGTCGACATCAGGGCGATGTCGTCGAGCACCGCGCCACCTTCCTCACCCCAGATCGCGGCGATGGCGTCGTAGCACTCGTTGTAGGCGGCGGATTTCACGACGTGGTCGCGCGGCGGTAGACGCGATCGTACTCCAGCGCCGAGCGGTCCCACGAGAAATCGGCCGACATTCCGTTGGCCTGCAGTTGCTTCCAGGTGCGCGACTCCTTGAAGTTGAGCATGCCCAGCCAGGTGGCTGTGAAGAGATCGCGAGAAGACGGCGTCACGAATCCGAAACCGTTGGCTTCGACCGCGTTGGTGGCATCGAAAGGGATCACCGTGTCGACCAATCCCCCCGTCAGCCGCACCACCGGCACGGTTCCGTAGCGCAGCGCGTACATCTGATTGAGTCCGCACGGCTCGTAAATCGACGGCATCAGGAGCATGTCCGAGCCGGCGTACAAGCGATGCGCCATCGCATTGTCGAATCCGATCCAGACGCGACAGCGATCGCTGTTGGCCTCGCCGATCCGCATCAATGCGTCTTCGTATCGCGATTCTCCGCTGCCGAGGATCACAGTGTGCGCGCCGGCGCCAAGCATTTGCGCCAGCGCCGGAATCAGGAGATCGACGCCTTTCTGATCGACCAGACGTGACACGAATGACAGCAGCGGCGTCTTCGCTCTCCAACGCAATCCGGCGTCATCAAGCAGCGCGCGCTTCGAAAGTGCCTTGCCGTTCATCTGGCTTGCGCTGTAGTTGGACGGAATGTTCGGGTCCGACTCTGGATCCCATTCGGCGGTATCGATGCCGTTGAGGATGCCGGTGAGCTTGAATGAAAGGCTCCGCAAGACTCCGTCCAGACCCGCGCCACGCACTGGTGTCTGAATTTCGTGCGCGTAGTTCGGGGAGACGGTCGTGACTTGATCGGCGAGGATGATTCCCCCTTTCATCAAGTTGACCTCGCCGAAGTGCTCGAAAGCGTCCGGCGACCAGTAGCGATTGTGCAATCCGAGGACGCTGAATTGTGCTGCGCGACCGATTCCCTGGTAATTGAGATTGTGAATCGTGTAGACCGACCGCGTGGCGGCGAACTCGGTGGTTCCGCGCAGCCCCGAGCTCAGATACGCCGGCAACAGCGCCGTATGCCAATCGTGCGCGTGGAGGATGTCGGGTACGATGCCGAGGAGCTCGCAGGCGCGGATGACGGCACGACAGAAAAACGCGAAACGCTCGATGCCGTCGTCGTAGCCGTCGGCGCGCGGCGCGTAGATCTGCTCGCGATTGAAGAAGTGATCGTTCGCGACGAGATAGAGCGGAATATCGCTGTTAGGCAGAGTCGTGCGCAGATAGGAAGCTTCGGCGGCCCAATTCGCCCATGTGACCTGCGTGGTGGGGAGCACTTCTTCGAGAGCGGTACGGTTTCGTGTGAACCACTCGCGCGCCTGCCGATGCAGCGGCATGAAGATCATCATGTCGTGGCCGTGCCTGGCGAGCGCTTTCGGCAGCGAGCCGCAAACGTCCCCCAATCCGCCCGTTTTGGCAATCGGGGAAACCTCGGCAGTGGCGAAGAGGATTCTCATCGATGCCTCATCACAAGACGATGATGGCCGCGTAGCCCACAACGTGCGAATAATCGCCGTTGATGTCGCCGGAGGTTGCGTGCTTGATCAGCCTGGCGTTTGCGGCGCCGAGCTTCTTGGCGGCGATCAACATGGTGGTGGTCGGGATGAAGCCGCACATCGAGATGTCTTCTTCCTCCACGACCCGCCACAGCGACTCGGGATCGAGAGCCAGCACCTGATCGATCGCGCGTTGATCTTTGCGAAGCGTCGCTTCCTGGTCTTCGTAGTGATTCAGATCCGAGCTGGCCAGGATTCCGATCGATGCGTCTTGAGCCACGTCGGCGATCGCGTTCCCGATTTCCGTGCAGAACGCGTAGTTAGGCGCAGCGAGGCAGATCGGGACGAAGGTGAAGTTGCCAATGCGTTGCTGCAAGAACGGCAACTGGACTTCGAGAGAGTGCTCGCGCGCGTGGGCCTTCCAATCGTCGCCTAACAGCCGCGTCTTCGAGAGCAATGCATCCGCCAGGGCAGTGTCGATCGCCACCGAACCCAATGGCGTGCGCCAATCGCCTTCCCGGTTGATGGCGGCGTAATGGCCGATGCCGGTGTGATTCGGGCACAGGATGATGTACCGCTTCGGCAGCTCCGCCAGTCCGTAGAAAGCCGCGGCCACATGTCCGCTGTACATGAGTCCCGCGTGAGGAACGACACCCCCGACGAAGCGCTCTTTCTTTTCGGCCTTGGGATTGGCAGCGAAGCAGGCCTGCACCTGCGCCCGCAGCCGCTCCGGCGAAGCCTCATAGAAGGAGCCGGCGACGGCGGGCGGGCGGGTGGTCATTCGCGCGGGAACGACGGCGAATACAGAATCGCGTTCATGAATAGCGGCAGCGTCCCGCGCCAGAAGAGCCGGAAGTGCGGCTCGTCGGCGAAGGTGATGACCTGACCGCGGCCATAGGGCTCGCTGACCATATAGACCGATCCCTTCATGCGGTCGATGGACTCCGGCCACGCCACGCCCGACACCAGCGGGTTGTCTTTCACGATCGTGACGATGTTGTCGACGCGATGCGCCACCGGCAGCAGCGCCTCTTCCCGCGCGCCTTCGATCAGCACATAGGGCGGACGCGTGACGCCGAAGGTCAGGTACGAGCGATCGTTCATGGTGGTGCGGAATGTCGCGCCCGGAATTCGATAATCGTTGTAGCGCTCTTCCGCCGGCGTCTTGTCGTCGTCCTTCTTTTTTGGCGGCTCCCACGGCTTCAGCTTCGAGATTTCGACGTCCTTGTCGCGAAGAAAAGTACTCGCGCCCTTGATGGCCACGATCGTGCCGCCGTTGCGCAGCCATGACTGCAGCTTCGAGATGCCGTTCTTGCCGAGGTGATCGGAATAGCCCGTACCGTCGGGGAGAATCAGCACGTTGTACTTCGACAAATCGGTGTTGCGCAGTGAATCGATGAAGAGATTCGAGTGCGGGATGGGCGTGTCGATGTCGAGCGTGTGCCACAACATTCCGTAGGACGTCGGGGCGACGCCCGCGCCGCCGACCAGCGCGACCTTGGGATCCTTGATGAAGTGGATGCGCTCCGATCCAAACGCCGTTCCGCCCATCCAACCCGACTCGAGCGGGAAAATGCTCAAGTTGAGATCACGCGCGATGCGCCCCAGCGAAGCGTCGACATCGGGTTTGTTGCCGCCTTTCAGAACGATGAGCGTTCCGCGCGAGAAAGAGCGATCGCCGACCGTCACCGGATCTTCGCTGACATTGAAGCGCACGCCATCGGCGAGCATTTGTCCCGCCGCGCGGTAAATATTCGGATCGTTTCCGTCGATGATGTATCCGTAGGCCGCGGAACGGAATGCCGGCGCCGCAGATTTTTCGTACGGACGCACTTCGGCGCTGATGGGAGAGTTCACTACGAAGGCCTCGACATCCATCGCGAGCGGCAGCGACCACGACGTCAAATCGTAGAAATCATTCGGCTCGTCGGCCTCGGTCTTCTGCCGCTGCGCCTCGACGAAGCCCTTGGTGAACGTCGGCGTTCGCTCGAGCAGCGTCTGCACCAGACCCCCCAGCGGCTGCCTGGTCGAGATGACCGCCGTCCCGGCGGGAAAAGTCTGCGATTCGGAAGCATCGTTGTCGACGCGTGAACCCTTGACGGTCACTGGCGATGTGAGCATTCCGATCTGAATCGTCTGGCGCTGCAGCACTTCGATGAGCGGCCGGAAATTCGGCGATGCCGGCGGAATGAAGAAGGTCGTTTGTCCGCCGCTGGTGGGTGTTCGCATGGCGCTGTACGAGTAGAGCAGCAGCTCCTCGGCATGCGCCGCCGCCGTCCGCAATGTCGACATGCTGGTGGTGTAGTGACGCTGGATGCGATCTCCGAGCGTCAGCACGGTCTGATCATCGCGGAGAAACGACGAGCCTCCGCGCGGGCCGCCGGCCATCTCGTAGGTCATGCCGATCGCGCCGTGCAGCGCGGGCCACGAATCGCCGTAGCCGGGATAGAAGAGATCGAACGTTTCGCCGACGAAAAACGGCCAGCCTTTGGCCGTGAATGCCGCCGCATTCGCGCGGCCGAACACCTCCAGCCACTTCTCGACATCCTTTGGAAGATTCGCGTTCAGCGGTTTCGCATCGGGCGGGAAAAAGTAGGTCGAGTTCGAGCTCATTTCGTGGAAGTCGACGAACACCTGCGGATTCCAGCGCCGATATTCCGCCACGCGCGCTTTCGTCTCCTGCTGCGACGTCCAGCTCCAGTCGCGATTCATGTCGATCAGGTAGTGATTGAATCGGCCGCCCGGCCAGGGCTCAACGTGCTCGAACGAGTCGGGATTCGGATCCGCCTGTGCGCCGCGGGTGCGGATGTACCACTGCACATAGCGTTCGCGGCCATCGGGATTCAGCAGGGGATCGATCACGACGATGAGGTTGTCGAGGATCTTCGCGGCGTCGGGATCGCGCAGCAGCGTGCTGGCGGTCAGCATCGAGGCCTCGGCCGACGACGATTCGTTGCCGTGAACGCCGTAGGCGAGCCACGCCACGGCGGGGGTGGACTTCGCGATCTCGGACGCGCGCGCGGCGGTCGTGGCCGGATCTGCCAGCGATACGATGTTTGCGCGCAGCGTATCCAGCGCGGTGCGATTCCTGGCCGCCGTGATCACCGCAAGAACGAGCGGGCGGTGTTCATACGTTTCACCAAATTGATGTACGGTAATTAGTGATGATTTCCTGGCGAGCTCGTTGAAGTAGTCGAGAATGCGAGCGTAGGGCGTGAACCGCTCGCCGAGTTTGTAGCCGAGGAATTCGTCAGGAGTGGGAACTTGAGCATTCGCCGCGACGGCGATGAACAAAAGAATGACAATGCGTCGAATCATTCGATGCACCTCTGGTGGGAGTGGATTTTATCGTTGGCACAGACACTCTTGTCTGTGCCGGACAGACAAGAGTGTCTGTCCCACACCTCACTCGACGATCGTAACCTCATCTTCGATGGCGGCGTTCGAGCGGGTGTGGATGCCGAGGCGCTTCATCATTTCATTGAGGGTGGAGGGCTTGAGCTGCAGCAGTTCGGCGGCTTTTTTCTGAACGCCGTTGGCCATCTCCAGCGACTGCAGAATCATCGCGCGCTCGTAGCGCGAAACAGAGTCTTTCAGAGACAGGCCATCGGCAGGAACGACCATGGCGGGCTGCTCGGTGTCGACCGGATATCGCAGGTACTCCGGCAGAAGGTCGGGCCCGATGCGATCGGACGTGCACAACACCACCGCGCGTTCGATGGTGTTCTCGAGCTCGCGAACGTTGCCGGGCCACGAAACATCCATCAGGATGCGCATCGCGTCGGGCGTGACTTCGCGAACTTTTCGCTTGTTCTCTTCCGAGTATTTGTCGAGGAAGTGAGACACCAATAATGGAATGTCCTCGCGGCGCCGTCGCAGCGGCGGAAGTGTGATCGTGATGACGTTCAATCGGTAGAAGAGGTCCTCGCGGAAGCGGCCGTCGGACATCAGCTTCGAGAGTTCGACATTCGTGGCCGCGATGATGCGCACATCGACCTTGATCGTGTCGACGGATCCGAGGCGCATGAATTCGCGCTCCTGGATGACGCGGAGGAGCTTGGCCTGAGTCTCGAGATTGATGTTGCCGATCTCGTCGAGGAAGATCGATCCGCCGTCGGCGACTTCGAAGAGTCCGCGCTTGGTCGCGATGGCGCCGGTGAACGCGCCTTTCATGTGACCGAACAGCGATGACTCCAGCAGCTCCGGCGGCAGCGATCCGGAGTTGACCGTCACGAAGGCGTTGCGTGCTCGCGGCGAGGCGTGGTGGATCGCTTTGGCGACCAGCTCCTTGCCGGTGCCCGATTCGCCGGCGATGAGAATGTTCGATCGCGATGGCGCGGCCAGCCGGATCAACTCGAACACTTTTCGCATCGGCTCCGATTTGCCGATGATGTTGGAGTAGGCGTATTTCTGCGACAGCTCCGCTTTCAGCCGCTCGTTTTCTTTCGACAGCCGCCGCTGCTCGAGCGCTTTGTTGACGGTCAGGACGACTTCCTCGTTCTTGAACGGCTTGGGGATGTAGTGGAAGGCGCCGTGCTTCATGGCCTCGATCGCGCCGTCGATCGAGGAGTAGGCGGTGATCACGATGACGGGCAGATTCGGATTTGCGATGCGGAGAGCGCGCAGCGTATCGATGCCGCTGATGCCGGGCAACATGATGTCGAGGATGACCAGATCGATGGCGTCGTCATCATCGAGGATGGCCAGCGCATGCTCGCCGGTGGCCGCCATGACGACGTCGAAGCCTTCGCGGCGAAGAACGGCTTCCAGGACGTCCCGGAGGACCTCCTCGTCGTCAACGATCAGAATTCGCATGGATCCCGGTTCCAGTGTCCCCCGTCATCGCAACGGTGCGCGGCAACGATATCGTGAACTCCGCGCCCCGCCCGACGATGCTCTCCGCGGTGATCTCGCCGTCGGCGCCGTGAAGAATCCGCCGCGTGATGGCGAGGCCGAGTCCTGTGCCGCCGCGCCCACGCTTGGTCGTGACCAGCGGCTCGAAGATCCGGCCGAGGAGGTCCGGCGGGATGCCTTTGCCGTCGTCTTTCACCTTGATTTCCACCCGCTCTCCAATCTCTTTGGCGGTGATCCAGATGTTCCCGCGCTCGCTCACTGCGTCGCGAGCGTTGAGGAGGACGTTGGTCAGAACCTGCTGCAGGTCGTGAAAGTTCCCGCGGACATGGGTTTCCGGTATCCCGTTCACATGAACCGAGATTTGTTTTGGCTTCAAAAGATCTTCGTGGAGAGCGACCGTCGAGGTGATCAGACTCAGGACGCTGACAGCCTCGCGCGTGCGCGGCCGGTTGGCGATCAGATCGAGCAGGTTATTCACCAGGTTCGATGCGCGAAAGGACTGCTGCTCCATTTTCTTCAGCAGGCCGTACTTCGGATCGTTGGGCGCCACTTCCTGCAGCAGAAGCTGCGCGTAGGAGGAGATGCCGGTCAGAGGCGTGTTGACTTCATGTGCCACACCGGCAGCGAGCAGTCCCAGCGACGCCAGACGTTCTTTGTCCTGCAGCTCGCGCTCGAGGCGCACGCGTTCGGTGATGTCGCCGATGACGAGCACGCGCGCGCCGTCGGCGACATCGGCGGCGTTGAGTGGACTCGACGTGACGGTGACTTCCTTCTCGACGCCGTGCCGGTTGACGAACTGCGTTTCGAGCGACCGGGCACTCGATCGCAGGAGCTCGTGATACGGCGGAAAAAGAGCTTCGATCGATTCGTCCAGCCCTTCGCCGCCGACCAGCTCCCAGAAGGCGCGATTGGCGGTGAGGACCGTTCCATCGCGCGCAACGACGGCGATCGCCGATGACGACGACTCGATGATGTTCTCGTTGTATTCCTTGAGCGCGCGGATCTCATCGAGCTGCCGCCGCAGCCGGCCGTACAGACGCGCATTCTCGATCGCGAGAGCGAGAGGGGCGGTGAGCGACTCGAGCAGGTTCAGGTCGTCGCGCGACATCGGCTCCTCGCCGCGCTTTTGACCGAGCAGCAGGAGACCTTGCAGTTCGCCGCGATTCGGAAGCGGCAGAACGTATCGATATCCCGCCCGCAAAAGCTGCCAGGGCAGATCGCTCAATCCCGGCAGACGTGGCTCGGTGAGAACGAGCGGACCCTCCTCCGGCATGGTCCCGAAATCGGAGATCGTCGCGCGGCGCGGTAAGCGCTCTTCCTCTTCGTAAATCACCAGCGCCGAACCCTCGCGCGTGAAGAGATTCATCTTGTCGATGTCGAGCGCCGCTCTGAGCCGGTCGCGCATCATCGAGATCAGCTCGTGCACGTCGCGGAATGTCGCCAGCTGCTGCGCGAAGTCGACGATCGCGCGGCGGTGCCGGTAACTCTCCCGATAGACCAGCATGTCGATCACCGACTCGATGCGCCCCTTGACCGGAATCAGCACGCCCGCGATGACCAGACCCGACGCGAATGCCAGGAAGTTCCGCTCCAGCGCCGACCGCTCCTCGATCACATGCGACAGCAACAGGTTGACGGTGGAGAACGCGATCATGCCGAAGATGAAGGTGACCGAGTACGCCAGGATCTCCTTGATCACCACTTCGACGTCCCACAGCTTGTACTTGAGGATCGACACCGCGAACGCCAACGGAATGAGCGCCAGCGGAAGGATCGAGATGGTGGAGTAGATCGGCTTCACCGATCCGACCACCAGCCAGGGGACGATGTAGACCAGCAGGAACGGCAGGAAGCCGAGGACCATGCCAAGGTAGATCCATTTGATCTGTTTGCGGCCGACCGCCGCCGCAGTCCGGTAGGTGTACGCCAGCGCCACCACGGCCAGGGTGAAGTAGATCGCGAAGTGCACGATCTCCCATCGCTGGATGACTTCCAGCGACCGGTACGCGGATGCGATCGGCAGTCGATTGCTGAAGACGAGAAGATCGAGGTCCCACAGCGCCAGCAGCGCCGGCGGGATGTAAAGCGATGCCACCAGCCACTTGCTGCGAACGATCGGCCGCGGAAAAAGCAGGAAGAAATTCAGCGTCAACGGCGGAAGCAGAATCGTCGCGAACTCTTCGACCAGCTGCAGGACCTTGTACGTGAAGTCGATGTCGCCCGCGGGCGTATACACGTACACCACGAACGACAGCAGCGTGATGAAGTAAAAGAGCGTGCTTTCGCGACGCTCCCCTCGAAATAGCGTGAAGAGGCCGATGGCCAGATACAGGAATCCAATGAAGCTGAGGATCAGGTACGGATAGTCGATCTTCAGCTCCGGAACGCGATAGGTCAGCTTGAGCGCCTGATGGCCGCGCATGATGACCATCGGCACCGATTGCCCGATGCGGCGCAGACTCTTCTGCAGCCCTTCCACTTCGTTGCTGGGCGTGTCGCCGATGACCCAGATCTCGTCGCCGGGCTTCAGGCCGGCCTGCTGCGCGCCGCTGTCAGCATCGACGGTTTTGACGACGATCACGCCGCTGCGGCGCGTGAAGGTGAAATCGATCCGCTCGAATGACGACCGTTTGCGCTGGAACGACGCGAACGCGCCGGCGACAAGCGCAACCGTGAGCGCCATAATGGCCAGGTTGGTGAGGATTGATTTCCGCATGGCCGCTTGGGCGGTCGCATTCAACGGAAGTGCCGCGGCGAAATTCGGCCTAACCTCATGATTCTGAATGGCCCCGCCTCGGCAGCAAAGCGCCGGAAATAGGGCCAATTCCAACGGATTGGATTGTTGCGACGGAAAGTTGAAGAGCTGTTCAAATTAACGGAAAGCGGCAGACGTCGCGCAGCAGGCAAACGTCGCAGTTCTCCTTGCGGCGACGGCGGCTGCACAGATCGAGAATTCCAAGACGGCAGATGGCAAAGTCGTAGCGGATCGGATCGGCGGCGTCGAACGTCGCCAGGCGATCGGTGATCGACCGCGCCGCTTTCCAGTCGGGCGTTTTGCGGTCGTTGAGTCCGAGAAAAGTCGCGATCCGGTGCACGTGCGTGTCGAGGGGCACGACCAGTTTGGCGGGATCGACAAAATCCCAGATGCCCAGGTCGGGCGGGGTGCGGCGGACCATCCAGCGCAGGAACAAATTCATCCGCTTGCACGCGCTGCCGTCGCGGGGAGATGACAGGAGATAGTCGCTGCCCAACTGTTCCACGAAACGCACCAGCGACGGGCCGATGTCATCGTCGGCGGCGTCGTAACAGCGGCGAAAGAGCTCGCCGAGCGAGCCGTGATTCCGGATCGCGGTCGCGAGGCGTCCCAACAAGCCGACCAGCTCCGGCGTCTTGTGAAATCGATGCGCAAATCCGGCGAAATCGCGCATCGCCCGCGCACGGCCGAATTTCGAAACGTATGCGAAGGGCGACGGCTGCATGCGATCGAGCACGCCGCCGACATTGGCAACCACGATGTCGGCGCGGCCGTACGCGAATGCCGCCGCCAGCAATCCGGCCACTTCCTGATCCGTGGGGTCGTCGTAGCGCAGGACGAGCTGGAGCGGGTCGGGAGCGATTGTCGAGATGTCGAATGTCGCGACCAGCGCATCGAGTCGCTGGCGAAGCATCTCCCCGCGAACCGGTCGTATCATCGTCGTCGCCAACAGAGGAACAATCGCTATCATTCTGCGTCTAATTCAGCGAAAGCAACCCTGATTCGTAACCGGCACATATCCAGGAGCATGCATGCGCTCACGATTTCTCTCTGCAATCAGCCTTCTCCTTGCACTTCCCCTGACTGCTTCGATCACGGGCGTGGTCATCAACACCGACGGCCAGCCGATCGCCGGTGCAAAACTCTCGATCTTCGCACCCGAGACGATCGCCGCCCGCCGCACCCGTCTTTTCTCCAAAACGCCCGAGCGCACCGCGCTCGCGACGAGGCCGACCGACTCGAAAGGGACGTTTTCGTTCGACTCGCCGAAGGACCAGTCGATCGTCGACCTGCGCGTGGAAGCGAGCGGCTTCGCGCCCGACGCTCTGCGTCTCCTCGCCGATGATGACGCCGGTGTGATCGCGCTGACCGCGGCGCCGATGCAGCGCGGAACGATCACCGCGAACGGAAAGCCGGTCGCCGGTACAACGGTGGTGTGGTTCGGAAATGCGACCGATGTTCTGTCGGTCACCGACGCCGACGGACATTACAGCGTTCCGGACCCGTCCAAATGGGCGAATCGGCTGATCGCCATCCATCCCGATTACGCTGTCGTCGACAACGTCTTCGGTCCGTTTCGCAACGCGCCCAAGATCGACGTGGCGTTGTCCGGCGGTGTGGCTGTCAAGGGCCGCGTCGCCGGAGAGAACGGACAAACGCCGGTCGCAAAGGCATCCGTGACCATCGACGATTGGCCGCTGGCCGTGACCGCGGACGACGGCACTTTCACGATCGCGCACGCGCCGCGCGACTGGCAGGAGGTGGAGTCGCGCAGCGGAGGCCTCACCGGCGTTCGCACGCGAACCAATGATTCGATTCCTACCATCCGGCTGACGAAGCTCGCCAAGATCACTGGAACGGTGCGTGACTCGAAGACGCAAATGCCTCTCGTCAACGCTGAAGTTCGCCTCGGGCCCACAAATCCGTTCGGACGGATGCGCGGATTCGGCGCCGGAGGTGGCGGGCCGGTGGTACCGAGCGCGATCGAGTCGGTGATGACCGATGCCAAGGGAACATTCACCATCACGACTGGTCCCGGGCAATACAACCTTTCCGCGATCTACCCGGGAACCATGGTCGGGAACGCGACGATCTCCGCGACTGCCGGTCAGACGGTCAACAAGCCCTTGTTCGGCAGCGCGCGTGCGCGCGTGAGCGGAACCGTGATTGATGAGGACAAACGCGGAGTCGCGGGCGCGCGTCTCGCCTCCCGCCAGGCCGGCGGCAGCGACACCGGCATCATGATGATTGGTCCCGGACGCGGACAGCAGGACACCACAGCCTTCAGCGGACCGGATGGCCGATTCGTGCTGCGCAACGTGCTGCCCGATACGGAAGTCCAGATCGAGGCGGCCAAGAAGGGATTCCCATCGAACCGTAGCGCTTCATTGAAGCTCAATGCCGGCGAAAAGAAGAGCGGGGTCCTGATCACCATTCCGCGGGGTGTCGTCCTGGCCGGGAAAGTGACCGATGCGAACGGCCGCGCTGTCTCCGGCGTGGGCATCACGCCGGTCGAAACAGAAGGGCGAGGTTTCGGGGCGGGCGTGCGACGCGTCGTCGTGGCGATGCAGCGCGATCGCGAAGAGGACGTCGTCCGCACCGGCAGCGACGGCACATTCAGCCTTCGTGTCAAGGAAGGCATCTACGACGTCGTCTTCAAACGCGAAGGATTCGCAACCAGGACGTTGCGCGCCGTGCAGGTCAATGCTGCCTCACGGCCGGTGGAGGTGAAACTCGACCCGGGCGTCGAGATCAGCGGCCGCGTCGTGCGCAACGGCGCGGGGGTCGAAGGCGTGAACATCAACGCCATCAGCGAAGACGGACCCGCCAGCGCAGTCACCGCGTCGGACGGCTCATTCACGCTCAAGGATTTGAGTCCCGGCCAAATGATGCTCAACGCCACCAAGATGGACGCCTTCATCATGCAGACGCGTCCGATCACCGCGCCGGCGCGCGACGTCGTGATCGAGCTTCCGAACGGCGGGCGCATCAGCGGACGCGTGATCGACAAGTCGACTCACAGTCCGGTGACGTCGTTCCAGGCCGGAATCGCAAACGTTCGCAACGCCGGCGGAATGGTGTTCGCTCTCCCGCCCATGCTGAAGGGATTCAGCAGCGATGACGGGTCGTTCACGCTGGAAAATGTTCCGCCCGGACCGAAAGAGCTCATCGTCAATGCGCCCGGCTACACCACCGCCCGCATTCCGAGCGTGAATGTCGAAGATGGCAAGACGGTCGGAGACGTCGAAGTCGCGATGGAGAGCGGAGTACGCCTCACGGGGCGCGTGACGGGTCCGGATGGATCGCCGGTATCGGGCGTGTCGGTTCGCGAAACGAGTGCCTCGAATCCGGGGGCGCGCTTCATGCCCGGCATGGGTAGCTCCGCGACCACCGATCCCAACGGCGAGTACGTCATCGAAGCGATCGATCCGGGCGACAAGACCTTCAGCTTCTCACGGCAGAATTACCTCCCCGTCGACAAGACCATCACGCTTTCCGGACGCGAAGCGCGGCTCGATGTCCAGCTCTCCTCCGGACTGACGCTGACCGGAACAGTCGCTGCCGACAACGGCACGCCGGTCGCCGACGCTTCCGTGAATGCCACCTCCGCGAGTGAAGCGGGATTCGGACGCGGAAGCCGGACTGACGGCAACGGCAACTTTCAGATCAATGGTCTCGCTCCAGGTCACTACACCGTGACGGCATCGAAGCCCGGGCTCGCCAGCGGCGTGCTGCGCGATTTCGACATCACAACCGGCGCCCCGGCGCGCGTGGTGATGAAGGCCGGAGGCACGATCGTCGGTCAGGTCACGGGCCTGACCGCATTGGAGCTGGAGAACACGACCGTCATTGCAAACGGCCCGAATGGCGGCGGCACGGCGGAAGTCGACAGCAGCGGAAGCTTCCGGCTCGAAGGCGCGCCGACCGGCACCGTGCGCGTCTCGGCGCGCACCGGCCGGGGCATGGGAGGTGGCGGCAAAACGTCGGCAGTGCAATCCGTCCAGGTCGATCCCGGATCTGCGGTCACCGTCAACATCGTGTTCAAGAGCGACACCGTGATTCGCGGCCGCGTCACGCGCAATGGCCAGCCGCTCGCGAACGTGATGGTCATGTTCACCCCACGCGCCGGGCAATCGCAGACGCAATCGAGCGGTACCGCCGATTCGAGCGGCAGCTACCAGATCGCCGGACTCGATGACGGCACCTACAACGTCGGCGTCGTCGACATCGATCGCTCCAACGCCTACAGCTCGTCGTACGAAGTCCACGGCTCGGGAACCTATGACATCGACATCAAGACGGCATCGCTTCGCGGGCGCGTCGTCGATGCATCCAGCGGCCAGCCGCTTGCCAACGCGCAAGTGCAGCTCCAGAGCGGTCAGGGATTTCTGAATTCGCGCGGGGCGATCACGGATCCGGCCGGATCGTTTTTCCTCGACAATGTCGCGCGCGGCTCCTATCAGGTCACCGCACAAAAGGAGGGTTACGGCCACGCCGTCCGCGACGTCACGGTCGGTGACACCGCGCCGGACGATCTGGAGCTGAAGCTCGCGCCGAGCGAGGGCGTCACGCTTCGCGTCGTCGACGGTCGCGATAACCGGCCGCTCAGCGCCAATGTCATGCGCATCGTCGACGCGCAAGGCCGGCAGCTCGAGAACAACGGCGGATTCCGATTCAACGCCTCGCCGGAGCCGGTCAAGCTCACCCTCGCGCCGGGAACGTACTCCGTCACCGTCACCGCGTCAGGCTACGCACCGAAAACGCTCAGCGTTGCTTCGCCGTCGGACATCACCGTGCAGATGCTGCCGGGCGGCAGTCTGGTGCTGCGCTCGAAGAGCAGCACGCAACAGCGCGTGCGGCTGATCGATCCAAAGGGCGCGGTCTATCCGCGAGGTCCGAACGGAATCTTCATGATCGATCCCAGCCCGCTTTCGACGACGCTCAACAACGTCAGCAGCGGGAATTGGACGCTGCAGGTGCTCAATGCTTCCGGCCAGGTGATCAACACGATTCCGATCACGGTGGTGGACGGGCAGCAGAACATCGTGGACGTCTAACCAACGGGACTCCTTGATTCGTTCGAGAAGTTCGAAGGACGAAGTGCGAACGTAGAACGAAGAATCGTTTCTTAATTCTTCATTCGAACTTCGAACTTCGATCTTTTTTGCTAGTCTTCCTCGCCCTCGTCGATGGGCGGGGGCTCGGGGATCTCGGAGACGGCTTCCAGCGGCACGCGCTCCAGGCGCGGCGCGAGGCCCGCGCCGAAATTCTTGCGATACTTTTCGAGCCGCTTGAAGAGGTGATGCAGGTCGTAGGTCAGCCGCATCACCGTCCGGCGCAGCTTGTATTTCACGCGCCGGAAGGCATCGAGGTCTTCTGAGCGCAGGGTGGGCAGAAATGCCTGGATCTCGGCGATACGCTTGCGCACTTTCTCCAGGTCTTTGTCCTGAATGTTGAGAAACACTTCCTGGCCGTCGATCAGCATCGGCTCCAGACCGCTCATCTGATCGTCGAACCATTTCCAGAGCTGGATCAGATCGATGCGCCGCCCCTTGGAGAGAAAACGCGTCTCCAGAAGATCCTGGCGGAAATAGCCGAGGAGCTTGCGGTCGTCGGTGCGGTTGAAATCGTCGTCGGTCAGGTTGCGGGTGTTCCAGACGCCGTAGCGGATGATGTCATTGCGCGTGCTGCGCAACTGGCGCAGCGTTTCTTCGAGGACCTTGAACTGCACCTGAGCCAGCGTCTGCGGATCGGGCCTTTGTATAACAATAGTATTCATTAATATTGTGCACTAATAAATATGGGATCACCGGACACATTATCGACAACGGAGGCGTAGGGTACCACGGGTCCGCCGATCAACACTTGCACCTGACACCGGCCGCCGAGCAGCGTCGAGATCAGCTGAAATTGCGCGAAGCGATCGAGTGCAACGTGTTCGCGCCAGATTTGCCGGTTCGCTGCATCAAAGAAAAGGAGGCGCACAAAGGCGGAGCCTTGTGACAGGAGTCCGATGTTCGTACGAAAGGCAGATGAGTTCTCGATGCCGATCAAGGTCGCCAGCTCATTCGAGGCGACCCCCGGCGGCACGAATTGGCCGAATGAGCCGTGCTCGCCGATCGTATAGGTACGGGACGTCACTAGAACCGCTCTGGTGTTGACTTGCAACGTCGTGCGTCCGTCGGCGCCGAGAATATCGCGCAGGATGACCGCTCCGCGGGCGGGGACTGACATCGTCCGCTGATTGATCACCACATCCTCGGCAGCACTTGAAGGATTCGACAGCCAGACATCCGTTCGCCACAACGTTCCGTTCGCGCCCGCCGAGTGAATGGCGGGAAACATCCCATTGCGAACGCGCGCAGCCGGAATGAACACTGCGTCCCCGGAGGTGTTGTCGACCATCGAGCCGTACGCCAGCACACGCGCGTCTCCCGCGACGGTCACCTCAGCGCGGAGCGCTTCGCCGGCCGGATTGACTCGCGTTTGCACGTGGCCGAATGGCGCGATTCCGTAGACCTCCTCGGCAACGGCGTTGCCGGCGCCGTCGTAGAACCGCACCCGCACCTCCCCCGCCACCCCTGCCACCTCGGCGAACCCGATATTCGATCGGAAGCCGATGGTGTTTTCGAGTCCCGGAACCGACAGCGGCACATCGCCGGCGCCGACCGATTCCGACGGCATCGCGCTCGGCACAAACTGACCAAACGTGCCGGTCGATGACGGCGTGTACGTTCGGCTGTTGAGGAGGATTTGATCGCTCGCGCCGACGATTTGAAGCTGTCCCGTGCCCGACGACTGCATCAGGGTTTGCACGATGTCGTCGATCGCGACGAACTGCGACGGTTGAATCACGATCTTGACCGCAGCGAAGTTCATCCGGCCGTCGCCGCCGGTGGGCGTGAAAATCGCCGTCACCTGAGCTGACGACGTCCCGCGATTGAACAATCGAACATCGGTGATGAACGTCGTTCCGTTCGCGCCCGGTGCGTGCGCCACCGCCGCGATGAATTTCTGTTGATTTGCAGCCGCTGTCGGCCGAGCGGTCAGCGGCACGTCACCGGCAAATTGAATCGCAAGCGACCACGACGGCAGCGTCACCGGTTCGTTCGCGATGACCGCCAGGGTCCACATTCCCGCCGCCGATCGTCCACGGAAACTGTCCAGCGCCTGCAGCTTGGCCCGCGTCCCGTCGGGTCCGGTCAGCGTGATCTGAGCCTCGCCCGTGACGGCGACATTCACGCTGATGCGTTCGATCGCTCGAGAATCATTGATTGCCAACGTTGACGCGATGTTCGTTCCGCTCAAGCCGTGTTCGAGACTCTGGAAGAACGTCAGCTCGCCGCGCGGTCCCGACGCGCAATCGACAGAGGTCAGAATTCCGCGCGAGGTCATCGCGCTGCAGATGACGGAGGAATTCGCGCCGCCATTGAGGGCGCGGTCGGCCGCCAGAAGCTTCTGTCCCATCAGCGTGAATGACGGGCCCACCGGCACTCCGAAGGTGCCTTCGAGCACGAGCGTGTCGGTTGTTCGCTTCCCGAGCTTCATGAAAATCTCGCGGAGCGCCGACGACCAGATCTCGCCGTTTTTGTGCTCCGTGCCCGGCGTTTCGCTGACGATGAAGTTTGCCATCGTCTTCGCGCTATCGACGCGCCGCAGGCAATCGGCGCCGGCCGGGTAGCCGCAGTTCTGCGAGGCGTCATCCATCCAGCAGCGTGCGTCCCAATCGCCGATGCAGAACGGATCGCGGCCGGAGGGAATTGTTTGTTCGTAAGTCGATGAAAACGACCAGTAGTCGCCGAAACCCTCGCCTAACGCGCGCGACTGGCTCGATGACGATCCGCCGAACGCGCCCGGAGCGATCGATTCCTGAATCGCGTGTCCGTACTCGTGCAGCATGATGTCGGAATCTTCGGCATCGTCGGTGCCTCCATCGCCGAAGAAGAGTGCGCCGGTCCCCGGCGTGTTAGTCACGAAGAATGAATTGTCGGTGCCAGTGGCCGCGTGCGGGTCCACAGGAATGGCATAGGCAACGATGCGCCGGTTGCCGGTGTAGCCGAGCGACTGCAGGTAACGCTGTGTTCGATCGATGTGGTAATAGGCGTTGACCTCTTCGAATTGCGCCTGGCTTCGATCGAACATCAATGACTGCGAAGCATCGGCGCGAGTTGTGGTCGGCAATTGCACGTCGACGATCTGCACGTTCGGTCCGGCCAGCGGACCGGATGCCGGAAGATCGATTAAATCGACGATCGAGTACGCGCTGTCGGGAACGGCCGACGCCGCATCGTTTTGATCCTGCAGGTCGGGCCGATTGAGCTTCGCGACAGGATTCGGATCGAACACCCGGCCCTGAGCGGTCCAGAAAAGCGCATCGGAGCGAATCAGCGCGCCGGTCGCGGCATCGTAGTAATTCGCATAAGGACGGTAGGGCTGCTCTTCGACGACGACGCGTGACGCCAGTCGCGCCTCACCATCGATGTTCAGGTAGACCAGTTCTCCAGCCAGTGGAGCGCCGCCGACCGCGGCGGCGACTCTCAGCGGCGCGTGAGCAAGATGATCGTGCGTCTCCCGTTTTCCATCGCGCGTGATCGTCTCGACGCGTTCCCCGCCCACGACGCGGACTCCGTTCAGATACTGCTGATAGTGGATATGCGTTCCGGTGAGCGACTCGCGTGTGTAATCGACCTGCACATCGGCAGCGAGAAGGAAGAGGAGGAGAGGGAGCATGGATCGGCGGCAACAACGACGGTGCCGCCGCGATTATTCAATTATTGGGTCAGAGCCTGGGCGGCTTCCTGACGTGGCGGCGCAGTGTCGACGGCTGGAGCGGCGGTAGCCGGCAACGCGAAGAAGAATGTCGTCCCCGACCCTTCCTTGCTCTCGACCGAGATCGAGCCGCCGTGACGATCGACAATCTGCTTGGTAATGTACAGCCCGAGTCCGAGGCCGCCGTAGTTGGTGGAGGACACCTGGCGTCCGCGATGGAATCGCTCGAAGACCTGATTCAGCTCGTCGTTGGGAATTCCGATTCCGCGATCGCAAACAGACGTGACGACCTGATCGCCTTTGACGGCCACATCGACGAAGATCTCGCTCCCTTCCGGCGAATACTTCACGGCATTTTCGAGAAGATTGCCCAGAACCTGCTCGAGCCGGTCGCGATCACCGACGACCACGAGATCGCTGTCGGGAACATTGAGATGAAAACGACGATCGCTGACCGAAGTGTGGTGGTGATGCACGAGATTGCGAACGAACTGGATCCATGAAATCGGCTCGTGGCGAATCTCGAGACGTCCGGTCTCGATGCGTGACACATCGAGCAGCTCGAGGATGAGTCGCGACATGCGATCAATCTGGTCGAGCGCGATGTCCAGATACTCCTCGGACGTCTCCAGATCCTGCTCGCGGATCAGCGTCTTGGCGAGCTGCGTGTAACCCTTGATCGAAGTCACGGGCGTGCGCAGCTCGTGCGAGGCGATGGAGAGGAATTCGTCTTTCAGCCGGGAGAGGTCTTCAACCTTTCGCCGCGCATCGACCTGCTCGGTGTACAGCTTCGCGTTCTCGGCAGCCAGTGCTGCGCGTTCCGCCAACTGCTCCGCCAGCGGGAGTTTGTCGTCCGTCATGCGCCGCTCCGGATCGTTGGCCGCGATCACCAGCGCGCCGATCATCTCCCGGCGCGTTCGGAGGGGAAGAATGAGCAGCGACGCCAGCTGCATCGTCGGCGCGTGATACGACGTCACGTTCCGTTGCGTGCTCACGCCGGTGGAGGCGCTGCCGAGGTTCGAGATCATGGCCGGGTATCCGGTGCTGACCACCTGTCCGATGATTCCCTCGCCGACCAGCAGCGGCTGCCGATAGATGTATGACCACGCCAGGCCCAGCGAGGACATGTCGCGGTGATAGATCGACGCAACGCGCAGCTCGTTCGAATCCGCGGTCTTGAGGATGACCGCCGACCAGTCGCCCAGGACTTCCGCGACCCGCTCCGCGATGGCTTGCGTGACCCAAACCGGATCGATATTGCTCGAGAAAAACGCGCCGGCATCGGCCAGGATCTGCGCGCGCTCGGCCTGGAGTTGCAGCTCCTCCTCGAGGTGCTGCCGCTCGGTGATGTCGCGAAAAGTGACGATCGCACCGGTCGTCCTTCTCCCTTCCTGCAGCGGCGTGGCGTTCACGGAGATCGCGATCTTTTTGTCGTCACGGGCGATCATCATCGTGACGTCCATGATCGGTTTGCCAGTCGCCAGCGCCTGGGCCGTCGGCAGCTCCAGCGCGTCGACCGTACTGCCGTCTTCTTTTCGCAGCCGGTAAACATCCGACTGCTGTGTGATCGGGACGCCGACCTGGGATTGCCCTAGCAGACGTTCGCCCGCCGGATTGATGTAGACCGATTTTCCTTCGCGATCGACGACCACCACGCCGTCGGACATTCCGGCGATCATCGCCTCGGTGCGACGCACCTCGCGATTGATCGAGTGACGCAGCGATTGCTCGATCCGCCACAGCGTATAGCCGCCCAGAGCGACGATGACGATGCTCACCACAATCATCACCAGCGTCAGACCCTGCCGCAGGCTCGCAATCTGTTCGAGATCGATGTCCTGTTGCCGGCGGCGCTGGTCCGCGAGCGCATCGGCGAAATCGGGGGTCGACCGCTGGAGTCGCGCCGCCTCCAGCATGTATTCGTTCGCGTTCGCGGAGCGCCCTTCTCTCGCCAGCGTGATCTGCTCGTCGGTGAGGCCCTTGATGTCGGCGAACTGTTTGCGGATTCTCGAAACGACCTGCATTTCCTGCGGCGCGGATGCCAGTTGATTCGCCTTCAAGGCCTGCCGCTCAAAGTCGCGGACGGCGTCGTCGTACTGCTGAAGGAACTGTGTCTGCTGCGTGAGCAGATACCCGCGCGATGATCCCAGCAGCGCCCGCACGTCGCCGTTCATCGCCTGGACGGCGTCGAGCAAGGGCTCCGAGCCGTGCACGATGCGCGATTCCTGACGACGGCCGATCTGGAGTACCGTGACGGTCAGACCCAGGCCCACCGCCACGAGGAGCGTGAGCACGAAGAAAGCGCCCCACAACGTCCGCCGGATTGTTGAATCCATCGCTGTTAACCGATCGCGGTCTCATGCAAAACCAACGCCGTCAACGAGGCGGGCCGATCTATTCAACTTATGGACAGTCAGGAAGTTGCGCGATAAGAGCGTGGAATGCTGAATGCAAATGAACCTCACCGGGAGGCTCACCATGGCACTCAGACCGTTGCGGAATGCGACCATTACCTTCGGTCTCGTTTCAATCCCGGTGCGTTTTTACTCGGCGACGAAGTCCGAAGACGTCCATTTCAACCTTTTGCATGAGAGCTGCGGCACGCGAGTCAACCGCAAATGGTGGTGCCCGTACCACGAAAAAATCGTCTCCTCGGACGAGCTTGTCCGCGGCTACCCCGTGACCAAAAACAAATACGTCACCTTCACCGACGAGGAGATCGAAGCGCTCGAAACCGACGACAACCGTGCGCTCGACATTGCGGAATTCGTCGATCTGGCGCAGATCGATCCGATGTTCTACGAGAAGGCCTATTACCTCGGTCCCGCGCCGGGTGGCGGCAAGACCTACCACCTGCTTGCCACCGCGATGAAGGACCAGAACAAGGTCGCAGTTGCACGCATGGTCGCCGCCGGAAAAGAAAACATTGTGGTGGTGCGTCCATTCGAAGACGGACTGATCCTCCACACGATGTACTATGCCGACGAGGTGCGCGACTTCGCGGCCATCGATCTCGAGCGCGGGCAGGTCAAGGAAAAAGAAGTGAAGCTCGCCGAAATGCTAATCAACGAGCTGACAGAAAAACAGTTCAATCCGCTGCGGTACAAGGATGAGTATCGCAAACGGCTGCTCGATCGCATCCGGGCCAAGGCCCAGGGCAAGACCATCGTGGCCGAGGAGAAGGAAGAGGAGAAGGCCGGCGAGGTCATCGACATCATGGACGCGCTGCGACGCAGTCTCGAAGGCGGACGCGCGGCCGCACCGCGCGGACGTGCTCGCGCGGCTGCCAAACGCGCGCCCGCGGCGGGCCGCAAAACACGAGCGGTTGCTTCGCGAAGGCGGAAGGCCTCGTAGAGAATGCCGGATCTTCTGAAAAAGTACCGCCAGATGCGCGACTTCGGCGGGACGCCGGAGCCATCTGGCGGGAAACCGAAGACGACCAGGCTGCCGATCTTCGTGATTCAGAAGCATCAGGCCTCGCGTCTCCACTATGACTTTCGCTTGGAGATGGAGGGCGTGCTGAAATCGTGGGCAGTTCCCAAAGGACCTTCGTACGATCCGGCGGTGAAACGCCTGGCCATGATGACCGAGGACCATCCCTACGATTACGCGGCCTTCGAGGGTGTCATCCCGGCTGGAAATTACGGCGCGGGCAACGTGATCATCTGGGACAACGGGACGTGGGAATTCATCGAGCCGGGCGACGATCCGGTGAAAGCCGTCCAACAGGGCAAGCTCACCTTCCGAATGTTCGGAAAGAAGATGTTCGGCGAGTGGGCGCTGGTGAAAATTCGCGGGCGCTCACCGAAAGGCAACGAGTGGTTGTTGCTCAAGCATCGCGATCAGTACGCCAATGCCAAGATCGACGTCACAGAGGTCGCACCGCGCTCGGTCGTGTCGAATCTACTGGTTGAAGAAATCGGAGCGGACAACGTCTGGATCAGCAATCGAAAATCGACGCGTGGTGCGCCGACTTTGGCGTCACGTTTGGCTGCGGAGCAGGCGAAGGCTGCTACTGCGAAGAAGCCCGCGACGGCTCCAGCTCCTGCAGCGCGCTCTCGAGAAGCTTCTTCTCGGAGGCGAAGCTCGCGCGGCGAATCGCCTCGCTCAACTCCACCCACTCGACGTCGTCGACTTCGCTGAGCTGCGGCTTGAGCTCGCCTCCGGTGTGCGTCATCAGATAAAAGTCGACACGCTTGTGAATCAGTGTGTCGCCGGCGCGGAAGAAATACTCGATCGTATCGAGCGGCCTGACGATTGCGGCCTCCAGCCCGGTCTCCTCCAGTACCTCGCGCAGCGCCGCCGCCTCCGACGTTTCGCCCTCTGAAACCGCCCCCTTGGGGAGGCCCCAGCGCGTCTTGCCGCGGGTCGCGATGAGCGCAACATACGGCACGCCCTCGCGTACTGAGATCACGGCCCCTCCCGACGAATACTCGCTGCGGGTCTTCGAGGGCATGGGGGAGATTCTACCGCGTGACCTTTGATCGCAATTGGCGTAGGATTTTTTCCGTCCCGGTTCACATAGACCCTGGAGGCCCAATATGACTCTGCCTGTCGTCACGTTCGCAGGACTTGCCGTTCTCGCCGCGCTGGTCTGGATCCTCATGCGCATGCACTCTAAGGATCTCATCGAGCAGAAGATGGCCCGGAGACGCACCTCGGCGCGGCTCGTCTCCCGGGCGGATTTCGTCGAAGGTCTCGAGCGTATCCCGGTTGCGCTGGCGCTGACCAATGACTCGATCGTCTACGAAAATCCCGACATCGACGCTTCGCTCGACCTCAAGCAAATCGAAGAGGTCGAATACGACAATGAGACTTCGACAGGACAGGTCCTCGACGGAAACGCGCTTCGGCTGCGATCGCACGGGCACACCTTCGAGTTCGTGCTCGATCCCGACAGCACCGGCAAGTGGAGGGCAGCACTCCCACCGAGACGCATGGGAACAGCGCAAGCGGTATAGCTGTTGATCGCGACCGTCGGGGTGTAGCGCAGCCTGGTAGCGCACCTGCTTTGGGAGCAGGGGGTCGGAGGTTCAAATCCTCTCGCCCCGACCATTTCGAGTCCTGAGTTCTGAGTCCTGAGTGCTGAGCTAGCACCTCTCAGGACTCAGCACTCAGGACTCAGGACTGTTCCGGTCCCCGTAGCTCAGTTGGACTAGAGCAACAGCCTTCTAAGCTGTGGGTCGCAGGTTCGAATCCTGCCGGGGACGCCAAGATGCCGAAGACCGCCCTTCTGATCCTCTTCATCGCAGCGATTGCTCGCGCTGACGCGCCTGCAGGGATTCGCATCGCGAAGGCAGCCGAAGCGCAGGTCGGGGTCACCACGATCTACGACGCGTCCTACAAACAACTTCGCTATCCGGGCGGCGACCTTCCGCCAAATCGCGGGGTATGCGCGGACGTTATCGTGCGCGCGTTCAGACAAATCGGCGTTGATCTGCAAGTCGGAGTTCACGAAGACATGCGGCAAAACTTCGCCGCCTATCCCCAGAAGTGGGGACTGCGCTCACCTGACACGAACATCGATCATCGCCGCGTGCCGAATCTGATGCGCTATTTCGAGCGCAAAGGAAAATCGACGCGAGATGCGTTCAAGCCGGGCGACATCGTCGCGTGGAGACTGTCGAATGGCCTCTACCACATCGGCGTCGTGTCGACGCGCCGCGGAGCAACAGACTTCAGCGTCGTGCACAACATCGGCTACGGAGCGCTGAACGAAGACGTCTTGCGCGCGTTTGAGATCATCGGCCATTTCCGCTGGTGAGCCCCTGGAGGGCTTTTCTCACAGCGGCGTGCGCGCCGGCGACCTCGACATCGCGCTGCAGCATAGCCACGTACTGATCGCCCGCGAAGATCTGTTCGATCCGTCGCGGAATCGCGCGCGCCGCCGCATCGTCGAAGTCGGTGCGCACCATTTCATCGATATCCACGATCAGCGAAGTGAGCGGTTTGAGCCACGCGAAGAAGGAATCGGTTTGCAGCAGGTCGACCAGCCTGGTCGGGCTGACATCGCTGTCGAACGCGAACACGTAATCGCTCTTGGCGGCATCGATCAAATGTCGATGCAGTGGAATCAGCGCTTTCGAAATCTCGCGCAGCGATGCCCGCAACTCGCCCCGCTCCGGCGAGTCGGGCGTATGCATGGTTCGAGCAAAAAACGTGTTCTTGTCCATGAAAAATCACGCCTCCACGGTTGGCTGGGGAAGGGTGATGCAGGCAGTAGCCAACCGTAGAGGCGCTTGCTGCTGTGAGGAGAATCAGTCTACCGCAACTCGCGTGCGCGGGGGTAGAATGCGCGCCCGCACGAGCGGAATTCACGGTTGTACCATGAGGTTACAGTCTTGCTCGCACCCATAGCTTAATTGGATAGAGCATCTGACTACGGATCAGAAGGTTGCAAGTTCGAGTCTTGCTGGGTGCACCATCTTTGAAGCCATGAATGCAGCGCAGTGGATGGACCAAGCCCTCGCGCTGGCCGCTGAGGCGGGTGCCGAGGGTGAAACCCCGGTGGGAGCGGTCATCGTCGACCGCCAGGGCAACATCATCGGGCGCGGCCGCAACCGCCGCGAATCGGGCGATCCGCTCGGTCACGCAGAGCTCTTCGCGATCGCGGAGGCTGCTCGCACGATCGGCGACTGGCGTCTGGAGGGAACGACCATGGTCGTGACTCTCGAACCGTGCGCGATGTGTGCGGGCGCGCTCGTCAACGCCCGCGTGGAGCGCCTGATCTTCGGCGCCTCCGATCCGAAAGCCGGATTCTGCGGCTCCCTTGGCAACCTGGTGCAGGATCCGCGTCTGAATCATCGAATGGAAGTCGTCAGCGGATTCGAAGAGGAACGCGCTCGAATCCTGCTGCAGCAATTTTTCCAGCAACTGCGCAAGCGTGCGATCTAAAACGGAGAGGTGGCAGAGTGGCTGAACGCGGCGGTCTCGAAAACCGTTATACCTTTACGGGTATCGGGGGTTCGAATCCCCCCCTCTCCGCCATGGAAGGCAGAAGTAGGAAGGCAGAAGGCAGAAGTAAGTCCTCCTTCTGCCTTCTGATTTCTGTCTTCTGCCTTGCAAGGAGAGATGGCCGAGTGGCTTAAGGCGCACGCTTGGAAAGCGTGTGTACGTTAATAGCGTACCGTGGGTTCGAATCCCACTCTCTCCGCCAATCCGAAGTAGAATCGCCACATGCCCCGGCGCCCCGGCGTTCTGCTGTTGGCTGCATCCGCGATTCTGCTAGCCGCTGCCTCCCGAAAACGCGCAGTCGAGCCGCCTCATGCGCTTGACGCACGGCGCTCGTTGGTCGTCACCGATCAGGCCATCCTCGATGGTTTCTCGTTTGAGCGCGTGATGAATGCCATCGTGGCGCGCAGCGGATCGCGTACGACCGCTCTGCGGCTCTATCAGCAACTCTTCGACACGCAGAACGCAAAGCCTGGCCTGCTGTCAGCCGAGTCATCGCACTGCGACGATTTTCTCATCGACGGCCGCCCTTCGTTCAATGGATTGCCGCGGCGTTGTCCAACTCCCGAAGGTCCGCTGGCGAAGTCGAATCCCTTCACCGGCGATCACATTCCTCTGGCGCTCGTCAATCGATTCGATCTCGCGCCCGCCGACGGAAGGAATTGCGGACAATACCGAATCATCTTCGCGAAGAAATCGAACGCAACATTTACTCGGGTCCACTTCATCTTCGAGGCGGTACTGCCCAATCCGAATCCATCGGAAGGTATCGCGGCATGCCGGCCAGTTGCTCAATTCTGGGCCGATTTGTCGAATGTGAATTCGACCAGCGAGCGACGCGCAAAGCTGGACTCTTTCTTTTTCACAGGAATGGACGGATTCGATCCGGTGATCGATCCCGACCATTTCTCAGCGGTCAGTGGTGGCGGCATTCGCACGATGCACAACGCAAATGCGCCTCTTGGCAATCGTTTCTATCAGTTCCGGCTGGCAAAGCGCGGCGATCAGCTGATGGCGGTACCCGACGTTCTCCAAAACATGCCGTACGGCCGGTTCTTCGATGCGACGTATGACACCGAGACCGCACGCCGGTTTCGCGACGCCTTCGTCGCGAATGTCGGCCATCTCGCGATCGCCGACGAAAATCTGTTCTTCATGAACATCCCACGCGAATTCCTGCTGGCGGAGAGCAATCCGGGCGAGTCGGAGCTCGATGTCGTCTTCGAGATTCCGTTCCTCGCGTCGCAGTTGACAACGGAAGGACGGGCGTTCTCGAGCCGCATTTCCAGCGAGCTGCGGAAATCCGGCAGCCGGCTGTCGCCGACGGACATCGTGAAACGCGCGAACCAGTTGAGCTGTACCGGATGTCACTTCTTCCGGGGCAACGTCGGCGAGCTGGAGTTCTATCAGCAGATCAGCGAATCGATCATCGAAACCGGCGAAGCCGGGCCCCGGTTTGCCATCTCCAAGACCATGCGCGATGTTTTCGTTCCGCATCGCATGGAGGTGCTCGGCAACTTTCTGAAATCGGGAATGGCGCCTCCCGGACCCAACGCGACAATCGGCGGCCCGCTCGAATAAGCCGCCGCTCTGGTATGTTGAGGCCTCAGACCCGCTGGGATGAGCCCGGGTCCTGTGCAGCAGGCGTACCGAACCTCGTCAGGTCCGGAAGGAAGCAGCGATAAGGTGCATTCCCTGCGTGACACAGTTCGGCCTGGGCTCTTCCGAGCGGGTCGCTCGCCGTATACTCGCCCCCGATGTCATACCAGGCCCTGGCCCGCAAATATCGCCCGCAGAGATTCAGCGACATCATCGGCCAGGAGACCGTGGTCCGCACGCTGCAGAACGCGATCGAGCAGAAGCGCATCCACCATGCCTACCTCTTTTCGGGGGTGCGCGGGATCGGCAAGACCACCGTCGCACGCATCCTTGCCAAGGCTTTGAATTGTGTCAGCGGTCCGGCGACGGAGCCTGACAACACCTGCACGATCTGCAAGGAAATCACGGAAGGGATCGACCTCGACGTACGCGAGATCGACGCCGCGACGTACACCGGCGTGGACAGCATTCGCGATCTGCGCGACGTCACGCAGTTTCAGCCGGCGCGCGACCGCTTCCGCATTTTCATCATCGATGAAGCCCACATGCTTTCGCAGGGAGCGTGGAACGCGCTGCTGAAGCTGATCGAGGAGCCGCCCGAGCACGTCATCTTCATGTTCGCGACGACCGAGATGCAGAAAGTGCCGGCCACCATCCTTTCGCGTGTGCAGAAATTCACCCTGCGCAAGATCACGCTGGAGGAGCTGATGGGCCGGCTCCGACAGATCGCCAAGACGGAAAAGATCGAGATCGACGACGCGGCGTTGGAACTGATTGCGCGACGCGGAGAAGGAAGCGTGCGCGATGCGCTTTCGATCCTCGATCAGATCATCGCTTTCAGCGGCCACGCCATCGCGTCCGCCGACGTCGCCACCGTCCTCGGTCTCTCCGACTCGAACTTTTTCGCGCGGGTGATGACGCTGGTGAGCGAAGGCGACCACGCCGGGATCCTGGCCGCGCTCGACGAAGCAGGCGAGAGCGGCCGCGATTTCAAGCTGCTCTACCGCGATCTCCTCAGCTTCGTCCGCAACATGCTGCTGATCTCCGCGGGCGGCAAGCCGGATGTTGCGGGAGCGGAGGAAGTCGCCGGGAAATTTTCATACTCCGAGCTGTTGCGCATCGCCAATCTTCTGATGCGCGACGACGACGTCATCAATCGCGCCGAACATCAGCGTCTGGCGGTGGAGATTGCGCTCCTCAAGGCCGCGACCTTCCCGCGGTTGCGCGCGGTCGAGGACGCGCTGAGTGGAGCCGAGGTCTCGGGGTCTCGCAGTCTGGAAGCGAAGAAGAACCCCGAGACCCCGCAACCTCGAGACCTCGAGACCTTCCTCGAACGCGTTCAGAAGGCCCGCCCGCTCATTGCCGGCTACCTCGCCAACGCGAAGAGCTCCATGAAAGATAACAATATATCATTCGTATTTAATGATACATATTCCGCCGACGCGGTCAGCGACGCTCGCGACGCCCTCGAATCGATCGCCAGGGACGTCTACGGCGCGCCGGTGAAGATTTCGGTCGAGACAACGGCGCCGGCGACCAAGGAGAAGCCCGTCAAAGAAGATCCCGTCCTCAAAGCCTTCCAGAAGCACCTCGGCGGCGAAGTCGTGGAGACCAGGAGAAGCAAATGAACCCCAAACAGCTGATGAAGCAAGTGCAGCAGATGCAGGCGCAGATGCAGCAGCGCATGGCCGAGCTGCGCGTTGAAGGCAGCGCCGGCGGCGGCATGGTCAAGGCCACCATGAACGGCGATAAAGAGCTCCTCTCCGTCACCATCGACAAGGAAGCGGTCGATCCGAACGACGTCGAAATGCTGCAGGACCTGGTCGTCGCGGCAGTCAACGAGGCGTCACGCAAGGTCGACGAGGAAATGCAGGGGCAGATCGGTGCGATGACGGGAGGCATGAAGATTCCGGGATTGTTTTGAAGTGTCCGGCCACTATGACAGCACCACCTCTCGCAAATCTCATCAACGAGCTGACCAAGCTTCCCGGCGTGGGCGCGAAGTCGGCCTCGCGAATCGCGTATCACATCCTCAAGCGCACCGCCGGTGAAGCGGAAGCGCTGGCGGCGGCGATCCTGGAAGTCAAATCAAAAGTCTTCCGCTGCTCGAACTGCAACAACATGACCGACGTCGATCCCTGTGCCATCTGCAGCGATCCGCGACGCGATCCCGCCATCATTTGCGTCGTGGAAGAAGCTTTCAACATCGCGACCATCGAGCAGACGCGCGACTTCCGGGGCGTGTTCCATGTTCTGCTGGGCGCGCTCTCGCCGCTGAAGGGGATCGGACCGCAGGACATCGACGTCGGCGGTCTGCTGCGACGCGTCCAGAGCGGCGAAGTTCGCGAGGTGATCCTGGCGACCAACCCCAACGTAGAAGGCGAAGCCACCGCGCTTTACCTCGCCCAACAACTTCGGCCCTTCGGCGTGCGCACGACACGGCTCGCATTCGGGCTTCCGGTCGGCGGCGATCTCGAATACGCCGATCAAGTTACGATGGCGAAGGCTCTCGAAGGCAGGCGGGAAATTTAGTCGCACCTGCTAGTATGGGGAGCACAAATGGCAACTCCTGATCTCGTGATGTACGAGGAGGAGTACCGGCAGATCAAGGAAACGCTTCAGCGTCTGCAGGTCGACTCCAACGCCAAGATTGTTTTTCTGGTCGACAAGAATGGCCAGCAGATCGCCTCCCACGGCGACATGCGCGACGTCGACGCCACTTCCCTGGCCTCGCTCACCGCCGGCAACGTCGCGGCCACCGACGGACTGGCAAAGCTCATCGGAGAAAAAGAGTTCTCCATCCTCTTTCACGAAGGAGAACGCGACAACATCCACATTTCGCTGGTTGCTCAACGGGTCATCCTGGTCGTCATATTCGACGACCGCTCGTCGCTCGGTCTGGTTCGCCTGCGCGTGAAGAAAGCATCGCAGGAACTGGAGCGGACGTTCGAGCAGCTTCTGAAAAAGGCGGAAGCGGACCGTGGCGCCGCCGCAAATCGCTTCGATTCGCCGTTCGCCGAGATCACTGACGAAGATATCGACAGCCTCTTCAGCGAATAGCAGATGACGTTTATCAATTACGCGGCGCGTGAGATCAACTGCAAGATCGTCTACTACGGGCCTGGCCTTTGCGGAAAGACGACCAATCTGCAATGGATCTACGACAAAACCAACCCGCAAGCGAAGGGAAAGCTGATCTCGCTGGCCACGGAGACCGATCGCACCCTCTTCTTCGATTTTCTTCCCCTCGACCTTGGCCAGGTCCGGGGCTTCAAGACGCGATTCCATCTCTACACCGTGCCAGGGCAGGTTTTCTACGACGCATCGCGCAAGCTGATTCTGAAGGGCGTCGATGGCGTCTGTTTCATCGCTGATTCGCAGGACGCCCGGATGGAAGCGAACGCTGAATCGCTGCAGAACCTGGAGAAGAATCTTAAAGAGCAGGGCTACGATCTGAGGACAATTCCGTACGTCCTGCAGATGAACAAGCGCGACCTGCCCACCGCTGTTGCCCCGGAGGAGATGTACCGCCAGCTCAACATGAAGGGTGAGCCGACCTTCGAGGCCGTGGCGATGAATGGGACCGGCGTGTTCGACACGCTGAAGGCGGTGGCAAAGTTGGTGCTGACGGAGCTGAAGAAGAAGTAGTTCCTGGGTTGCTTGGTTGCTAGGTTGCTGAGTCATCCCAAGCAACCGAGCAACCCAGCAACCCAGTAACCAAGCAACCCATGCGTCACCAAGGTCTCAACATCGTCGCGATCGGAGGTGGCACCGGCCTCTCCACGCTGCTGCGCGGCCTCAAGCGCTACGTCGTGGCCGAGGGCGCGTGGTCGATCGCGCGGCTCGGCGCGATCGTGACCGTCACCGACGAAGGCGGCAGCTCGGGCGCGCTGCGGAAGGAATTCGGCGTGCTTCCGCCGGGCGACATTCGCAACTGCATCGTGGCCCTCGCAGAAGAAGAGCATTTATTGTCACGACTTTTCAGCTATCGCTTTGAGAAGAATGAATCGGCGCTGGCCGGTCACTCCCTCGGCAATCTGCTGCTGACGGCGCTCACCGACATCACGGGCGGATTCGACGACGCGATTCTGGCGGCATCCGAAGTCCTCGCGATTCGGGGTGACATCTATCCCTCCACGCTCGAGCAGGTGCGACTGCGCGCGACGCTCGCGGACGGAAAAGAGCTCATGGGCGAAGTCGCCATCAGCGGCTCACTTCTCGGCGATCGCCGAAAAGCTCCCCGCCCCCACGCCCGCATCGTGCACCTCGGCATCGATCCCGCGGACGCGCAACCGCCCGACCGCGCGCTGGAAGCATTGCGCGACGCCGACTTGATCCTCATCGGACCCGGCTCGCTGTACACGTCGGTGTTGCCGAATCTTCTGATCAAGCCGATCACCGAGACGATTCGCCACGCCAAGGCGCTTCGCGTCTACATCTGCAACGTGATGACGCAGCCGGGCGAAACCGACGGCTACAGCGCGGAAGAGCATTTGAGCGCAATCATCGAGCACGCCGGCCTGATCGTCGACGTGATCGTGCTCAACGGACGGAAGCCGTCAGAACACATCCTGCAGGCCTACCAGGAAGAGAAACAGTTTCCGGTGCAGTTCGACATCGCAAAGACTCGCGATCTCGGCGTCACGCCATTCTTTGGCGACATCATCTCGGAAGGAAATTTCCTGCGCCACGATTCTGCTGCGCTGGCAGAGACCGTCTTCCGGCTTTACGATCGCTATGGCCGGACTCTTGAACGGATGCGCAGAGAGCAATGAGCGACAACGTGGAAGTCGTCATCATGGCCGCGGGACTCGGCACCCGGATGAAGTCGCGGATCGCCAAAGTCCTGCATCGCGCGGCAGGCCGGCCGCTGATCGACTACGTTGTCGATCTGGCGCACGAGTTCTCTAGCCGCCCGCCCATCGTGGTGATCGGCCATCAACGCCAAACCGTGCAGGAACACCTCGGCGATCGCGCGCGCTATGCGGTGCAGGAAAAACAACTCGGAACCGGCCACGCTGTGATGCAGGTCATGCCGCAGATCGACGGCAAAGGAAGAATGGTTCTCATTCTCTCGGGCGACGTGCCGCTGACGCGGCCGGAGACGCTGAAAACAATGTTCGAGGAGCATCGTCGCGCCGGAAATGCGCTCACGCTCCTGACCATGGAGCTCGACGATCCTGCGCTGTACGGCCGCATCGTTCGAGACGCTGACGGCTCGGTCAAGAAGATCGTGGAAGCGAAAGACGCCGATGCGAAGCAACGGGAAATTCGCGAGGTCAATGCCGGCATCTACCTCTTCGACGGACAAAATCTCGCCGACAATCTTCGTCGCCTTTCGGCCAACAACGCACAAGGCGAGTACTACCTCACCGATTTGATCGCCATGCTTCGCGACGCCGGCAAGCGCGTCGGGGCTCTCCTCGTCGACGATCCCATCGAAGTCCTGGGCGTCAATTCCCGGGCCGAGCTCGCGACTGTCGAAGGCGAGATCCAGAAGCGCGTCGTCCGCAACCTGATGCGCGACGGCGTGACGTTTCGCAATCCCGAGACCGTTGTCATCGACTCGATGGTGACCATCGGAAATGACACCGTCATCTATCCCTTCGTGGCGCTGGAAGGAAATACACACATCGGCACCGAGTGCGTCATCGAGCCGGGCGTGCACCTCCACAACGTGACGGTTGGCAATAACGTGCACATCAAAACGGGAACGGTGGCCGAGGATGCTGTGATCGAGGATGAGGCGATGGTCGGGCCGTACGCGCATTTGCGTCCCGGCACGAAGCTGGGCAAACACGTGAAGGTCGGAAACTTCGTCGAGACCAAGAAAGCGATCTTCGGCGAAGGCGCGAAGGCATCGCATCTGTCCTACATCGGCGATGCCGACGTCGGCGCTGACGTGAACATCGGCGCGGGAACGATCACCTGCAACTACGACGGCATGAACAAACACAAGACCATCCTCGAGGACGGGGTCTTCATCGGATCCGACACCCAGCTCGTGGCACCGGTCCGCGTCGGTCGGGGTGCCTACATCGGCGCCGGCTCGACGATCACGAAAGACGTCCCGCCCGACTCGCTGGCGCTCAGCCGTGTGCCGCAGAAAGTGGTTGAAGGATGGGCGAAGGAGCGGCGGAAGAAAAAGAAAGAGGGTTCCTAGGTTGCTGGGTTGCTGGGTTTCTCAGTAACCGAGCAACTCAGCAACCCAGCAACCCTCACGGCGGCGGCAGCCGCTGATCCTCCGGAATGGTCTCCATCGTGATCACCGACAACACGCCGATCGGCGCGAGGTCGACCCGCATCCTTCCGAAGTCGATGACCACATCGAAATTCTTCAGGTAGTTCTCGCCCACGATTCCATTCGTGCGCTCATGCTCGCCGGCGTCGTACATCGGAATGGTATGAAACGTCCCGGCCCAGCGATCGATGCCGATCTCCACATTCTCGACTTTCTCTCCGTGCTTCTTCGCGCCTCCCAAACCCTGCAGGGTCGCGTTGTGCACCTTCGGCGCGAAGATCTGAATGGGCAGTGATGCCAGCAGCCGCTCATTGAGAAAGGTGACTTCTGACCCGGTGTCGAGAATGAAGGCAAACCAGCCGTGGCGATTGATGGTGCCGCGGACGGCGGGCCGAAACTGTTCGATGAACAGATTCTGATCGGCGGCCGGCCGCCGCGCCGATTGCGGGATGCGCGTGAACGTCACGCCGTTGCGCCGGAAATCGAGCTCGAGTCGAAATTCCTTCAGCAGGTGCGCGCCGAGGAGGAAGTCGATCTTGAACTCTTTCTTGCCCACGATCAGGAACTTCATCTTGTCGTCCGGCATGATTGCCACCGGCACGTTCGCGATGGTCATGCGGCCGAGCTCCACCGTCTCGAGCATTCCGAAGTGGACCGGGATCGGCTCACCGAGGAGGCCGGCGAATGTTCCTTCGAACGTGCCCAGAGTCTTGAGTGGAAGATTGGCGGCCAGACTCTGGGAGATGATCGAAAGAACCGCGCCGGAGTCGATGATGGCCGAGATGTTTTTCTTTCCGTTCAGCGTCACGTCCACGCGCGGCACGTCGGGACGAACGACTTTCATGGGAAGGCGCTCGGTGTTGATGCCGCTGAATCGATAGACGTTGATATTTGCGAGCGATTCCAGATAGTCGAGATGCCACTGCCGGACGTTGACTCCCCGCTCCTGCGCCAGCTTCGCCCAGTCGAGGCTCGAATCGAAATTGTTGGACATGTACTCGACCTGCGACAGGTCCCATGCCACCTGCGCGTACACGCTGCGAAACGGCTGGAGGTCGATTGCGGAACGGAGGTGGCGCCGCGCATCGTCATAACGCCCGGCCGCCAGCTCGGCGGCACCCAGCGCGGCCAGCTCGTTGGCGTTTTTCCGCGGATTGGCATCAATCGTCTGCGCGAGCGAGACGGCGTGGTTGTAATCGAGTTTCCGGACCATCGACTGCACATCGCTGCCGCGCGCGATGTTGGCCGGATCGTAGATGAGAGGAGAGATCACGACATCCGAATAAAGAGCGCAGCCCGTCACGACAACGAGAGCGATCAGGTTTCGGGGTATGCGGGCTTTCATCGGGACTTCCGGAATTGTACCGGTGGCGGTCAGGCAGGTGGGCGTTTCGATGGCGTTACAACAGTCAGCGGCTCCCGGCAGCCGTCTGCCTCACGGCGCAGCCGCTCTGCCGGATTTGGATAAGTAGTCCCGGTGCCGAAGCTCATGCCTGCGGCAACGACGCTGTAAAGCAGATGATCGAAGCGGTCCGCACCGAAGAGTGCTCTGGCTCGCTGCAAAGCTTCGTATCGTGCACGGCAGTTTGTGTCAACCTCGCCGCCCGAATGCTGTTCACGGTTCTTCAGCGGGAGGTAGGCCGCAGAAACCGACTCGAGGGCAGGCCAAAATGTCTCAGCATCGAAGCCTTCCCGGCGAAGCCGAGATCGATACGCCTCGCGCTCTCTCACCCGCCTCGAGGCGTCCGAGCTTAAGCCTCCAAGCAACGCGACAAAAAGCTCGTGGGGAAGAAATAGTTCCGGATTCCGCGAGCCATCGATGCGGTATTGGAGCTGTTTGCCGTCTGTATCGCCGGTGTCTCGCGAATTTGATTCTCTCATTGCGCGCAGTTGCCGAAACTTCGCAACGTACGCTTCATCGCGCTCACGAATCCTTGTTGGATCAAATCGGTCGGCGAGGCGTTCATCAAGCGTCCACTGCCAGGCAGGTTTCGACTGAGCGAGGGCCGGGTTCGCGATGCTGCATGCCGTTGCAAAAACAAAAAAGGCTTTTCTCACGTTCGCGGCCTTTTGCCGGCACTGACGAGAATGCCCAACTCCCGGATCTGGTAGGCGAGCGCCTGCCGCGAGATCTTGAGCATGGCCGCGGCCTGGTTCTGATTGCCGTTCGCCTGCGCCAGCGACTTCTCGATCAGGTCGCGCCGGAATCGCGCTACGGCATCCTGATAAGACCCGATTGGGGTGCGGTTGATTTTGATTCGGCGCAGTCGCTCGGGAAGATGTTCCAGCGCGATCTCGCGCGCCTCCCCGGCCAGGGCATGCGAACCGCGGATGGTGTTCTGCAGCTCACGGACGTTTCCGGGCCAGTGATACGAGGCGAACGCCGCCTCGACCTCGGATGACAACCGCATCGGTCCACTCCGATGCTTCTGACGTTCGATCCCCAGGAAATGTGTCGCCAGCAGCGGAATGTCGTTGGCGCGATCGCGCAGTGGAGGCATGACGATCTCGACGCCGCGAATGCGGTAATACAAATCCTCGCGAAAGCGTCCCTCTTCTACGGCTGCTTCCAGCTTCCGATTTGTCGCGGTGACCACGCGCGCATCCGCCGAGCGATTTTGTGTTTCTCCGACGCGGCGGAATTCGCCCTCCTGCAGGAATCGTAGCAGCTTCGCCTGTGCCGCCAGCGGCATCTCGCCGATTTCGTCGAGAAACAGCGTTCCGCCGTCAGTTGCCTCGATGAGACCGGCGCGATCGCGATCGGCGCCCGTGAACGCGCCGCGGACGTGTCCGAAAAGCTCGCTCTCGATCAGATTCTCCGGAAGCGCGGCGCAGTTGATCGGAGTGAATAGCTTCTGACGGCGCAGTGATTGCCGATGCAGCGCACGCGCGACGAGCTCCTTGCCCGTTCCCGATTCCCCCAGGATGCAGACTGCGACGTCGCGCCTGGAGACGCGTGCGACCAGATCGAAGACCTCGCGCATCGCGGGTGATTCGCCGACGATCCCTTCGACGTGGGTGACCGAATCGATCGGCTCCTCATCCATGAGCCGTCGCAGACGATGATGTTCGGCACGAACGCGGAAGAGCGACGCGATGGCGCCGCGAGACTCGCTCGCCCAACGCCCGAGACCTTCCAGGTAGAGCAATTCGCGATCGCTGCACGCGATCCAATCACCGAATTCTTCGGCGACGATTGTGTCCAATTCCAACGATGCCATCGGCGGCAGCGATCCGATCTCGTGCCATTGGCCGAGGCGATTGCGTGTCGCGTAACGCCAGGCGGTGGGCGCAAAGTCGTGAGGCGCGAAAGGAAACCGGAGCGTCGAGGCCACGCGCAGGACACGCAACTCCGGTTCTGCCGTGTCCGCCGACATGGCAATCGTGATCTTGAGTTCCGCAGCCAGACCATCCGCAATCTCTTTGCGACGGCGGCCGAGGGCGGCGCGAAAGAGCATCAACTTGTGCGATCCGGTGATCGGATCAGGCGGCGCGCCGCCGCGTTCCTCCCAATCGACGAGCGCTGCCGCAAACACACCTTGGACCGGATCGTGTGCGAGTCCACGCCGTGCGCGAAGGATTCGGTGCCGGTCAGTCAACTCGATGTTCGGGGTAGCGCCTGTCGAGCAAAGAGGCGTGTCGCGCCCTTCGATCCAGTCGATCTCATCGAGGATCAGCGCCGCGGCCTCGCGAATCTGTCCCGTGATGGTGGATGAGACAACTGTTCGGGCGGCACGTGCAGCAGAAGCAAGATGACCGCGCGAAAGGTCGATCATCGCGGCAACCAGCTCGAGCTCCACCAGCCGCTTCACGTCGTGCACGCCGGAGTAAAAACTGCGCAATCGCTCCAGCAGATGGACCGAGTGCGTCCACTGTCCATCGTCGGCGGACAGACACGCCAGCAGGAAAAGGATCCCGCCGGCCGCCCGGTCGCCCTGAGTTTCTTCCACCAGAAGCAACGCATCGAGCGCCGTCAATCGCGCTGCCTCCCAGTCACCGCTGCAGAAGAGCGTGAACAGCAGATCGAGGGTTGCGTCGACGCGATCGGCAATCGTGCCGGCCAGCTTTACCGCCCTGGACGCGCTCGCAATCGCATCGTCGAGCCGACGAGCCGCGATCGCGCGATAGACGCCGATCCGCGCGGCGTAGTAGTCGCGAGACGGAAACTCGATCTGAAGCCAACTGTCATCGCCAGTCACGCCACTTTCGTTGGATAGCACGGCACGTTGATATCCATGCCGAATGCGTTGATCGTCGGTAACTGGCTGACATGCGTCGAACGCCAACCGGGCTTCGTCGGGCCGATCGAGCAGCCGTAGAAGCTCTCCTCGCAGCAGTTCTGATTCGAAATCTCTCGCCTTCAGCCGGTCAAGTCGACGCAGTGCGGCAGCGTATTCGCCGGTGCGGCGCTCAATTTGAGCGAGCAACAGACTCGATGCCATCGGCCGCGCATCTCGATACCGCCCGGAAGCCACCAGCGCCTCGGCAAGAACACTGTCCAGCTTCGACGAACGCGCCTCGCGAGGAACCGCACGAAGGGCGGTGATCGTCTCGGCCGCAGAGTGCCATTGAATCGTCTCGAGAATGGCAACCGCGTGCGGATAATCACCCCCTTCAGCAAAAAGAGCGGCCGCGCGGTATTTGTCGCCATGGGCTTCCGCGACTTCAGCGGCGACGCAGCTGAGGAACGCGCGCGATGCCGGTGGGATCGCCCGGATCGCCTCCTGCCGAATTTCGTCCGATTCGAAAACGAATACGCCGTCATCAATGGAAGCGATTCCTTCGGTTACCAGCTCGTCGGTGCGCGCCGTCGACATCAACCGTTCCAGAAAACGGTTCACGACCGTCACACGGACTCGCACGCCGAAGAGGGCAACCGCGGCAATGTAAGACCGAAATGGCTCGCGTAAGCGGTTGATGGCGCCGTCGCTCGCTGATGGCGGCAGGTCGCCTTCGTCGAGGTATCGATCGAAGGCCGATGATGCCACGAAGTCGGCGATCCACTTGTCCCGTGTATCTGCGGGCAATGCAGCCAGCCGCAATTCCAGCGGACGATATGCTTCGAGCCGCGGCGAGAGAACGAACCACCGAGTCTCCGGAAGCTCATGCCCTTCGGGCCCGATCCACAAACTGAAACCCGCCGCCTGGAGAAGGTCGACCACTCTGCGCGACGCGTCATCGAACGCCTCGAGATTTGTGAGGACGAATGCGCGATGCGCCGGAAAAGCGAGCATGCGTTCCACGATCTCGGTTTCGTTCAGCGTCAGCGGCATCCCGAGTGCCGCGATGCCGGAGTAACGCGCAAGTGGCGAGGCGACATCTCCGAGGATCGTGACGGCGCGATCAATCGTCGCAAGGGCGCGAAAAGCTGAGAGGTCCGATGGAGCCTTCAGACGCCCCGCCGACGGCTGGAAGCCACGCATGAACTCAGTTCCCGGCGAAGCAAGCCGACCGGAAGCAGCTGCGCGAAGCCAGCGCAGGTCGGCGGCCGCATCCTCTCGCAGGCGCAAGTCAATCTCCTGGTACGCGGTCTCAGCTCTGGCCCACGTTTGTCGAAAGAGGTCGAGCGGCGGTGACAAAATCACGTCCGCGAACTGCTGAATCAGCGTCAACGCGGGCGGCGACTCGTACGCGCATCGTGCAGTGACGCGCACCAGCCTGCAGTCGGTCGATCGCTTTCGTATGACGGCCCACTGTGTCGCATCGAAGATGTCATCGCTCAGGCCCGCGAACTTCAGAAATGCCTGATGCGCCGCGAACTGCCCGGTGAGCGATAGACGATCGCGAATCCCGAGGTCCTTGAGCGAGGTCAGGGGTGAGGCGTCGAGTGAGATTTCGAGCGCAAACTCGTCGTACCACGGCAACGTCGAGTGCCGCAGCGTGACGACAGCCGAGCGGTCCCACCCGAACTTCGTAACGTCAACCTGGATCGCGCGGCGGGCTGATCCGCGCATCGTCATCTTGGGCTTCTGAAAAGCAGTGACGCGGAAGCGACAAACGATACCCTCTGTCACCCGTTAGAATGCCGCGCCGTGCATGATGTCGAGGCCGCGATCGAGGCGGCGAAGCTGGGGGCGGACATCCTTCTGCGCCATTGGGAACAGCTCGGCAAGGCGGACGCAGACATCAAGGCGCGCAATGATTGGGTCTCGCGCGCCGACCGCGAGAGCGAAAACGCCATCGTGGCCTTCCTTCGCCAACGATTCCCCAACGATTCAGTCCTGGGCGAAGAAGGAGCGTCCGCACAGGGCTCCAGCGGCCGTACCTGGATCATCGATCCGCTCGACGGCACCTCGAACTATCTGCAGCATTTTCCGATCTGGTCGATCTCGATCGGTCTGAAATCGGGCAACACGATGATCGCGGGCGTGATCTATGAGCCGCTGCGCGATCTCTTCTTCACCGCCCAGCGCGGCAGCGGTGCGTTTCGTGACGGCGTTCGCATGCACGTCTCCGATCAGCGCACCATCGAAGGATCGTTTCTCGCCACCGGCTTTCCCTTTCGTGCACAACAATTTGTGACGATATATTGTGATATTTTTGAGGACGTCATCTCGCATGCCAAGGGCGTGCGGCGGGCGGGGTCGGCGGCGCTCGACCTCGCCTACACCGCGGCCGGCATCTTCGACGGCTTCTTCGAATTGCATCTTTCGCCATGGGATGTGGCGGCCGGTTCGCTGATGATCACGGAGGCCGGCGGCGTGGTCAGCGATTTCTCGGGAGGCGATCGCTGGTTCGAGCGCGGCAACATCGTCGGCGCTCCGCCGGCGATCCAGGCGGAGCTCATCGCGCTGATCGGCCGTCACGTCCGCGAAGAACAACTGACGCGATGATCCGTCATGCTGAGCGTAGCGAAGCATCTCGCCGGGAGAGATCCTTCGCTTCGCTCAGGATGACGGACTCTCAAAAGCTGCCTCGCGATTTCTATCTTCACGACACCGTTACCGTCGCCCGCGCGCTCCTCGGATGCACCCTGTGGCGCAAGCGAGGGCGTGAGCTTCTCGCCGCACGCCTGGTCGAGGTCGAGGCTTACCTCGGCGCGAATGATCTGGCCAGTCACGCACGACGTGGACTGCGCTCACCACGCAACGCGTCGATGTATCTCGAAGGTGGCCACGCGTACGTTTACTTCACGTACGGCATGCACTGGTGCCTCAATGTCGTCACGCAGGAAGCCGACATCGCCGAGGCGGTTCTGCTGCGCGCCGCGGAACCGCTTCGCGGAATCGAATCGATGCGCAAGCGACGTCCGAAAGCAAAGCGCGATTTCGATTTGATGAACGGTCCGGGGAAACTCACCTTGGCGTTCGACATCGACGGACGTCTCGATGGCGAGCCCCTCGACGGCAATCGCCTTTGGCTCACCGTCAGCGAAGCGCCGATCGATGAGTCACAGATTGCGATCAGTCGCCGAGTCGGCGTCGATGGCGCCGGCGAAGCAGCGGTGTGGCCGTTGCGATTCTATTTACGCGGCAATCGATACGTCAGTGCGTATCGATAAAATCCTCGATCATGCTTTCGCGTCATGGCTCTCGCCTGCTGCAGATTGGGGTTGCTCTACTCATATTCTCATCATTCGAAGGCTTCGCTGTTCCCTATCTCGCATCACCGCGTCTGGGACTCTCGGTGCATACGCTGGCGCTCTGCAGAGCGTTCTATTGCTGGCGTTAGGATTAGCGTGGCCGCGGCTCGATCTCGGCGCGACGACGTCGCGCATCGCGTTCTGGCTTCTAATCTACTCGACGCTGGCCATCCTAGCCGCCCACGTAATGGCTTCTGCGTGGGGCGCCGGCAACGAAACGATGCCGCTGGCGGCAGCAGCGGCTCATGGCACTCATTTCCAGGAGGCTGTGATCAAAGGGGTCGCGTACTCTTCTGCGCCGATTGGCCTCATATCTTTCGCACTGATTCTTTGGGGACTACGCAGCAACCGAAACGTCAGTGCGAATGGACTTTAGCAGCGAAGCCGCCCGGCGGAGCCACGGGCGCTCGCGGCGCTGTTGATAGGCCGGCATGGTCGCCTTGCGCGCCAGAACGCGCTCGAGAAGCTCCCTGGCTTCCTTGGTGCGTTTTTGCTGGGCGTAGAACTCGGCCGCGGCCAGCAGCGCTTCGGTCGAGCTCGAGCTGTTCAACAACTTCTCGAATGCCGCCGACGCTTCCTCCTTGCGGCCGGTGGCGGCCAGCGATCGCGCATAGAAAAGTTGCGCACGCGAAAAGTCGTACTTCGGATCGGTCTTCACGACGCGCTCGAAATCGCTCAGCGCCGCCGATGCATCGCCGAGCTCGAACGCCGAAATGCCGCGTCGATAGAACGGATCGATGTGATCGGTTCGTGCGGCGAGCGCATGGTCGTAGCATTCGCGCGCTTTCGCGTACTGTTTTTCTTCGAGCAGGATATCGCCGAGCTCTTCGTAATTTCCGGCCGAGGGATTGTCGATGATCATTGCCTGCAGCATTCGAATCCGCTTCCGTCGCGAGAAGCCTTTCATGGAGTGCTGCATGAGGCCGAGGTCAGGCACGACTTCCATGGCAATGTAAACGGCGGCCCCCAGGCCGCCGAAAAAGATGATGATCCACAGCCAGTAGTTCTCCGGACGCCGCCGGATGAAGTGCACCAGCGCGATCACCTGCAGGATGAAGCCGTAGCCGAAAAATCGTCCCAAGGGAGAAGAATTATACGGGGCCCCTCATCCGGCCGAAACGAGGTCCCTCGCCCCGCGCAGCGGGGAGAGGGTGCCGCGAAGCGGCGGGTGAGGGGTTGTCTAATCCTTTAGATACTCCATCAGATAGTCGACGGCCTCTTTCGAATGCATCAGCGAAAGCTGGTTGATGATCAACTTCTTCAGCTCGGGGTCTTTTTCCTGACGCGCAAGCGATACCAGGGCTTTGGCGTTGCTTTGAATGAAGAGCGCGTTGATGACTGCCCTGCGGATTTCGCGGCGCGAGTCCGAGGTGTACATCGCCACGAGGAACTGGGCGGTGCGTTCGCCGCCGAGGAGTCCGAGGTTGCGGACCGCTGCGATCTTCAGCTCGAGATTGGGCTCATTCTTGGCGATGTCGTAAAGCTTGTCGGCACTGCCGCCGAGGAACATCGCCTGGATGATCTTCTTTCGAACTTCGACCGTGGTCTCGCTTCCGTAGAGCTCCGACAGCTCATCGCGCGCGCCGGTGAGGCCGAGCTGATTGATCGCTTCCATGCGAAGCTCGACGTTCGGCTCGTTCTTGGCCAGGGTGTAGAGATGCTGGCGATCGCCCGACACCATGTACGACCTGAGGATCGACTTCTTGATGTCGATGTCCTGGCTGGAGTTGTAAAGATCGGCCAGCAGACGGCGATTGCGCTCCCCACCCATGATGCCGAGGTAGCGGACGGCGCGTCGCTGGAGATCAGGATCGTTGTTGTTGCGCGCCACGCGCGACAGGATTTCGTAAGCCTGCGGTGAGTTCGACTGGCTGAGTACAAAGAGAGCTCGGTCTCTGAGCTTTGGCTCTTTGCTGGTGCGAACAATGTGGTCGAGGATCGGTACGGCGCGCTCGGGATCGGAGTTCATCAGACCGTTGAGCGCGTACAGCTTCAGATCGACGTCGTTGATGTGCTCCGGCTCGATCTGCTGACCCGCCGATTGCCGTGTTTCCAGCTCCAGCCTGCGCGCATCGTCGTTCCATTTGCTCTTCGGGTATTCGCTCTTGAGTTCCTGTAGCGTCGCGACCGCCTCCGACCGCATTCCCATTTTTCCTTCGGAAAACGCCAGCCAGTAAAGCGCGGCATCGGCGTGCGACATCTTCATATCGGCGACTCGCCGGAACGCGCGCGCGGCGCGTTTCCAGTCGTGCTCGTCGATGGCGTCGTTGCCTTCGTCGTACAGGTCCTCCTCTTTTTCGACTTTGGCCTGCTGCTTCTCTTTTTCGTCGTCGCTGGTCAACAAATCGGCGCGAACTGCCGGCGCGCTGACAAGGCACGCCAGAAAAGCGGCCGCAAGAATCATTCGAGTTTTCATAATGAGGTCATTCCCTTCTGTGGTGGTGCGGCTGTTGGTGTTTCCTGGCCGCTGGTCTGCGCGCTGATGACGCGCACTTTGAATAGCAATCCTTGGGCGTCGATGCGCATCTGCAGCGCTGCTGCTGCATCCGGCGACAGCTTTCCGTCCGAATGAGCGATCTCCTGCAATACAGGTTCGAGATCGGAGAGCACGCTGGCGAGACGATCGTCGCCGCGCTGCTCGGCTGTCTGTCGATAAATGCGGTTCGATGCCACCAGCTCCTCCGCCCGCCCACGCTCGCTGCTGAGATCGAGACCGCGTTTGGCATCGGCATTGGCGACCTGCAGCAGCATGCGCTCGCTGCTGTCCAGGTGGTCGGTCACCACGACGAACAGGATGCGGTTTTGTGAACTGTTCTGTGGAGCGCCGGCGACCGCGCCGGCGTGTGCTTGTTGCGCCGCCGGGGTCGGCGGCGCCCCACGGTGCTGATTCCACCACTGGCCCGCGAAAAATGCGATCGCGAGTACCGCCGCTGCCGCCAGTGCCGAGCGCCATGTGTCGCGCCGGCGCGGGCTGCCGATCTTCCAGCGCAGCCGCGACCACACCTGCTGGCCGTAGCTGTCAGCCCGTTCCGGGACCGGCATTTCGTCGACGAGCGCGAGGACCTTTTGGATCGAGTTGTACTCCGCGCGGCAGACGTCGCAAGAGGCGAGATGCTGCGCGACCGCGGCCGGCGAATCTTCGTCGTGGTAGTGATGCAGTACCAGTTCTTGTTCCGTCAGATGTTGCATGTTGAAGACCTCACCAGCGGCTCCAGTGATTCGCGAAGCTTTCGCACCGCGCGAAAAATCGTGTGCTTGGCGGCATTCACCTGAATGCCGAGCGTCTTGCCGATCTCCTCGACCGGCATTCCTTCGAAATGGCGGAGGATGAACGCCGTCCGTTCATTTCCGCTGAGTCTTTCCATGGCGGCCGCGACCTGATCGCGCAATTCCGCGCTGAGAAGCAGACGATCCTGCTGCGGATCCGTGCTGGCTGCACCCGTCATTTCGGCCTCCTCCGGATCGCCGCCGTAGTGGCGATCGATCCGGCCGCGCGATCGCAGAAGATCGAGCGCGCAGTTGATCGCGATCCGATGAAGCCACGTTCCGAAGTTCGCACGCTCCTCAAATCGATCGAGCTGGCGGTACGCGCGTAGGAACGTCTCTTGAACCACGTCATCGGCATCGTGCTCATTTCCCGTCATGCGATAAGCGACCCGAAAAACGGGACGACTGTGCTGCTCGACGAGCAACCGGAAAGCGTCGGAATCACCGGCCCGCGCCCGGATCACGGTCGCTGCGTCGGTTGTCTGCATCCCATTGGCCTTAGACTCAAAATATGGAAAGGGGTTAGCTCCTGACGCGCGATATCGGACGGTTGCTCATGCTGCTCGGCGGCGTGCTTCTCCTTGCTGGACTTGCGCTTACCGCCTTTGGCGGTCTGGGCCTCGGACGTCTTCCTGGCGACCTCGTCTATCGACGGGGAAACTTCACTTTCTATTTCCCGATCGTGACGTCGATTCTGCTCTCCATTGTGCTCTCACTGCTGCTGTGGCTCTTCCGCCGTTAAACTTCTTCGATGGTCCGGCTCGTCAATCTCATCATCCAATACGGCGTTCCACTCGTTTTCGTGAACGTTCTGCTCGAGCAGCTTGGCATCCCCGTTCCGGCGGTGCCGACGCTGATCGTCGCCGGTGCGCTCTCTCGCGAAAACCGGATGTCATCGACGCACGTGCTGCTGGCGTCGGTGGCTGCGTCGCTCATCGCGGACTGGATCTGGTTCATGCTTGGCCGTCATTACGGCTATCGCATCCTCAAAACGCTGTGCCGGATCTCGCTTTCGCCCGACTCGTGCGTGCGCGACACCGAGGCGAAGTTTGAGCGATGGGGGCTGAAGTCGCTTCTGATCGCCAAGTTCGTCCCTGGTTTCTCGACCGTAGCGCCGCCGCTGGCGGGAGCCGCGAAACGCTCCACCATCGCGTTTCTGATCTACGACGCCATCGGCGCGCTGATCTGGGCGGGGGCGGCGGTGGCGGCGGGACGGGCCTTTCACCACGCCATCGGGCGCGTGATCGAGGGGCTCGAGAACCTGGGCGGGTGGGCGGTAGCGATCGTGGGCGCTGTCATCGCGCTTTTCATTTTCGTCAAATGGGCACAGCGACAGAACTTTTACAAACAACTTCGCATGGCGCGTGTTTCAGTACATGAGTTGAAGGAGCTGATCGACCGCGGCATCAATCCGTTGATCGTCGATGCGCGCAGCGAAAGCGCAAGAAACCGCGATCCGCGCCGGATTCCGACTGCCATCGGCCTCGACAACTTCGACGGCATGGGCCCGGGACGCGAGATCATCGTCTACTGTACGTGACCCAACGAAGCGACAGCCGCCCGTGTGGCGCGCATGCTGATCGACAAAGGGTTCTCGCCCGTCCGGCCGCTCGCGGGAGGATTCGAGGCCTGGATCGAAGCGGGCTTTCCGGTTGAAGCGTAATGAGTGAATCGGTCTACATTCATGGAACTGCGGCGGAGGAGCAGCGACGGCTCTCGCTGCTCAATGACGTCCTGCTCAACAACGCTTCGCTTCGCGAGATGGCGCTGCACGGCCATGAGCGCATCATCGACTTCGGCTCCGGTCTCGGCCAATTCACGCGCGCGATGGCGCGCGCAGTTCCGCGCGGCCACGTCGTCGGAATCGAGCGAAACGAAGAGCAGCTCGCAGGCGCAACTCGCCTCGCCGCCGCCGAGGATGAAGCGAAGCTGGTGGAGTTTCGCCGCGGGGATGTTCTCAATCTCGAGTTGCCGCGCGCGGAGTGGGGATCTTTCGACGTCGCGCATGCCCGTTTCATCCTCGAGCATGTTCCCGATCCGCTTCGCGTCGTGCAGACGATGGTGCGCGCGGTGAAGCCCGGCGGGCGCATCGTGCTCGCCGACGACGATCACGGCGTCCTGCGTCTGTGGCCCGAACCCCCCGGCATCAACGACCTGTGGAACGCCTACATCCGAACCTATGACCGGATCGGAAACGATCCCTACGTCGGCCGCCGTCTGGTCTCGCTTCTCCATGAGGGGGGAGCGATTCCAAAGCGCAACACCTGGATTTTCTTCGGCGGGTGCGCCGGAATGGAGATCTTCCCCGTGTTGACTGCGAACATGGCCGGCGTCGTGCGCAGCGCGCGAGAGGCGATCATCAGCATGTCGCTTTTTGACGCCATGGCCTTCGATCGCGTGATGGAGCAGTACGAAGAGTGGTCGCGACGCCCGGACGCCGCGATCTGGTTTTCTGTCTCGTGGGCGGAGGGAGCTCGACCGTAAAGGCATGGGGCGTGCAGTTTCCCCCCGCTAATGTCGCCCTTCGCCAACGCTCCCGCGGCGATCCTCGACCAGGAAAGCCGTGATTTTTACCGCCATGCCCTCGGCATGCTCGATGAAGCCGGGTTGTCGTACCTGGTGGGGGGCGCCTACGCCTTCGCGCGCTACACAGGAATCGATCGTCACACCAAGGACTTCGACATTTTCATTCGCCGATCCGATTACCCGCGCGCGTCGAAAATACTGGCCGGCGCGGGCTACGAAACGGACCTTACATTTCCGCACTGGCTCGGCAAGGCCTTCAAAGGCGAGCACTTCATCGATCTGATCTTCAGCGCCGGCAACGGCGTAGCGGCAGTCGATGACCTCTGGTTCGAATACGCAGTGCCTGGAACTGTGCTGGACATGGAGGTGAAGTTGATTCCCGCCGAAGAGATGATCTGGTCGAAAGGCCTGATCATGGAGCGCGAGCGCTACGATGGCGCCGATGTTGCGCACGTCCTCCACGCGCTTGGCGATCGCCTGGACTGGCATCGCCTCATCGATCGCTACGGCAAATATTGGCGGGCATTATATTGTCATATTATTATGTTCGGTTTTATATATCCATCCCAGCGATCGAAAATCCCGCGTTGGGTGATGGACGAGATGGCAAAACACGTCGACGCCGACATGCGTCGCGGCGACGAGAAAGACACGACCTGCTACGGTACGATCGTCTCGCGCCAGCAATATCTGATCGATATCGACCTGTGGGGATACCGAGATGCGCGGCTACAGCCGAATGGAAACATGAACGCAGAGCAGATCGCACACTGGACGGCGGGCATCGATCAGGATGGAAGCAAGTAATGGCCGAGAAAGAAACGCTGCGGATCGCGGCGGTCGCCGACCTCCACGCCAAGAAGAATTCGCAGGGCGCATACGCCGAGCTCTTTGCGAAGGTGACGCAATCCGCCGACGTCCTCCTTTTGTGCGGCGACCTCACCGACTACGGAGCAGCGGAGGAGGCGCGGCTGCTGGCCCGAGACATCACGACGTCGCTGCGCATTCCGGCGCTGGGCGTCCTCGGAAATCACGATTTCGAGAGCGGAAAACAGGACGAGATCGTGAAGATCCTCACCGACTCCGGCGTAACGATGCTGGATGGATCGTCGACGGAGATCGAAGGCGTCGGATTTGGCGGCGTCAAAGGATTCGGCGGCGGCTTCGGGCGACGGGCCCTCGGCGCCTGGGGCGAGGAGATCATCAAGCACTTCGTGCACGAGACCATCGAGGAGGCCCTCAAGCTCGAGGCGGCGCTGGCGCGTCTGCGCACGCCGCAGAAAATCGCCGTCCTCCATTATTCGCCCATCCAGTCGACCGTGGAGGGCGAGCCGCCCGAAATCGTCGCCTTTCTCGGATCCACACGCCTCGAGGAAGTCGTGGACCGGTATCGCGTCAGCGTCGTCTTTCACGGGCACGCCCATCACGGCACGCTGGAGGGTCGAACCAAGGGGAATGCGGCCGTCTACAACGTCGCGATGCCGCTGCTGAAGAAGAAATTTCCCGATCAGCTACCGTTCCGCGTCGTCGAAGTCCCCATCGCGGAAACGGTGTCGACGTAGAATCTTCGCCCTATGTCGTTAGACCGCGGCAGGCTATTGCGCTGGTTTCGGGAAGGACGGGCCCGCTCGCGGGAAGTCTTCGCCATTCCGAAGCCCGAGTGCTACTACGACCGACCGATCCCGCTTCGCAATCCGATTGTTTTCTACGAAGGCCATCTGCCGGCATTCACCGTCAACACGCTCATCAAGCTCTCGCTCAGGCAACCGGGCGTCGACGCCGGCTACGAGGTCCTGTTCGAGCGCGGCATCGATCCAGACAGCATCGACGCCGCGAACCCCACGTCGAGTCAATGGCCGTCACGCCGATGCGTGCAGGAGTACGGCGCCAGGGCCGACGCGCTCATCGAGCAGGCTTTGCTCGAGGGAGCAATCGAAGACGACGGTGGCGAGGCTGCCATCGCGATCCTCGAGCACGAGCAGATGCATCAGGAAACGCTGCTGTACATGTTCCATGAGATGCCGTACGACAAGAAGATCGCGCGAAAGCCGCTGGGCCCCTCACCCCGTCCCTCTCCCCGCGAGCGGGGAGAGGGTGGCGCGGAGCGCCGGGTGAGGGGCGTCCAAATCCCCGCCGGAATCGCGACCATAGGAAATGACGGCGGCTTTGGCTGGGACAACGAGTTTCCGGCGCATCGCGTCGAGGTTCCGGCATTCGAGATCGATCGGCACAACGTAACAAATGGTCAATATCTTGACTATATGAAGGCGACGGGAGCGCAGCCACCGCACTTCTGGACCATGCGCGACGGCGGTTGGTATTGGCGCGGCATGTTCGCGCTGATTCCGCTTCCGCTCGACGCGCCGGTGTACGCGACGTATGAGCAGGCGGACGCGTACGCGCGATGGCGCGGCAGACAAGTGCCGAGCGAAGCGCAGTATCACCGCGCGGCATTCGGCACTCCGTCGGGCGACGAGCGACGCTACCCATGGGGCGACGAGCAGCCCGACGCGACCCGCGGCAATTTCGCTTTCGCGAATTGGGATCCCGTGCCGGTCGGTTCGTATCCCGCCGGCGCGAGCGCTTGGGGAGTCCATGACCTGGTCGGCAACGGCTGGGAATGGACCTCGACAGTGTTCGCCGGTTTTGAAGGCTTCAGGCCGATGACTTCGTATCCGAATTACTCCGTCGATTTTTTCGACGGTGAACACTACGTGCTGAAGGGCGGGTCACCGGCCACGGCACGCGACCTGATCCGCCGCGGTTTCCGCAACTGGTTTCGTCCGAACTATCCGTACCTTTACGCGACTTTCCGGTGTGCGTCGTGCATTGAATGACGTGCATGGAAACGAAAATCTACAAACCTCAGCAGTTCAATCTCAGCGGACTGATCGGCATCTCCGACAAAACGCTCGAGATGCATTTCAAGCTGTACGAAGGCTATGTCAAGGCGACCAATGAGCTGACAGAGCGGATCGCGGCAATCCTCGCCGACGGGCAGGTCGACAAGGAAGAAATGCCCGCCTACTCCGAGCTGACCCGCCGCCTTGGCTTCGAATACAACGGCATGGTGCTTCACGAGTACTACTTCGGAAACATGAAGAAGGGCGGGGGCGGTGACGCCGCACGCGGGTCACAATTCCGCGGCGCGGTCGAGCAGACCTTCCCGAGCTACGAGATCTGGCGCACCGACTTCGTCAGCGTCGGAAAAATGCGCGGCGTCGGCTGGGCGATCTGCTATCTCGATCCGAAAACCGGACTGGTGTCGAATCACTGGATCGAGCTGCATGAGACCGGCAACGTCGCCGGCTTCGTTCCGCTGGTGGTGATGGACGTCTGGGAGCACGCGTTCCTGCTCGACTACAAGCCCGCAGATCGGCCGAAATACATCGACGCGTTCCTGGCCAATGTCGACTGGAAAGTCGTGGAGCACCGCTTCCAGGCGGTTCACGTTACGGCTGAAGCGCGTTGACTTCGTCATCCTGACGTAACGGGCTCGGGCTCGGAAACCAACTCGACTGTTCCCTTGCGGTCGAGTTTCCCCCAGCCCGTACGGATGCCTGAAACCGCCGTCTTGAGCGATTTCAGCAGGACGGCGTACATCAACTGGCGGTAGAGGAAGCGCTGCCAGAACAGCCAGATGAGGACGCGGCCGTCTTCGCGATCGAGCTTGAACGCGACTGCCGATCCGATCAACTCGACCACGAAGAAGAACGCGTACATGAAGCCGATGACGTAAAGCGACGCCAGCGCCTGCGGCAGCGGTTGCCAGTCTGATGTCAGCGTTCCGCGCCACCACCACGTTCCGAGGACTCTGGTGATCGTGAAGAAGATCTGCAGATCGATCAGCGGGGAAAGCGCCTGAAACAGGACCTGGAACAGCCACATCGAGGGCAACATCACCGTACCGAACCATCCGTAGTGGCCCAGAGCCCGCCGATGTTTGCAGAGTGACTGCAGCGTACCGAAAGCCCAGCGGAAACGCTGGCGGAACAGCGCGGCGAAGCTGTCGGGAACTTCGGTGTAGCCGATGGCGTCGTTATCGGTCTCGATCCGCCATCCATTGCGGCGGATCCGCCAGGTCAGGTCCATGTCCTCGGCCATCGTGTCGGTTGTGTATCCGCCCGCCTGAAGGATCGCGTCGCGCCGCCACGCCCCCACCGCGCCCGGCACGACCGTGACGGAATTGATCACGGAGTATGCGCCGCGGTCGAGATTCTGACTGGTGATGTACTCGATTGACTGCCAGTACGTCAGCGGATTGATGCGATTGCCGACTTTGACGTTTCCGGCAACTGCGCCGACCCTGGCGTCCGCGAAATGACGGACCAGGTTCGCGATGGTGTGCCTCGCGAAGATCGTGTCGGCGTCGAGCGCGATGATGATCTCGCCGGCCGCCTCTGCAATTCCGCGATTCAGCGCCGACGCCTTGCCGCCGTTTTCCTGCCGCAGAAGCCGGATCTTCGGATGACCGGCGAAATCGCGGAGCACCTCGGTCGATGTGCCGTCGGTCGATCCGTCGTCGACCACGATGATGTCGAGCGGCTCGTACCGATTCGCGAGAACCGCGCGGATCGTCCGCGTGATGACTTTCGCTTCGTTGAAGGCCGCGATCACGACGCTGACTGCCGGCCGGTAGGCGTCGTCGAACTTCGCCTGCCGCGATTTGACCTTCGCGATCAGCGCCAGCACCGTCACGAAAAAAACGCGGGCGGCACCCAGGACGATGGCGGTGAGGAAGGCGATGCTCAGGAACAGCTCGAACAGGTAAATCGCTTCGAAGACGACTCGGTCGTTCGCCAGCAGCAGCTTGTCCTTCGGCTGGATGGGTGGATTAACGTCGTCGCGTGTCTTGCCGAGGAGCTGCGAGACCGTGACGAAGGTGTGGCCGCGCTTCCTGAGCTCGGTGATGAGCAGCGGAATCAGCTTGACGGTTTCGCTGCGATCGCCGCCTCCGTCGTGGAGAAGAATGCTGCTGCCGTGCTCGGTCTTGAGCTGCATCAGGACAGACTGCAACATCTCATCAGCGGTGCGATGCTTGACCGACCCGTTGACAAGTTCCTGCGTGTTCCAATCCTGCGGATCGACGAACTCGAGCACCGTGATGTAGTGCATATCCGACGCACGCTTGATGGGCAGCACTTCCTCTAGGGTCGTCGGCTCGGCGTCGGCGTTGTAGGGCGGACGGAAAAGCAAGGTCGAGCGGTGCAGCAGACTTTGAAAGACACGTTGGGTAGCGGTCAGCTCCAGTTTCGCCTGCTGCTCGGAAACCGCACCAATGTTCGGATGCGTGAAGGTGTGGTTTCCGATTTCGTGGCCCTCGTTCCAGATGCGCCGCACCAGATTCGGATAGCGCTCCGCGTTCTGCCCGATGAGGAAAAACGTGGCTTTGACGTTTTCGCGCTGCAGCTCATCGAGCATCTCGGCCGTGTACGGGTCGGCAGGCCCATCATCGATCGTCAGAGCGATCATCTTGGGCTGGAATCCGCTCCGGCTGATGACGTAGGACTTCGGGAAGAGGTGATACGACTCGTCGAGGATCAGGCCGGTGCCGGGATCGATTTCGAGCGAGCGCGATCCGTCGACCGGGTTCGAGTAGACGCGCGCGATTTCGCCTTCGCCTTCGAAGTCGACGTCGTACGGAAAATGAACTTTTTTCAGATAGCCCACGCTCGGCGGGCTGGTGAGCGTGTGGCGATCGATGACGTCCCACAGCGACGGATCGGTGGATCCCAGGACCCAGACGGCCACGCTGTGGACGCCGCGGTTCCGCGCGATCATCCACTGATTGGCGGCCGTTACGGCGTCGAGAAACCAGACCTCGTGGTGCTTGCCGGCGTCATCGTCGTACCAGAACGTCGGATTGAGCGTGTGATCGTCGAAGTCGACGATCTGCTCCGGCGTTTCGCCGTCGCGGTACTTTTCCGCCGTGATGAGGGCGGACTGATAGTTGAGCGGGTCCGCCCAGTCGCGACCTTCCTCCCAGTCATAGGCGTAGTTCGCAAGGCCGAGCACGAGCTTCTCGGGAGGAATATCCCGGAGTGCATGATCGAGAACGCCGCGATACCACCCGATGGAAGCGATCGGGCCGGGCGTCTTCGTCCCCGAGCCGTGTTCGTCGTACGCCATCACGACGACGTAGTCGCAGATCGCCGACGCCTCACGCCAATCGATGTCGTGTCCCGCTTCCAGATCAGCGCTGACGACCAGGTGATATTGCGCAAATGAACCTTTCAAGCGCCGCAGGAAAGGTAGATACAGCGATCGATCGGGGTCGGGGATGTTTTCGAAGTCGACATTGATCCCCTGAAAGTTGTTCATGAGGACCCACTGCCGCAATTTGAAGATGATGTCGGCCTGAATCGCGGGATCGTTGAGCAGAATGTGGACGCGCTTCGAGTCGAAGTCGCTCATTTGCGCGTTGCTGAACACCGGCACGATGTTGAGATTGTTTTCGCGCGCGATTCGCAGCACGTCGTTGTTGTGTGGAACCAAGGCTGGGTCCCAGTCGTGAAAGTCGAGACCCTTCGCATCTTCCTGCAGGTGGACCCATGACGGCATCAGATGCGTCATGTGGCTGGCGTTGGCCTTCAGCGAGTGGAGTCCCGTTTCCAGCCACGGAGCGTAGAACGCGGCCACCATGTTGCTGCCCGTGATGAGCGGCTTGGCGGATCGAGCCAGATGGACCTGATTGTCGCGTTGGATCTGGTCCAGAAGCTTCTTGCGCTCCTGCTTGGCCACAAACAACTGCATCCGCGTCTGGTGCCGTGGCAGACGGAAGCTCCGGCGCAACGTGCGTCGAATCGTCGTGATTCCTTCGATGCCCGGAAGAAACGGAATCGTGAAGAGGCTCACCAGCCACACGCTGATCGTGATGACCGCAAAGAGGCCGAACAGCGTCCCCAGTCGTTTGATCCACCACCAGCGGCGGCGGGATGGGTCGAAGAATATTGCAGCGTCGGACATGGGTTGAGCGAGGGGGCGATGATACAGAACCGGCGCAACCCCACACCCCTTCCCACGTAGACACCTTACTAATGGACAGTCCGGCCATTGAGGTCCTTGGTCTCCGAAAGGTTTATCGAACATCGGTAATCCGCGGCCGGATCACCGCGCTCGACGGCATCGACCTCTCCGTTCCGCAAGGCCAGCTTTTCGGCCTCCTGGGGCCCAACGGCGCCGGCAAGACCACTACGGTCAAGATCCTGCTGGGGCTCACTCGGGCGACCGCGGGGACGGCGCGGATTTCGGGGTTGCCGGTTTCGGACCCTGAAAGCCGCCGCCGCGCTGGCTATCTCCCGGAGGGACACAAGATTCCGGGATATCTGACGGCACGGCAGACGCTGTCGATTTTCGGCCGGATGTCGGGACTCGATTCGGCTGTCATCAAGCGCCGCAGCATCGAGCTCCTCGAAAAGCTCAATATCGCGCAGTGGATCGACGTCCGCGTCAAGAAGTTCTCGAAAGGGATGACGCAGCGCCTGGGGCTGGCAACCGCCCTCATCCATTCCCCAAACGTGCTCCTCCTCGATGAGCCGACCGACGGCGTCGATCCGGTCGGCCGTCGCGAGATTCGCGATCTTCTCCGCGATGAAGCGAAAAACGGGACGGCGATTCTCGTGAATTCGCACCTTCTCTCCGAAATCGAGATGACCTGCGATCGCGTCGCGGTGTTGCGATCGGGAAAGGTCGTCGCGGCCGGGCGGGTCGAAGAGCTCACGCGGCAGACCGCGAAGTACAAAGTGATCGCGACGGCGATCGATGATGCGTTGCTGGCGCAGTTCCATGGCCAGCGCGTGAACGGTCACGTCGAGCTTTCAATCGACGACCTGCAGCAGCTCAACGCCATGCTCGATCAGATCCGCGCTCGCGGAGGGCTGGTCAGCGAGCTCTCGCCGATGCGATCGACGCTGGAAGACGTGTTTGTCGATTTGGTGCGCGCATGAAAGTGCTGGTCGCCAACATCGAAGACGTGATGCGCGAAGCGGCGGCCCGCTGGACGCTCATTGCGTACTTTTTATTGTCAACTATTTTCATCATCATTTTTGCCTCGGCCATCAACCTCGACATCGTGAACGGGGCTCTCGCCGGCGCGACGCTGTTCGGCAAAGAAGTGAACATGCCGCAGGACCACACCATCAGCATCGAGCGCCTGGTACTCGGATTCGAGTCGGGGTTCTCGGTCATTCTCTATTTCTTGTGCACGTTCCTGGCGATCTTCGCCACCGCCCACCTCGTGCCGCGGATGCAGGAGAAGGGGACCGTCGATCTCTATCTTTCGCGGCCTGTGTCGCGCGTGAAGTTGCTGTTGTCTCGCTACGTTGCCGGACTGATTCTGGCGGGCAGCAACGTGTTCTACCTCATTGGATCGATCTGGCTGATCGTGATGTGGAAGACGCACGTCGTGCATCCGCGATTCTTCCTGGCCGGGGCCGTCATCATGTTCGTGATTGCGACCCTGCTGGCCTTCGCCTTCGCGGTCGGCGTCGTGACGTCGTCGACTGCTGTTTCGATCATGGCGACCTACGGACTGTTCTTTTTCGCGATCATGCTCGTCGGTCACGAGCGGATCGCGGCCGCCCTATCCAAAGAGTGGCAGGCCTGGATGATCAATACGTTGTACTGGATCGTTCCGAAGACTGCCGAGCTGGGCCAGGCGGTCGTCGCCTATGTCGGGGGCAATCAGGTCCCCGAGCGCCTGGCTGCGGCGCTCAGTCCGATGCCATTCATCACTACCGCCGCTTTCGGCGTAGTCTGTCTTGCTGCTGCTTGCTGGTTGTTCCAACGAAAGGAGTTCTGAAATGAGGAAACTGCTTCTTAGCTGCGCCGCGCTTCTGCTTGCTGTCCCCGTCCTCGCGAAAACGGACGCGCTGTCGCTCATCCCCAGTGACGCCGTGACGGTTGGCGTCGTCAAGCTCGCGGAGATGCGATCGAGTCCGCTGTCCTCGATGCTGTTCGAGCAGACCGACAAGGTCAGCACCAACGGCGACGCCGAAAGGTTTCTCCGCGAAGCGGGCCTGCAGCCGACGCGCGACATCGACGTCGTGATGGTCGCCACCACGCTGCGGACGCCGCTCGGTCACGACGCCGATGTTCTGATCGCCGCCGACGGTCGCTTCAATGCCGACCGGTTGACTCGAGCCTTGATCGAGCGCGGAGCCGAGAAGAAGACCTCGGCGCACGGCACGTACTTCATTCTTCCCACCGAGCGTGACGATCGCAACGGCGCGGTCGCATTTCCTGACTCGCATCTCGCGATCATCGGCAGCGAAAACGCCGTCGTGGACGCACTGGCGGCGCGCGATTCGGGCGGAACGTCGTTCATGTCTGCCGGCGGCCTCGCCCGCGACCTCGGACGCATCGATCGCAACGCGACTGCCTGGGCGATCGTCGACGTCGCGCGCGCGAAGCGTTTCGCGGATGGACCGCATGTCTCGGGAAAATCAGCCCCTGGCGCTGCGCTGAACAGCGCTCTACGGACCGTGACCACAGTCGCGCTATGGGCGACAGATAGCGGCGATGCGTTGAAGCTCGGCGCGTTCGGATTATCGAATGACCCCGAGACGCTGCAGCTCGTCGAAGACACCCTTCGCGGCGCGCTTTCGGCAATGCGTCTCGCAGTCCAGGACAAACAGCCGGATCTGGTCAGCGTCCTTCGCCGATTCAACGTCTCGCGCACGGACGACTCGGTGACGATTTCCGGCAGCGTTCCCGCGGCCAAGTTCCGCGAATACGTGGGCAGGCAGGCGCGGTAGAGCGGCCCCTCACCCGGCCTTCGGCGATTGCAGATCCCTCTCCCGCTTGCGGGAGAGGGTGCCGCGAAGCGGCGGGTGAGGGTCACACAAACCTTCGCAGATGTTCGCGCCACCACGGCCAGTCGTGGCCGAACACTCCGCCCCAGATTTCGGAGTGATTCGGGATTCCCTTCGACCACAGCAGCTCCGAGAGCTCGCGATTCTTCTGCACCAGCGTGTCGTGCTCGCCGGTCGCGATGACCCATCCGACGCGCGATAGTTTCCCGACCCATTCGCCATTTATGTTCGGAAGGTAGGCGGTCGGGCAATTGAAATAGCAGTTGTTGTCCCAGTAGCCGTCGAGAAATTGATGGATGTCGTAAAGACCTGAGAAGCAGATCGCGCGACTGACCAGATCGGGGTAGCGGCCGGCCAGATTCGCCGCGTGGTACGCGCCGAAACTCGCGCCGTAGACGACCAGATCTCCGCGCTGTGCCCGATTGAAAGTGTAAGGAATCATCTCGTTGCGCAGGTACGAGTCGTACTGCGCGTGCCGCGCGGCGCGGATGCCAGGATGCACGTGGCGGTTGTACCAGCTCTCGTTGTCGACGGAATCGACGCACACGAGCTGGATGGTGCCGGCATCGACTTTGTCGGCGAGCGAGTCGGTGAGTTTGAAGTCCTCGTTCTCGAAAAAACGGCCGCCGGAGGTAGGAAAGAGCATCAGGGGGCGGCCGAATTTACCGAACCACAAATACTCCATCTCCCGGCCCAGTGAAGGGCTCCACCACTTGCCGTACTCCCGATACATGCGAAGACTCTATACTCGCAGGCCCATATGCGAAAAAAGAGGATCGGACTCCTGTTCGGAATGGAAGACACGTTTCCGTGGGCGCTCATCGAGGCCATCAACCGGAAGGGCGGAGAGCGCGCCGAGGCCATGCCGATGGAGATTTCGTATTTGAAGGATGACGGCGTCTTCGCCTATGACGTGATCCTCGACCGCATCAGTCACGAGATTCCGTTCTATCGCACCTATCTGAAATGTGCGATGGCGTCCGGCGTGCGCATCGTGAACAACCCGGTGTGGTGGTCAGCGGACGACAAGTTCTTCGACAACCTCGTCGCCAAATCCGTAGGCGTCGCCGTTCCCCGCACAGTACTCTTACCGCACAAGCAATATCCGCCTAACACCGAAGCGAAATCGTTCCGCAACATGCGATGGGTGAATTGGGATGAAGTTTTCGCCTACCTCAAGTTCCCGATCTTCATGAAGCCCGCCTACGGCGGCGGCTGGAAAGATGTGTACAAGTGCAACTCGCCGCAGGAATTCTTCGCGGCCTACGATCAGACTCGCGATCTGACGATGATGGCGCAGGAAGCCATCGAGTTCGAGACCTACTATCGCTGTTACGTCCTCGGCCGCAAGCGCGTGCATCTCATGGCTTACGATCCGAAGAAGCCACATCACCTGCGCTACGTTCAGAATCCGCCGCCGCTCGATCCGAAATTCGAAGCACGCCTGCGTCGCGACGCCATCGCGCTGTGCGACGCGCTCGGCTACGACATGAACACCGTCGAGCTGGCCGTGCGCGACGGCGTTCCCTGCGCCATCGACTTCATGAACTGCGCGCCTGACGCCGATCTCTTCTCGGTCGGCCAGAGCAATTTCGAGTGGGTGGTCAACAACATGGCCGAAGTGCTCCTCGAGATTGCAACCGGGGAGAAGGCGCTGGAGCTGACGGGAAGCTGGCCGAAGCGCATGCCCGTCTCGAAGCCGGTGGAGCAACCGCTTGCCTGACAAGCCCACTTTTACCCTGGGGATCGAAGAGGAGTTCCAGGTTGTTGATCCTCAAACGCGCGAGCTGAAATCGCACATCCAGGAGATGTTTGCCGAGGGGGAGAAGCGGCTGAAGGAAGAGATCAAGCGCGAGATGCACGACCCGGTGATCGAGGTCGGCACTCCGATCTGCAGGAACGTGACGGAGGCGCGGCGCGAGGTCATGCGTCTGCGCGGCGAGATCATTCGCCTGACGCACGAAAACAATCTTCGCATCGCCTCGGCAGGGACGCATCCCATCTCCCACTGGTCCTCGGTTCCGATCACGCCGGCGGCGCGCTACAACCAGATCGTCTACGACCTGCAAATGATCGCGCGCGCGAATCTGATCTTCGGGCTCCACGTGCACGTTGCTGTCGAAGACAACGACACGCGGATCGACATCATGAACGCGGCCCGCTATTTCCTGCCGCACATCTTCGCGCTGTCGGTGAATTCGCCCTTCTGGGGTGGACAGAATACGGGATGGAAAAGCTACCGCGCCAAAGTCTTCGAACGTTTTCCGCGCACCGGGTTGCCGGACTACTTCCGATCGTGGAGCGACTACGACGAATACGTGCAGCTTCTGATCAAGACCGGCTGCATCGACAACGGCAAGAAAATCTGGTGGGACGTTCGCCCCCACGCCTTCTTCCCGACCCTCGAATATCGCATCTGTGACGTCCCGATGCGCGTGGATGAGACCATCTGCTTCGCCGCGCTCTTCCAGGCCGTCACCGTGAAGCTGTGGAAGCTGCACAGCAGCAATCTCACCTGGCGTGTTTACCGGCAAGCACTGCTGAACGAGAACAAGCAGCGAGCGGCACGGTTCGGCACGGGCGGAAACCTGATCGACTTCAGCAAGCGCACCGAAGTGCCGTTTGCGGCACTTCTGGACGAACTGCTCGAGTTCATCGATGATGTTGTCGACGAGCTTGGATCGCGCAAGGACGTTTATTACGCGCGAGAAATTCTGAATCGGACCGGAGCGGACAGACAATTGAAGATCTACGAAGAGAAGAAAGATCTGCGCGCGGTGGTCGACTACATCATCGCAGAGACGGAATACGGCATCCCCCTGGCATCGTGATCCGCGCAATGCAGAAACGCGACATTCACGACCACTATGATTTTTTCGAGTACGTACGGATCGTGGACTCCGTTCCGCCAATCGACCGTAACCGGCTCGATATCGCCGTGCTCGACATGAATCATCGCTGGCCCAACCTCGGCCACGATCAGATCATTCACGCCATTCTCGACGCCGCGGAGCTCTGGCGGCAGGCACTGGTGTCGGCCGGCGTCAAAGTCCGTGCGCTTTCCTACGACGTCCGCCGCGGCGGCATGCTGCCCGGAGCTCCCGACGGAAGATTCAGGATCTACGTCGCGACCGGCGGGCCCGGTCATCTCGATCCGAGGAAAAACGACGGCGTGGCGTGGTTCGCGCAGGGCGTGCGTGAATCGGCAGTCTGGGAAGGGCCGCTTTTTCATCTCTTCGACTCGATCATCGGACATCCCAAAGCGAGCCTGGTCGCGATCTGCCACTCGTTCGGCTTGATGTGCCGATGGTCGGGCGTCGCGAGGCCGGTGCTGCGCGAAGAAAAGAGCAGTGGCATTCCGACCAATGTGCTCTCCGAGGCCGGGAGCCAGCATCCATGGTTCGCGCGATTCGCGAAGGAGCTGCCGGATCACCGCCACTATCGCGTCATCGACAATCGCCTCTTCGACATGATTCTCGACGACACCGGCGGCGCGAATTGTCTGGCCTTCGAAAGCGAGAACAGCGCCGCCGTGACCATGCTGGAATTCGCGCGTGACCCGGACGGTGAGATGCCGCGCGTCTACGGCGTGAATCATCATCCCGAAATCATTGACCGCGAGCATGTCCTCTCAGTGCTCGACGAGAAGAGAACGCACGGAGAGGTCACCGAGACCTGGTATCGCGAGCGCTCCGACACCATGGGCTCCCTGCTCCAGGGCGAGAACGATCGTCAGAGCCGCCTGACGTCCGAATACACGTTCCTGGGGCCGCTGCGTCACTACATCTCGGCCTTGATCGCCGAGCGCTGCGGCGTGTTCGTCCCGTCATCCTGAGCCGCGAAGACGGCTTAGGGTGACGTACACTCCACGCCCCATGGACGCCCGATTTCGCGAGCTTTTCAACCGGCAGTTCACGCCGCAGCTCTACGACGCGTATCAACGCGATCTTGCCGCTCGCCTGAGCTGCAAATTCGAATTTCGACTCGCGGAGACGCCGATCTTTCTCACGGACGATTTCAAAACGCGCGCGGTCCAAAGCGCGAAAGAGATCGTGGCGCAGCTCTCCGATCCGACCCGCATCGAGCGGATGAAGCGGGCCATCCCCCAGCGCTGGAATGCGCCGCGAATGGACCGCCTCCCGAACTTCGCGCAGATCGATTTCGCGGTCGTCGCGGAAAACGGCCAATACGTTCCGAAGTTGATCGAGCTGCAGGGCTTTCCTTCGCTGACGGCTCTGCAGGTCGTCCAACGCGACGCCTTCGTCGACATGCTGGCCAGGATGGATGGCCTCGGCCGCGATTGGTCATGCTGGTTCTCGGGATTCGATCGCGCCGGCTTCGTCGACCTGATGCGCCGTACGGTCGTCGGCCATCACGATCCGAAGGAAGTAGTGCTGCTGGACATCGACCCGCCGACGCAGAAGACGTCACCCGATTTTCACGCGACCAAGCTTCTGCTGAACGTCAATTCGGTCGATCCGCGCCAGCTCACCAGGCGTGGGCGCAAGCTCTATCGCGGAAATGTACAAATTAAGCGTATATATAATCGTGTAGTATTCGATGAGCTGATCCGCAAGGACGTGCAGACGCCGTTCGATTATCGCGAAGAGCTCGACGTCGAATGGTCCCCGCATCCGAACTGGTACTGGGTGTGGTCGAAGTACTCGCTGCCCCTTCTCGACCACCCCGCCGTGCCCAAGGCGACGTTTGTTTCGGACTTGCGTGACGCGCCGAAAGATCTCGGCAAGTATGTTCTCAAGCCGCTGTTCTCGTTTGCAGGCGGCGGTGTGAATGTCGAGCCGACCGCCGATGATCTGGCGCGCGTGCCTGCCAACGAGCGTGATCAGTGGTGCATTCAGGAGAAGATCGAATACGCGCCGGCGCTCAAAGCGGCCGACGGCGGCGGAGTCAAGATCGAGATTCGCATGATGTTCCTCCGCCCTGACGAGCAGCGCGAACCGATCCTGTCGCAAAATCTCGTCCGCCTGTCGCGCGGCAAACTCCTCGGCGTCGCGTTCAACAAGGACTTCACCTGGGTGGGCTCGACCATCGCTCTGTTCTGAGAACCATTCCGCCGCGGTAGAAGCAGTAAAGAGCCACGACCTCGACGAGATGATAGATGTCGTTGTGGTTCAAAGGACCGACGCGGATCGGACTCATCTGTAACGCCGAAGCTGCCAAAGAGATCAGAATCGCCGCGGTGATCCATCGCGCCGCAACGTTCTGCCATCGCGTTGCGCAGACGATGAGAATCGCGAACATCACCGAGCCATAGTCCGCGATCACGACCCAGAAGTCGTCGCTGAGCAAAACGGCAATCGCATACACGCACAATTCAACGAGCAGGATGATCCGAACGATCTTTGTGACCCGAGGCGAAAGGAAGGCGACGGAGACCGATAATCCAAGGAAAAAGCTGACCAGCCCTACGGAGAAGGCGGTCGCTTTCCATACCGCTTCGCCGGGAAACGTGTGGTAAAGACCACCCATCAGCGTTGACAACGCCGTCGCTGCGAGGGCCAGGGCGAACAGACGCGACGCGCGCTGGTCGGATGAGCGAAAGATGCGAATTGCCCAGAACGCGGTGATCGCTCCGAGAACGAAATCGGTGACCGCGGTGATCGGCTCGCTCACCATTCAGCAATCACGATCAATTCGCCGGCCGCAACCGGGCGCTGCCCGACCGCTGCCGGAAGCTCAGCCCGGATCTCTGTGGCGCCGTAAACGCGCAGGACCTGGAAACCGAGCGGAGCGAGAAAGGCGTTGACGGCACCTGGCGTGACGGCCCAACGAAAAGGCTCCCCTCGCCGTTTCAGCCACCACTCCGCCAACCAGGTCGACCCAGCGAAGCGATCGCTCTCCATCGCTGTCACGATGAGTCTGCCGGCTTTCGCAGCGCGACGAATCGATTGCAGGATCGCGATGACCTGCTCCTCACCGAAGTACATCAATACTCCCTCGACAACGAACGCCGTCCGCTTCTCGGCATCGAAAGCAACTCGCTTCACGGCAACATCGATCGGTTCGTTGCGAAGGTCTGAACCGACGAATTCGATACGCGATCCATAGCGCTCGGCAACCACCCGCTTCGCGTTTTGCGTCGCCGCATGATCCAACTCGATGAACGTGACGAGGGGAAACTCCGCTGCCAGCCGAAATGGAAGCACGTCGAAACCCGCGCCGACGACCACGACCTGACGGCAGCCCTCGTCGATCGCCTGGAGCACCTCGCGCTCGATGATCTTCTTCCGGAGAACATAGTGCGTACGGATGCCGGGAATCGAGAAACGCTCGACGAGAGTCGATCGCCATGACGACACGACGCCGAGCGACCATCCGCTGGCCTCGAGGACGCGGGCCGTCCACTCGATCTGTTCGCGGGGTACTCCGAGGAGCGCGTGAATGCGGGAGCCGAGGAGAAGGATGTGCTCTGCGACGAAGCGGGCGGTGGCGCTCGGCTCGTCTCTCATCCCATCTGCATCAGACGCCTGGAATGTTGGTACCAATCGCTCGTGAAGCGCTCGCCTGGGTCGTACGTGCGCTTCATGGCCAGGAATGAGCGGAACTGCGGATAGCACGCCTCGAGTTGTCTCGCTGTGGCGTACCGATGGTAGGTGAGATAAAAACTGCCATCGCGGGCTGTCGCGAGATCGATCAATCGGCGCAGATTGTCGGTGGTGGCCTGAATACCCTCAGGACTGTGGACCACGTGGAGGTTCATGACGATGCAGGCATACGACTGCTTCGCCCAAGCGAGAAATGTTTCGTCGTCGCGCTCGATTAGCCGCACCGTTCCGTAGATCACGTTGACGTTGTTGCCACGGAAGTCGTCGGCGAGATCGCGCATGAACGCCGCAAGCTGCGGCCGCGGCACGTACACCTCGGTGATGATTTCCGTTGCTTCCGGCGCGTGCATCGCTTGATCGAGTGCGGCGTGATAGCCGCCGACATAGTAGCCAAGCTGCTGGACGTCCGACCAGTAAATCTGACCGTTGGTGGAGAGGTAATAGGCTGCATACCGCTCGAACGCCTCCGTCTTGCTGGTGTGCGCCAGATAGAGCAGCTTGTTCCAATCCTCGCCCGACAATTCTCTCTGTCCATTCGGCACTGCCGCTGAATCGGGGAGCGGCTGGTAGCAGGAGAAGACGCCTCGTCGCAGAAAGTCTTCTGATCGCGGATCGATGGCGAATTGGAAATCGCCGTAGAGAAATCCGTTTCGGATGCGTTCGTCGAAGCGCGCCATGATGTCATCGATCTGTTGGACTTCGACAACGCGACGCAGCTTGCGACGCGGAACGAGGCGCAGAGCGACCGAGGAGATCACGCCGAAGAGACCGTATCCGCCGATGGCCAGCCGGAATCGATCGATGTTCTCTTCGCGACTGCAGCGGATCATCCGGCCCTGACCATCGATGAGCACGAAGGACTCCACATCCGCGACGATGGGCTTCATCGTCAGACCGCGTCCGTGTACGTTCGAAGCGAGCGCGCCGCCGATGGTCAGAGCGTCGGCACCGGTCTGCTTCTGCGCGATCGCCCATGAGCCATGATCGACCAGATAGTGGATCAGCTTTGGCCATTCGATGCCCGACTCCACTTCGATGATTCCGCGCTGCTGATCGAAGTGAAGGACGTCGTTCATCGAGCGGATGTCCATGAGCGTCGTATCGGATCCGAATTGTTGTCCGCCCATTGAATGGCGGCCCCCGCAGACCGATAGTTGTCCGCGAGTCTTCCGGATCGCCGCGGCGAGTTGGGCCTGCGACCGCGGACGAATGATTTCGCGAACTCGGGTCTGGTTGAGTTGCGAATGAACATCGTTGACGAGTGTCCCCGCCTCGCGCGCGTCGAGAATCGCGGCCGGCGCTGCGGCTGCGGCACCAGCGATCTGCAGAAATCCCCGCCGGCTTAGCGTCACGACCTGCTAAGGATAATCTCCACGCGCCGATTCTTCTGGCGTCCCTCCGGATCATCGCTGCCATCGGGCCTTGTGTTCGGCGCGACAGGTTGCGTTTCGCCAAGGCCCTTGGTGTTGAAGTGGAAACTCGCCAGACCGCCTTTCGTGCGGAACCAGTCGCGCACTGCATTCGCGCGGCGCTCCGACAGCTTCATGTTGTAGGCATCATCGCCCTTCGAATCGGTGTGCCCATTGATCTGCACCGTGCCCTTGGCGCGCTCCTTGATGATCGCAGCGGCCTTCGTGAGCGTCTCTTCTGCTTTGGGAAGAATGTCGGCTTTGTCGAAATCGAAGAGAACGTCGGCATTGAGATCGATGCGAACCTCGTTGCCGATCTCCCTGACCTGCAGATCCTGAACGGTTCCGGCGACCTCTGAGACCGGGTTGCCGCTCAAATCCGTGATTTTGAATTGCAGATCGCGGACGACCGCGGGCGCGAAGTCGATCGTCTTTCCGGTCTCCTGACCGAGCGCCGGAACGGCGAACAGGGCGACGACGAGAATGCGTCGGATCATTGCGAGATCGGCACGTCGTCCATCGGCTGGAAGTGGGGAATCTCGATCGTCACTTTTGTGACGTCGGGTGGCGGGGCGGGGAACTTCGCCCACAGATTGGCTTTATTGCCGGGATGAACGTCTTCAACCTCACGACTGCACATGCAGTTCTGTTCCGAATCGCGAACGACGAAATACTTCTTCTTGTTGACCGGGTCGACGAGGTGGATGCCTCCCACGGCTTTGTAATCCGAACGAATGTCTTGGTCGCCGAGGTTGTGTCCGTACATCGCGAAGTTCTTGGTGCCGTTGTTCGTCAGGACGAACTTCAGACTTACAGTTCCGCCGCTTCCTCGCTTCAACTCGGTCACATCGATGTGAGTGCCCGACACCTCGCCGTCGGTGCTCGCGACGGCGCCGGTTGTCGCGGCTGCAGGAGCCGTGGTGGCAGTCGGCTGAGGCGCCGGTGCGACCGTCGCGCTGGTCGCGGTCGTTTGTGTTGTGGTGATCGTTGACGTGGCAGCCGGTTCGCTTTTATTGCAGCCCGAAAGCACCGCTGTCAAAAGGATGGCCAAAGAGACGCTTGTCCTCATGTCTCCTCCTGATTCGATCATATCGTTCCCGAACGGGGTGGGACGTTACACCGGCAGAGTGGAACGGGCAATGCTTGGCCGTCTTGCGTGATTCGCGAGCAAGGCGACGCTTCTCCGCTGGTGCCGTCTCGCCCAACGCTCAGGAAACTTCAGATCGCGGCCGCCGGGTGCCAGGCCTGCGATCTGTGGCGAACCGGAACGCAGACGGTTTTCGGCGAAGGAAAACAGACTTCGACGGTGATGTTTGTCGGCGAGCAGCCGGGCAATCAGGAAGATCTGCAGGGAAAGCCATTCGTCGGTCCGGCCGGCGGTCTTCTCGACAAGGCGCTCGTCGCGGCGGGAATCGATCGATCGAAGGTCTATGTGACCAACGTGGTCAAGCATTTCAAGTTTGAGCCGCGCGGAAAACGACGCATTCACAAGAAGCCGAATGCCCTCGAGATCAAAGCCTGTCGCCCCTGGCTGGAAGCGGAAATCAACCTCGTCAAACCGCGTGTCATCGTCTGCCTCGGATCCACCGCGGCACAAGCGATCCTGGGCCCGAAGTTCAAAGTGAGCACGCAGCGCGCCACGTTCGTGCAATCGCCGCTCGCTCCGTTCGTGACGGCCACCGTGCATCCGTCGTCGATTCTGCGCGCGCCGTCCGACGATCAGCGTCGCGCCGAGATGGCCAAGTTCATTGCGGATTTGAAGAAGATTCGGAAGGCGATTGAGTCGGAGCAAGCAGCGGCTTCGGCTCGGCCGCGATGAAATCGTTCAGGTCACGCTGGGCGCGTTTGGCGAGGGCCGTCAGCATCGAGCTTCCATAGCAATCGCGCCGAAGCGTCAGCAGCTCGCGCCTCCAAGGCGGCCATGGTTCGAGATCGTGAAGCGCGGCAACCGTATGCGGCCCGCAGCCTTCCATCTGGTTCGCGATGGTCATCCGAAAGAATTTTCGCGTGTCGTTCCACTGCCCGGCCGCAAACGGTTTTTCCAGCGCCCGAAACATGCGCTGCGCATAGAGATGGTTCTTTGCGATGAGCACGGCCAGATCGAGCGATCGATCGAAGGCGGCGGACGTGGGCCAGGGATCTGTCCGGCTACGCAGAAACACGCGTTCGAGCGACGCGGCCGCTTGATCGATCTTTCCCTGACGGAATTGCAGGCGCGCAAGCACCATATCGGCGTCCGTCGCCTGCCACGGCCGTAATTGGTCGGCGTAAGCCGCAGCGGCGCCACTGCCTCCATCGGCGAGAGATTCGGCAAGCATCATCAGCTCGCCGCTGTTCACGGGCGGCCAGGAGTGCGCACGCCATTCCGCCAGAACGCGCGCCAGATTTCCGTTGTGGTATTCAACGACTGCACGGTGTCTCGCTTGATCGATCTCCGCAGATACCTTCGCCAGAACGTTAATATGATGGATGGTCGCCCGATTCGATGCCCAGACGTCCCAATCGATCGAACCGAGCATGCGGTCCGGACGATCTTCGTTGCGATTGCGCGCCAGTGCCGCTAATTCATCGACATTGAAGCGCCCGATGCCAAGACCACGCGCGAAGCCGAACTCGATGAGCGTGCGATCGTCGGTGTTCCGTTCCGGCTGTTGTGTCGCCAGCGTTCGCGCCAGCGAGTCGCGCGCAACGAAATGCGCCAGGAAGCCTTCCGCCGATTCCACACGCCATGCGTGCGTCAGGGCGCTGCGGAACGGCTCGGTGGCAATTTTTCGCCGTAGAAAATCGCCATCGTAGCGAATCGGATTCCGGGTCGCGACGAGAAGAAGATCGCCGGTGTCGGTTATCCACGTTTCAACGTGTGGGAACACCCCCACCATCGTGGCGTAGACGGTGCGGATCGTTTCGGTGTCGACGTCGTAGGCCTGGAGCCACTGCAGGAAGATCCCGTTCGGATTCAGCCGTCCTTCCGAAGCGCGGTAGAACTCTTCCGTGAACAGACTCGCGATCCCTGCGCGGTAGGGATTCGACGGCTCGGAAAAAATGATGTCGTATTTGTCGCGCGCGGCCAGCAAGACCTCGCGGGCGTCGGCGATGCGAATGTGAACTTTCGGGTTGTGCAGCACATCGTGATTGACGGCCCAACAGGCGCGGGCAACACCGATCACTGCCGGCTCGAGCTCGACGACGTCGACGCGCTGCATTGTCGAGATCGCGCCCAGCCATCCAGCGGTGCTGCCGGTGCCGAGTCCGATCACCAGCGCGCGTTGCGGATTCGGATGAAGAATCGCACCGACCATGCCGGCCATGACCTGCGTTCCGGCATCGCCGCGCGCGCTTCCATCGGCCTTTCCGTTCACGATGAACGCGTAATCGTTGCTGTCCAGAAGCGCGACGCTGCTCTCGCGTCCGTCGAAGTCCCACACCAGCTCGCGCCGGCTGCTGTAAACCCATTCACGCGTTCCGTTGACCGAATCGGGCGTTTCTGCGCGGCCCGCGCCGATTCCTGAGTGCCGCCACGAGGCCGTCGGTCCCAGCGCAAACGTTCCGCCGATCGCGAGCAGCGCAATGATCGCCGGCGATGCACGGCGCGATAGCGCGGCAGCGGCAATTCCGAGGAGTGCCAGCAGGACGATCGAGACGCGCCATGCGCCCGGTGCCGTCAGCAGGGGAAGCAGGCCAAAGCCGCCGGCCAGTGAGCCTGCGATCGCGCCCGCGGTGTTCCAGGCATACGCGAGCCCCACCTGCCGTCCCACCTCCTCTTCCCCGCGGCCCAGGAGCGAGATCAAAACAGGAAACTGAATGCCTGCAATAAACGCTGCCGGAAAGACGACCAGCAACGTGACGTACGTCCATGAAATGAGAAATCCACTGAAGCCGATCACGCCGAGCGATCGCAGAAGATTCGTCTGGATCGCGAGACGGTCACCGAGCGCGAAGGGGATCGCAATCGCCAGCGCCTCCAGGGAACAGGTCAGCGCGAAGCCGCCGACGGTCGCGCGCGTGCTGCCACCCCAAAACGCATAGGCCGCGCCGCCAAGACCAATACCGAGGAGCGCGACGGCGAGGATGAGGCCGAAGGTGAACGTCGTGCCGCCTAACAAAGGCGCGAGCATGCGGTACCACACGAGCTCCATCAGGAGAAAAGTGAAGCCGACGATGGCGGCAGCGGTGAGGACGAGCGCCCCCTCACCCCGTCCCTCTCCCCGCTCAGCGGGGAGAGGGTGATCCCGCGGAGCGGGATCGGGTGAGGGGGCGAGGTTTCTCGCCACCATCCCCACCAACGCATTGAGCAGCACTGCCACGATCAGCGTTCTCCGATTTCCGAGTGTCTCGAGCATGAAAAACGTTGAAGCCAGCGTGCCGATGACGGCGCCGAGCGTGTTGACTCCGTAGAGCAGCGCGACGCGGCGACGCCCGGCGTCGTCATTTGATTCGACTGCGCGCGCGACGGCCGGAAGCGTCCCGCCCATGAGGATCGTCGGCGCCGCCAGGACGAGCGCCGCCAGGATCAAGCGCGCGATCGTCGCGAAGAAGACTCCAAGCGTGACCGATCCACCGATGCCGAAATAGATCCTCGCGATCAACCACAAGAGCGGTTGCGAGAGCGCCGCCGTCGCGGCGATCGAGAGCTCGAGGTTTCCGTAAAACCTCAATGGCTGCGGGTGGACGTCGGCGCGTTTACCGAGCAGCGCGCTTCCGATGCCCAGGCCGGCCATGAAAATCGACAGAACCGCCGCCGTGGCCAGCGTCGATGCGCCGAAGATGAGACGGAACTGGCGCATCCACACGGTTTGATAGATGAGAGCGCAAGCGCCGGAACAGAAGAGCAGCCCGGCTACCGGAGCGGTGCGCCGCATTACTGCGTCGCGCACAATGGCCGATAGCGCGAGTCCAGACCTGCAGGCCCTCGCAACAATTCGATCAGGCGATGCAGGTCCTGCGGAAGACTTTCCGTTCCGGTCAGCCACGATGTCATGTACAGATCGCGGCCATTGCGCGCGGAAAGCGTCACGTTCGTGCGGATGAGGTCGCAACAGTGCGTTCCGACATCGGCCAGCGAGTAACACTCCATCCACGACCGCGGCCGACCATTTCCTACCGCCGTCACGAGATCCTGCAGCTCCACGGCGGTCAATTGAAAGGTGCAACGCTTTGCGGATGGATTCGACCCGAACGCGATGATCAGCGCGCCATCGGACGAGACGATCAACCCGCCCGAACCGCCGCCCGTAATTCCTCCGCTGGTCGTGATTTCAATTCCCCAATCGGGCCCCAACTGCACCGGATGGGCAATCGAACGCTGGCGGCCGCTCTGTTGCGCAGACGCGGTTGCAGCAATCGCGAGGATCAACATCGCGCGTTTCATCGAACGAATCCTACACTGGGTAGAGTTTCTTGACGCGTGGTGCAGCGGCCCGTACACTCGAATCACCACACGAATGCCTGTCGATCCGCATATTTTTTCTCAGCAAAATCATTCAAAGGAGCAACATGACCAGCATTCCGACTGACAAATTGAAAGCGGCGGAGACCGCCCTGACACAGATCGAGCGCCAGTTCGGCAAAGGCTCGATCATGCGCCTGGGAGCGAAGGAATTCGCCGCCATCAGCTCGATTTCCTCCGGATCGATCGGCGTCGACGTCGCCCTCGGTGTCGGAGGCGTCCCGCGCGGCCGCATCGTGGAGATCTTCGGTCCGGAGTCATCGGGCAAGACGACGCTTTCATTGCACATCATTGCCGAGGCGCAAAAGACGGGCGGGTTGGCGGCGTTCATCGATGCCGAACACGCTCTCGATGCCGAGTATGCGAAAAAGCTCGGCGTCGACATCGACAACCTCCTCGTTTCGCAGCCCGACAGCGGCGAGCAGGCGCTCGAGATCGCGGAAGTTCTGGTGCGATCGGGAGCCATCGACGTGATCGTCATCGACTCCGTCGCGGCGCTCGTTCCGCGCGCGGAGCTGGAAGGGGAGATGGGCGACATGCAGATGGGATTGCAGGCCCGGCTGATGTCGCAGGCGCTGCGCAAACTCACCGGCATCGTTTCGAAATCAAGAACATGCCTGGTTTTCATCAATCAAATTCGTGAAAAGATTGGCGTCATGTTCGGCAACCCCGAGACGACCTCGGGCGGCCGCGCCCTGAAGTTCTACTCGTCGGTGCGCATCGATATCCGCCGCACCAACCAGATCAAGGAAGGGGAAGAGGTGGTCGGCTCTCGCGTGAAAGTGAAGATCGTCAAGAACAAATGCGCGGCCCCCTTCCGCCACGCGGAGTTCGATGTCGGTTACGGCGCCGGCATCTCGAAAACCGGCGAGCTGATCGACATCGGCCTCGAGAACCGCATCATCGAGAAGTCGGGCTCGTGGTTCTCCTACGGCGATGTGCGGATCGGACAGGGACGCGAGAACGCCAAGCAGTTCCTGCAGGAGAACAGCGATCTGGCCTCCGAAATCGAATCCAAGGTCCGCAAAGCCCTCGGCATCGGCGGACCGGAGCTGACGGTGATCGAAGGCGGCGAAGCGCCGGCCGCCAAGAAAGAGCGTCGAGTTTAGACTGTGCGGCGATGCGCCTCGATCAGGCCATCGCCGCACGCAATCCCCAAATCTCACGCCGCCAGGCTCGGCAACTCATTGCCGAGCGACGCGTCCTCGTCAACGAGCGGCCGGTTGCCATCGCATCGCGTGAAGTTGCCGACAGCGACCGCATCGCGATCATCGATGTGCTGCCACAACTCGAGGTCCTCAAAATCACCGACGACTTTGTCGCGGTGAATAAGCCCGCCGGAATGCCGACTCAACCGACACGCGATCGGAAACAGCGCTCGCTGGAAGAACTTCTGCGCGCGAAGTTTCGATCGATTTTCCTCGTGCATCGCCTCGATGCCGGAACGAGCGGCGCGGTGGTCTTCGCGCAAACGCGCGAGGCCGCAGCGAGCTTGTCAGACCTCTTTGCGCGCGGTGAGGTTCGCAAGACGTACCTCGCGCAGGTCGAACCACCAATGGAAGGCCCTGCTGTAGTGGACACTCCCCTTGCAGGAAAGTCAGCCTTTACTGAGATCGAGCCATTCGGAAGCAATGTCGTGGTGTACATCCGTACAGGACGCACGCATCAGATCCGGATCCATCTCGCATCAATCGGGCATCCGGTAGTCGGCGACCGGCGGTACGGCGGACGTGCTGCGAGTCGTCTGATGCTGCACGCCTGGAAGCTGGAACACGAGAGCTTCGGCGCGATCGAAGCTCCGCCGCCGGACGATTTGATACCATCGCGCGCGCCATGGAAGCCGAAGTAATTCACGCCACCACCGTCCTTTGCGTGCGCAAGGATGGCGTGGTAGCCATGGCCGGCGACGGCCAGGTCACGGTCGGCAACACGGTCATGAAACATGGCGCCGCGAAAGTGCGCCGGCTATACGGCGACAAAGTCCTGGCGGGATTTGCCGGGTCGGCCGCCGACTCCTTCGCGCTCTTCTCGCGATTCGAGGGAAAACTCGAGGAATACCGCGGCAACATGGAGCGGGCGGTGGTCGAGCTCGCAAAGGACTGGCGGCTCGATAAATATCTCCGGCAGCTGCAGGCGTTTCTGATCGTAGCCAATGCCGAGCGCGCGTATCTGCTCTCCGGAACCGGAGATCTGATTCAACCCGACGACGGTATCCTGGCCATCGGTTCGGGCGGTCCGTACGCGCTGGCAGCCGCGCGGGCGCTCATGAAACACACACAGATGACGGCACCGCAGATCGCGGGCGAGGCGCTGCGCATCGCCTCGACGATCTGCATCTACACCAACGACAACATCACGGTTGAGAGTCTCTGAGGCATGGTCATTCATCTTCCCGGAACCACCGATGAGGCGCTCGATTCCGAGCGCCTGACACCAAAAGCGATCGTCTACGCACTCGACAAGTACATCGTCGGACAAAACGCCGCCAAACGCGCGGTGGCAGTGGCGCTGCGGAATCGCTGGCGCCGGCAGCAGCTTCCGCCCGATCTGCGCGACGAGATCGCGCCGAAGAACATCATCATGATCGGCCCGACCGGCGTTGGAAAAACGGAGATCGCTCGCCGCCTGGCGCGGCTGACCCGCTCGCCGTTCCTGAAAATCGAGGCTTCAAAATTTACCGAGGTCGGCTATGTCGGACGCGATGTGGAATCGATCATTCGCGACCTCACCGAGATCAGCGTGAAGCTGGTCCGCGACGAAAAGGCGCGCCTCAATCGCGACGCCGCCATCCGCAATGCCCGCGAGCGCATCCTCGACATCCTCCTCCCCGACTCCCGCCGCCCCGCCCCCCGCCCCGCTTTCGTCGGCGCCAGCGGCCCGCTGGAGGAGCCCGGCGACACGCGTGAAAAGCTCGGACGCTGGCTCGACGAAGGCAAGCTCGAGGAACGCGAGATCGAGATCGATATCAAGGAGCAGAACTATCCCTCCTTCGAGATTTTCACGGCCCAGGGCGTCGAGGAGATGGGCGTAAACATCAAAGACATGCTGCCCGGGCTCTTCGGCGGAAAATCGAGACGCAAGAAGATGCGCGTCGGCGAGGCGCGCGAGATTCTGATCCAGGAGGAAGCCGACAAGCTCGTCGATCAACAGAACGTCGCGCGTGAGGCCATCGAACGCGTCGAGCAGAGCGGGATCGTCTTTCTCGATGAGATCGACAAGATCGCCGGCCGCCAGCAGGCGTCGCACGGTCCCGATGTTTCGCGGGAGGGCGTGCAGCGCGACCTGCTCCCGATCGTGGAAGGAACGACCGTCAACACGAAATATGGCATGGTAAAGACTGATCATATTTTGTTCATTGCGGCCGGGGCCTTTCACGTCTCGAAGCCCGCGGACTTGATTCCGGAAATGCAGGGCCGCTTTCCGATTCGCGTCGAGCTGGACTCCCTGACGCAAGACGACTTCGTGCGCATCCTCAAAGAGCCCAAGAATGCGCTGACGATGCAGTACTCGGCGCTTCTCTCGACCGAGGGAGTGGAGCTGAAGTTCACCGACGACGCGATTCGGGAAGTCGCGCGCTACGCCGCGCTCGTGAACGAGAAGACCGAGAACATCGGAGCGCGCCGGCTGCACACGATTCTCGAGCGCGTTCTGGAAGGATTGTCATTCGACGCCAGTGAGATGCACGGTCAGGCGCTGACCATCGATGCCGCCTACGTGCAGCGCGTCCTCGCCGACATCATCAAGGACGAGGACTTGTCGCGGTATGTGTTGTAGCCCATCACACAGGCGGCCTTGATTCTTGATATATCAAGTTTGATCTGTTAGGATCTGCGCGTATTGGAGAGCCTAATGGACACATCCGGAAGAGCACTCGTCGATCACTGGGGTTGGGCGGCCGAGAAAGGCCTCATGAACATCAACACGGCAAAGGCGTTGCGCGCCACGTGTTCGCAAGTCCTCGGGGTACTTGACGATTGGGAGAGCGTGGATGTCTCGAAGCTAGATGTTGATGACATCTTTCGCCGTTTTCAGAATAAGAAGGGCAAGCAATTTACCCCAAAGAGTCTTGAAACGTATAAGAGCCGTTTCGGTAAAGCGGTAGAGTCCTTTCTAAGGTACGTCGAAAGCCCCACCACATGGCGCGCAAGCTCCACGAATGTTCGGACGAAGAGAAAAGAAGAGGCGGCTGGAACACGAAAAAAAAGTACCGCCGGCGGAGACGCGCTTTCTTCCACTAGCGCTTCGGTTCCGACCATCGAAAGGCAACGGACTATTGAGTATCCTTTGCCGCTCCGAGATGGTCGACTTGCGCTTCTAAGACTCCCGCCGGATCTCTCATTGGCAGAAGTTAGGCGTATCAACGCGTTCCTAACGACTGTCGCTGTCGACTTCGATCCCGATTCGAAATAGTCATGAGGCGACGGGACCTAGAACATCACCTCCGCGCATGCGGTTGCGAACTGATTCGCGAAGGCAGCAAACACGGCATCTGGGTGAACAGAAGCAACCAGTTAGTCTCTACTGTTCCGCGGCATAGGGAAGTGAAGAATGCCTTGGCTCGAAAGATTTGCAAGGATCTAGGAGTGAGAGATCCTTTTAACTCTTAATGACGAGGTCTTCCCTGATGGCATTCGTTTCGTCTACGGACTTAAGTGCAAGCTCTCGATTGACCTGCAGGATTAGTTGGACGGCCTCCCGTAGGTTGTTCCTCGCTTCGTCAATGGTTTCGCCTTGGGAGTTGGCTCCGGGAATTTCCTCCACAAAAGCAATATAGCCGCCCTCCTCTGCTGGCTGATAAACGGCCGTGAATATCCGCGTCATGGTAGCCATTTTACGACACCGTCTTCTTGAAGGCCGTCGCGCTCAAGCCGATCAGCACGATCGAAATCGTTACCAGAGCGGCCACCGGCTGCCAGATGTCCCAGAACGTCGCGCCGCGGATCACGATCGCCCGTGAGATCTTGATGAAATACGTCGCCGGCAGGACGTGGGAGATGACCAGCAGCGGCGCCGGCAGCGACGAGAGCGGAAAGACGTAACCGGACAACAAGACCGACGGAAGCATGACCGCCATGGCGCGCTGCATGGCCTCCATCTGCGACTTGGCGCGGGCCGACGCGATCAACCCGACTGACAGCAGCGCCAGCAAATAGATCGGCGCGAGCGCCATCAGCAGCCCGACGCTGCCGTGGATGGGAACCGCGAACAGAAAGCGCATCAGCAAAACGATCAGGATCAACTGAATGTAGGCCAGGCCCAGGTATGGAAGGAGTTTGCCGACCACGACGGCCAGCGGTGACACGGGCGTGACCATCAGTTGCTCGAGCGTCCCCCGCTCGCGCTCCTTCACGATCGCGAAAGCGGAAAGGATCGTTCCCGAAAACGTGAGGAGAATCGCGATGAGGCCGGGAATGAGCAGGTTCGCGCTGCGCATGTCGGGGTTGAACATCATCATTGGACGCGCATCGATGAGCGGTTGGCGTCCCGATTTTTCAATCAGATCGCGAATGCCGGTGCTCAACACGACGCCGTTAGCCGCCGCAAGCGCCTGGCTCGCGATGCTGGAATCCGATCCGTCGATCATGACCAGCACCGCCGCCTCGCGATCGGCGGCCAGGTTGCGCGCATAGTCGGGCGGAATCTCGATGGCGACCTGGGCATCGCCGGAGATGATGGCGTGCTGCAGCGCCGCGCGTGAGGGAACCTCGCCGCGGATGTGGAGATAGGAGGTGTTTTCGAATTGATCGATCAGGCGCCGGCTCTCCTGGGAGCGGCTCTGATCGAAGATCACGGTCGGAATGTTCCGCGCGTTCATGTCGATGACGCCGAACAGGATCAGCTCGAAAACCGGAATGACGAGCGCGAAGAAAAGCGTGCCGCGATCGCGCAGCATCTGGGTGAGCTCCTTGCGAAACATGGCCGTAAAGCCGTGCATCACGCCACCTCCTGCGACACCATCGTCGCGCGCTGGGCCTCGATCTCGCGGCCGCGCGTCTCGGTCAGGCGCACGAAGACATCCTCGAGCGAGGCCTCGATGTCGTGGACCGCGACATCCGAAATGCCGAACGCTTCCAGATCGTGCTCCACGCGTTCATTGCTGACGTTCGCGTCGATCAGCAGATGGAGCGAGGTTCCGAAGATCGTGCACGCGCGGATGTAGCGCAGCGTCTTGGCCTTGGTCAGCAACGTCGCGATGCTTTCCGTCGCCACCGCCTCGACTCTGCGCATTCCCTCCGGAGTCACTTCCGGCAGCTGCTTCAGCGCCTCGGGGCGGCCGCTGACGATGAGACGCGACATGTACAGATACGCGACCGTCCCGCAGCGCTCGGCCTCGTCCATGTAGTGCGTCGTGACGAACATCGTCACGCCCTGGCCCGCGAGCTGGAACAAAAGATCCCAAAGCTCCCGACGCGCAACCGGGTCGATGCCTGCGGTCGGCTCATCGAGAAACAGCACCGGCGGTCGATGCATCAGCGCCGCCGCCAGCGCCAGGCGCTGTTTCCATCCGCCCGACAACTGTGCCGCCAGGCGATCGCGATACGGGCCGATGTGCGTGAGATCGATCGCCCACTCGATGCGCTCCTTCCGCTCGTCTCGATTGAGTCGATAGATCGAGCTGAAGAAATCGAGGTTCTCCTGCACAGTCAAGTCGCGATAGAGCGAAAACGACTGCGAGACGTAGCCGATGTGTTGCCGGACCAGCTCTCCCTCGCGCTCAACGTCCAATCCGTCGACCTTGGCGTGCCCCTCGGTGGGCGCAAGAAGACCGCACAAGATTCGGATGAGCGTCGACTTGCCGGAGCCGTTGGGACCGAGGAGACCGAAGATCTCGCCCCGCGGGACTTGCAGCGTCACCGCGTCGAGTGCGCGGAAGCTTCCGAAATCTTTCGAGACGCCCTGGACATCGATTCCGATTTCGCTGCTCACGTCAGGCCCGCCCCTTCACGCCGAAGTCGACATCGGCCGCCATCCCCGCTTTGAGTCGCGAGTCGGGGTTGACGAGCACCTTCACGCCGAAGACCTGCTCGGCCCGTTGCGCGCGCGTCTGCACGTTGCGGGGCGTGTACTCGCCCTGGCTGCTGACACTGGCAATGTGGCCGGCGAATGTGACGTTGGAAAAAGTATCGACATGGACTTTCACGGGCTGGTCGACTCGAATCAGACCCAGCTCCGTTTCAGGGATGAACACGCGCACCCACAGCTGGCTGGCTTCGAGGATCTCCGCGACGGGCTGATTAGGCGCAACCAGATCGCCCGGCCGCAAGCCCATCGATTGCACCACGCCGGCGACGGAGGATTTCACGACCGTCTCGGCGCGCTGCTTCAACAGCATGTCCAGCCGTTTCTGCTGTTGCTCGACTTCCGCGCGCGCCGCTTCGATGTCTTCCTTGCGCGTCCCGAGCTTCAAGATTCGGAGATCTTCGGCGGAGGTCTTCGCCTTGGTGGTGGCATCGTCGAGTTGTTCTTTCGCGACGATGCCGGCGTGGTAGAGGCGCTCGAAACGGCGGCGATCGATCTCGTCGTTTGTGGCAATGGCTTCCGCCTTCGCGATCTCCTGCGGACGCGGTCCAGCCAGCGCTTTCTGATATTGAGAACGCGCGGCCTCGATGGCGGCTTGCTGTTCCGCGATCTGGCGATCGATGGTTTCGGTCTCGAGCGTCACCAGCACCTGGCCGGCTTCGACGCGCGATCCCTCGTCAACGAGAACGCGCGTGACGCGGCCGCCGACGAGCGAGCCGACCTTGACCGTGCGCGCTTCCAGTGTCCCGGAGGCCGTCAACTCCTTCGGTTCGCGCCGCGACTTCATGTACAGGAGCGTTGCGACGATTGCGATCACGATCACGACCAACACGACGACGCGCGCCAGACGGGTGCCCGGCTTTGCCACGATGACCTCCCACAATTTCTCCGTGCGACCACAGATCGATCAGGCCGTCGATGTAGCGGTCGAGCGGATACGGTTTCACATTCAGAACGCGATGCATGAAGACATACGATTGCAGCGAGCCCATGAAGAGCATGGCTGCTCCGCGCGGATCGCCGCGCCGGATCACGCCGGCGGCCATGGCGCGGCGGAAGTAATGGGAGACGATCGCCAGACCGCGCCGGGGCGGGCTGTCGGCGTCGCCCGGGTCGAAGGGAACCATCACCGAGCGCGATTTCTCATGCATGTAGATTGCGATGTTCTCCGCGATCGCTTTCTCCACGAAGGGGATGAATCGCCTGGCGACATCGCGCAGCACGATTCTCGGATCGGCGCCGGCGTCGGCGTGCGCCAGCTCGAGGATGCAATCGGGAGGGGCGGTGACGCGGCCGCGCATGGCGGCCTCAAAAAGCTCCTGTTTGGATTCGAAATATCGCAAGATTGCCGCCGGACTGACGCCGAGCTCCGATGCGATATCGGCCAGTGTCGCGGCCTCGAATCCTTTTACCGCGAACACCCCGCGGGCGGTTTCAAGAAGTTGATCGCGGGTGATGCGCGGGGGGCGTCCCATTAGTAAATAAACGTATATTTACTAACAGCCGATGTCAAGGGCCAGAAATGAAAAGGGCCGCCGGTTGGCGGCCCCGACAGATCCTTGGGCGTCTACGCGCCTCAGGATGACGTTCTTCGGCGATGCCTCAGAACGTCACTTTGCCCGCCAGCTGCACGATGCGCTGCCCTGCCGTGGCGGTCGGGGTCCCGAATGCCGTGAGAGGCGCAAAGGTGCTCGTGGTCGCATTAAAGCTATAGAAGGTCCGATTGACGGCCGTGACATTGTGCTTGTTGAGCACGTTGAAGGCCTCGGCGATCAACTGCAGCTTCGCCCCCGCGAAGATCGGGATGTCGCGGGTGATCCGCGGATCGACCGAGAATTGCGACGGAAGCCGATTCGAGTTGCGGGTAAAGCCGGGGGCAATGTCGTTGGATGGGTTGCCGTCGTTGAGCAGGTCCGTCCCCACGTTCGGCGTGAACGGCTGGCCGGTCTGGTAACTCACGATGCCGCTGATGGTCCAGCCTGACCCCAAAGCATGAAGAATGTTGTTCTTGAGCCCCTGGGCATAACCATCCAGCGACCACACTCCGCTGAGCACCACGCGGTCGCGAACGTCGTTATCGCCGTAGGTGTAGTCGTGATCGATGTTGAGGGGATCGCTGACGTACTTGGCGTCGTCGCCCGACGAGAACGGAACGACCGCCGTGGCGTCCGGTTTGTTGTCCTTGACCATTCCATGCGTCCACGAGATCCGCGTCTGCCAGTTGTTCGAATAGCGCTTCTGCAGATCGAATGTAACGCCGTTGTACTTCGACCGCGCCGAGCTTTCGAACGCGATCAAGCGCGTGAAGTTGGTGAACGGCCGGCCGGTGTACCTGTTGACCGTCACGGGATCCCCACCCGCGATCTTGAACGTCGTGGGGGTGGGGTTGCTGACGTTGACGTCGCGCGACCGTGAAAGATGGTCGCCCTTCACGTACTGGTAGTTGACGCCGAATGCGTAATCGCTGCCGAGCTGCTGCTCGAAACCGAGGTTAGCCTGCTGCACGCGCGGGTTCTGGAAATGCTGATCGAAGACGAAGATGGTCGGTTTGGGCAGCGTGACGCCGGTCGGCAGCGAGGAGTAGATGGCTGGATAGCTCGGGGTGAGATTTCCCGTGAAGGTGATGGTCTGCACGTTGATGCCGTTGTTGGAGTGCGCCGTGCCGATCATGATCGAGGGAATGCGTCCGTAGAAAACCCCGTAGCCGCCGCGAATGACGGTGCGGTTGGATGCCGTCGGCGTCCAGGCGAATCCGAGCCGCGGTCCGATGTTGTTGTCGATCGGAATCTTGTTGGTGGTGTAGCCCGCTGCCAGCAACTGCGCGTCGGGATTCTGGACAGTCGGCTGCGCCATGGCCTGCCGGTCAAAGCGCAATCCGATGTTCAAGGTCAGGTTCTGCATGGCGTGCCACTCGTCCTGCAGGAACAAGCCGGTTTCCTTCAGATTCGGATGTGTGAAAGGTCCGGTTGTTCCAGGTCCCGGAAATGCCTGGCTGAACCGCGCCGGATTCTTGTTGGCGAAATCAGCGAGGCTGTTGAACACGTACACGCCGAAGAAGTTGCCGGGGAAGTAGTTGAGGATGTTGTCGTGGTTGTAGTCAAAACCGCCTTTGATCGTGTGATTGGCCAGAATGTAGCTGGCGGTGTCGGCGATCTGGTAGCGCTTGATGGTCGTCTCGCGAGGCGAAAACGAGTTGCGTCCGATGGTCAGGACCGCCACGCCTCCCTGGAAAATCTGCGCTTCCGGATCAGAGCTGTTGGCTTCACCCGGTTCTCGGTCCTTCAGGTATTGCGCGCGCACCTCGTTGAAGAACGAGGAGCTGGCAGTCATGTCGTGGACTGCCGACAGCGAATCGGTCAAGACCTTCGAGTTTCCGCTGTGCTGCACCGAATTCGTGATGCCGCCGTTCTCGAAGTTCACGCCCGTGAATCGCTGCTGGTTGTAGCGCAGCGAGAGGTGGTTGTTCACGAGCAGCTCGTGATCGCTCTTGAAGAGATAGACGTTCTGATTCTGCTTCCGTGAATACTCGGCGGCCAGCGGCGTGAGGGTCTGAATGGCTGCCTGGCTGGCGGCATCGGTCGGGAAATTCGCGATGCGGCCGCCACCCAGGACCACGGGGTTGGGGGTGGAGTTCCGCTGCAGATCGACGTTGGCGAAGAAGAAGTGCTTGTCGCGCACGATCGGCCCGCCGGCGCTGAAGCCGTATTGATCGAAGTGATACGGGCTTTTCGCGCGGCCGTTGATGACGTTGATGTAGTCGTTCGTGTTGAGCCGCTTGTCGCGGTAGTAGTCGAAGACCGAGCCGTGGAAATCATTCGTGCCGGACTTCGTGACGACGTTGATGACCGCGCCTCCCGCCCGCCCGTACTCCGCCGAATACGCGTTGGAGTTCACCTGGAACTCCTTGACCGCGTCCTGAGAGAACTGATAGGGCGCTCGGCCCGATCCGGTGCGTCCGACGGTCTGGCCGAAGAATGTGTTGTCGTTGTTGGCGCCGTCGACAACCATCGAATTGAGCGTTCCGCGCTGGCCTGCGAAGCTGATGTCGCCACCGCGAACATCCTTCACCACGCCGGGGGTGGTGAGCACGAAGTCGATGAAGTTCCGGCCGTTAGTCGGCAGATTCTGAATGGCCTTCTCATTCACCACCGAGCTTATTTCGGACTTCGTCGTCTCGACCATCGGCGCGGACGCGGTCACGGTGACCGTCTCCGTCACACCCGGTTTCAATTTCACATCGAAGGTGGCATCGGTGCCGACGTTGATGTTCATCACCGAGCTCACCGGCTGAAATCCCGAGAGCTCGGCCACGACTTTGTAGACGCCGGGTGGCAGCAGCGGCACTTCGTAGTGCCCGACGCCGTTGCTCACCACCGTGCGGATCGCGTGCGTGGCGATGTTCGTCGCCGTGACGGTGACTCCCGGCATTGCGCCGCCGTTCGCGTCGGTGACAGTGCCGGAGATTGCGCCGGTGCTGCTCTGCCCGAGTGCTGCCAGCGGCACGAGAATCGCGAGCGCAAAGACAAGAAGGGCGGTGCGAAGGTTCTTCGCGTGGTTCATAGAGACTCCTCGTGTTCGGTTGAGGTGCAACAGAATTGACCTGGCCTGGACGGCGCGCAGAATAGCACACCAAAAGGCGGAAGAGATGGCGATCGCGACAGTAAATCCAGCCACCGGCGAGACTCTAAAGGGGTTCGAGCCGCTCGGCGATCGAGAGATTGAGGAGAAGCTGCAAAGATCTGTCGAAGCGGCGCGACGCAATCGCGCGCGATCGTTCGGGGAGCGATCGGTCCGGATGCGGAAAGCCGGCGATCTGCTCGAACAGCGGGCCGAAAGTTACGGACGCCTGATCACGACCGAGATGGGGAAGCCCATCAAGGCCGCCATCGCGGAAGTGAACAAATGCGCGCTCGTTTGCCGCTACTACGCCGAACACGCCTCCGAATTCCTCGCCGACGAGCCCGTGAAAACCGAAGCGGAGAAAACGTTCATTCGTTACGAGCCGATCGGGCCGGTCCTGGCGGTGATGCCGTGGAACTTTCCGTTCTGGCAGGTCTTTCGATTCGCGGCGCCGGCGCTGATGGCCGGCAATGTCGGTCTGCTCAAACATTCCTCGAATGTTCCGCAGTGCGCGCTCGCCATCGAGGAAGTCTTTCGCGACGCCGGATTCGTCGACGGCGAATTTCAAACATTGCTGATCACGTCGGAGCAGGTCGCGAAAGTTCTCGACGACGAGCGCATCAAAGCCGCCACCCTCACCGGCAGCGAGCCGGCCGGCGCCAGCGTCGCGAGCACGGCGGCCAAAAAGATCAAGAAGACCGTCCTCGAGCTCGGCGGAAGCGATCCCTTCGTCGTGATGCCTTCAGCGAATCTCGACGACGCCGTAAAGACCGCCGTTCAGGCGCGCATCGTCAACAACGGACAGTCGTGCATCGCCGCCAAGCGATTTATTGTTCATCATAATATTGCACAACAATTCGAGATAAAGTTTGCGGCGGCCATGAACGCGCTGAAAATCGGCGATCCGCTCGACGAATCGACCGAGATCGGTCCGCTCGCGATGCCCCAGATTGTGAAGGACATCGCCAGCCAGGTCGATCGCTCGGTCGCGGCGGGCGCGAAGATCATCGCCGGCGGGAAGCGCATCGGTGAGCGCGGAAACTTCTACGCTCCGACCGTCCTCACCAACGTCCCTCGCTCCGCTCCTGCAGCCTGCGAGGAGACTTTCGGGCCGGTGGCAGCGATCTTTCGTGTCAAGGATGCCGAAGAAGCCATCGCCGTCGCCAACGCCACCCCTTTCGGCCTCGGCGCCAGCGTCTGGACTCACGATCGTGTCGAAGCGGCGCGCTTCATCGACGGCATCGAGTCAGGCCAGGTTTTCGTCAATGCCATGGTGGCGTCAGACCACCGTGTGCCATTCGGCGGCGTGAAACATTCAGGTTTTGGACGGGAGCTCGGCGTTCACGGAATCCGCGAGTTCGTGAACATCAAGACGGTGTGGATCGCGAAGATATAGTCACATCTCCGATTCGAGCCGGAACTCCATCGTCGCCGGATCGACGGGCTCGTCGGCGTAGACGCGGAAGATGCAGCGTCCATCCCCGTTCTGAAACTTCTCTTCACGCGCGACGCGGAAGCCCAAAACCTTGGTCAGCGCATTCACGGAGATGCTGCACAGCGCAGGACGATTCATGGCGGTATTGATGAACGGACAGTTTCGCTCGATGAGGCGATAGCCGCCTTCCACCTGCTCGACCGACATATGTGCATCGTCCTTCAGATACCAATCCTTCAAAACGACCAATCGCTCCGGAAGCGGCAGGGCGCCGAGGGATTCGAAGAGGGTGATCTTGGCATTGGACATCTTCTCGAGGACGCGCTTCAGTGCCTCCGGACCAAGCACCTCCGAGATCGCGTCGATCATCGCGACGTTGAGCGCGTCGTACTGCTTCGGGAAGAGGTGGTCGCCGGCGTCAGTGAGGTTGTAGCTCGTGGCCGGGCGGCCCGTGCGGCCGCGCTCGCTCGAGCGCGTGACTTTCGCTTCGATCCAGCCTTCGCGCTGCAACTGCAGAAGCTGTTGGCGGACGGCCTCGCCGGTCAACTGCAGTTCCTCGGCGAGTTGCGCAATCGTCGATGCTCCTTGCCGCTTAAGGGCGAGCAGAATCGCCCGCCGGCTATCAGGAAGCTGGTCTACGGTGATGATGTCCGACTCCTCGTAAAAGTAACAACGATAAATGCGTATCTTGCCGGACTATTCCAATCAATCCCAAGGTTTTCTGGTGTCTCGCCCTAACGTAATACCAAACTAATCGTCCAATCCTTCGTACTGAGGTGGGCAGGAGACCTCCAAATGCGGAAGCTCTGGAAAACATTGCTGTTTTTGCTCGTCATTGCCGGCGCGAGCGCAGCTGTCTACGCACTGTCTCGCAGCGGAAAGAAGGGCAACGACGGCCCAAAGCTCGTCGACGTCACAACCGGATCGATCGTGGAAAAAGCGGTCGCGGTCGGGCAGATTCAGCCGCGTCAAAAGTTCCAGGTCAAGTCGAAGATCTCCGGAATCGTGCGGCGTGCCCTGATCCAGGTCGGCGATACGGTCAAGGCCGGCGATCCGCTCTTCGAGATCGGACCCGATCCGACACCGCTCGAAGTCACTGAAGTCGACCGCCAGGTTGATTCCGCCGAGGCTTCGTTCCGCCGGGCCGAAACCGACTACAAGCGCGCGCAGGAGCTCTCGCGGTCCGGCGTCCTCCCGAAATCCGATCTCGATCAGAAGAAAGAAGCGTACGAGCTGGCTCGCGTCGCGCTAAGAAGGGCGCAACAGAATCGCGATCTCACGCGCAAAGGAAGGCTGACGCTCACCGGGACCGAGTCGATCATTCGCGCACCGGCCGCCGGAACGATCCTCACCCGCGCGGTCAACCCCGGCGATCCGATCGTTCCTCTGACTTCCTATCAGCCGGGTACGGAGATGGCCACGGTCGCCGACATGCGCGATCTCATCTTCAAGGGGACCGTCGACGAGATCGACGTCGGCAAGCTCTCGGTCGGAATGACAACGCGGATCAAGGTCGGCGCGCTGCCCACCGATGTCGTCACCGGCCGCGTCTCGCGCATCGCGCCTCAGGCGCAGCAGAAGGAGGGTGCGACGCTGTTCGACGTCGAAGTCGAGCTCGACCCTGCCAACAAGATCACACTCCGCGCCGGCTACTCCGCAAACGCCGACGTGATCATCCGCGAGAAGAAGGACGTGCTCGTGATTCCGGAGCGCCTGGTGACTTTCGAGGATGGTGGAAAGAAAGCGACCGTTGAGTTGTCCGGCGGCGATCCAAAAGCAGCGGGCAAGAAAGTCGAGATCAAAACCGGCATTTCGGACGGCTTGAGCGTGGAGGTCGTGTCCGGCCTGAAGAAAGGCGATCGCGTCATCGAGAGGCCGCCAAAAGAAATCTCCTAGGTCGATGGTCACCCTCAAGGACGTTTTCAAACAACTCATCCGCGACGTGAAGAGTGAGAAGCTCCGCACGTTCCTCACCGTCTTCGGGATCGTGTGGGGAACGGTCGCGATCAGCCTCATGCTGGCCTTCGGCACCGGCCTGCACAAGCAGCTGGTGAAATCGACGGCCGGCCTCGGCGACCGCATCGTGATCGCCTGGCCGGGGCTGACATCGATTCCGCACGAAGGGCTCGGCAAGGGACGACGGATCCGCATTCGCGACGACGATCTCAGGGTCGTGCGAGGCAATGTCGCCGGTCTGAGAGCGCTCTCGCCCGAGTATTCGACCAACATGCGCATCACGTACGGAACCAAGACGATGTCGGTCGACACCTCCGGTGTGGCGGCCGAATTCGGCGACATGCGCAATCAGATTCCGCAGTCTGGCGGACGGTTCATCGATGCCATCGACGTCAAGGAACAGCGCCGCGTCGTCTTTCTCGGCGACAAGCTGGCCACCGACATCTTCGGCGACAGTCCGGCCGTCGGAAAGATCACGCGTATCAATCAGTCGCCGTTTCTAGTCATCGGTGTGCTGCAGAAAAAAGATCAGGATTCCAGCTACAGCGGACCCGACAGCGGCAAGATGTTCATTCCGTCGACGACCTATCGGGCGCTCACCGGCGAGAAGTACGTTTCGAACTTCGTCTTCCGCGCCGAATCGGCGACCGACACCAAGGAGCTCATCAAACGCGTCAGCGCTGCCATGGGAAAACGTTTGCGCTTTGATGCCAAGGACAAAGAAGCGCTTTCGATGTGGGACACCACGGAGCAGTTTCAATTCTTCGACGTCTTCATGCTGGCCTTCAATTCATTTCTCGGAATCATCGGCGTCCTCACGCTGATCGTCGGCGGTATCGGTGTCTCGAACATCATGAACGTGGTGGTCGAAGAGCGCACCCGCGAGATCGGCATCAAGATGGCCCTCGGCGCCAAGCAGAGCTGGATCCTCACCCAATTCTTGCTGGAGACTCTGCTGGTCACCTTCATCGGTGGCGCGATCGGGTTCGCGATCTCGCTCGCGGTTTGCGCCGTTTTCCCGAAGCTGGGATTCACAGAGTACGTGGGCGATCCGGTTGTTTCGCCGCTGGTGGCAGTGCTGACCGCGGTCGCACTGGGCGTCGTCGGCCTGGTGGCGGGCTATTTTCCTGCGCGCGAGGCATCGCAGCTCGATCCCGTGGTGGCGATGAAGTTATGAGGCCCGCTGAGTGCACATGAAGCGCGACTGGCACGTCATCCTGAATCTTTTTGCAAGCTCTTCGCGGCTGCAGAAAAAGCGCGCCTATCTCACCATCGCCGCGATCGCGTGGGGTACGGTCGCGATTCTTCTCCTGCTCGCGTTCGGTGAAGGACTCAAACGTCAGCTCGATAAGAACCGCAGGTCGACCGGCGAGAACCTGGCCGTCATGTGGCCAGCCGTCACGACCAAAGCGTGGAAAGGCCTGCCGCCCGGCCGCCAGATTCGGCTTCGCATCGACGATCTCGACTTCATCCGCCAGCGCATGCCCGAACTGGCTGCGGTGCACGGCGAGATCGTGTCGTGGCGGACGGCCATCATGTACGGTCGGAAGACCGTCAATGGCCGCGTCATCGGAACCAATTTCGTCTACGGCGAAGATCGCAAGCATTATCCGCAGGCGGGTGGACGATTTTTCGGACCTGACGACGAGATCAATCGACGCCGAGTGGTGTTTCTCGGCAACGACATGGCCAAAGACATCTTCGGCGACGAGCCGCCAGTCGGGAAAACATTGCTTGTCAACAACGCGCCGTACACGGTCATCGGCGTGATGCAGAAGAAAACACAGATGGGCGTTTACGGCGGGCCCGACGCGAATCACGCCGTCATTCCAATCACGACTTTCCGCGCCCAGTTCGGCCGTGAACGATTGAACAATCTGGTCATCGAGACGCAGCGCCCGGAGGACATGAAGGGGGCGCTGAAGAAGCTGAATCAAGTCCTCGGACCGAAGTATGGCTACGACCCGACCGACGATCGCGCGCTCGCTACCTGGGACATGGTGAAGAGCTCGCAGGTCACCAAGAACATTCTGATCGGAATCCAGCTTTTCCTCGGAATCGTCGGCGCGCTCACGCTTCTCATCGGAGGGGTCGGCGTCGCGAACATCATGTACGCGGTCGTGAAAGAACGGACGCGCGAAATCGGCGTCAAGATGGCGCTGGGCGCGAGGCGGCGGTGGATCATCATGCCGTTCGTTCTGGAAGCGGTCGTCTATACCTTCATCGGCGGCGCGCTCGGCATCACCATCGCGAATGTGCTGGTGTCGCTCACCAGCTTCATCCCAATCGAAAACAACAGAGTGATGTCGTTTCTCGGGCGGCCGACGCTCTCGCCGCAGATCGGCATCATCACCTCGGTAATTCTCGGCGTGATCGGCTTGCTGGCGGGCTACTTCCCGGCGCGACGGGCGGCCTCGGTCGATCCGGCAGCGACGCTGCGGTACGAATAGGAGACTGCATGGGGACCAACGGCAACGGAACAATCATCAGCATGTCGGAGATCCGCAAGGTCTACGACACCGGCAAGGTGAAAGTCGAGGCGCTGAAGGGCGTCGATCTGCAGATTCACAAAGCCGAGATGGTCGCCATCGTCGGCCCTTCCGGCTCCGGCAAATCGACGCTCATGAATCTCATCGGCTGCCTCGACACGCCGACCTCCGGCGAATACGCGCTGGGCGGACAAAAAGTCGCCGGTGTCTCGCGCGACACACTGGCCGAGATCCGGAACAAGCGCGTCGGCTTCGTCTTTCAAAACTTCAATCTGCTGCCGCACATCTCGGCGCTCGAGAACGTCGAGATGCCGATGATGTTCGGCGGAATGCGGCCGGCCGAGCGCCGCGCCCGATCGAAGGAGTTGCTCGATCGCGTGGGCCTTGGTGACCGCGTCGATCACAAGCCGACCGAGCTATCTGGCGGTCAGATGCAGCGCGTCGCGATCGCGCGCGCACTGGCCATGACTCCCGACATCGTCCTGGCCGACGAGCCCACCGGCAATCTCGATTCGACGTCCGGCAGCGACATCATGTCGATCTTCAGCGATCTGTGGAAACAGGGAAGCACGCTGATCATCATCACGCACGATCCGGCGCTGGCGCGGCGCGCCAGCCGGGTGGTTGAGATCCGCGACGGACGGATCACGTCCGATCACCCCGCCGCCGCTTAGTGGCCGGTGGAGTTTGCGGTCAACGGCACTGCCAGCGCCATCACCAGCATTCGGAGGCGCGATTCGGAGTCGTCGTCGGCTGCCACGATTCGCAAACCGGTCTGATACGTGCCGTCATTGCCGGAGTTCGCGCGAACAATCTCGCATTGCAGCGTGATCGATCCGAAATCGGATTGGAACATCAGCTTGCACGACGCACCCACGTTCGGCGCCGTATGCTGCACGACGCCCAGACCGGTGATGGAAGCGTCAATCACGTACGCCGGCGAAGCTCCGAGATTCGTCCGAACCGGTTGCGGTAATGGAACGCGATCGTAGCGCCGGCGCTCGACCAGAAGCTGTTTCTCGTTAATGTACAGCGGCCGGTCGCATTCGCCACAGCCGACGCGATGGCCCGTGCCGAAGTGTGAGCTCCCGCCATGGCCACACCA